>PDPR01000008.1 GCA_002749285.1 Maribacter sp.
ATGATATACCCCGGATATTGTTCGTTTAATATTTTTACAATTTCATCAGATGAGATTCGCTTATCTTCAATTTGGTTAACATATTTAGCATCTCCTGCCCGCCAATCTATAATTTCATCACCATAAACAATAATAGTTCCCGTTAAGCAGACTATAAAAATAAAAACACCGAAAATAAGGCTAGGCCACAGATGCAACCAGGCCACAGTGCGTTTAAACAGGCTTTTTCTTTTTCTATTCCTTTTTACCAATGGGATTGCCTTTTTACAAAAGTAGAGTCATAAAAATATAATATATAACGCAAAACGAAATTTGTATAACGCCTCCCGAAGTTAATTTCCACTCCTAAAATCACGTGGCAACATATTGTATTTTCGTTTAAAGGCAACCGTAAAATGTTGTGGGTTTTTATAACCTACTTCTGAAGAAATCTCGGAAATAGTCAAATTTTTGTTGGCTAAAAGTTTCTTTGCCAAAATCATCCGTTGGTTTGTAATGTACTTGAAAACAGTGGTCTTATACATTTTTTTAAATAAAATTTTCAGCTTTTGCTGATTGATCCCAACTATTTTGGACAACTTGATAATGGTGGGGGGATTTTGTAGGTTTTGCATTACAATCCGCTCGATTTGTTCTATCTTTTGTTGGTCGGACAAATGGATTTCATTGGTGCTTTTGCTGTTTAAATCGGCAATAAGGATACTTAAGACTTCCTTGATTTTCGACGATAGATATACTTCCTTGATTTCTTTGTCATACGAGCAATCAATAATGTCATTTAAAATCAACTGCATTTTATGTGAAATGGGTTTGCTCTTTTTGAAAAGTACAAATGGCGTTTCTTCTTTGACGGATTTTCCAAAATCAGCACTGATTTTATAAAAATTGTCAAACACGTTTTTAATGTACTGTTCGGTAAAGATGATTTCTACGACTTTTCTTGATTTCTTGTAATTCAACGTTCCGTTTACCTTGGGCAGATAGAAAAAATTATACTCCCCTTCCTCGATCAAAACCGGAATACAGTTGTTGTTTTTAGGCGAATAATTGCTATACCCTTCCATTTCAAACTGTACTTTGAAAAACGGAAAATTATGTTTTACCTCAAAACTTATGGGCTTGGTAATCTTAACATCGCCAATAATAATCTTTGCACCTTGTAAGGTAATCTCCCTTTTATTGCCATTAAAAGCGTTAAAAACCAATTTTTCGTTGCATTCCTTTATATGCCCAACTTTAAAATCAGGTCTAAATTCCTTTGTTTTCTTCTGTTCATCAATAGTAAACGTAAGGGTTGTTTTCATATCCATTTAAAATTCTCTTTACGTTATTTTAATTTCCTTTTGCGTTACTATTTACGTAGCATTAAAAATAATTTTGCCTTATTAAGACTAAACAAAAATAATAAAAAATGAAGGATACAAAGATTATCTTCACGCTACTGTTGTCAATGTTCTTGAATGTAGTGGCAAATGCACAAAATATGGCAACCATTAAGGGAAAGGTCAAAACCTCTGACGGAAACCCTGCGGCATATATCAATGTTGAATTATTGAACACCAATAAAGGGGCCATAACCGACAGTAATGGGGCATTTACCATTACCAATATCCCAAGGGGAAATTATAAATTGCAATTTCACCTGCTAGGACTTGAAAATAAAATAATCGATGTTGTTTTAAACGATGAAATAGTTGAAATTGAAAATGTTATTTTAAAGGAAAACAGCATATCCCTGGATGAGATTATCATTGTGGCACAACGATTAAATCAATTTGCAAAGAAAAAAACGAAATATGTTACCCGCTTGCCACTTAAAAATATAAATACACCACAATCATACTCTATTGTAAGCCACGAACTTACAACAGAACAGATCAGTACCGATTTTGGTTCATCATTAAAAAGTGTAACAGGAGGAAATTATATTGAGGCCAACACGGGAGCCGTATCGTTTTATGCCCGCGGATTTAGAGCCGATGCACGGATTAGAAATGGCATGAAATTTCATAAACGATCCAGAACTCCTATTGAAAATCAGAATATTGAACATGTGGAAGTTTTAAAAGGCTCATCCGTAGTAAATTATGGTTCAGGGTTTTACGGAGGTTTGATGAATATTGTAACCAAAAAGCCAATGGCAACGGACAGATTTGAAATCGGTTATAATATCGGAAGCTTCAATTTGCATAAAATAACGGCAGACCTCAACAAAGCCGTAGGGAAGAATAATGAATATATGTTCCGCCTTAACGGATCTTTCTACACCGAAGACGGTTTTCAGGAGAAAGGCTCTGAGATCAGACGACATTATTTTATGGCACCTGCTTTTACCTATAAGCCGAATGATAAATTTGCCATAACCGTAAATAGTGAGTTTTTAAAAGGAAAACGGAACTTAAATTTTGCCCGTTTTATCAAAGGGGCAGATGGGAAAACCTGGGGCGATTTCCAATGGGATTACAACAATAGCTACACAAACAAAGAATTGGCGGGAGATTTTGACCGTTCTGTAATTGAAGCATCCGCAGATTATCATTTTACAAAAAACTGGACTTCACAAACCAGTATCTCACACAATAATTTCAGTTTTACGGCACCTTATTTAATGACATATTTTCTTCCTGATGGAAAAATGGCAAGAAATATTATGCTTTTTGACCCGGAAAAAGGAGGTTCTACAAATATCCGTCAGGATTTTATTGCCGATTATAACTTCGGGAATATCAAAAACAAAACCTTGATAGGAGGTAGCTTTTTCAAGACCAATTGGGAGTTTACCCGTAAAATGAGGGAACCATTGGCACCGGGACAACCGGCCTTTGTGGATATTGTTGATTTAACAAATCCTGATGCCCAAATAAATGATTTAAGCATAGATGTATTGCTTTCTAAACCCATTGTGGCTGTAAGCCAGGTCCTTAAAGATCAAAATTTGGCAGGATATTTAAACAATGCGATTACATTTTATGATAAAATAACTCTTTTAACGGGTATTCGTTATGATAAATTTAAAAACGACCCAACAATTGTGAATAATAAAAAGGGAAAAGACGCTTACGACCAAGATAAATTATCGTATAATGTTGGATTGACCATCAATCCGTTTAACGATAAAATTGCCCTATTCGGAAATCATATGAACGGATTTATTAACGAAGGCCCGGGATTGAACAAAGAAGGCGTATATCAAAATTTTGATCCGGTAGAATCAAGACAATGGGAAGCAGGATTAAAATTGAATTTGTTTGACGGCCGATTAAAGAGTACATTCAGTTACTACAATATTGATATAGACAACTTTATTTTATCTTACAGGACCCCTACACTATCCTACAAGACCCAAGACGGAAAATTATCAAGCAAGGGAATCGAATTTGATTTGATTGCAAATCCTTTCAAAGGACTGAATATTGTGTTGGGATATACGTATAACGATGCTAAAAATGTAAAATTCACAAAGCCTGCTTTTGAGGGAAAACGATTGCCTCTAACACCGGAACAAACTGCAAATGCATGGGCAAGTTACAAATTCACCAAAGGAAACTTAAAGGGATTTGGACTGGGATTGGGAGCAAATTACGTGAGCAAGATTTACAAAGCCTTTGATTACGCCAATACTTTCTGGGCAGAGCCATATACAACCGTTGACGGGACAGTTTTCTATCAAAAATCAAATTATAGGATTGGTATTAAGCTGAATAATATCAGTAATCAAGAATATTACAACGCCTACGGAATTGCACAAAAGCCATTTAATTGTGTGCTAGGGTTGAATTATAGTTTTTAGGCTGTCAAAAAAAAAGGACGGTTAAAGCCCCCCTGTTCTTAAAATTGGGACAGGGGGTTTTATCAAGGCCACTAATATGGACAGGTAAGTATATTCTGTTGCTCCCTGTATATTTTGAGGACGCCTTGCCAAGCCTTTCAGGTCTGGCCGCCTTCATGCACTCCTAAGATACAGGCATTAACTTATGCTCGCATTATTGTCAGTACGGTTGGTTGGTTTAGACGAAGAAATGATAGGGGAATATGTAAAGCATCAAGAGAAAGAAGAAAAGGGCCATTCATAAATATTCCCATAAACCCATTGCTTGGTCTTTATTTGCTAAACTGGATGCCCAACCATGCATAAAAACGTTGGTGGAAATAGGGTTAACGCCAATCCGATTCTTCCAAAGTGAACATCTCACTTACTTCCACTTCGAAAATATGGGCCAATCTCAAGGCCAAAACTGTTGATGGGACATATTTGCCTAATTCCATGGCATTGATTGTTTGCCTGCTGACTTTTGCCAATTTGGCCAAATCAGCTTGGGTGATGTTTTTTTTTGCCCTTTCGACCTTAATACTATTCTTCATGACCAGCGGACTTTTTTTAGTTTGTGGATCTGCCAATTGAACCTAATGATGAAAAACAATAAAACCGTGAACATATTGAATATCATAACCCATAAAAAGGAAAGGTCGAAAATGAATAAGAACGAAAGTAAAAGGATTCCATAACCAACATAAACGGCCCAAACCAAGGATTCCGGTCTTATTTTGGAAATATATTCATCTTCGGACTTTTCTTTCGAAAAAGCTACCAGTAATGAACTGATTATGACCAAAACCCCTAGAATCCCATTCAAAACATTGTTACGTACCGTTCCAACAAAATGTTTGTCACCAACAACATTATCAATAAAGATAGCAGGAACCCCCATATCCAAAGAAGTAGGTTCATATTCTATAATAAGGGTTGTTAGGCCAATGATTACCGTTGGAATAAATATTGACCAACCGATTTTCTTGTATTTGTTTGGGAATGGATAATTTCCTTTCATCATATATTCATCTAATTTGGGGTAAAAGTAAAAATAATAATACTAAAAGATAAGTTTGTTTTATATTAAGTAAGATATACGACGCTTTTTATGCCCTATATGGTTCATTTATAATTCTGGGGCAATACAGGATTCCTATTCGGTTTTTATTCGCTAAATTGGTCGTTTAAAGTATATCAATGTTCTATAATGATTCCAAGGGGAAAACAAGTCAGTGAACGTAAGGCAGGAACATAGGGCCATAATCTTCACCATAGTCTGTTTTGCGATATACATGGTATTGAAAGAATATTTTTCGCAGATCAAGGAATACTTGGATGGTCTTACCCGGAATGGGTTGTCGGGTTATATCATCACCTACCTCATTATAGGGATTCCCCTATACATTGGTGCATATTCCATAAACCCTAAAATAAATATCCTCAGGAACCTAGGGGTGTCCCACAACCCAACAAAACCATTTATGCTCGCATTATTGTTTGCGCTGCCTATGTTCTTGGGAGGGTTGGTTTTTTTTGGATTCAATCGGGAGGTTTCAATTCCCGGTCTGATAGCAGGGACGATCGTGATCGGTTTTGTTGAGGAACTGTTCTTTAGGGGGTTCTTGTTCGGACAGCTTTTCAAATACACAAGACTTGGGTTTATCCCCTCGATTATCATAGGGGCGGTCATATTTGCCATGGGGCATTTATACCAAAGTCAGGATGTTCTTGAATTGATAGGCATATTTTCAATTACGTTTATGGGGGCAATACTATTTGCATGGCTATATGTGGAATGGAATTATAATTTATGGCTGCCTATTTTCCTACACTCATTAATGAACTTGGCATGGCACTTATTTGAAATGGACGAAACGGCACTGGGAGGAATGCTCCCGAATGTGTTTAGGGGCCTCACTATTGCATTGGCGATAGTCTTTACCATAGTCTATAAGAAAAGACGGAATAAAGGGCTTATGATAACAAAGGGCAACTTAATGACAAAAGCGGTCTAGAATACCGTGCATGGCCAATTGCCGGCACAAGTCCGTTTTCAAGGATCCCTGTGTATTTCTGTCTGTGGTTTATTCATTAACTTTAATGTCTGGGATATGCAACTAATCTTAGGCGAAGAGGTTGGGGGGCATGTGAAAAAAAGCTTTATAAAATGGTTATTTTGAGTTATTATCAATGAAAAATATTGTATTCCTAGATACTGAAGTAGATGTCAAAGGTAAAAAAATACTTGATATTGGTGGCATAACAGAGAATGGGTTAAGCTTACATTCAAATTCAATTTCTGAGCTTTTGAGGTTTATTCATCAAAAAGAATATATATGTGGTCATAACATTATTAAACATGACTTACCCTATTTGGAAAGAGCTACAAATAAGAATTTTTCAAGAATTAAATCTATTGACACTTTATATTTATCACCTTTATTATTCCCAATCAAACCCTATCACGCACTGTTAAAAGATGATAAACTCCAAACGGAAGAATTAAACAATCCTTTAAATGATTCCATAAAAGCGAGGGATTTGTTTTTTTATGAAATATCTGCATTTCATGAACTGGACAATGAACTAAAGCAGATTTATTATACACTATTATACGATAAAAAGGAATTTCAGTGGTTCTTTGATTTTGTTGACTATTCATCTTCTAGGATTAACATAAGCAATGTTATACGGAAAATATTTTTTGATGGAATTTGCCAAGGCGTTGATTTAGAAAAAATAATTCGAGAAACGCCGATAGAATTGGCTTATAGTTTAGCCTTAATCAACACGAATAGTAGGTATTCGATAACACCTCCTTGGGTAATCAAAAATTATCCCGAAGTAGAAAGAGTCATGTATTTGTTAAGAAACAATCCTTGCTTGCAAGGATGTTCCTATTGCAATAAATCACTCGATCCAAAAATTGGATTAAAGAAATACTTTGGGTTTGACTCATTCAGAACCTATGAGGGTAAGCCATTGCAGGAAAATGCGGTTAAAGCAGCAATTAACAATAAATCCCTTTTGGCAGTCTTTCCTACCGGAGGTGGAAAATCCATTACTTTCCAGATTCCTGCCTTAATGAGTGGTGAAAATGTAAAAGGGTTAACCGTAGTTATCTCGCCTTTGCAATCCTTAATGAAGGATCAGGTAGATAATCTAGAGAAATCAAACATTACAGAAGCCGTGACTATAAATGGTTTACTCGACCCTATTGAAAAGGCAAAGTCTTTTGAGCGAGTCGAAAATGGAGCTGCATCAATCTTGTACATTTCTCCTGAATCCCTAAGGTCAAAATCAATTGAACGGCTATTGCTTGGACGCAATGTTGTACGATTCGTTATTGATGAGGCACACTGTTTTTCATCGTGGGGACAGGATTTTAGGGTTGACTACCTTTATATCGGAGATTTTATTAAAGTACTACAGGAAAAGAAAAACCTTGAAACAGCTATTCCGGTATCCTGTTTTACGGCAACGGCAAAACAAAAGGTAATTCAGGATATAAAGGATTATTTTTTTGAAAAGCTCTCATTAAGATTAGAAACATTCAGCGCAAAAGCATCACGAGCGAACCTCAGCTACAAGGTAATCCCCAAAGATAATGACGAAGACAAATATAACACTTTACGGAACCTTATCGATGGAAAAAACTGCCCCACAATTATTTATGTTTCGCGTACACGGCGGGCATATCAAATTGCCGAAAAATTATCAAATGACGGGTATTTGGCAAAACCCTATCATGGGAAAATGGATAAAAATGAAAAGTCGGAAAATCAGGATGCATTTATTCGGGGTGATATAAACATAATTGTTGCCACATCCGCATTTGGAATGGGCGTGGATAAAAAGGATGTGGGCATGGTCATTCATTACGAGTTATCTGATTCCCTTGAGAACTATGTGCAAGAAGCAGGGCGAGCCGGAAGAGACGAGAATATTACCGCCGATTGCTATGTGCTTTTCAATGAAGAGGATTTGAGCGAGCACTTTATTTTACTCAACCAAACCAAGTTGCATATAAAAGAGATTCAACAGATTTGGAAAGCGATAAAAGACATTACACGTTTCCGGTCAAAGGTTTCAAATTCGGCATTGGAAATTGCACGCAAAGCCGGTTGGGATGATAATGTGGTCGAGATAGAAACTAGGGTTACTACGGCTATATCAGCATTAGAGGAAGCCGGTTACCTGAAACGAGGACAAAATATGCCCCGTATTTTCGCAAATAGTATCTTATCTAAAAATGCCCAGGAAGCTATTGATAAAATATATGTTTCGGATAAATTTAATGAGAGACAAAAACAACAAGCCGTTAGAATCATTAAGAAACTGTTTTCAAGTAAAAGTAGAAAGCATGCAAACAACGAAGTAGCCGAATCAAGAATAGACTATATATCAGACCATTTAGGGATTGTAAGAGAAGAGGCTATACAAGTAATTAATTTATTGCGTGAAGAAAAAATATTAGCCGACACCAAAGATTTGACCGCTTTTATCAAACGAGGTGAAAATAAAAACCGTTCATTGAACATTGTGAATACCATGAGCAAAATTGAGAAATTTTTGGTATTACAATTTCAAGAACAAGAAAAATCGTTTCATATAAAAGAGCTGAACGAACTGGCAGAGGAGCATGGGTGCTCTAAAGTTTCTCCAAATAAAATACGAACCATTATCAATTTTTGGGTAATTAAAAATTGGATTAAAAGAAAACAAAACGATTCCTCAAAAAATCACTTAGTAGTTGCATCAAATTACCCGGACATAGAATTAAAAGAAAAACTAAATAAACGACACGATTTAGCCTGTTTTATTGTTGATTTTCTATACGTTAAAAGCAATCAAAATTTATCGCATGAGGATAAAAACAAAGAACAGATTTTGGTTGAATTTTCGGTTCATCAACTCAAAGATGAATATGAAAAACAAAACGCTCTATTCAGACAAAAAGTTAGTATTGACGATATCCAAGATGCCTTGTTTTATTTATCGAGAATAGATGCTATAAAAATTGAAGGTGGTTTTTTGGTTGTTTACAATAAACTAACCATTGAACGACTTGAAAAGGATAACAAAAAACGATACAAAGCAGAAGACTATAAGAAACTCAAAAGGTTTTATGAAAATAAAGTACAGCAAATTCATATTGTAGGTGAATATGCCCAAAAAATGATTCGGGATTACAAAGAAGCATTACAGTTTGTTGAAGATTATTTTCAACTGAATTACACTTCTTTTCTCAACAAATATTTTAAGGGTATCCGACAAAATGAGATAAAAAGAAATATTTCGCCGGCTAAATACAGACAACTTTTTGGTGACTTATCTCCATCTCAACGAAGTATTATAGAAGACAACAGCTCGTCGTATATTGTTGTGGCAGCCGGTCCGGGTAGCGGAAAAACAAGGGTGTTGGTGCATAAGCTTGCTTCTTTATTGCTCATGGAAGACGTAAAACACGAACAATTGCTCATGGTTACCTTCTCAAGAGCTGCGGCAACCGAATTTAAAAAACGTTTGCTTGATTTAATTCGAAATGCTGCCGGTTTTATTGAGATAAAGACTTTTCATGCGTACTGTTTTGATTTGTTGGGGAAAGTAGGCTCAATCGAGAAATCTGAAACGGTCATTAGCAAAGCTATTGAGAGAATTAGAAATAAGGATATTGAATACAATCGTATTACAAAAACGGTTTTGGTTATTGACGAGGCTCAGGATATGGATAAGCATGAATTTGAGCTGATTAAACTTTTGATGAAAATCAATGAAGAAATGAGAGTTATTGCCGTAGGTGATGATGACCAAAATATTTACGAATTCAGAGGTTCAAACTCAAAATATTTAGAGCAATTTATCACAGAACACAAAGCCAATAAATTTGAACTCATTGAAAATTTCAGGAGTAAGGCAAATCTTGTGGAATTTACCAATCAGTTTGTGGAAAAGATTAGCCACAGGCTTAAAGAAACACCTATTGTACCTCATCATCATGAACTCGGGCAGGTTAAAGTAACTAAGTATTCAAATTCCAATCTAATTATACCGGTTGTTAAAAACATTTTATCATCGCCCTTAAAAGGAACTACTTGTGTTTTAACCCACACGAATGATGAAGCTCTTAAAATAACGGGGCTTTTACTCCATAAAAACTTTCCTGCAAAATTAATTCAATCCAATGATAAGTTTAATCTATATGATTTAGTGGAGGTTAGGTACTTCATTAACCAACTAAATTTCTCTAAAGATAAATACATCATTGCGGAAGATAAATGGAAAGCTGCAAACCAAAAACTTCGGAATAATTATAAGGAGAGTACACAAATTGATGTTTGTATAAATTTGATAAAAGACTTTGAACTTAGCAATCCAAAAAGGAAATATCAATCTGATTTTGAGATTTTTGTCAGAGAATCTAATCTTGAAGATTTCACCGGCACAACCGGAGAAACCATTTTTGTATCCACAATTCACAAAGCAAAAGGCAAAGAGTTTGACAATGTATTTTTGATGCTTAAAGACTTTAATCCAATCAATGATGCAAAAAAACGTGAGTTATACGTGGCTTTGACACGGGCTGAACAAAATCTCAGCATTCATTTAAATGGTAATTATCTTGACGATATTTCTTGTCAAAACTTAGTGCGGAATAATGATACCTCAACATATAAACCCCCTAATCTGCTGGTTATGCACCTTACCCACAAAGATATTTGGTTGGACTATTTTATTTCAAGACAGCACATAATATCCCATTGTAAAAGCGGAGACAAGTTAGAAGTTGATAAGAATGGTTGTAGTGATAAAAATGGAAAAAGTATCCTGAAGTTTTCAACTAAATTCAAAAAAGAAATCATAAAAAATGAAAACCAAGGATTTAAACTATCAGAAGCTAATATTAATTATATGGTATATTGGAAAAAAGAAGAATTGGAAGATGAGATTTTGATAATTTTACCGGAATTAAAGTTTATAAAGCACACTGTACCAATCGAATAAATTGATACATTAACTTTTCATATCTTCCGGAGACGGGATATTTTTTCAAGAACTAAAAAAATGATGACACTTCAAAAAATTCTGTTAAAATTAACTGAATTAGGGATCGCCTCCGCTTACCTCAACCAACCTTGCGAAGTAAAATCATTAGCATCACAATTACAAAAACAATTACCCATAAATAATGAATATCCATCTATACTATTAAGAATAGGGTATGCCAAAAATGCACCTTTTTCACCAAGAAAAAATATTGAAAAAATCTTGCACTCATCATAATTAATGACTTATTAACCCCAGACCAACATGAAAGAACAAATTTTAAGACAAGTCTATCAACACCCCGCATTATCTGATAGCGATTTGAAAAAAATTTTTGATGCTCACGAAAAAGTGGAGTTTAAAAAAGGAGATTTTATTTTAAAAGAGGGGCAAACCGCCAATAATTATATGATTTTGCAAAAAGGATTGATGCGATCTTTTGTGTATGATTATAACGGTGACGATATTACGACCAACTTTTTTATTGAAAGTGAAATTATTATTGAGGTGTCTTCGTTATTTCAAAGAATTCCCACCAAGGAATATATCCAGACCCTAACGGATTGCACTTGTTACAAAATTGATTTTGATAAATTTCAGGCCTTTTTTCACTCCATCGAAAATTTTAGGGAATGGGGACGTGCCTGGCTCTCTAATAGTTTGTTTGAATTTAAACAACGCTCGGTTTCCATTATTAAAGATAGTGCCACCGACAGGTATTTGGCATTAATGAAAGAAAAACCACAAATTATACAACATGCACCCTTAAAAAATATCGCTTCATTTTTAGGCGTTACCGATACTTCGTTGAGTAGGATACGGAAATCCATAAATTTATAGAGCTTCTTTATTTCTTGCCATAGGACAAGTTTTTTAATAATGATTCATCCTATTATTGAGCATCATTATTAATCACTAAAGCGATTTTCTATGGCAGAATTAAAAGACTTTATGTTCATCTTTAGATATGAACCGGTAGAAAACTACCAACCAAGTCCGGAAGAAATGGCTCAGGAAGAAAAAGACTGGTGCACATTTATTGGCGGAATTGCCGGACAAGCAAAACTCGTGAGTACACACCAATTGGGTTTTGAAGGAATGCAAGTATCTTCTGATGCTTCGGAAAAGGATGGCCTATATGTTGCAGACAAAAAAACGGTGGGCGGAACCATGGTGGTAAAAGCAACCAATATAGAAGAAGCGACCATGTTATCTAAACAATGTCCCATCTTAAAAATAGGAGGAACTGTTGAAGTACGTTCAATAATTCCTATGTAATACCGTAAGTGGTATAATTTCAAATATATAAAACAGTAAAAATAACTTAAAATGAAAAAAATGATTTCGGACGTATCCCTATAACGGATATTTAAAACAGGTAAATATCTGAAAAACAGTAACTTAAATTTTTTTTGAAGTGAATTTCAAAAATAAGGCATATCTAATTGGTAATCAACAACATAAACACTGAGTCTATCCATTATAGGGATAGGTGCTAATGATTTTTTTAATAATAGGAATAGTAGTCGTTCTTTTTTTAATCTTTGGATTTTATAATGCAAGCAAATTGCAAGAGATTGAAATAACAAAGAAAGTAACGATAAAAGCAGATAAACAAAAAGTTTTTGATATGGTAAAATACCTAAAAAACTTTCCAAAATGGTCGCCTTTTTTGGCACAAGACCCAAGCCAAAAATACGAAGTAAAAGGAACGGACGGAACAGTTGGTGCTCAATACCATTGGAACGGAAACAAAGGAAAAGACTTAGGGTACCAAGAAATTTATAAAATAGACGAATTACAATTTATAGGTATGAAATGCGATATTCAAAAACCATTTGTTGCCCAACCTACTTTTGATTACACATTTACCGAAAATGCCAATGGCGTAACCGTAACCCAAGTATTTAAATTAAAATCAGGATTAATGGATGCGTTCTTTATGGGACTTTTTGGAGCAAAAAAAGAAATGGAAAAAACCAATCAACAAGGTTTGGACTTATTGAAAAAAGCCTTGGAAAAATAAACTATTTATTAACCATTAAAAATAAAAATTATGAAAAATCCAGTACAATGGCTTGAAATAGCCACCACGGACATTGAAAGAGCAAAAGCATTTTATCAAAAAGTGTTCGGTTTAGAATTTCAATTTTTGGATACACCGTATGCCAAAATGTATTTTTTCGGTGTTCCAGAAGCCGTGGGTTCATCCGTAAGTTTGGTACAGTCTGAATATTTCAAACCGAGTACAGACGGTACGGTTGTTTACTTTGATTGTGAAGATGTAGCAATGGAATTGACGCGTGTAGAAGACGCAGGAGGTAAAATCATTGTTCCTAAAACAGATATTGGCGAATTTGGTTTTTATGCCCATATTCTCGATACCGAAGGCAATAAAATAGGCTTGCATTCTCGAAAATAATTTTGTCAAATCTAGGATAAAATGACAAAAATTATATCCAACCAAAATTGTGGAAATTCCCCCAAAATGGAATGAATAAAAAAATTCAATATCGCTTATGCTAAGAGTGATATTGAATTTATTATTGGTAGTGTAACCGATGCCATTGTTTAGGATATAATTGGTGATAGAAACATTGAAGGAAAAGAAAAATTCGTAGCAGCATTGAAAAATATGCTGCCCTGCAAGACAACTGAATTAACACTCGACCAAATCTTATCACACGGAAAGGAAGGTGCGGTAAATGGCGTGATGAAGTTGGAAAATGGAAAAACCTATGCCTTTTCTGATTTTTACAGATTTTCAGGTGCAAAAGGCACCAAAATACAATCATGTGATTGAATTGTAGATTGAACGCATCGAGGTTGAAATGAACGATTTATCAACTAAAAAACCGAATGGAATAATAAGTTTTACAAACACCTTGCCCATCATTTAAACCAATTTGAGATATGACCAAAGAAGAAGAATTTTACATTGCAATCGGAAAAAACATTAAAGATGCTGAACAAAGTCAGATGTTTGGTAAACCTTGTTTTAAAATTAATGGAAAAGCATTTATCTGTTTCTTTCAAAATGAAATGGTTTTTAAACTAACGGGGGAATCCCATAGTGATGCTTTGAGTTTGGATGGTTCTAAACTTTTTGACCCTTCCGGAAAAAAACGACCAATGAAAGAATGGGTTCAAGTACCCTTTGATTATTCGGGTAATTGGGCTGAATATGCAAAATCTGCTATGGAATATGTAAGTGGGAAATAAAGCTTTAACCACAATAAGGAGAAAAAATGGAATTAGAATTAAATTGGTTGGCAATTGTAATAGCTATAATCGTTAGTATGATGGTCGCAGGAATTTGGTACGGCAAATTGTTTGGATCGACTTGGCGAAAACTGACCGTAGTGAGTGAAGTAGCTTCTAAAAAGGCGGGTAATACACCAATGATAATATTGTTTGTTTCAAATTTTATTACAGCAGTAGTTATGGGGTTGCAATAGATATTGGCAACAAATTTTTTGCAGGTAAATCTATTTTTACAGCCTTATTCGTTGGGTTCTTTTTATGGCTTGCTTTTTCTGCAACAACACTCATTAATGAACTTGGCATGGCACTTATTTGAAATGGACGAAACGGCACTGGGAGGAATGCCCCCGAATGTGTTTAGGGGCCTCACTATTGCATTGGCGATAGTCTTTACCACAGTCTATAAGAAAAGACGGAATAAAGGGCTTATGATAACAAAGGGCAACTTAATGACAAAAGTGGTCTAGAATACCGTGCATGGCCAATTGCCGGCACAAGTCTGTTTTCAAGGACCCCTGTGTATTTCTGTCTGTGGTTTATTCATGCTTTAGTGCTTCGTGATCACCTATTTTCCATACATTTGACATTGTGTGCGATATGGACCAATAAATATCGAATTGATAGGAATGACTGGAATAAATTTTGAGGTTGGGAAAACCCCGGATACGGGGCAAATAATAAAAGTATACAATAGTTCTGGAATAAGCAGGCCTACACATGACTTTGATAGGATAGAAAAGATGTACGCGAATTCCAATCTTATTGTCAGTGCTTGGAAAGGAAATGAACTAATTGGGGTCTCAAGGTCCCTTACCGATTTTTGTTATGCCTGTTACCTGTCCGATCTGGCAGTGAAAAAGGAATACCAAAAAGATGGGATAGGAAGACGCCTTATCGAGATGACCCAACGGGAAATAGGGGATAAGACAGCCCTAATACTTTTATCCGCACCCAGTGCAATGGAATACTACCCAAAAATTGGTTTCTCTAACATAGAAAATGGGTTTATCATAAGACGGAAAAAGTAAACACGGCACACGAAACTACATTGTTCTTATAGGAGGCCGTTAATAAGTGCCAAACCAGGAACCCCAAGGAGCATAGTCCATTGCTTATGGTCATATATGGGATCCCGTACGGGAAAATTCGGGTCAAAAATGGACACTGCCAAAAATATAGGTGGTTGGGGTTATTATTATTGATAATGGCATATATGTGATTTGTATAGGTTACGATTATTAACCCATATAAATTATGTAGCTTTATGGACTAATCGTTCAAAATGAAAAAAAAGCTACTTTACATCGTTTTATTCCTTTCAATATCAACTGTGTTTTCCCAATTCCCGAAAAAACATGAACTTAAAAACTACAAGGGGTTCTTTGATTTTTATTATGAAGGGGCCCAGGATAAGATCTATTTGGAAGTCAATGACCTAGACCGGGAATTCCTATATGTGAACTCACTTGCGACAGGGGTAGGCTCTAATGATATTGGCTTGGATAGGGGGCAATTGGGAAGGGGGCGTATTGTTAAGTTTAAAAAAGCCGGCAATAAGTTACTGTTGGTCCAGACCAATCAAAGATATAGGGCCATTACGGATAATGGGCCCGAAAGGAAGAGTATTGAACAGGCTTTTGCCAAATCGGTATTGTACGGTTTTAAGATCGAGAAAGTGAACAAGGAAGGTTATATTATCGATCTTACACCTTTTTTAATGGAAGATGCCCATGGTGTTGCGGCGACATTCAAGCACCGTAAGGAAGGTACCTACAAGGTAGATGCCTCCAAAAGTGCCTTGTCACTTGATAGGACCAAGGCATTTCCCGAAAACGTAGAGTTCGAGGCTTTGTTGACCTTCAAGGGGACACCTACAGGGAAGAATATAGAAAGCGTTGTCCCGACAGCCTCCCTGGTAAGCGTGGTTCAGCACCATAGTTTTATCAAATTACCCGATGATGGCTATAAAATGCGGGAGTTCGATCCAAGAAGTGGGGCAATTTCAATGTCTTATTTGGATTATGCCACCCCAATACAGGAACCAATAAAAAAACGCTATATCATTCGCCATAGATTGGAAAAGAAAAACCCTGGGGCCGAAATCAGTGAGGCGAAACAACCGATTGTATATTATCTGGATCCCGGAACCCCGGAACCTGTCCGTTCCGCCCTTTTGGAAGGTGCACGTTGGTGGGACGAGGCCTATGCGGTTATCGGGTTCAAGGATGCCTTTCAGGTGAAAATGCTGCCGAAAGATGCCGATCCCATGGATTGTCGCTATAATGTTATCCAATGGGTACATCGCTCTACAAGAGGATGGAGCTATGGGGCAAGTGTCGTTGATCCTAGGACAGGGGAGATCATCAAAGGCCATGTAAGCTTGGGAAGTTTGCGTATCCGTCAGGATTTTATGATTGCCCAGGCCTTGTTGGACAAACCTTTTGGACAAGGTAATGACAATTACCAGCCTATGTTGGAGATGGCCTTGGCCAGAATCCGTCAGTTGAGTGCCCATGAAGTTGGCCATACCCTTGGGTTTACCCATAATTTTTTGGCGAGTACCAAGGAAAGGTCTTCGGTTATGGACTATCCACATCCATTAGTGAAACTGACCAATGGAAAGATCGATTTAAGTGATGTGTACACTATTGGCATTGGGGATTGGGATAAGGTTACCGTTGCTTATAGTTATTCGGAATTCGATAAGAATGCAAATGAGAGGGAGGAATTGGACAAGATCCTAAGGGCTGCCGATTCCAACGGATTGCGTTTTATCACGGATAGTGATGCCAGGGCAAGAGGTGGCGCACATGCATTGGCCCATCTTTGGGACAATGGTAGGTCGGCTTCGGTGGAATTGGACAATGTTCTGGCCGTACGCCAAAAAGCGATTTCAAATTTCTCAAAGGATAATATCCGTAAGGGGGAACCGTACTCCGTTTTGGAGGATGTGTTCGTACCCCTTTATTTTTTCCATCGTTACCAGACCGAAGCGGCAACAAAGGTTGTTGGGGGGTTGGATTATAACTATGCTGTAAAAGGTGATGGACAGGCCATTGTGAAGCCCGTGGATGCCAAGGCCCAACGGGAGGCTATGGCCGCGATTCTTAAGACCATTGCTGCCGAGGTACTGGCCATCCCGAAAGATAAGCTTGGCCTGTTCCCCCCACGGGCATTTGGATATGGCAGGAACCATGAATCGTTTTCAAGCATGGCAGGGGTTGCCTTTGACCCATTGGGTGCTGCGGCAACAGCCAGTGATATGACCTTGGGGTTGTTGTTGCATCCTGAACGTGCCAATCGATTGGTGTACCAATATAGTCTGGACAGGAACCAGGTAAGTCTGGACGAGGTCTTAAGGAACCTGGTCGAGAACACATTTTTAAAGACCCATCAGGATCCCTATCTAAATGAGGTACAGCATATGGTAAATGTTAGCGTCCTCAAGCATATCATGGGTTTAGCCGTAAGCGACCAATCTTATTTTCAGGTTAAGGCCTTGGCAGGTCAATATATAGGGCATATAAAAAACAGCAATGGCCCTGTAAAGGTTAAGGGGGGCACTTCTTTTATGCCGGACTACAGAAACCAATACCTAAAGATGATCGATCGGTTTGATCGGGATCCGGAAAGATCCAAACTGGAAAAGGCCCCTAAGATACCCGATGGTTCGCCAATTGGCAGTGGCCTGTGTAATTACCAGATGGGCCTATAGCTTTCTTGATTTGGGTTTTGTTTGTCCCGACCGGCAATTGTTCTTGGAATGCGGGCCGTAAATGGTAGAAACCCTATTTGGCCTACCATGGGCAATTTGAACGCAACGGAACAAGGGATCGTGCATCTTAATCCATACAATCACAGATCTTGGATCTATAAAATGATATTATGAAAAAAATAGTTTTATCCCTATTTGTAATTGGAGGTTTGATTTCCTGTAACAATGATGATGGTATCGAGATGGATCCACAGGATTTTTTGGTCTTTGGGCACTACTTCTACGGTATGTGTGGTGGGGAAGGCTGTGTGGAAATCTTTAAACTGACCGATAAAAAGTTATTTGAGGGTACCATTGATGATTATTCCGGAGAGGAGTTCGAGTTTATGGAACTGGGGAACGACAAGTTTGAACAAGTCAAGGACTTGGTCGACTTTTTCCCTAGGCAGCTTCTAGATGAAAAAGAAGCGGTTCTTGGGTGTCCGGATTGTGCCGATGCCGGCGGGTTGTTTGTTCGGTACTCAAAAAATGGGAATGTAAGAAGTTGGAGAATAGACCAAGTTAAGGGTAATGTCCCAAGCTACCTACATGACTTTATCGATAAGGTGAATGAAAAAATAGCACTTATCAATAAAGACTAGAATTGTCCATACGATCCCATATAGGAAAAATTGACCCGAAACTGGATTTGGAAGGGAACTTCCCCCAAGATAGTTGGAATGCGTAGGGTTCCATATAAAATAAAATGCCGTATTCCCTTTGATAAATACGCCATGATCGGTTTTGTACGGTGTTTTTAATACTCGTCCACACTACTCCAGTTCTCTCCTGTCTTTATTCTGTAAAGTTGCATTTCCGAGATACCGAACTGTTTGGCGATCATTTTCATCCGTGTACGTCGATTCGGGTCGTTTATTTTCCGCTTTATCAGTTTGACCTTGGTCTCCGTTAGTTTTGAATACGTTCTTTTACGGGGTTTGTTCCTGTATTCCGGATTACTGAACTGGTGTATCTCCTTTTCCCTCTTGGTTGCCCATTTAAGGTTTTTTACCCGATTGTTGGATTTGTCATAATCCAAGTGTATCACATAGATTCCGTCATTCTGTTCAAGGAAATGTTCTGCCACGAGTCTGTGGATATATCTACTGGTGGATTTTCCATTCCTTTTTTGTTTTAGGGGTAGGTTGGAGTATCCGTTTATAGTCGATTCCGTAACCAAAAACTCCTTTTCGCCCTTACAGTTCAGAACCCTGCCGTAGTTTGATATTTTAAACTTTTCATTTTCAGCGATCTTATCATCAAATTTGATCTCTTTCCATACCTCGTTCCTGTAGTTTTTTATCATTCCAATAGTTTTTGTAATAGACTGCGACAATTGCAAATTGTTATGAGCATATCCCTTTCGTCGGTACTACTAATTTAGGGGATTATTAGTGTTTTTAAAAGTGTTTATTGCGAATTTCCGTTGTTTTTCCCGAACTATGCCCTAAAGTACTTGGGACTATTGCGAACCATCTTTCCATATTGTTCGCGATAGCAAGGTTTTGTTCCCTATGGTATTTAGGGGTTTCATATATATCCAAATGGGCTTATCATAAGCCCTTCGGTCTTGATCCAACAGTTTACGGTGGCGTGCCAGGCGTATGCAATAGCCTAAGGGCACATATAATAACGGATTGAAAGTGTCCAGTCCGTTGATTTTCCAACCGTAAGTTGTAGCGAGAGAGGGACTTGAACCCTCGGCCTCCGGGTTATGAATCCGACGCTCTAACCAGCTGAGCTACCTCGCCATTCGGCAATTTTAAAGACTTGCCCAAGTCATCTTGGAACCCGATTATTACAAATAACAACAGAACCATTGCTGTCAAAATCATGTTGTCAGCATCCCGATAAAGACCAAGTCTCCCATCGGGGCTCGTCGTATTGTTTTAAACGGCTGCAAATATAAAGTTTAATTTTCGGATCTTCAACATTCATCTCAGAAAAATATTCTCACACTTTTGTTTTTTTATCATTTAGATTTCTATATATTGCCCATAATAAATACAAATCTTGATGAGCAATAAGATTAAATTTGAAATTGAATTTGTAATACAGTCTTCGCCCCAATTGTTATACCAGTATCTATCAACCCCTTCCGGGCTTTCGGAATGGTTTGCCGATAATGTGAATTCCAGGGGGGAATTGTTCCGGTTCATATGGGATGGTACCGAAGAGGAAGCTAAATTGTTGAAAAAGAAGAATGAGGAGTTCGTAAGGTTTGCTTGGGAAGAGAATGATGATGACTCTTACTTTGAAATGAGGATAATTGTAGATGAGATAACCAAGGATGTTTCGCTTTTTGTCATAGATTTTGCCGAAGAGGACGAGGTTGATGAAGCAAGAATGTTATGGGAGAACCAAGTGACGGACCTTAAGCAGGTTTTAGGTTCAAAATAGGATTCCGCATAGATTTATATAGTATATTTGGCCCTGAAAAAACTATCAGGGCTTTTTTTATGATCAATTTCAATGGTGGACTCCTTCAGGGGGATTCCAATTTCCTGAACCACGGAAATAGGGGGCTGCGATATGGTGACGCCCTTTTTGAATCTGTTAAGGTAGTGAATTCAAAAATTTATTTTTGGGAATCACATTACCTGCGATTAATGTCCTCTATGCGTATCCTTAGGATGGAAATACCCATGGACTTTACCATGGAATTTCTTGAGGAACAGATCTTGTATACATTAAGGGAAAATGACCTGGACCAAAAATCGGCCAGGGTTCGGCTAACGGTGTTCAGGAACAATGGTGGGCTGTACACTCCGGCCAGCAACGATGTCTCTTATATAATAGAGGCGGATGGGTTGCACACCACCTTTTACAGTATAGGGGACAAACCCTATGAAGTAGCACTTTTCAAGGATTTTTTCCTGAACCCGGATATGTTGTCGAACTTAAAGACGAACAATAGGATCCTGAATGTGGTTGGTAGTATTTTTGCAAAGGAAAACGGACTGGACAATTGCCTGTTGTTGAATACACGTAAAAGTGTGGTAGAGGCCCTTAATGGAAATCTGTTTTTGGTACAGGGCAATGAGATCAGGACGCCTCCACTTTCCGACGGATGTCTAAGGGGTATTGTCCGGAATAAATTGATCGGGATACTTGGGAGTTCGGAGGATTATAGCCTGACCGAAACTTCCATTTCGCCATTTGAGCTTCAAAAGGCCGATGAGCTTTTTATAACGAATGCCATTGTTGGTATACAACCTATCACAAAATACAGGAAGAAACTTTTTGGTGATAAGGTATCGAGAAGTCTATTGGGTAAGTTGAATGTTTTGGCCAGACTTGGGTAAGGAAAAAGGGTTTCTTTCAGTTTAGGCTAGGGTTTTCAGGTGCGTTTGACCAAATCAAATAATTGCCACCCAATTCCAACATTTTTTCCTTCCAGAAGGCTACAGAGGATTTTTGTATTATAGAGCTGGCATATTTGTTGGGAACAACGATCCATGATTTTGAGGATAATTCCTGGTCCAACTGAAGGGAGGACCATCCTGAATAGCCTAGGAAGAAACGTATGTCCCCATCTTTGATGACCCCTTCGTTGATCAACTGTACCGTTGTTTCAAAATCCCCGCCCCAATAAATCCCGTCGGATATCTCTATGCTATTATCGATTAGATATGGAACCTTGTGTATAAAATAAAGGTTGTCCTGTTCTACAGGGCCACCATTATAAACTTGAAGCGGTATTGATATTTCAGTGACCAGATCATTGATATTGTACTCCAAAGGCTTGTTTAGGATGAAACCAACAGAACCTTCCTCGTTGTGTTCTGCCAATAAAACCACAGATCTATTGAAGGAGATATCCCCTGTTAACGAGGGTTCCGCGATAAGTAACGTACCTTTATGTGGTTTTAAGCCAACCATTTTTGTTTTTCTTATGTATCTAAAATAAGACAATTCCTATAAAAGACAAATAAGTACAAACAAAAAAACCTGACATTACTGTCAAGGTTTTTTGAAAAGTATGATAATATAGGATTAGTTTACCGCTTTGCCCAAATCAGCACCTGCTTTAAACTTAACAACATTTTTAGCAGCAATCTTGATGGTTTTCCCAGTTGATGGGTTTCTGCCTTCTCTTGCATTTCTTTTGGATACAGACCAAGATCCGAATCCTACCAATGATACACGATTACCTTTTTTAAGAGAACCTTCAACATTACCTAGGAAAGACTCCAATGCCTTTTTGGCAGCAGCTTTTGTGATGCCAGCATCAGCAGCCATTGCATCGATTAATTCTGTTTTGTTCATAATGTAATTGAATTAAATGTTTTAGAAATAATTTTTAACCTTTGGACAAATTTATGCGGATTTACCGTGAACACAAGTAAAACAAGGGTAAATCGGTGTTTTTGTTGATAACTAAGTAGGTTTGTTGATAAAGTAGGTCTTTTTTACACCTCCCACATAACCCAATGATAGTGGGGCTTTACGCCATATAGGCTGTTTTTGTCAATTTTAGTCCGTTTAGGACATCACGGGTTTCCATCCTGCGTTTTCCCGGCAACTGGATTTCTTCAAGACAGATGTAGCCTCCCGTTACGGCAATTTTCATTTCTGTTTTGCTACTTATGATCTGTCCGATCTCAAGATCGTGGGCCACCTCTTCCATTGAGGCCTTATGTATTTTAAGCAAGGATTCCACTCCGCCATTGTTCATTGTGGTCCAAGCAACAGGGTAGGGGCTTAGCCCCCTGATAAAGTCATAGATTTGTTTTAAAGGGCTGTTCCAGTCAATTCGGCATGTGTCTTTGTGTATCTTGGGCGCTTCCTTTAGATGGGCGTTGAAAGATTGGGGCGTCCTGGTAACGGATCCCTTCAATATCCCTAGAACCGTTTCCAAAACAACCTTGGCCCCAAGGTGCATTAACTTATCATGTAAGGTGCCCGCAGTATCCTTGTTGGTGATGTTGACTTTTTCCTGAAGGATCATTTCGCCAGTATCTATCTTATCATCGATAAAGAAGGTTGTGACCCCGGTCTCTGTCTCGCCGTTGATAATGGCCCAGTTGATTGGTGCCGCACCCCTATAGTTGGGTAGTAAGGATGCATGTAGGTTGAAAGTTCCATAAGCCGGCATTTGCCATACGGCCCTAGGTAACATTCTGAAGGCCACTACAATCTGTAGATCGGCCTTCAATGCCCTTAATTCACCTAAAAATGCCTCGCTCTTGAGATTTATAGGTTGCAGGATAGTCAGCCCTTTCTTTTCCGCATACTCTTTTACGGCGGATTTATGTATTTTTCTACCCCTTCCGGCCTGTTTGTCAGGTGCGGTCAATACCCCGACAATGTTAAAATCGTTTTGTACCAATGTATCGAGAACGGTTACCGCAAATCCCGGTGTTCCCATAAAAACGATTCCCAGATCTTTCTTGTTAAGTGATCTCATATTCATTTTTGGTATTTATTCTGATTCTTTCGTTCTCCAATAATTCCCGTAAAGCGATTAGGATTATATCCCCGTCAAACGGCAGGATATCGGCAAGGTCCCTGGACGATTTTCCACCAACACCCAATAGGCGTATGATCTCTTCCGATACAAAGGTAATTAGGTTTGCGCTTAACTCGGTCTTGGCCTTACAGATATCACATCGCCCACATTCGGTCGATTGGCTTTCCCCAAAATAATGCAGTAATTGTAGGTTCCTACAGGTCTTTGTGTTCCTTATATAGGAAATAATGGCGTCTACATTCTTTGTTTTTAAGGTATTCAGGGCTTCAACCCTTTTTGCAAATACATTTATGGTGGTATCGTCTTCCCTGGGAACCAAGAAGGTGATCTCGAGATCACTGTTCCGTTCACTGTATTCGATAATCTGGTCTGTATGCAATTTTTTCAGCACTGCCAAAACGTTATCCTCCCCGACCTTTGCCTTTTTGGCGACCAATAAGGTGTTTATCTTGGTATCGAATTCGAAAACACCACCATATGTCCGCAATATGGTTTGTGCGATAACTGCCAAATTCCGGTTTTTATCAAGGTAATCGAATAATCGCTCCTTACCGGTTATAAAGCGTAGGGTTGTTTTTTTTGAAAAAGCCTCGGACAAGGCGAAGACCGAATTTTGGTCCAGGATACGAAAGGCATTGTAGGTGATCAAGGGGTTTAATCGGTATGTCTCACAGAATGTGTTGAAATTTAATTGAAATCGATCATAGGATTCTTCCCCATAGGGTATTTGAAAATAATTGTTGAGTTTGTTGTATACTAATTTGATAAAGGGGATATCGGGTAAGATACTTAGGAATTGTTTTTTCACCTGTTCGATATCATTATTGTTGGTAAGCAAGATCGCCCGTGCCGGTTTATTGTTCCTGCCTGCCCTACCGGCCTCCTGAAAGTAGTTCTCGATACAATCGGGGATTTGGTAATGTACCACCAAGGCCACATCGGGCTTATCGATACCCATGCCAAAGGCATTTGTCGCCACCATGGTCTTTACCTTGTTGCCCAACCATAGGTCAAGACGGTTCCTTTTTTCTTGTTTGGACAATCCGCCATGGAAATAAGAGGCAGAACACCCATTCGCCTCTAGAAAGCTGGCCAAGGCCTGGGCCGTACGCCGGGTACGTACATAAACTATGGCACTTTGGTCCAGGTTCGAACAAAGCTGTTTTAACCGATACCTTTTGTCTTCTTCCCAAGAAACAGAGAAAGCGATGTTGTTGCGGGCAAATGAATCTTTAACGATCAAAGGGTCTTTCAAAGCGAGGTTTTCGACAATATCCTTTGCCACGGTCTTTGTGGCCGTAGCCGTAAGGGCTATGATAGGTGTATTGGGCAGGAGTTCCCTCAATGTGGAACATCCGAGATAGGCAGGTCTGAAATCATGTCCCCATTGCGATATACAGTGCGCCTCATCTATGGCGATAAGAGTAACGTTCATTTGCTGAATACGGTTGCGGACCAACTCTTGCTGTAACCTTTCGGGGGATAGATAGAGGAACTTGTAATTGCCATATAAACAATTGTCCAAAAGATTATTGACCTCGCTGAACGGAATACCCCCAGTCAGGGCAATGGCCTTTATACCCCTTCCCCTCAAGACCTCGACTTGGTTTTGGATCAAGGCGATCAAGGGTGATATTACAATGCAGATACCTTCCTTGCACAAGGCGGGCAATTGGAAACAGAGCGATTTCCCCCCTCCGGTCGGGAGTAAGGCCAGTACGTCCCTTTCGGCCAATACCGAGTCTATTATTGTTTTCTGGGAACCTTTGAAGGATCCAAATTCCCAATAATGCTCTAAAATGGTCTGGGGGTCTTTCCGCATTATAGTGTATTGGTGTGATCAAGGATAAACCGGACCCTTTCCTTAACACTACCTTTAGGTACAAGGGTAATATCATAAGAGAAATTGGCATAGGACCTGGTCAGGCAATCATGGATCTTTATTGACTCTTCGAACGATTCGAAACGCTCACTGTCCATCACATGGATCTCTTTCCATGGGGGCATTATAAAAATATGATCGTACCTTAAGGTTTGGCAGGGTTCGGAGAATTCGGGCCCATAGGTCTGCTGAAAACAATCCATATAAGCTAGTACGTCGGGTATTCCACGGTCAAAAAAGACAATGTCCCTTGTGGATTCCTGTGCAGATCGATATTGGTTGATACGTGCGTTCAGGATATTCAAATTAAAACTTTTGGGGTCGGGGACGGAAACAATGGGGTTCGAGGCCATTCCTATTTCATCGCCAAGGGCCTTTTCCTCCGAAGTCATATCGCGTATGACCTCGTGTAAACAATGGAAGCCATCGTTCTCCAACTGCTCGATGACCGATGTCTTGCCTGTACTGGGGCCTCCGGTGATTACAATTTTCTTTGCTTTCAATTGTTTCGTGTTAAGGATGTAAAAATACGGAATACAGGGCTATTATAAAATTGTTGTTGAAGCCTTATATTTGCATAAAATTGTAACAATGAACACAGAAAACCCAAAAGAATTTTATTCGCGGTTGCGGATTCAGTTGGAGGAAAGCACCCAATGGCCCTCTTTTTACCTATACAAATTCATTGTATTGACGGATGAGGGCAAGATCGGTCGGATACATTCCATATTCAATAATCTAGGGGCCGTCATCGATTCCAAACTATCAAAAAACGGTAAATATACCAGTCTTTCGATACGGGTAAACCTAGAGAACCCCGATGCTGTGATTGAAAAATATATCGAAGTTGGTGCGATTGAAGGGGTTATATCCTTATAAAAATAGCAAATACAGCATAATTTTCTTATTTTGCACCCGTTAATAAAAATACTTCCTATCGTGCTTTAATAGCATTAAAACTTAAGATTTGAATTTAGTAGAAAACCTAGAGTATAATACAGAACGTGAAAAGCTCATAATTCCGGAATACGGTCGCAATTTCCAAAAAATGGTGAACCATGCCGTTTCAATAGAAGATCGTGATGAGCGGAACAAAGTGGCCCAAGCCATTATCAGTGTTATGGGTAATATGCAGCCCCATTTAAGGGATGTGCCTGATTTTCAGCATAAACTATGGGATCAATTGTTCATTATGTCCGATTTTAAATTGGATGTTGATTCCCCTTTTCCAATTACTTCCAAGGAAGTGTTGCAGCAGAGGCCGGAACCCCTTGGATACCCACAAAATTTCCCAAAATACCGTTTTTATGGTAATAACATAAAACGAATGATCGATGTTGCGGTGCAGTGGGACAAAGGCGATATGCGCGATGGCCTTGAGTATGCCATTGCCAACCACATGAAAAAATGTTACCTGAACTGGAACAAGGACACGGTAGATGATAAAGTGATATACGATCACTTATATGAACTTAGCGATGGTCAAATAGACCTTGCCAAAGAAGGGGGCAATCTTACCGATAGTGGCCAATTCCTTAAGAACAGGGTAGCCAAGAACCCCCGTAGTAGTAATACAGGAAAGAAAAACCAAAGAAACAATAATCGTGGTAAAAAGCGGTACTAAAATAGTCTCAACCCTAAATGGGAACATTTAAAATTGAAGGTGGCCACCGGTTATCTGGGGAAATAACCCCTCAGGGAGCCAAGAATGAGGCGTTGCAGGTTCTATGTGCAGTGCTTTTGACCAAGGAAAAGGTTACGATCAACAACATTCCGGACATTCTCGATGTCAATAAACTTATTACCCTGTTGGAGGATTTGGGAGTGAAGATCCAAAAGAAGGGCAAGGGCTCCTATACTTTCAAGGCCGATGACATAAACCTTGATTATTTACAATCCGGCCAGTTCAAGAAAGATGGTAGTGGATTAAGGGGGTCGATCATGCTCGTTGGACCATTGTTGGCCCGTTTTGGCAAAGGCTATATTCCTAAGCCAGGGGGTGATAAGATCGGTCGTAGAAGATTGGATACCCATTTTCTGGGTTTTATCGACCTGGGGGCGAAATTCAGGTATAATAAGGAAGAACATTTTTATGGGGTAGAGGCCGAAAAACTCAAAGGCACTTATATGTTGCTTGATGAGGCTTCTGTTACGGGTACTGCCAATATTGTAATGGCAGCGGTACTGGCGGAAGGGAAGACCACCATCTACAATGCCGCATGTGAACCTTACCTACAACAGCTATGTAAGATGTTGAATCGTATGGGGGCCAAGATCTCCGGAATCGGCTCCAACCTTTTAACCATAGAAGGAGTTGACCAATTAGGGGGCACGGAGCATACGATGTTGCCCGATATGATCGAGATAGGAAGCTGGATCGGAATGGCCGCTATGACAAAAAGTGAATTGACGATCAAGAACGTAAGTTGGGACGACTTGGGGCAAATACCTTCCGTATTTCGAAAAATGGGAGTCACCATAGAAAGGAAAGGGGATGATATCCATATTCCAGAGCACAAGGATGGCTACATAATACAGAGTTTTATGGATGAATCCATATTAACGGTTTCCGACGCACCATGGCCAGGGCTTACACCTGACCTTTTGAGTATTATCCTTGTAATGGCCACCCAGGCAAAAGGGGAGGTGCTTATCCACCAGAAAATGTTTGAAAGTCGCTTGTTCTTTGTGGACAAGTTGATAGACATGGGCGCAAAGATTATTTTATGCGACCCCCATAGGGCGACTGTTATCGGCCATGATTTCAAATCGAAATTGAAGGCCACTACCATGGTGTCGCCCGATATTAGGGCGGGGGTTTCCCTTTTGATCGCGGCATTGTCCGCCAAAGGAACCTCTACGATACATAATATTGAACAGATCGATCGTGGTTATGAGGATATCGACACCCGTTTACGGGCGATTGGCGCAAAAATCACAAGGGTCTGACCAGAGGTTGGCTTTGTTCAAAAAAGAGTATATCCATAAATGATGGATATTTGTTTACGGTTTTTTCCGTACAATATCTTTGTTATTCAGATATAATGAAAATGTCCTACCCAAGGGCTTCCTTATATACCTTAAGGCAACGCTCCCTGGCCGCCTTATGGTCTACCATCTTGGTCGGGTGGCCCAATCCCTGTACTTCGGGAACCCATTGGTTGATGTAGGCTTGTTGTTTGTCGAATTTCCTTATTTGTGTGGTCGGGTTGAATATGCGAAAATAAGGGGCAGCATCCACACCGCTACCAGCAGCCCATTGCCAATTGCCTACGTTGGAGCTTAATTCAAAGTCCAATAGCTTTTCGGCAAAATAAGCTTCGCCCCAACGCCAGTCGATCAATAAATGCTTGCAGAGAAAACTGGCCGCCAACATTCGTACACGATTATGCATATAGCCGGTTTCATTAAGTTGGCGCATTCCTGCATCAACCAAGGGGTATCCGGTCTGACCGTTTTTCCATTTTTCGAACTCCTCCCCATTATTCCGCCAGACAATACGGTCATATTTGGGTTTAAAGGCATTGTTCACTGTCCTGGGGAAATGCCAAAGAATCTGCATAAAGAATTCGCGCCATATCAATTCGTTCCAGAACACCTCGTTCTTCGATGTAATGGCCTTTTTTAAAATATTGCGGATGGAGACCGTTCCGAACCTTAAATGTGGGCCGATCCTGGAAGTCCCATTGGTTTTGGCCGGAAAGTTCCTTGTTGCCCCATAATGGTCGATCAGGTCATCGGATACTACATAATCGGGTACTTTTATGGCTGATTCCTTAAATCCCAACTCCCCTAAGGTAGGAAAGGGCAGTTCCCGGTCCTGTATGAAATTGTTGATAGTCGGGTAACCATCAATCTGTTTCAAGGGATTATCGGCATGGAATTTTTCCTTCCATTTGTTCTTGTACGGGGTGTATACCACATAGGGATTCCCATCAGCTTTCACGACCTCGTCCCTTTCAAAAATAACCTGGTTCTTGTAGGTGTGGAAAAGAATGCCCTTACCCGTAAGGAATTCTTTTATTTGTTTGTCCCGCTTTAGGGCATAAGGCTCATAATCACGATTGGTATAAATGGCCTCGATCTCGAAATCCACGATCAGTTTCCCGAATATTTCAAGGGGTCTTCCAAAATAAACCCCCATGGAGCTGTTGAATTCCTTTTTTAGTTCCGAATTGATTTTGGAGATGGTTTCGTGGATAAAGGTGACCCGGGCATCAATTTCGGGTAGTTGGGATATTATCTCCCTATCGAATATGAAAATTGGGAGAACACGGGATGATAGCTTCAGTGCTTGTGAAAGCCCTATGTTGTCCTCGAGGCATAAATCCCTTCTAAACCAAAAAACCGATATTTTTTTCTCCATATTGATTTATATTGGGGGTTGATGGTACTTTATCCAATACCTGCCTGTCCAGAAATTTTCCGAATTGATAGGGGACTTGGTGATTTTGGCCATATTCCTTGTTTCCCCCACCTTCTTTGAAGGATGTACTTGTGTTATCGCTCCTTTCCTTTTCCCTTTCCCTGCTTGGGAAGCTACGAAAACATTGCGGTTTTTCCATGACGATAGGCTAAAAAATCCAACTCTACGGGAATTACTTATCAATAATGTATTCTTTTCCCTTATGGGGTTTATGTCCAGTGTTGTTGTATGGCCATTGGGATGGCCAAAGAGTGTGATTGATAGTGTTTCATGGGGGTGGTGGATCGTGTTCGACAAAAGTATAAAATGATGGAACGGTATAAGGAAGTTCATTTCATTTCAATTTTGTACATTGACGTATTGGAAATTACTATGGGAACAACTGTACTGACAATTATATTGATGCTGACGTATTTTTGGGGGAATGCCCAAACAAGTATAGGGGAGGTAGGTCAAATGCCTAAGGAATTATTGGAAAATTCCGGACATATATTCTACAATGGAAGTTTGGTTTCCCTTAATGATTCGGGCAATGAGCCAATACTTTATGTCTTGGATACGCTGACCATGCAAGTAACCAGAAAGGTATCTGTCCTGAACGGGACGAATATCGATTGGGAAGATCTCGCCCAGGATGATGCTTTTATCTATGTGGCCGATATTGGCAATTATTCGGGAATACGAACCGATCTTTCAATCTATAAAATTTCAAAGGATGATTTTAACAGTGGGGATGAAGTTACGGCAGAAACCATCCATTTTAGTTACGGGGACCAAAAAGATTACATTGATAACGGAAAAAGTGACTGGGATGCCGAAGCTTTAACGGTCTACAATGACCAACTGCTGTTGTTCACAAAACAATGGATATCAGAGGGCACCGTAGTATATAGCATACCCAAGGAAGCAGGAAACCATGTGGCGGAAAAAGTAGCATCATACGCTACGAACGGTTTGGTTGCCGGGGCCACTTATGATGAACAACAAAATGATCTGTTGTTGATTGCCTATTCAAGCACATTGGAACCATTTGTTCTAAGAAGTAGGGATATTACGGGTACGTCGATTTTTGGTGATACAGTAGAGCGGATACCTTTGGGAATCGGTTCTGCACAGGCTGAGGCGATTACAACCGTTGGCCCACAGCGCTATTTCATTGGTACGGAACAGTTTGAACGACAAGAACTGGGCATATATCTAGACCCAATGCTATACGCTATCCAATTTAAAGTAGATAATGGGACAATCGATGAAATGGAAAATGAGGAAGACGACCCCAGTATAGGGTACGATGATGATCGTTTGTTGATCTATGGTTCCTATAACCTGGGAAAACTTCAATATGACCTGGTCTCCAACAAACCAATCCTGGCCCGGGCTGTTTTTGATACCTCGGGAAAAATGGTCCAATTTACATTGGGCGCCGACATAAAAAATACAGTTTTGGACGAAACCTACTTGGAACCAGGGGTATATTATCTTACTATTTATTTGGGCGATAAAGTACTCTCCAAGGCTTTTATGGCCCACTGATTTCCAGATTTCCATCATTTAGGAATTTGTTAACACTTGTGGCAAGGGTTTATATATAGCTTTGGGGAAAATAAACATATAGTAATGAAAAAAATCCTAGTATTAGTATGTGTGGCCTTAGCTTCCTTTTCAATTGAAGCCCAGATAAAGACGCCACAACCGAGTCCATCCTCAACATTGATCCAAACAGTTGGCTTGACCGATGTAACCATAGCTTATTCAAGACCGGCAATGCGCGGCAGGACTATCTTCGGTGATTTGGTGCCTTATGGTAAGATATGGAGAACAGGGGCAAACAAGAACACCACTATCGATTTCAGTACCGATGTTACTATTGATGGCCAAGAACTTAAGGCAGGTTCATATGCCATTTATACCAAACCAGGGAAATCTTCTTGGGAAGTGATTTTTTATTCAGATACCAATAATTGGGGCAAGCCAAAAAAATGGGATGAGAGTAAGGTAGCTTTAAAGACAACGGTAGGGGTTCAGGCCATGCCGATAGGTGTTGAATCCTTTATGATCGTAATCGATGAAATAAGTAATGATGCCGCTACATTGGGTATGCTTTGGGAAAACACCTATGTAGGTGTGAAATTCGAGGTACCTACCGATACCACGGTAATGGAAAACATAGAAAAAGTACTTAATGGCCCTAGTGCCAACGATTACTATGCTGCTGCCGTCTATTATTCATCAACGGACAAGGATATCAATAAGGCCAAGGAATTTATGGACAAGGCCATGGCAATGATCAAAGAACCCGCTTATTGGCAATTGCGACAACAATCTTTGATACAGGCCAAGGCAGGTGATAAGAAAGGAGCTATTGCCACGGCAAAAAAATCTTTGGCAGCAGCTGAGGCGGCAGGTAATGCCGGTTACGTTAAAATGAACAAGGAATCCCTAAAAGAATGGGGCGCAATGTAATTGCTGCATGTAAGGATACAAAGGCCCTGATTACGTCAGGGCTTTTTTTATGGCCTAAATCCTTATTTTAGCTTGTTAAATAGTATTTTTGATAGAGAGTTCGTTTAGACTTTTTGGGTTTAAGCGAAAATCAGTGGTTTTTTGTTCTGTTGAAAAGTTGCATGGCAGGGTCACGGAAGTAAAGAAAGACGAGAACAGGGCAGAAAACGGAAATTTTCTGGCAAGCCGAAAAAATTTGAATAAGTTTAATGAATTCCATAAATAACCAACCATGTACAAACCTATCCTTTATTCCGTAATTCTGGCATTTGTACTCTCCTGTGGCAGAACAATTGAAAAATCCGTATATACCGCTGAAAAATGGGAAAATCCCGAATGGGAAGACCCAGAGGTATTCGAGATCAACAGGGAAGCTCCCGTTGCTTCATTTTATAGGTATGGCAATAAGGAGGATGCCCTTGCGAACGAAAGTTGGGAACAATCCCCCTTATACCGATCGTTAAACGGCAATTGGGATTTTTATTATGCAGGGAACCCTATGGAAAGACCTGTTGGTTTCTATAAAAATGATTTTGATATTTCCGGATGGGATACGATATCGGTACCCTCCAATTGGGAAATACAGGGATATGGCATTCCTTTTTATACCAATGTCACGTATATGTTTCCGGCAAACCCACCCTATATACCCCATGAAATTAATCCTGTAGGTAGCTATAAACGTGAATTTGAGATTCCGGAAGCATGGGGCGATAAGGAAATATACCTTCATTTTGAAGGTGTTAGTGGCGCCATGTATATTTGGCTTAATGGAAGGATGGTAGGATATAATGAGGGAAGCAAGACTCCCGCCGCATATAATATTACGGAACTGGCCAAGACCGGTAAGAACTCGATAGCCGTACAGGTGTTGCGTTGGTCAGATGCAAGTTATCTGGAAGATCAGGATTTTTGGAGATTAAGTGGTATAGACCGTGATGTTTATGTTTATGCTACGCCAAAAACGACCTTAAGGGATCTTAGGGTGACTGCGGAATTGGGCAACGATTATAAGAATGGTCTGTTCGAACTGCAATTAAAAATAGACCAAGCTGCTGAGGATAAACCTGTACAGGTGGAAGTGGGATTATTGGATGGTGATACCGAAGTCTATTCGGCAGTACAAGAAGTAGAGGGTGGGACAGGCTCCGTTCAATTGGTTTTTGAAAAAGAGATACCGAACGTAAGGACCTGGAATGCCGAAACCCCAAATCTCTATGACTTGTTGGTCAGCCTGATCAATAGTGATGGTTCGGTTTCGGAGGCAACCTCGGTAAAAGTTGGTTTCAGGAAAATAGAGATAAAGAACAGCCAATTTTTGGTAAATGGTAAGGCTGTGCTATTAAAAGGGGCAAACCTTCATGACCATAATGATAAGACAGGGCATGTGGTCACCGAAGAGCTTACATTGAAGGACCTTACGGTAATGAAGCGAAATAACCTCAATGCCATTCGTTGTAGCCATTACCCAAAGAACCCACACTTTTATAGAATGTGCGACAAATATGGATTTTATGTTATTGACGAGGCCAATATCGAAATACACGGAATGGGGGCTACCAATCAGGGCTTGGATGAAAACCTGGAGGCCCAGAAAATACATCCCGCCTACCTTCCACAATGGAAGGCCATGCACTTGGACCGCACCATACGCATGTATGAAAGGGACAAGAACCATCCTAGCATCATTACTTGGTCCTTGGGTAATGAGTCCGGTAACGGGGCTAATTTCCTTGAGACCTATGCCTGGCTGAAGAGTCACGATACAACACGCCCTGTGCAGTATGAAGGAGCCATACGATACGAAAATACCGATATACAGGCTCCGATGTACATGCGTATTCCCGATATGGTAAAATATGCCGAAAACAACCCCAAAAGACCCTTGATCCAATGTGAGTATGCCCATGCAATGGGTAACAGTGTCGGTAATCTAAAGGAATATTGGGACACCATTGAAAAATATGATGTCCTACAGGGCGGGTTTATCTGGGATTGGGTAGATCAAGGATTGCTGACCAAAACGGAAAATGGCCGGGAATATTGGGCCTATGGAGGTGATCTGGGAGGAAAGGACTTCCAAAATGATGGTAACTTTTGCCTTAACGGGCTGGTAAACCCCGATAGGACACCCCATCCGTCCTTGCACGAGGTAAGGAAAGTGTACCAATATGTGAAATTTATTGCCGATAAGGGCAACACAGGTACCGTTAAAATATATAACGGCTATGATTTTACGAATTTGAGCCAATTTGGGTTTGCTTGGAAATTGTTCGAAAATGGAACGGAGATCGCTTCAGGGGAGCTCCCTACCTTGGATGTTTCCCCACGGGACTCAAGAACAATAACAATCGATCTGCCAAAGTTGGATGATCCAAAAGCTGAACGTCTCCTGAATCTTTATGGGTACACCAAATCGGCAAGTGCCCTTATACCTGCACATCATTTAATGGCCTATGGGCAATTTCAACTTACATCATATACCCCGGGGAAATTCATAAAGAAAAATAAGTACGATGGACTCGGGGTCGTTTCCCAAAAGAATGATGTTATAATTACAGGAAAAGGTTTTGAGGTTCGATTCGATACCAAAAAAGGGGAGTTGGTCTCCATTGACTATGGCAATGGCAATATTCTACTCAAAGGTATTACCGCAAATTTCTGGAGGGCAACGACTGACAATGATTTTGGGTATAATATGCCGAAAAAGCTAGGTATTTGGAAAGATAATACCGAAAATCAGAAATTATTGAAAGTCACTATCAATTCGATTAACGACGAACAGGTAGTCGATGCCTTGGAATTAAGCACGAATACCTTTAAAATTGAAAATGGCATAATTCGATTAAGATCGGATTACGGACTCGCCAACCAAGCAAGGGTAAGTATTATCCACGATATCAATGATCAAGGCGAAATCAAGGTTACTGCACAGTTATCGGGTGTCTCGGAAGAATCACCGGTATTGCCAAGATTCGGAACCAACTTTATCATCGGTGATGAATACCAGAAAGTGCATTGGTATGGTAGGGGGCCACATGAGAATTATCAGGATCGTAAAACGGCGGCGTTGGTTGGCAGGTATGAGGCATCTGTTGATGATTTGTACTATCCCTATATTCGTCCACAGGAGAATGGCAATAGATCGGATACAAGGTGGGTCACTTTTGCTAATGATAAAGGTAAGGGTATAAAGATCTACGCACCGCAGTTGTTCGATTTTAGTGCACACCATCAATACAATAATGATTTTGACGCGGGGGAAAGCAAACAGCAACGGCATACCATTGATATCGTAAAGCGCAATTTGGTCAATATCAATATTGACTTTGGGCAAATGGGTGTTGGTGGGGACAACAGTTGGGGATTAATGGCCTTGGATAAATATCAGATCAAACCAGGAAATTACTCTTTCAGCTATGTTATAAAACCTCTGTAATAAGGGGCTCCCTGTCAAAAATACTTTGTCAATATGCTTTTGGGTATTCGAGCGGTACTGCGATAGGATAGTTTTGGTTTAAGGACTACCATGTCTGAATGGGTGGTTTTCCCAACAACCTATCAAAAGCCTCGAACAAAAGGGCAAAGAAGATGACAAGTGCCGTCCCAATGAAGTTCAGCCATAAGTAACCTAATTTTTCCTGTCCTGCGGGGTATATATGTATCAGGTTATAATAGATGATACAGACCAATACCTGTGTCAATATCGCAGCGATGAATACCGCATTGCCCTTGACATATTTAAAGAAGAATGCCAAAAGGAAGATACCGAGGACATTCCCATAGAATATACTCCCTATGATATTCACCAATTGTATTAAATTATCAAAAAGATGCGCTATACAAGCTATAATAATAGCGATTATGCCCCACATGAGTGTAAAGCCCCTTGAAACCATGACGTAGTGCTTGTCAGATAGGTTTTTTGAGGTTTTATTGCGTTTATAGAGATCCAAGGCTGTTATAGTACCCAGTGCGTTCAGCTCTGATGCCGTGGAGGACATGGCAGCAGACAGGATAACCGCCAACAACAAACCGATCAGTCCCGTGGGCAGGTTATTGAGGATAAAATGTATGAACACATAATCCTTGTCATTGGTCTCAACGGAGTCGTCAGCCAGTTTGATCAGTGCTTTTGCGGCCACCCTATTGGTGCTATCCCTTTTGTTGATGTTCATTATCTGTGCTTTGGCCGCTTCGATAGCCGTGAATTCCTTGATGTCAAGTGCTAAGATGAATTTGTTTTGTGCGATCGCCTTTTCTGATTCCAATTCAACTTGGCGTTTTTGCAGGACCTTGTAATCATCTGCATATTCCGAATCCAGGATCACTTTTGTGGCAGCAGGGTTGAAATTCAAAGGAGAAGGGTTGTACTGATAAAAAACAAAAACCATTACCCCGACCAATAGAATGAAAAATTGCATGGGAATCTTTAGGACCCCATTAAAAATAAGGCCCAATTGGCTTTCCCGTACCGATTTCCCGGATAAGTATCGCTGGACCTGACTTTGATCGGTCCCGAAATAGGCCAATGCCAAAAACAATCCACCGGTAATACCACTCCAAAAAGTATATCTGCTTTTTGTGTTGAAGCTAAAATCAAGAATATCGAGTTTGTCACTGGCGCCAGCAATTTTTAAGGCCTTGCCCAACCCTATATCGTTGGGTAGGTACCCTAAGATAAAGAAAAATGCCATGAACATTCCGGTGATGATAATGAACATTTGTTGTTTTTGGGTTATACTCACCGCCTTGGTCCCACCTGAAACAGTGTAGATGATTACCAAAGTACCGATTATGATGTTCAAGGTTCGCAGATCCCAGCCAAGAACGGCAGAAAGAATAATAGAGGGGGCAAAAATCGTTATGCCCGCAGCCAAGCCCCGCTGTATCAAAAACAAGATTGCCGCTAGCGACCTTGTTTTTATATCAAAACGTTTTTCTAAAAACTCATAGGCCGTATACACCTTTAGTTTATGGTATATCGGAACAAAGACGAGACAGATGGTTATCATGGCCAAGGGCAATCCGAAATAGAACTGTACAAAGCCCATCCCATCATGGAATGCTTGCCCGGGTGTGGATAAAAAAGTAATGGCACTGGCTTGTGTAGCCATAACGGAAAGGCCTATCGTCCACCATTTGGATTGGCCACCACCTCTTACATAATCATCCACATTCTTATTTCCCCGGGTCTTCCAAACACCATAGGCGACGATGAACAAAAGTGTCCCTGAGAGAATTACCCAATCTATAGTCCCCATATTACGTAAAAGCGGTCATTATATAATTAAAAATCAAAATGTAAATGATATTCAATATCAACACAAGTGTATATTCTTTTTTCCAAATAAGGCGGTCATGCATAATCAATCCTTTATTTTGGGAATATGTCCAACATGCTTTTTGCCGACAGATAACATATTCGCAAATAGTTTATAGGCCCCGGGAACACCTGTTGGCAACTCCCTGAAAAAACTAAGTCCCGTATAAATATAATTACCTTTTCCGTAGGGTGCGATCAAAAGACCTCCATTTTTTGGTGTCTCGCCTTTATCGTTCATCGATAGTATCGGGGTAAAATGATTGTCCCATTCATTGGGGAAATAAAGTCCACGTTCCTGTACCCATCCCTCAAAATCCTTATATGTTATCTTGTTGGGGTAATTCACCAATTCATGGTCTCTTGCAATAATCCCGACTTTGGAATTCTCATTGGTAACCCTGTCCCTTGACAATTTCAAGGGAAAAGGGGCTATATCCCCGTATTGTTCATCGTTCCTTCCTATCGTATTGTACTGTAGGATCAAGTTGCCGCCATTCGATACATAATCAAAAAGATATTTTTGCTTGAACTTCATTTCCGGTACTACATTATATGCCCGTATCCCCACGACAATCGCACTGTATTTGCTGAGTGTCTCGGCATTTATTGAACTGGGGTCTATCATATGTACCTGGTAACCAATTTGTTCCAGACTTTTCGGTACTTTGTCACCTGCACCGTTTATATAACCGATATGTTCCCCGATTTTTTGTATGTTTAAACGTACGACTTTCACTTCTGCCGGCAATAAGACCGACTGTGTGGGTATATGGTCGTAAGCTATGGTTACCAGTTCTTTTGATATTTCTTTTCCATGTACCTTGATTATGGGGGTTATGGAATTCCCATCCTCGTTTTCCGGTGGGGTCAATTCAAATGTGACAATATGTTCATCGCCTTTTTTGGAGATTTCAAAAGGCCTACTTTCCTGATCTACCTTCCAACCTTTGGAATGGGAAAAAACAACCTCCCCTTTAATATTGTCCTGATGGGCCGTAATGGTAATAGGTACCTTCTTGGGTTGGCTATCGGAGAAGATCATTACCTTGTCTTGAAAATGGGCCGTAGCTTCGGGTAAAATATCGAAAGGACGATATAATTCACCATAATCTGGTTTGGAGTAGCGGTGCACGACAGCTTTATTGATGGTTATTGGGTACCCTTCAATTTCCAAATTGAACCTTGCCTGGAAGGCTACTGCCGTCTCCGGGTTCCCTATCAAATCCGGGTCTTCAACCGTATACATACCCAAGGTACCCTTCTCGTTCAACCAATAGGGGCTTGTATAAGGACTGTTTTCAGGAATTGGTAGTGTGAGCTTAAGTTCTTTCTTGTCATTATGGGAAAGGGTCAAGTCCTTTTCCTTGGCCATGGTATCCCCGATTACAATGGATTTTAGTTTTATGTCGGCTTTACTTCGATTCAATACTTCAATATTGATATCGGCGGTAGTACCGGGGTTGGCAAAGGCATTTGCAGAGGAGGCCTCTAGATACAATCCCGTAATCGATGTGATTATTGTTTTTAACTCTTTTGATTTTAGGTCCCTCCAATGGGTATCCGGGATTTCCTGTATCAAGTTGTACGCCTGCACTAATTTTTTGATATGTATTGAGGGGTTTTTGAAATTGAAGTTCTCTTCGATCTCGTAAAGGATATCCCCAATTGCCTTGCCACCCTCAACACGGGACCACGTTGTGTCTATACCATCGAATATATTGCTCTTATCTGTGGGCATATCTCCTTTTAATAATTCAATATATTCCATCTCACTTCCCCGCATATTCAATCTCCCAAAACCTTGGCACCGATGTTGGCTACTTGTCAATGAGGCAATTTCATTGTTCGAGACACCTAACATGGGATAGTAAACCCCAATATCAAAACCTAGCATTCTTGTTTTGTCGGCAGCCTTGAATTTTTCCTTGCTCCCGTAAAACCACCATGAGGTGTTGAAGAACAATCTTGAAGGTTGCCATACGTCCAATTTCTTTAATTGATCGGGGTAGGAACTTTGGTTTGCCGCTAGGTCAAAGGCCTCTAGGCTTAACATGGCCGAAGAGGTATGGTGGCCATGGGTAGCCCCGGGTGTTCTATGGTCGAACCTATTAATGATCACATCAGGTTTGAACTTGCGTATTATCCTAACAACATCGCCAAGAACGGCTTCTTTATTCCAAATATCCAAAGTTTCATCTGGATGTTTTGAATATCCAAAATCGACGGCCCGGGTAAAAAACTGTTCGCCCCCATCAATACGACGGGCGGCTAAAAGCTCCTGTGTTCGCAAGACCCCTAAAAGTTCCCGCAACTCAGGCCCGATAAGATTTTGCCCCCCGTCTCCCCGGGTAAGGGATAAATAGGCAGTTCTGGCTTTTTCCTTATTTGAGAGATATGCGATCAATCTTGTATTTTCATCATCGGGGTGGGCAGCTATATACAACGCGGACCCCAAAAAATTCAATTTTAGGATTGCATGGTAAATATTTGAAGATGAATTTTTTTCATGCATTTGTGCAAGGGAGATGTTACATAAAAAAAGGATTCCTATAAAGGATGCCAATAACTTTTGCATGTTTTTGTTTTAGGTGGTTTCCAAAGATATAAAGATATAGTGCCTACAGACAATATTTACATTTTTTTAACAAGATGATAGATTATGAAGTCTATGACGGGGTATGGCCGTCGTTGGGATTCATGGATCCCTTCACGATCAATAACCTTGGTCCAAAGGTGTAAGGTATGCTTCCGAAAAAACTTTTATCGTTTCGAGCCAGGCCTCGGGAAATTAAACCATTTTTGGTTATCGCCCTGCGATTAAAGCCCTAAAGTATCGCGTAAGGGTAGATGGTCATTCCCATTTTGTTGCCAATAGGGGGTCTTTAAGGTCTTGATCCTAGTTGCCTTGGAAACCATGGTCTTGGCCTTGTCCCCAAAGCCACTTGTAAAGGATTCCGTCCAACCCTCAATCGAGTAGGGGAAGGTAGATGAGAAATGGATCTCCAGTGTTCTTTCCAATTCGGGATATTTTATTATATATGTATTGGTCCCGTTGTCCACGGTTAATGTGGCATTTGCCTTATAGGGCTTCAATGCTATGTGTGATATTGTGCTATATTCCAATGAGGGGATCATTTTGAAATCCCCAAGGGGCAAGTTGGAGGGGTCGATCTTGATTTTATTCCAAAGTTCATTCTCAAGGACATCTTTTTCCAAGGTTATCTCCTTGTCCCCTTCCTTCTCAAAATAGGAAAACGACTTTACGTTGTATTTCTCCCGATTGTTCAATTGAGTAAATACCTGTCCACACCATTCTTGGGCGGAAAAAGTTGCTTTTACGGCATGTTGGTTGTCGTAAATAGGATAAAAACAACTGCTCATTATCGAATAGGGATAAATACCGGTAAGGTACTTTTTCGTGCTGTTCAGCTTTAAAACGGGAATATTGGACGCTTCATTTTTATCGGCCTTTACTTGTTTGCCCCTTACAAAAGGTTCTGTCACATAAATGAGTACCGCCTTGCCTTTTCGAAGTTCACCATATCTGGCCTGCTCCAAGGCATAAGATGTTATCTCGGCATTTCCTGAATACCAGTAATCCTTGAATTCCTTTGATAGTGGTTTGTTGGGTACTTCCCTCTCTACGGCCTCGGTAACCGGTATATCTTCAGGGTCGGTGGTGTTTTTATCCTTGCAGGATCCAAGTAGCGTAATGGTCATCGTGAGAAGAACAAGGGCTGATCCTGGTTTTATCCATTTTTCCATAAGTCTGTTTTTTATAAAACTACTTAAATTCGGTCAATCGACAATGCCCATTAACGTTTCATAGACCAAATGGGTGGGAAGACCAACAACATTGGTATAAGAACCTTTTATTTCCTCGATCCCAATGAGTCCGATCCACTCCTGTATGCCATAACCCCCAGCTTTGTCGTACGGATGGTGATTTTCAATATAAAAAAGGATTTCTTCAGTAGTCAGTTTTTTGAATTTGACATTCGTCGTATGGTTCACTGTTTTTTGGGAGGTAATGGTAGTGAGGCTCACAGATGTGATTACCTCATGCCATTCGTTCGACAAGGTCCCCAGCATGGCGATAGCCTCTTGTTCGTCGGTGGGTTTTGCCAAGGATACACCTTTGTGCCAAACAACCGTATCCGAGGTGATCAGGATTTCCTTATCGGCCAAACTGTCCATTAAGGCCCTGGCTTTTAATTGTGCCAGATAATCGGATATTTCACTTCCCTTTAGATTCTGGGGGTATACCTCGTCAACTTTTCCCAAGCGTATTTCAAATTCAAGGCCCATATCCTGGAAAAATCGTTTTCTCCTAGGGGAACCAGAGGCCAGGATTATGGTATAGCCTTTCAATTTATCTTTCCACATAGCTTAGGCCTTGGCTTCATTGGAACCCTCAAACCAATCGCCACGTACTTTCAAGACCTGCTCCAGGACATCGCGTACACAACCCTCACCTCCGTTTATATGGGAAATATATTTGCAAACGGACTTTACTTCCTGTACCGCATTTTGGGGACAGGTAGGTAAGGCTATCATTTTCATGGGGGCAATGTCCGGTAGGTCATCTCCCATATACAGCACATTTTTAGGGGAAATACCATGTGTGTTCAAATATTCGCCAAGGGGTTCGGCCTTGTTGTGTGCCCCCATATAGAATATAGTTACACCTAATCCTTTCAACCTTTCTTTTACCCCTTCATTGGTACCCCCTGTTATGATACATACATTATAGCCCTTATCTATGGCTGTTTTAAGGGCAAAGCCATCTTTTACACTCATCTTACGCAATAATTCACCTTGTGAGGTTACCAAAACGGAACCATCGGTAAAAACACCATCAACATCAAAAACGAAGGTGGTGATATCCTTCAGGTATTGCTTATAATTTTTTTCCATAGGTCTTTCTTATAGATTTGCTCAATACGCTATATAATTCTTTGTGGTTCTTGTTCTTTAATTGGGCCAAATGCTTTTTAAGGGTTTTTTTATCATTCCTACGGGCCGGCCCTGTTTGGGCATCATAAGGGGCAAGGTCTTCGATTTTATTTGAGGTTTCCTTGATCAGCGGATGTAATAAATCGAAAGGGATATTTTTTTGCCCACAAAATTCATTGGACAGATAATACATGTGATTGGTGAAGTTATTTGCCATAACAGCCGCCAAATGCAATGATCTCCTTTGTTTTGAGTCCATGGGGACGACTTTCCCCGATATGGTCGAGGCCAATTGTTCCAATAAGGCATGGTCGCTATCGTTTTCTGCCTCAATACAAATTGGTATTTCCTTGAAATCGACCGTTCTGCCCACGGTAAAGGTCTGTAACGGGTAGAAGACCCCACGTCTATTCTTTTTCGGTAATGATTTCATTGAGATACTTCCGGAGGTATGGGCCAATAACCCTTCTTTTAAATCCAAACGACTTGATATTTCGGCTATGGCACCATCACTGATGGCCAGGATATAAATATCGGCAGGGATTATCCTGGATGTCTCCGAAGTGGTTTTTGTATGTTTTCCAAAAGAGGACAGGGCTTTGTGGTTACGACCATAGACCTGTACGACTTTTATCCCTTCATGTGCCATGAAGACATCAAATAGATGTTTGGCCACATTACCCGTTCCTAGGATTACAACGTTGATCATACTGCGAAAATAGTGATATAATTATTCTTGTTGAAGCAATTTAGGAAGTATCGAAGCTGTACTCCGTATATGGTAATAATCTGATGGATTCCCTGCATAAAAAGGGAAAGATAAACAAGGGGGCGAAAAAAATGGGGCTATGTTGGAAAGCATCTTCATTGTATTCAAAATACCTTATTTTTGCGACACCTTAAATTAGTTATGATGCCCTTATGAAAGATTTATTCAAAAAAATATTCTTCTCTACCCGCTTAATGGCGGTATTGTTTCTGGTTTTTGCAACAGCCATGGCCTTCGGTACTTTTATCGAAAACTGGTATAGTACGGATACAGCCCGAATCTGGATATATAATACGACATGGTTCGAACTGATCATGGTATTATTTGTCATTAATTTTATAGGCAACATATCTAGATATAGACTTTTTAGAAAGGAGAAGTGGCCTGTACTGCTTTTGCACCTGTCATGGATACTGATCATTCTTGGGGCTTTTGTGACCCGATATATCAGTTTTGAGGGGATGATGCCCATTCGGGAGGGACATTCAGAGAATGTATTCTATTCGGACAAGACCTTTCTTACGGTGAACATAGATGGAGAGATCAATGGGGAGCCCCGAAGAAAAGTATTGGAGGATGACCTTATCGTAACCCCAGAGGCCTTAAAGTCGAATTTGCCTTGGCATAATGATTTTAACGGGCAACCAGTGACCATTTCTTATGTTGGTTTTATCAAAGGGGCCGAAAGAGGTCTGGTCTTGGATGAAAATGGTAAGGAATACCTTAAGATCGTTGAGGCTGGTGACGGCCAACGTCACGAACATTTCCTGGAAAACGGCAAAGTGGCCAACATACATAACATATTGGTTTCCCTGAACAAAGAGACCGAAGGGGCCATAAATATTTTTGCCAACGATAGTACATATCGGATAAAATCACCATTTGAGGGTAGTTTTATGCGAATGGCCGATAAATTTCAAGGCGTTTTGCTGAAGGATAGTTTGCAGACACTCCAACTAAGATCGCTGTACAATACGGCCGGAATGCAATTCGTGATTCCCGAACCTATGGTTAAAGGTACTTATGGTATCGTGAAGATCCCTGACCCGGAAGTGACACCAATGAGTCAAGATGCCTTGGTGGTCGAAGTGAGCACCAATGGGGAGACCGTACAACAAAAACTATTGGGGGGTAGGGGGTCATCGAATTTTTCCGAGAAGATAAATGTAGGTGGATTAGGGTTTTCCATGGCCTATGGGTCAAAAGTGTATAAACTTCCCTTTAGTATAAAATTGAATGACTTTATTGCCGAGAAATATCCAGGAACAGAGAAGGGCTATGCCTCGTTTATGAGCAAGGTGACAATTGAGGATGAACGCCCATTTGATTACGATATTTATATGAACCATGTTTTGGACCATAAAAAATACCGTTTCTTCCAATCTGGTTTCGATTCTGACGAACGGGGGACCACGCTATCCGTAAATCATGATTTTTGGGGCACTTGGATAAGTTATATCGGTTATTTTCTTTTGTATGCCGGACTCTTGGGGATTATGTTCTTTGGAAAAACACGTTTTAAGGATTTGACGGCAGCCTTGGAAAAAATAAAGGCGCAAAAGGCCGCTATGACCGTAATCCTTGTTTTTGGGCTTTCACTGAATTCCTTTGCCCAGACCCATAACGGTAATGATGGCCATGACCATTCCAAAACGCCCACGCAACGGGAAATGGACTCTGTTTTGGCAGCTAATATAGTAGATGCGGAACATGCGGAACTATTCGGGAAATTGGTGATACAGGATGAAGGGGGTAGGATGAAGCCCATTAACACCTTTTCCTCTGAATTACTTCGAAAACTAAGCTTAAAGGATACATACGGCAAAATGAATGCCGATCAAGTTTTCCTGTCCATGATGCTGAATCCGGCCTTATGGTATAATGTTGAGTTCATTGCCTTGGACAAAAAAACAGAGAACGACAGTATACGTAAGATTATCGGTGTTCCCGAAGGACAGAAATATGTGAAGGCCATAGATTTCTTCGATGAAAAAGGACGGTATAAGCTAGAGCCTTTCCTTAGGGAGGCAACGGCCACGAACAACCCCAATAAATTTGAGCAGGACTTTAAGGATGCCAACATACGCTTAAGTCTTTTGGACCAGGCATTGAGTGGCCAGATCCTGAAGATATTCCCACTATTGAACGATGAGAACAATAAATGGGTATCTGCCATTGAATACCGCGGTGGTCAATATCAAGTGTCCGATTCCCTATATTCCAGTTTCATTAAAAATGCCTTGCCCTATTACCTCATGTCCTTGAACAATGCCATAAAAAGCAATGATTATACCGAGGCGGACAAACTGTTGGCAGCCTTTAAGCAAAATCAAATCAACCATGGTAGCGAGGTTATTCCTTCGGATACAAAGATCGACGCAGAGGTAATATTCAACAAACTGAATATCTTTAAACATCTCTATAGACTTTATCTAATAGGGGGGGTGTTAATGTTCTTCATTCTTATCTTCCAGATATTCAAAGACCGAGAGTTATGGCATATAGGTGCCTATTTCTTTAAAGGATTTGTTATAATCCTTTTTCTATGGCATACGGCAGGTTTGGTCTTACGTTGGTATATTTCCGGACATGCACCTTGGAGTGATGCTTATGAGAGTATCCTTTATGTTTCCTGGGCCACTATGGGCATGGGATTGCTGTTGGGTCGAAAAAGTGATATGACCATAGCGGCTTCGGCTTTTGTGACGGCCATGTTATTATGGATCGCACATCAGAATTGGGTCGATCCCTCCATTGCGAATTTGGTACCTGTGCTGAACAGCTATTGGTTAATGATCCATGTTGCCGTTATCGTCGGTAGTTACGGTCCCTTGACCGTAGGTATGATATTGGGTGTGGTATCACTTTTCCTGATTATCCTTACCAATGATAAAAATAAGAAGCGGATGCAGATCAACCTTAAGGAGTTGACCATTATTAATGAGTTGGCCTTGATGGTCGGTTTGATAATGCTTACCATTGGCAACTTTTTAGGGGGACAATGGGCCAATGAGAGTTGGGGTCGTTATTGGGGCTGGGATCCCAAAGAGACTTGGGCCTTGATATCGATCATGGTATACGTATTCATCATACATGCACGATTAGTACCGGGAATGCGTGGGAGATGGCTTTTCAACTTTCTAAGTGTAGTTGCATTCGGTAGTATTATGATGACCTATTTCGGGGTTAACTTCTATTTGGTCGGGTTACACAGTTATGCCAGTGGAGAACAGGTGATAACACCCATGTTTATTTGGTATATGGTTTTTGGTGTAGCGCTCCTTGGTGCCGTTAGTTATTGGCGGTATAGGGTTAATTATGGGAAAAAATAAGGCTGAAAGTTGATTTGTTGGGGCAAATACCCTAGATGGTAAAATGATATCCATTTTTCAGTTGGTTCGATAGTGTCTCTTTTGAAATGTTCTACGGTAGGTTCGATTTCCCAAATAGTTTAAACGGGTTCAATAGAGCTATCTGGCCCTTTGGTAAATATCCACATTGAAAATAAGGGCATATTACAACAAAGGCTATGGTCCTGATTGACCCGTACCATTCAAGATCCGGGTTGGTTACCCGTAAGTTCTAGGCTGGTTATAAATATCGAACGGTTTTTTTCGATTGGCCATAATACATTTTTTGATAAATCTTGGATGACCAAAAGAAATTCATAACTTTAACTATCGTTAAAATTTAAATTCTGCGATTATGGAAAAAGGTATTAATACCATTTGTACACATGAGGGGGAAATTAAGGATGAGCAGTTCAAGGGGGCCGTTTCCCCATTGTACATGGGTACCTCATACGCTTTTGAGGATGTTGAGGTTAAACGGTACCCGAGATATTTCAATACCCCGAACCAAATAGCCTTGTCACAAAAAATAGCAGCTCTTGAACATACTGGGGCCGCAATGATATTCGGAAGCGGTATGGCGGCCATAAGTACGACCCTTTTGGCATTTTTAAGGGCCGGTGACCATATAGTGCTTCAAAAAACACTCTACGGGGGAACTTATAATTTCGTTAATGAGGAATTCCCTAAATATGGAATCGAATATTCTTTTACAGAAGGTCTGGAGCCTGAGGATTTCGAGACAAGGATAAAAGGGAATACCAAGGTTGTTTTTGTGGAAACCCCTTCCAACCCATTGTTGACGATTACCGATTTGTCCGCCATTGCCAAAATGGCAAAAAAACATGGATTGGTCTCAATGATAGACAATACGTTCGCAAGTCCAGTGAATCAAAATCCAATAGATTTTGGTATCGATATAGTCATTCATAGCGCCACAAAATATATGGGCGGACATTCTGATATTTGCGCAGGGGCAGTAGCCTCTACCCATGAAAACATGGATCGTATTTTTCAATTGGGCAAAAATCTGGGGGGTAGTTTAAGTGATTATACGGTGTGGCTTTTAGAACGAAGTATGAAGACCATGGGAATCCGTGTAAAAGCCCAAAATAACAATGCGCAACGTATGGCGGAATTCTTAGAGGGCCACTCTGAAATAAACAAGGTCTATTACCCAGGTTTGCCCAACCATCCAGGGCATGGATTGGCCAAAGCCCAGATGCGGGGATATGGTGGTATGTTGTCTTTTGAATTGAATACAGGGTATAATGCTTCCAAATTCCAAAAAGCATTGAAATTGATAAAACCCTCTATGAGTTTGGCAGGGGTCGAGAGTACGGTTTTGCGACCCGCCCAAACCTCCCATGCCCTTTTAGGGGCAAAAGAGCTTGAAAACCAAGGTATATCCGAAGGGTTGATTCGCTTTTCAGTTGGTATTGAGGAACCAGAGGATTTGATCAACGATATTGAACAAGCCTTGGAACGAACAAGGCGTCTTTCGGCAATCGATTTACAATAACACTGATTTTGATTATCGTTTCCACGAAAGTGGCAGTCTATGAATTAAGGAATAAAATAAATGAAACTGGATATATTGGTTTTCGGGGCACATCCTGATGATGCCGAACTTGGTGCAGGGGCGACCATAGCCAAAGAAGTGGCGATGGGAAAGAAAGTAGGTATAATCGATTTGACCCGTGGGGAACTGGGAACCCGTGGTTCTGCTGAGATCCGGGATAAAGAGGCCGAGGCCGCCGCCAAGATATTGGGGGTTGCGGTTCGTGAGAACCTACAGTTTGCGGATGGGTTTTTCGTAAATGACCAAAAGCATCAAATGGCCGTAATTCGCATGCTTCGAAAATACCGACCGGAAATTGTTCTATGCAATGCGATCGATGACCGCCATATTGACCATGGAAAAGGGAGTAAATTGGTAAGTGATGCCTGTTTTTTGAGTGGATTGATAAAAATTGCCTCAAAAATAAAGGGAGGGAACCAGTGGCAAGATCCATGGAGGCCAAAGCGAGTGTATCACTATATACAGTGGAAGAATCTGAATCCGGATTTTGTAGTGGATGTTTCGGGTTATATCGATATAAAGACCGAGGCGATTCTGGCATATTCCTCCCAATTCCATAACCCGGATAGTGAAGAGCCCGAAACACCTATCAGTAGTAAGAATTTTTTGGATAGTGTGGATTATAGGGCTAAGGACCTAGGTCGGATAATAGGGGTCGACTACGCTGAAGGCTTTACGACCGAACGTTTTCCCGGAATCAATGGTTTTGATGATTTATTCTAATTGGCCTTCTTTAATTTGTTCTCCATCTTGGGCAGGGTGAAATAGAAACAAGAACCGTTGGGAACTACACTTTCAACCCAAATCTTGCCATTGTTCTTCTCTATCAATTCCTTACAGAGCGACAGTCCTAAACCAGTACCTTTTTCGTCATTGGTACCATAGGTGGTTGTGTTGGAATTTTTCTTGAAAAGTTTCTTTTGGGTTTCAGGGTCTATGCCTACCCCATTATCGCGGACCGAAATTTTCCACGATGAGTTGTGTTCGATGGCATTAACGGTTATATGCCCTCCTTTGGGAGTGAATTTAATGGCATTACTCATTAGATTTCGGATAACGATATCGACATGGTCACTGTCAGACCAACAGAGGGTGTTTTCACCCACCTTATTTACCACACGAATAGATTTGGCCTTGGCGGTTTCCTCTAGTAGGTTTATATTGTCATCGACCAAGTTTTCCAAACGGACAATATCTGGTTTTGTGGTGGATCCGTTCATTTGGGTCCTTCCCCAGGAAAGTAGATTGTTCAGTGTAAATGAGATATTATCGATATCGGTCTTTAACTTAGGGATAAACTGTAAAAAGTCCTGGGAGCTTATCTCACCATTTTTATAAAGCTGTAGAAGACCTTGGAAGGTTGCTATGGGGCCCCTAAGGTCATGACCGATTATTGAGAACAATTTATCCTTGGTCTCATTGATTTCCCTTAGTTCTTTTTCATTCTCGACCAGTTTGGTTGTTTTATCATGTAATTCAATGTTTAGTTTTTTCTGGATTTTTTCATTCCTTCGGACTATGAATGTTATGATCGAGAAGATGATAAGGATCAATAAGGCTAGGTAGATATATTTTTTTTGATCGGCCAATGCCTTTTCATTTTCGATGATAAGCCTTTCCTTTTGTTTCTCAAAGGACAGCTTGGTAATCAACATGCTTAGGCTTTTCTTGCCTTTGTTTATCGCAATCGTATCATGTAAGGTCTGAAAAAGTTCATGATAATTCAATGCGGACCTATAATCGCCTTTATTTTTGTTGGTCCGATATAGGATTTTAGCACTATTCTGGGTTTCTTCGTGAGACTTGATTCGCTTTGAGATCTCAAAGGCCTTTAAGGCATATTCCTCGGCTAGATTGTTTTCGTCATTCCCTAAATAAGCCTCGGCAATACCATTTAACAGTATGGTCTCACTGCGGCTGTCTTCAATGTCCTTGTGAAGTTCCTCACTTTTTTTGAACCAGTATAGTGCCCATCCATAATCTTTCGCCTTTAAATAGGTGCTTCCTTTAACTTGATAGGCATAGGCCAACCAATCCATTATATTGTGTTTCTTAAAGACGGATATGCTACTGTTTATATTGTACATGGCATATTTCAATTCCCCCATATCATTGTAAACGGAGGCTAAATTGCTCATTGTTTCCGCCGAATTGACTTCATCACCTATTCTATCATTGATTTTTTTCACGATCTCAAAGAATTGAATCGCTTCCTCAAAGTCATTTTGGTCTGCATACAAGTAGGCGATATTTTCATTGATGATCGAAAGCATCATGTCATCCTTTAGCTCAGAGGCAAGTTCAAGACTTTTCAAATTAAGGTTCAATGATTTCTCATAGTCCCCTTGGTAGTAATATACATTGGCGATTTTATTCTCGATATTTAGGATTTCCCCTTTGCTATTTGTGCTTTTGACTATTTTAAGAGCCTTTTGAAAGTACTTGATCGCTTGGTCGTACTCTCCTTGATCTTCATAATAATCGCCGATTCCCAATAAGGAAATGCTTTGGGCATATTCATATTTTGCACTTGTGGAATAGGAGTAGGCTTCCTCGGAAAGTAGATATAGGCTATCGGAATTGAAATATCGCATTTCCCACCCTAGATCATTCAATAAATCAATGAATACAGTATCTTTTGGATTAAAGTCCCTCTTCGATTTTAATAGCTGTATCTGATTGCGTAGGCTATCCCTACGTGTTATTTGGGAGTGGACCTGGACAAATCCAAAAGCCAGGACCATAAAAGTAATGACCAGCTTGTTCAATAAGGGAGGTATTCGTTTGATTTTCATTTCGATGATATGGCGCTGAAAATATCCATTTGATTCAAGGGATAAAAATACCCCCCTTTTTGGGTAGATAGGTGAAAAATGTTGTGAAATGCTTGTTTTTTGTGTGTTTTGTCCCTTAATAAGTGTATTTCATCGATAAAATAGTCCTGTTGGATTTTAAAAAAAGGTATAGGAAGTTCGTATGAAATCGTATTTTCATTATTCTTTTAAAATATACCTTATTTTAGTTGCAAAGATCCGTGAAAAAAAATTAACTTTGCCACCGCTTTAAATGGTGGTTGTAGCTCAGCTGGTTAGAGCGCTGGATTGTGGTTCCAGAGGTCGCCGGTTCGAACCCGGTCTTCCACCCAAAAACAAAAGCCCTGGACAAATCCTCAGGGCTTTTTTTGTACTACATAATGACTGCTTTTTATTCGATCTTGTCAACTGCTATTTTCTGGTCGCGATTGGCAATTTCCCAAGCTGTTAGGAATACCAACCGTGTCCTGTTCTCCAATAGGTCGTAATTTATTTTGTCCGGGGTATCGGAAGGTCGATGGTAATCATCATGGGTGCCATTAAAATAAAAGATTATCGGAATATTGTTTTTGGCAAAGTTGTAATGGTCGCTTCGATAATAAAAACGGTTGGGGTCGTTCCCATCATTGTATTTGTAATCCAACTCGATATTCATATGTTTTTTGTTCACTGCTTCAGAGAGGTTGTGCAATTCGGTACTTAATTTATCCGAGCCTATCAAATAAATGTAATTGCGATTGCCTTCACGTTTGGGGTCTATTCTGCCTATCATATCAATATTTAGGTTGGCCACGGTATTTTCCAGAGGAAATAGGGGGTCTATATCGGTATAATACCGGGATCCCAACAATCCTTTTTCCTCTCCGGTGACATGTAAAAGGACAATGGAACGTTTTGGGCCATTTCCTTCATCGGCGGCCTTTTTGAATGCTTCCGCTATTTCTAGTAATGCCACGGTTCCGGACCCATCATCATCGGCCCCATTATTGATCTCCCCTTTGTCCGTTATCCCTATATGGTCCAGATGGGAGGATATTACTACATATTCATCCGGTTTGGTCGACCCTTCGATAACGGCGACAACGTTATTCGACTTGATTACACCACTATTGGGGCTAAGGTTAAGCTTCAAGTCTGTTTTTATGGTTTTCGTGGAAGCTGTGTTTAAAATATCAGGGTATAAGGCCGTTGCAACATTTTTATTCAGGACAACATTGATGAATTTGGGGGTATCTGTTGTTTTCAACGATAGATTCTTGGAAGAATTCCTTTTTTTTCTATTGAAATAATCCTGATACCTAGTATAGTCCGTATCATCAAAATACAACATTCCAAGTCCGCCACGCTTCTGGATGGCTTTGGAACGCATACCGTAGGCATCGGATACCTTGCTCCATTTTGAATTGCTCCGGGTTCCGGTAACCTTGAAAGTGCCATGGGCGTCCACTGGCTCCCCAGATTTCACCAATACCAACTTACCTTCTATATCGATATTCTCATAATCACTGTAATTCCCGTCATCTATACCGTATCCGGCATAGATGATGTCGTTAAAATAGCCCTGGGCAGCATCAAAGGCAAGTACATCCCCGCCCAATTCATAATCCATTCCATTTATTTGTAGCTCACCTGTTGGCATTACATCCATGACCAAGGGGACTTCTTGAAAGTAGTCCCCGTTTTCTTTTGCCGCAGGTATTCCTAAGGACACGTATTCATCCTTGATATATGCTGCGGCTTTCTTCCCACCCCGTGTTCCGGTCTCACGTCCTTCAAATTCATCCGAAGCGTAGACAAACAGATGTTCTTTCAATTCATTGGATGTTATGGTTTCGGCATAGGCTGTCCCAACTGATGGGGATGTAGGAACGCTTTCCTTTTCAGGAACCGTTTGTTGGGAAGAATTACAGGCCATTGCTAAACCAACGGCAATAAAAACGAACTTATTCATTAGGGGGTATTTTCTTTTTAATGATGTCAAAAATAATGAAAACCTTGGGATAAGCCTTTTTTATTTGGGACACACTGCCCATTAATAGGGTTCTTTTATTAAGGTCAGCAACCATTTTAGAACATTATTCTATAATTTGGTAGTTGAAACCAAGAATATGAAAATGAACACCAAAATGATTACGGGCAAGAACTATATCGGGAATATGCTCTCTGCAAAAGGTAGTGTAACCTATAAGACGTTCAATCCACAATTGAATATCGAGAATGCTTTTTCCTTTGTTGAGGCTACTGAGGATGAAATAGACCAAGCGGTAAATCTGGCCGCGGCGGCCTCTACCGAATTTGGGGAGTTGTCGGGAATAATGAAGGCCGGATTCCTAAGGGCTATTGCCGATGGTATCTTGGCCTTGGACGATCTATTGATCAAGACGTATTGCTCGGAGACAGGTTTGACAAAAGGAAGGGCCATAGCGGAAAGGGATAGGACAATAGGGCAATTACATGCCTTTGCGGCATTGGTCGAAGAGGGTTCTTGGGTCGAGGCATCCATAGATACCGCCATTCCCGACAGAGCCCCTGTTCCTAAGCCAGATTTGCGTAAAATGTTCATTCCATTGGGCCCTGTCGTGGTTTTCGGGGCGAGTAATTTTCCTTTGGCATATTCAACGGCTGGCGGTGATACGGCAGCTGCGCTTGCAGCTGGTTGCCCGGTAATCGTTAAATCACATCCCATGCATGCCGGTACAGGTGAACTGGTAGCATCGGCCATAATCAATGCCGCTAGGAAAACAAATATGCCCAATGGTGTTTTCTCCAATCTGAACAGTAGTGGTATTGAGGTAGGTTCTATCTTGGTAAAGCACCCCAAGGTGAAGGCAGTAGGCTTTACGGGAAGTGTTGGGGGCGGTAGGGCCATATTCGATCTGGCTTCACAACGCGAGGAACCTATTCCTGTTTTTGCGGAAATGGGAAGTGTGAATCCAGTTGTGATATTGCCCAATGCTATGGATGAAAGGGGGGAGGACCTGGCTAAGACCTATGCAAGATCCATAACCTTGGGTACAGGACAGTTCTGTACCAATCCAGGATTGCTACTAGGCATAAAGAGTGGGGCTCTAACAGGCTTTATTGAAAAGCTTTCAGAAGAGATCGTGAAAATAGAACCCACATGTATGTTACATCCGAATATTATCGGGGCCTATGAACGGAAAAAAGAAAAGGCTTTAGCCCAAAAGGGGTTGCAGGTCATGGCGGATATGGGGCCAAACGTACAGGCCAACTATGCCCGACAAACCGTAACAACGGTAGAAGGCAAGACCTTTTTGCAGAATACAACATTGCACCAAGAGGTTTTTGGCCCCTATTCCATTGTTGTCCAGTGTGGGGACGTTTATCAATTGGAAGAGATCATCAGGAACCTTGAAGGTCAGTTGACAGGTACTATAATCGCTGGGGAAGAAGAATTATTGGCACATCAAAAAATAGTCGGCATATTGCGGGACAGGGTTGGTAGGTTAATATATAACGGTGTGTCAAATGGGGTGGAAGTATGCCCATCCATGCAACATGGTGGCCCTTATCCTGCTTCAACCGATAGTCGGTTTACTGCTGTAAGTATCCATTCCATAAAACGCTGGGTACGACCGGTCAGTTACCAAAATTGGCCAGATGCCCTATTGCCCGATGCATTGAAGAATTCAAATCCATTGGGCATTTCCAGATTGGTCAATAATGAACGGACAAAGAACAATATAGGATCGATCCTTGAATATTGAATTGTATTCCTGATCGGGCAAACCCATACCGTAACTTTGGATGGATATTTGAAATTGATAAGGCTGTGCATTGAACTTGCTTAAACCCAAAAAAGTTTAAATGGGCTCATTGTTGAAATTCATAATTAAACCCAAGACAATAAAGGATTGTTCCATTATTCTTTTTATATTGATGGTGTAAATAGAATAGAACGAACAACAACATGCCAATGGTTTCTTTGACTGATTATTACCGGTATTTTTGTCTGTTTTTAATCCTTTTGACAATGGGGTGTGGCCCAAAGTTGTTCGAAGACCATAATGATACTGAGCCACCGAACATCCTTTTTATTCTTTCTGATGACCACACTTCCCAAGCTTGGGGGGTATATGGGGGTATTTTGGCCGATTATGTGCAAAATAAGAATATTGATCGTCTGGCGTCTGAAGGAATGGTCTTGAACAATGCCTTTTGTACCAATAGTATATGTTCCCCTAGTCGGGCAAGTGTTTTAACGGGACAATACAGTCACCTGAACCAAGTTTATACGCTTAGGGAGCCTTTGCCCAGAAACCATCCTAATATCGCTAGGACATTATCCAATAACGGTTACCAATCCGCGATTATAGGAAAATGGCATTTGGTAGGAAAACCTGAGGGTTTTGATTATTATAAGGTATTGCCAGGACAGGGCAGGTACTGGAATCCTATTTTTAAAACAGAAGGCAATTGGAGTGATGGCCATGATAGCAGTACCGGAACGGAACACGAAGGATTCTCCACGGATGTGATAGCGGACCTGACCATAGACTATTTGAATCAACGTGACAAGAACAAGCCTTTCCTGATGTTCTGTAATTTCAAGGCAACGCATGAACCTTTTGATTACCCTGAAAGGTATAAGGATCTCTACAAGGATATTGATATCCCAGAACCCGAAAGCCTTTTGGATTTCGACCAGAATATTACCGGTCGTACCTTTCATGGCCAAACTTTGGAACGATTGGGGGACAGATGGAAGGAGGCCACCCAGCATCCAGATAAATTTTGGACAGATTACCCCGGATTGCCATACCCATTGGATGGATTGGACAGCATCCAAAAAAGAAAGAAGATCTATCAAAAATTGGTCAAGGATTTTATGCGCTGTGGTGCGGCGGTCGATGATAATATTGGTAGGTTGCTTGATTATTTGGAGGAACAGGGCATTGCCCAGAATACAGTTGTGGTCTATACGGCCGATCAAGGCTACTTTTTGGGGGAACATGGTTTTTTTGATAAACGATTGATCTATGAGGAATCGTTGAGAATGCCTTTTGTTATCCGCTATCCCAAAGAGATCAAAGGTGGGCAACGATTGGATGATATTATCTTGAACATTGATTTTGCAGCCCTATTGGCAGATTATGCCGGGGTGGAAAAGCCGGCATATATACAAGGAGAGAGTTTTCGTGAAAACCTAAAGGGCAATACCCCCGATGATTGGCGTAAACAAATGTATTATAGATATTGGATGCACCATCCTGATCGACCCGCCCATTTTGGGGTTCGGAACGAAAGGTACAAATTGGCATTCTTCTATGGGCAGGATCTTGGTATGAAGGGAGCCTCAAAGGAGGCCACTGAACCCAAATGGGAGTTTTATGACCTGAAAAAGGATCCCAAGGAACTGCATAATGCCTATGGTGAACAGGAATATGGGGCAATTATCAAGGACATGAAATCAGCTATTCTCCAAGAACGTGAAGAATATGGTGATACAGACGGGGACTATGGGGTAATGGTACCGATTATCGCCCGTGAATTCCAATAGTACAGATTATGGTCCCGACATGGTAAATTGTCTATAATGATCATTTTCGATTTCAATGGTTTTTGTTGTCATTTATAGTTTTTTATAGTAGCTTTTGGGAAGGAAATCCAGGCCAACCAAAAAAACAACTATGAAAGAACCAACGGATACCACAAAAAAGGACGTGAAAAAACAAAACCCACTTTCGCGAAGGAAATTCCTGACCAATACGGCATTGGCCGTAGGGGCGTTCAGTATTGTCCCAAGACATGTGCTGGGCCGTGGTTTCATTGCCCCCAACGATAGGATAAACATAGGTTTTATCGGACTTGGGAAACAAGGTAATGGATTGGCTGGGCAATTTGTGACCAATACGGATGCACAAATTGTAGCAGGTTGTGATGTATGGACCACCAAAACTGCCGCTTTTGGGGAATATGTGGGCGGATTATATGCTGGGGAAAGAAAATTGAATGGTTATAAGGGAATAACAAGTTATCTGGATTACAAAGAATTACTGTCCCGAAAAGATATCGATGCCGTGGTAATTGCCACCCCTGACCATTGGCATGCCATTCAGGCCATGGATGCGATGCATGCGGGTAAGGATGTATATTGTGAAAAACCATTGACCCATAGGATAACCGAGGGGATGGAATTGGTGGAGGCCACGAAAAAAACAGGGAAGATACTTCAGACGGGGAGTATGCAACGATCTTGGGAAAATTTCAGGAAGGCTTGTGAATTGGTTCGAAACGGGTATTTAGGGGAGATTACGAAGATTATCGTTAATGTTGGTGATCCTGCGGTACCCTATAATATGAAGGGAGAACCCATTCCTAAAGAATTGGACTGGAACAGTTGGTGCGGACCCGCACCACTTTTACCCTATAACCACAGATTGGCACCTTCAAGGAACGATGTGGATTTTTGGCCGGAATTTCGGTTGTTCAGGGAAGTAGGGGGTGGAATCCTTTGCGATTGGGGCGCCCATATGTTCGATATTGCCCAATGGGCGTTGGGAATGGATCATTCAGGCCCTGTTCGGTACATTCCACCTTCAGATAGGGCTTTGGTTCGTGGTTTGCGCATGTTCTATGCCAATGGCATAGAAATGGCCCACGAGGACTTTGGTAGGGGATGGGGTGTTCGATTTATCGGTAGTGGGGGTACTATGGATATTAGCAGGAATTATTTTGAGACCAATCCGGAAAATATTAAAACGGCAATACCAAAGGATTCGGATATTCGACTTTATAACTCCAACGGCAATCATTACCAGGATTGGTTGGATGCCATTAAAAACAGGACCCAACCCATTTGTGATGTCGTGACCGGCCATCGATCGGCGAGTATTTGTAATGTTGCGAACATCGCCTATCAATTGGGCCGTGCCTTGGAATGGGATCCAGAACACGAGCAGTTCAAAGGGGATACCGAGGCCAATACATTGCGAAGTAGGGTGAACAGGGCGTATACCAAATAAAACCGATCAAATCCGGATATACTATTGTTTACTGTTCATTTGAAAGTTCTATGGCTTTCATGGTGTTAACCATAGCTTTGAAACATGTTGTTCTGTTCCTTGTGGATGCCTGTTTCTGCTCTTCAATGAATTCTGTGGTCGATGACCAATAGGTTTGCATCATCCCGAGATAATGAGTGGCCATTTCAGGGGTGGAATTTAATTTAAGGTCACGCATCATCCTTACCTGGGCTATGGCAACATCAGGTTTGTTCCATGGGCAGGTAACCACATCGAACCCCTTTATGGCAAAATATGCAGCTGTGGGTATGGCCTTTTCGTAATGCCAATCACAAATAACGATAGATTTAGGGATCATATCAATAGCCCTCGCTGTGTTGTTCATCGAAGCCTCCCATGGCCCAATACCCGTTATGGCCCCATCGATCAAACGATCTCCCCAAATCCATAATCGGGCACCTCTATGGGCCAAATGGTCGTTTATTTTAATTAATTCATTGGCAAATAAAGCAGCTGGGTCTTTCCCTTTACATCGTGGACAATTATCATCGGCCAAATAAAAAACCTCATCCATACCGGCATGGAAGGCATCGGTTTCAAAAACATCCAAAATCTCATCCACTAGATCAAAGACGACCTCATGGATATTTGGATGTAAGGGACAGTAGCTTTTACAATACAGCCCATCATCATTCGGCCAAACATAGTCTTTTGGTAATGCAATATGTGGTGTTTCATCAAATTCGGGATATACCTGCAATAATTTGTGGTGTTTGGAATGCCAACTTTGATGTCCCAATAGATTTATTTGGGGTACTATTTTTATATCCGATTTTTTGCATTTATCCACTATCTGCTTGATTTGGACCTTGCTCAAAGGGTTTTCTCCCCGTAATTCGGGTCTGGATTCATAAGCGTAATTATAATCTACCCTTAGAACCAATGTGTTGATTCCGTTCGGAACCAGTTCGTTTTCTATAAAATCGATAAATGGCCCAACCTTGTCGGAAGGTGGGGCGGATATACAAAGGCCCTTGATTTCAAAAGTATTCTGGGCAATGAGGTATATTGATGGGATAAGTAGTAGAATGGATAGGAACAAACGTTTCACAATACTCAGTATTTACGCTAAAGTTATAAAAAAAGAAATACTTATTGCTTCGATCCTGAAATTTATTTCTGCTGCTATTTCCTGTTTTTTTCCTCTATACATGTCATACAATTATAGATAACACGGATAAAATGAACTAATGGGGCCTGGTCTCTTTTGGGATATGCCAAACAGGACATGTGGTCGATCTAGAAATCTTCAAGGCCATTGGGGCTGTAGTATAGGCCTTGGATTTCTTAGGCAATTAATTGGCCAAGGCCTTCGCTATTGCCGCTTCTGCCAAAGGGGCCATTACCTTATAGCCTAATTCCGTAGGGTGGACCCCATCAAGGGCATACTTCTTGGGCAATCCGTTACGCCCATCGACCATGGCCGAAAAGTAATCAAGATACACATGACCCTGTTTTTCGGCATATGTACGTAACATGGCATTCAGTTTGATTATTTTTTCTGATGGTTCCAACCCTGGTTTCCATGGATAGTCATAAACGGGGAGCACCGAGGAAATGACCACTTTTATGCCATGGGCCTCGGCCAGTTCGGCCATAGACTTTATATTATCGGCAATCATTTCCAGTGTGGACGGGCCTGTATTACCGGCAATGTCATTGGTGCCGGCAAGTATGACCACTACCTTTGGTTGCAAGGCAATAACATCCTGACGAAACCTTAAAAGCATTTGGGGGGTGGTCTGCCCGCTTATTCCCCTGTTGATATAGGGTTTTCCTTCAAAAAAACCAGGCATTGTGTCGATCCAACCAACCGTGATTGAATTTCCCATAAATACGACCCTATCCTCCTGGTTATCAGGCAAACCTATTTTGGCATTGTCAATTCTAAATTGTTCTAGATTTGCCCAATCTTGGGCTTGTGAAACGGTTGTCATAAAAAAAAATGATATTAAAACGATTGTAAGCCTCATGGAATTTGATTGTAATTGGTTAGGGCCAAAGGTAATGGTTTCAATCGCAGGTCGGGCCAAAAAGGGGTTAATTTCCCGAGGTTTGCCTCGAAATAACAAGGGTTTTTTCGGAAGCATACCTTGCGCCCTTGGGTCGAGGTTGTTGATTGATAAATGTACTTTGATGAACAAAAAAATCTATCTTCAGTATATTTCCTGGATTCTAGGGATTTCGTTGGGTCATAAAAATGGGGTAAAATGATTGTGGTCTTTGTGGGGACTTTGACGGATAGGGGTTGCGCAAAGAATTAGAACCCTTCAAAAACCCCAAGTCCAAATAGTGCAAAATCATATTTTACGGGGTCATTGGGGTCTAGTCCACGAAGTGAAGTATCCAATTCCATAAGGGCCTTGGCATCATTCTGTCTACGTTTTAACAATCCGAGTTTCCTGGCCACATTGCCAGAATGTACATCCAACGGGCAAGAAAGCTGCCTGGGCAATATTGTCGTCCATAAACCGAAATCCACTCCAGTGGATGCATCCCTGACCATCCACCGTAAAAACATATTGATACGCTTGGCGGCCGACCCTCTTAAGGGATCTGAAATATGTTTGGTGGTCCGTTTTTCGTGGGGTAATCCAAAAAACACTTTTTTAAACCCTGATATGGTGCCTTGCACCGATTTGGCATCAACATCTGTAGCGAATACGGCCTCCATTCCCCCAAGGGTACGATAAATATGCTGTAGGCTTTGGATAAAATAAGTAAGGTCCCTACTGTTAAAGGTCCGGTGGGCAAAACCTTCGAATCTTTCAAGATCGCTCGGTGTATGGTCCATGATGAAATCATAAGGCGAATGGTCAAGCAGGTCCATCATCCTATTGGCATTGTTGATAATGCTTTTGCGATTTCCCCACGCAATGGTCGCTGTCAAGAAGGCGCTGATCTCTATATCCTCTTTTAGGCTGAATGTATGTGGGACCTGAATGGGGTCGCTATCCAAAAATCGTACTTGGTTGTACTCTTCAACTTTGGCCTCCAAAAAATCCTTAAGTTCTTTTCGGGTCATAATAATGGCCTATTGGTAAAATCGCCCCATTCAATACCGGTCGAATCGGTAATATGGCCATCTGCCATGGTAAGTTTACGATCGGCCAAATCCGCCAATTCCTTATTGTGCGTGACAATAACAAAGGTCTGGCCAAACTTGTCCCGCAATTCGAAAAATAATTTGTGTAGGTTGTCCGCACTCTCTGAGTCAAGGTTTCCACTGGGTTCATCGGCAAAAATCACAGAGGGGTTATTGATCAAGGCCCTTGCAACCGCAACCCGTTGTTGTTCACCTCCGGACAACTCATTGGGTTTGTGGTGAAGGCGATTGGAAAGCCCTAGGAACTCCAATAATTCCCTAGCCCTCCGCTCTGCTTGGTTTCGGGGTGTTTTCTTTATAAATGCAGGAATACAGACATTCTCCAAAGCTGTAAATTCGGGCAACAGCTGGTGAAATTGAAAAATAAAACCAATATTCCCATTTCTGAACCTTGCTATCTCATTGTCCGATAAATCGGTGACTTCCACATTTTTTATCAATAGTCTACTACTAACCTTATTGCTTTGGACATCCAACGTTCCCAAAATCTGTAGAAGTGTCGTCTTGCCTGCACCCGAGGGCCCTACAATAGAGACGATCTCACCGGATCTAATATGCAGGTCCACTCCCTTTAAAACTTCTAAATCCCCATAAAATTTCTGGATATTGGTGGCTTGGATCATTGATGGTCTTTTATGGCTCGAAAATTAAACAATAGCACGGACATACCAAAACAACTTGGTAGATAACAATACTCTTTTCTTGTTTTATTTTAATGAATTAAGCGTTAAATTGGCATGGTATAATTTTCACGGAAAACGGATTCTTATAAACAAAGGATGCACGCCGCTTTTTGAACGGCGTAAGAAACAAAACCACAAGATGACACCATATAGAAGCTTAGAGGAATATGACTTGGAAATAACCAAGGATGTTCAGGAACGATATTCTAGAATTATTGAGGAAATAGGGGAGGACGTCTCTCGCGAAGGTCTGGTGAAGACCCCTGAAAGGGCTGCAAAGGCTATGCTTTTCCTTACCCAGGGCTATCAGCAGGATGCCGCGGATATCCTAAAGAGTGCCATGTTCAAGGAATCGTATAATGAGATGGTCATTGTTAAGGATATTGAATTGTACTCCCTATGTGAACACCATATGTTGCCATTCTTCGGGAAAGCGCATATAGCCTATATTCCTGACGGACAAATCGTAGGCCTTAGTAAATTGCCGCGTATCGTGGATGTATTCGCACGTAGGCTGCAGGTCCAAGAACGATTGACCGAACAGATATTGGATTGCATCAACGATACCTTAAAACCGCAGGGTGTGGCCGTGGTGATAGAGGCTTCGCACATGTGCATGATGATGAGGGGGGTGCAGAAACAGAATTCGGTAACCACAACCTCTGGATTTCGGGGGAGTTTTGTAGAAGAAGAGACCCGTAACGAGTTTTTAAAATTGATCAGTTCAAGCCTGTCCTAGGGGATATGGCCAAATACCCACGAAATTGGCATTCTTCTTGCAGTGTCATTAAAGAATTTATAATTTAGGAAATGTCAAGAACCAAAGACAAAAAATACAGAAACCTTTTTCTGGGGTTATTATTCGATGGAATAGGGATGTTGTCCTTTGCAGTGCCCTTTATAGGTGATTTTGCCGATGTTATCTGGGCCCCATTGGCCGGCTGGTTAATGACCCGGCTGTATAAGGGGAAAATAGGTCAGGCAGCTGGGTTGGTCACATTCGTAGAGGAGATCATACCTGGGTTGGATGTTGTACCTACATTCACGATCATGTGGGTTTACACCTATTTGATAAAGGGCGAAAAAAAAGGAAAGATAATCGATATCGAAGCTGATTGACCACCTTTCCTTATTTCTGTACTGCACTTTAAAAAGGGATGCTTACCGCTAAGGATATATTCCTGCCTATGTTGGGTATCCCATCGGGTTTTAATCGCGACAAATGCGAAATATAGGTTTTGTCCAAAATATTCTGTGCGCTCAACCTTACGGCTATCTTCGTTTCAAGAACGTCTATATCACCACCACAACCTAGATTCAATAGACTATAGCCCCTTGTAGGTTCTTCAAAGTCGCTTACATTATCTTGTTTGAAAACCGATTTCAAACTAATGAAGGCATAGTTGTCCGTAATCCATTTAGCTATGTTTTCGGATTCTATACGTAATGTATTGGTAAGGCTATTTGCTGGTATCAAGGGAAGGTAATCGCCATTATCCTGTTTCCCGACCACCATTTCAAAGCTGCTTTCCAAATGAAGCTGGTCTAACGGGTGTGGGTGTAAGTGAAAACCTATTTCACCCCCATACAATTCGGCATTTTCCTGTTGATAGGCATAAACTTGGTTTCCATCGGCCACTTCTCCATTGGGCCCAATGAAAATATAATCATTGACAGCGTTATAGAAGCCGTTGATGAAGAACTCAACATGCTCAGTTTGGTGTTCCCAAGAAATATCAGCCTGTATATTTTGCTCGTTATCCAGATTGGCATTGCCTATTTCATAGCGATTCGTGCCTTCATGTACCCCATTGGAAGTGAGTTCCGCCAAATTCGGGGCACGGAAACCGGAAGCTAGGTTGAACCGGCCAATGCTATTCTTGCCAAGGTTGAATTTGTATCCTATAGCAGCATTGAGACTATTGAAATCCCGATCTAATGATTCGTAAGGGCTCGCGGTTGATGGGGATATGTCCACATCACTACTTATATTCCGATTGTCAAAACGTAGTCCCAGTTGCAATCCACTCCCGCCCTTAAAATGTATATGCGATGTTGCCAAGACCCCGATGTCATTCGTCGTAGCGTTTGGTATAAACTCTTCCTCCCCGAAATTCGCATTGGTCTGATGCATTCCCTGGATTCCAATGATCGTCTCGAGATTCCTCCATTTGGGCATATCATACTGTAGATTATAATTGAAGGTGGACAAATGCATTTCCAATGCAGCCTCATTCTGGGAGTCCTCAAACTCCCTACGATTGTTGAAAATATATCCCAAGGTTACATCTAAACTGGAATCACCAAAGAAAACCTTGCTCTTTGAGCTCAAAATATGGTTTCCGATTTCTTGATTCGGTAAATTGGGGGAACGTTCGGTGGTCTGTTCCCCGATCTCCTCAGGGATCCCCAATTCTGAATGATTATAGTTATGGCGCAATTCCGTTTTAAAACGGGTGGATTGATATCCCAAACCGGTTTTTATGTCATATTCCTTAAATCGGGAATTGGTGACCCGGGTGCCGTTACCTGTCCTATAGTCAGCATGGGAGGAATAGCCTCCCCTAAAAAGAAATTTCAACTTTCCTTTTGAGGACCGGATACCGGCATTGGTACCAATACCTTGGGTATTTGAGAAATAGTCCATGTTCACATCACCCTCGGTGGTGTTGGCGGGAACAAACTTTTCAGGATTGAAATACAGTACACCGCCCATGGCATCGGATCCGTACAATAAAGAGGCGGGACCTTTGATGATCTCTACGTTTTCAATTCCAGAACTACTGATGCCGAGTCCATGCTCGGAACCAAACTGTTGGTTCTCAAGACGAACCCCTTGGGTATAGACCAAGACCCTATTGGCACTTAGCCCACGTATTACCGGTTTCCCTATACCGATTCCGGTGGAAACACTCCCAACACCGGCAATATGGGTTATACCATCGCTTAACGTTAGCGCTCCCGAGGTCTTTAGGTTTTTTATATTGACGATTCCCACTTTCATTACATTTTCACCTTGGAGCTTATGAAATGGGGTGGAGACCACAACCTCCTCCATTTCAATGGCACTCGGATTCAATGCGACATTTAGATTATTCGCGCCTTTGGTTATATCGATTGACTTTGAGTAGGTTTCGAAACCGATGAAGGAGATAACTATTATATAATTACCGGTGGGGAGGCCACCGATTTCAAATTCACCCTTTTTGTTGGTCGAAACCCCTTTTTCCAATTCAGGAAAATAAACGGAAACCTGTTCCAAAGGGGACATATCATCTTTATTTGTGACGGTCCCGGATATTATATTTTGGGCATATCCCGAATAAAAGGATATAGCCATGATCAAGATTGGCAAAATATGCTTCATAGTGTATGGATTAAGAATCAAAGAAATATTAAATCTGAAAATCTATGAAGCCAATGGGGGTGCCCTAAGGGCAAAATGAAGTTTTTGGTATTTATTTAAATAGGTATAGCGGTACAATATCCTGTTGGGTATTTGAACATCCAAAGGGGTGGCTATAAATACTATTGGGGTCGAGTATAAAGGTGAAAGGTTAAAATCATGGAAGTCACAATCCAATTCGATTTCATGCATATGCAATGTACCTACTTGGGAACAGTCGGTGTCTTTGTGGCCATTCAGCGCATGGGACAACTTAACTACGGAGGGTACAAAGAACACCCCCACCAATAGCAGGGATACAAGGGACATGAAATTTTTATGTTGCGCTAATTTCATTTTCCAAAGTTAACCAATAAACAAGCTGTGATACTGTTAAGGAAAGTTTAATTATTTTAGAAGAAAACCCAGACCAAGTCTGCGTATCATTTTTTTTTCAATATTCCAGAAAAATTTGAATTGCCCAAAAATCCAGCCAAAAGCCACAAGCAAAATCTGGTATATTGGAAATATGATCAATATTCGAATAATCCAATATACCCAAGGATTGGTTGTTTCCCGGTGCAATCCGATAAACCCGGTCAGGGGTGCGGCAAACTTAACAGCTGTTGAACCTGTTATGGCGAACACAATAAAGATAACCACAATCTGAAAATTGGAATCTATACCCCAGCGTTTCTTTAATTTTTCCATGCAAATCTAAAAGTGGCTAATATACCTTTTAAATCCGAGGTATAAAAGGACCTAGCCGTTGGTCGTACTTGCGTTGGAAATAAATAAAGTAATTGTATAATTTGTAGTTTACCTCGTAACCATAATCAATATTCGGTAAATAATCGATTTGCATTTCATATAAGTCCGGGTCATACCGCTGTGGTTGCAGTACACGTTGGTTCCATTCCATTACATAGAGGTTGTTCCTGTTTTCCAGATAGGATTGGGAATAGTACCCTTCTGGTTTTGCGATACTTTTCAACCAGAAATTATAACCAGGTTCAATAATAATGATCTCATAGTCCACGGCATCACTAGCTATCTTTATGGTGTCACCCTCTTTTTGGGCAAATGCGATTCTTTCCCCATCGGATACGTTCAATGTTTCTTTTGTACTGCCACAACTACTTGTGATGGCCGTTGCCAAGAATAATACTCCGATGATTTTGTAAAATAAAAGTTTCATGGCAATAAATCGTTGTTGGCTCCTTTTAATAGATTGGAAATTAGGTGTTACAGTACCTTAATATACGAAAAAACCGCTTAGGGATTAAGCGGTTCGGTCTCTATTGATGTTAATTTGGTCCTATTTTCCAAAAAGGCCTCCAAGCAAACCGGTCAAACCACCTTTCTTTTTGTTACCTCCGCCCATTACCATACCGGCAACGTCGTCAAGGATACTGCCATCACCATCGGCATCCAATAAAGTAGTGATCAAACTTTGGTTTTCTTCTGGTTGTCCACCCAACATACCGCCCAACAGGCTATTCAATCCGCTGGGATCGCTAATGTTGCTTTGGGCTTTTTGTTTCCCTAGGTAACCCATTACGATCGGGGCTGCGATCTTCAAGATATTCGCAATTGAACCTGCATCCAATCCTGATTTTTGGCTCAAGGCACTTTCAACCTGTTGCTGTTTGTTCCCAAACACATGGCTTAAGATACCGGCACCATCATTTATAACGGAATCATCGACACCTCCGCCAAATAATCCACTAAGGTTATCCAATATGGATCCATCGTGTTTGGAGGAAAGTGCACCCATCAATCCTTCAGCCCCTTGTGGGGAAGATGCATTTTTTTTCATTGCGCCTAAAAGTAAAGGCATGGCCATGCTCAATACATCGGCGGTTTTATTCTCAGGCTGACCTGTTTGGCCAGCAACACCGCTGATGAGTTGTTTGCCCATTGGGCCGTTTAATAAATCTAATAATCCAGACATGTTATAGTTAATTTTTAAATTGATTCCACATTACTTTACCAGTATCCATATATTTACTGGCTTTATGACAAATATAATCATATGGACCTACCTGTTGTGCATTTAGATAAAAAATTGTCCATTTGATATAGATACCGGTTGATTACAGCTGTTCGGATGTCCAAAAGGCACTTATCCACAATCCGTGATTGGGCGAAGTGTATGGTAAAAGGCGAAAAAACTATTCGCTCACACAGAATCCGTTAGAAAACGTATTGGCCAAATGTTCGTCGGGTTTTGTTGTGGCCCCTATGCCAACACCTGTTCGCGGATATGCAGCAATTATCTGAAAGATGTAAGACATAATCCGAACAATCGTACATTAATAGGTGAGTTCATTGACACCGTAATGTACAAAAAGGCATATAACCATTTTCTTATTTTAAAAGAGAAATAATCTGTGTGGCCAATTCACTTCCAATTCGGTCTTGCGCTTCAGCTGTGGAAGCCCCTATATGCGGGGTTAACGATATTTTAGGGTGCATAAGGATTTTTATTTCGGGTTTAGGTTCCGACTCATATACATCCAAACCTGCAAAAGACACTTTTTCTTCCTCTATGGCCTCTATGAGGGCAACCTCGTCGATTACACCTCCACGGGCCACATTTATGACGCCAACCCCTTCCTTCATGATCTTGAAGTCTTGTTCGCCAAGTACGTACTCTTTTTGGGCAGGTACGTGTACCGAGATGAAATCTGCCTGTTTTAAAAGTTCCTCCTTGGATATACTTTCAAAATCAAATAAAACCGATTGCCCGTCAAAGAAATCCACTTTAACAGAGGATTTTTCAATATATGGGTCGTGGTAGACTACATTCATGCCAATTCCCAAGGCAATTCTGGCGGTAGCCTGTCCGATTCTCCCAAAGCCTATAATCCCTAAGGTCCTCCCCTTTAATTCAGAGCCATTGGCGTAATTTTTTTTAAGCTGCTTAAACCTACTGTCCCCATCCAAGGGCATATTCCTATTGGCATCATATAAAAAACGCACGCCACCGAACAAATGGGCGAAAACCAATTCAGCTACGGATTCTGAAGAAGCTGCAGGTGTGTTGATGACATGGATACCTTTTTCCTTGGCATAGACCACATCGATATTGTCCATTCCAACTCCACCACGCCCTATCAATTTAAGGGAAGGGCATGAGTCGATAATATCTTTTCTGACTTTTGTGGCACTACGGACCAACAGTCCTACAATATCATTGTCATTGATGTATTTGATAAGTTCTTCTTGGGCCACGGTTGTCGTGGTCACTACAAAACCAGCAGCTTCAAGCTCATTTATACCTGTTTGCGAGATACCATCGTTTGCTAAAATATTCATGCTATACTATATAAGATTAACCTTTTCGTTCCATTTCACTCATCACATCAACCAATACGCCCACACTTTCAAGGGGTAGGGCATTGTACATAGAGGCCCTATAGCCACCTATCGATCGATGTCCGTTAAGTCCATTGATTCCTGCTTCTTTCAACATGGAGTCAAAGGTGTCCTTGAGTTTGTTGTCGGTAAGGTTAAAGGTAGCGTTCATGTTCGAACGGTCTTCTTTTTTGGCGAAACCTTCAAATACCGGATTCAGATCGATTTCAGAATATAATAATAGTGCTTTTTTGTCATTGATTTCCTCAATGGCGGCAATCCCACCCATATTTTTGAGCCATTCCAAGGTCAGCATTGTGGTATACACGGCAAAAACCGCAGGTGTGTTGAACATACTGTCCTTGCTGATATGTACTTTATAATCCAACATTGAAGGAATTTTTCTTGATACCTTGCCGAGAATATCTTCCTTGACCACTACTAGGGTAGTGCCGGCCGGACCCATATTTTTTTGGGCCCCTGCATAAATCAGGTCGAACTGTGAAAAATCCAATTGTCTCGAGAAAATATCCGAGCTCATATCGCAGACCAATGGGATGTCCACACTAGGGAATTTTTTCAGTTGGGTGCCGTAAATGGTGTTGTTGGAGGTTAGGTGTAGATAATCAAGGCCATCGGGTATTGTATACCCTTTGGGTATATAGTTGAAGTTCTCATCCTTGGAGGAACCTACTTCAACGACCTCACCAAAGAGGCGTGCCTCTTTTAAGGCTTTACTGCTCCATGTCCCAGTGTTCAAATACCCGGCTTTTGTTTCAAGCAGGTTATAGGCCACCATTAGGAATTCGAGACTGGCACCACCTTGAAGAAACAATGCCTTATACCCTTTGCCTTCCAACCCCAGGAGTTCCAAGGCAAGGTTGCGTGTTTTTTCCATCACTTCCACAAAGTCCTTACTTCGGTGCGAAACCTCGATTAAGGAAAGACCGGATCCATTAAAATCCATTATGGCCCCGGAGGCTTTTAGGAAGACCTCCTGTGGTAGAATACATGGGCCGGCACTAAAATTATGTTTTTTCATCTATGCTTGTAGTTTAGAGTTCAAAGGTCATGAATTATATGGGAAAAATCAGTATGATTCATAAATAAATTGGACTATGTTCTTAACAGGAATTCAACAGTGTCGACACCATCGGCATAGTCCCTTAAGCCGGGTTTCTGTGTTTCGCCAAAGCCGACCCCGCCCTCGAACAGCCCATTGGCGACTATACATTGTACCTTCTCCCTATCTATATATTGTTCGAGTTCGTCAATTGAATCGTATTCTTCATAAAACAGTGTGGCGATAGGTGAGGCGTAGCTAGGGTCTTCCTTGAGCATCAAGAATCCGTTTTCGAGAATCTTGAATCCGCTCATTAAATAAACCGCTTTATTGTAATCGTAATTGTTCGCGTACTTGGCAAGATCCATTATGGGGTTAAAATCGAAAATAGCCTCGAAAAACGTATCGAACCGATATCCTTTTGGCACAAAGATTTTTGATACGCTTCTACATCCCAATCCATAATACCTGAATATGTCCTCGCCCAAGGCAGTGAGCTGTTCTTTGGATTCCTTTCCTGTGAGAACCGCCACGGAATTTCTATTTCTTCTTATTATATGGGGTTTATGGCCAAAATAATGTTCAAAATAGCGGGCCGTATTATCACTTCCTGTAGCGATGACCACATCAAAACCCTCCAATTTGCCTTCTGTAAAAACGATCTCATTCCTAAGGGTAGGGGTCTGCTCGATCAGGAAACTGGAAATAAAGGGTAGTAAAACCGCATCGTTTGAAGACAGTTTCACCAATGCCCTGTTACCCGATAATAACACGGAGAGGAAATCGTGAAAACCTACCAAGGGTATGTTCCCTGCCATGATAAGGGCAACCGTCTTATGGTCGGGGCTTTCGATTTCATAGGAAGAGAGCCAGTCCTTGAGGTTTTCGGCGGTCAGTAATTCACCCCAGTTTTCCAAGGCATATATTATGTTCTCTTCTGTGAACCAACCATTCTTATGGCCTGCCAAGGCGATGGTCTCCTGCATCTTCAGCCCCAAATCCCTTTTAAAGGGTATCGCCCCAGGTTTTTCGTGGTACTCCGAATATTCCCGAAAGAATTTTCCGAGTTCGATAAAGGCATTTAATCTTTCCGCTTGGTCCGCCATAACATAATATTTGTAAAGAAATGAATAAGGGTTTACCTTTGGGCAAAAATAAGGATGCTGGAGCGAATCCAGTTTAAAAGGGAGGAAAAATTATGGCAATAATTATTACAGATGAATGCATAAATTGTGGGGCATGTGAACCAGAGTGCCCCAATAATGCAATTTATGAGGCGGCTGATGATTGGCGCTACAGCGATGGCACCTCGTTGAACGGGGATATTGTCTTGCCTAGTGGGGCCGCTATGGATGCAGATGAGGTACAGGAGCCGATCAGTGACGAATATTATTATATAGCCCCTGATAAATGTACCGAATGTAAAGGATTCCACGATGAACCCCAATGTGCCGCAGTTTGCCCAGTGGATTGTTGTGTGCCCGATGATGGGAATGAGGAGACCGAGAAACAATTGTTGGCCAAACAAAAATTCATGCATCCAGAGGGTTAAGTACACCTTTATTGTCTTTCCAGGGTAGGTGTTGTACTTAAACCGGGACCAAGGAGAATATATGCCCGAACAAATTGTTTGGGCTTTTGTTTTAAGGTAAAAGGGTCAAGAACCATTTGAAAAACTATCTTTGCACACGAATTTGAAAATAGATTACTTTTCACCCCCTGAAATGTCTTTAATATGAAAGCAGGTATTGTAGGATTGCCAAACGTGGGAAAGTCCACTTTGTTTAATTGTCTGTCAAATGCAAAGGCACAAAGTGCAAACTTTCCGTTCTGTACTATTGAGCCCAATATCGGTGTTGTCAATGTCCCTGATTCCAGATTGGGGAAATTGGAGGAACTTGTCAATCCAGAACGGGTATTGCCCGCCACGGTAGAGATTGTTGATATCGCAGGTTTGGTAAAAGGGGCGAGCAAGGGGGAAGGACTTGGGAACCAATTTTTGGGAAACATTCGTGAGACGGACGCCATTCTTCATGTGCTTCGCTGTTTCGACAATGACAACATCGTTCATGTAGATGGTTCGGTCAATCCTATCAGGGACAAGGAAACCATTGATATGGAATTGCAATTGAAAGACCTTGAAACCGTAGATAAGAAATTGGACAAGGTCAAAAGGGCTGCGAAAACGGGGAATAAAGAAGCACAAAAAGAGGAGACGGCACTTTTGAGGGTCAAGGAAGGACTTGAAGCCGGGGTCTCTGTCCGTGCCATTGAGTTCCCAGACGATGAAAAAAACGAATATATAAAACCCCTACAGTTCATTACCGATAAACCTGTAATGTATATCTGTAATGTGGACGAGGCTGCTGCTGTAACGGGTAATGCCTATGTGGAAAGGGTTAAGGAAGCAACAGCCAAGGAGAAGGCTGAAGTGATATTCCTTGATGTTGGCACCGAAGCGGATATCGCCGAGCTGGAAACCTATGAGGAACGCCAAATGTTCCTGGAGGATCTTGGACTTTCAGAACCTGGTTCGGTAAAACTGATCCGTGGAGCCTATAAATTATTGGATCTGGAGACCTATTTCACTGCCGGTGTCAAGGAGGTAAGGGCCTGGACTATTCCTGTAGGCGCAACAGCACCACAGGCAGCAGGGGTAATACATACCGATTTTGAAAAAGGGTTTATCAGGGCAGAGGTGATCGCATACGGGGATTATATTGAGTATGGAAGTGAGGCAAAGGTCAAAGAGGCTGGTAAAATGCGTGTCGAGGGAAAGGAATATATAGTCCAGGACGGGGATATAATGCATTTCCGTTTTAATGTGTAGTTACAGGGTCATATACTGTTTTCACAAATCATTGGCAAAAGTCAGGTAACCTTTGCAAGGCTTTCTTTATGTGGTATTTCAAAATACTGCCTTTTCTTTTTTGTTGTTGTGGTTTCTGGCCAAACCCATGGTCCTTAAGGTGGGAATGCTTTATGTGCGATTCATACAGGTTTTCTCCAATAAGGTTGGAGCACTTGGGGATTATGGTGGATAAGGGACTGCATTTTATTGGTATAAAAGGAAATCGATCATATGTTAAGGACATCTTCTAGAACGGGTATAGGGATTGTTTATGCCATCTTGGGTATTCTGTTGTTTTCTGCAAAAGCTGTGTTGGTCAAGGTTGCTTACACGTACAAAGTCGACCATTTGGCCTTATTGTTGTTTCGTATGGTGTTTGCCTTGCCTTTTTACCTGTTTATAACCTTCTATAAGAAGCCTTTACATTTTAAGGAAATAAATTATAAGGATTATCTGTGGGTAGTATTTTTCGGATTTATCGGTTACTATCTTGCCAGTCTTTTCGACTTTATGGGGCTTCGGTATATAAAAGCAGGACTAGAGCGTATCATCCTTTTCATATACCCGACAATGGTAGTGCTCATATCGTGGTCGATTCTTAGAAAAAGTATTTCCAGAATACAGGTTATGGCCATTATTGTCACTTATTTGGGTGTGGTGGCCACCTTTTGGAACGAAGGGCCAATGAAGGATGGTTCTGTTGCCTTAGGGGGAGTTCTGATATTTTTAAGTGCTTTGGCATATGCTTCCTATTTGGTGGGTAGCGGTTGGCTTATTCCTAAATTCGGGGTAATGCAATTTACGTCATATGCAATGGTCGTCTCTACCATATGTATTGTTGTGCATTATCTGATGGTAAAGGGGTTCGCTCTCCCGACCTATCCCAAAGAGGTTTATTATCTGGGGATGGCCATGGCCATTTTCTCTACGTTGATTCCTTCTTTTTTGGTTTCCGCAGCCATAAAAAGGCTAGGGGCCCCAACTTTTTCGATATTTGGTAGTTTAGGGCCTGTGTCAACCATTGTTTTGGCCTTTTTCTTTTTGGATGAACATATTTCCATACTTCAGATTATTGGAATGCTGATTGTTATTGCTGGTGTCACCTTGGTTTCTAGACAAAAATATCAAAGGTATGGTTGAGGTATCGATTTACCATAAAAGCTGTTTGGTGTTTCTTGCCGTAACTGAGATTTAGAAACATATACGTTGAATTATATGAACAAAATTGGTATTTTCGTCCTAGATTGTTTTCTAAGGCAAAAGCTTTGAAAATTGTTTTGGAATTTTATATTGACAGGGGTAAACCCTTATGAACTATGGCAGAGTCCCAATATACTGAAGATAATATCCGATCACTAGATTGGAAAGAGCACATTCGTTTGCGCCCAGGTATGTATATAGGAAAACTGGGTGATGGCTCTTCGGCCGATGATGGTATCTACATACTTTTAAAGGAGACCCTCGATAACTGCATCGATGAATTTGTAATGGGTGCGGGCAAGACCATCGAAATAACCATAAAGGATAGGATGGTCCGTGTCAGGGATTATGGCCGGGGCATTCCCCTGGGGAAAGTTGTCGATGTAGTCTCGAAGATGAATACAGGGGGCAAGTATGACAGCCGTGCATTTAAGAAATCAGTTGGTCTTAACGGTGTGGGCACAAAAGCCGTAAATGCACTTTCCAGCTTTTTCGAAGTACAGTCATCAAGGGACAACCAAATGAAAACGGTCCAATTTGAGCAAGGAAACCTAACCTTGGAGGAAGGTCCTGTCGATACTTCCAAAAGAAAGGGGACCAGGGTCTCATTCATCCCCGATGAGGCCATATTCAAAAATTACAAATTCAGGAATGAGTATGTGGAGCGCATGCTCAAAAACTATGTATACCTTAATCCGGGACTGACCATTGTCTTTAATGGGGAAAAATTCCATTCCGAGAATGGGCTGAAGGACCTACTCGAGGACAACAATAGTGCCGAAGATCTATTATACCCCATCATACACCTGAAGGGGGAGGATATTGAAGTGGCGATTACCCACAGCAAGACCCAATATAGCGAGGAATACCATTCCTTTGTGAACGGTCAGCATACTACCCAGGGAGGAACACATCAATCCGCATTCCGTGAAGCATTGGTCAGGACCATACGGGATTTTTACGGGAAGAACTACGATGCCAGTGATATTCGAAAATCCATTATTTCCGCCGTTTCCATAAAGGTAATGGAGCCCGTATTCGAAAGTCAGACCAAGACCAAATTGGGGTCTACCGATATGGGAGGTGATTTTCCGACAGTCCGAACCTACATCAATGATTTCGTAGGGAAGTACCTGAACAATTATTTGCACAAAAACCCGGAAACCGCCGAGAAATTGCAACGGAAGGTCATAATGGCCGAAAAAGAACGGAAAGAACTTTCGGGCATACGTAAATTAGCGCGGGACCGTGCCAAAAAAGCCAGTCTACACAATAAGAAATTACGGGATTGCCGAGTGCATTTGGGCGATATGAAGAACAATCGTAGATTGGACAGTACCTTGTTCATCACCGAAGGGGATTCTGCCTCCGGCTCCATTACCAAATCGCGTGACGTAAATACCCAAGCCGTATTCAGCTTACGGGGCAAGCCCTTGAATTCGTACGGGATGTCCAAAAAGATCGTATACGAGAACGAGGAGTTCAATTTATTACAGGCTGCCCTGAACATAGAGGAATCTATGGAGGATCTGCGGTATAACAATATTGTGATAGCAACCGATGCCGATGTGGACGGAATGCACATACGGCTTCTATTGATAACGTTTTTCCTACAGTTTTTCCCGGAATTGATCAAGGAAAACCACCTCTATATTCTACAAACCCCTTTATTCAGGGTGCGAAACAAAAAAGAGACCATCTATTGTTATAGTGATGAGGAACGTAGGAATGCCATTGCCAAGTTGACCGGTAAACCGGAAATAACACGCTTTAAGGGCTTAGGGGAAATATCACCGGATGAATTCCAGTATTTCATAGGGGAGGATATTCGGTTGGAACCAGTGATGTTGGATAAGGCCATGTCCATAGAAAATCTATTGCAATTCTACATGGGTAAAAACACCCCAGACCGTCAGGAGTTCATCATCAACAACCTTAAAGTGGAAATTGATTTAGTTGAGGAAAACCAATTATAAACCTAGATAACCCGAATCTTTCTTTATGGAAGGGAATGAAGAGCTGAACGAAGCACAAAACGAGAACCCATCAACCGACGACAACACTGGGGCCAAGGAAAACGGTTATGAACTGACCAAGGTTACGGGCATGTACAAGGATTGGTTTTTGGATTATGCTTCCTATGTCATTTTAGAGCGTGCGGTACCAGCGATCGAAGATGGGTTCAAGCCCGTACAGCGTAGGATCCTACACGCCCTTAAGGAGCTTGATGATGGGCGTTACAATAAAGTGGCCAATGTAGTGGGGCATACCATGCAATACCATCCTCACGGGGATGCAAGTATTGCGGATGCCATGGTACAGATTGGTCAAAAAGACCTATTGATCGATACCCAGGGCAACTGGGGTAATATCTTGACCGGGGATAGGGCCGCCGCTTCCCGATATATTGAGGCACGATTATCAAAATTTGCCTTGGAGGTAGTGTTCAGTCCCAAGATCACCGAATGGCAACTCTCTTATGATGGCCGAAAAAAAGAACCGGTAAACCTACCTGTTAAATTCCCCCTATTACTTGCGCAAGGGGCGGAAGGTATTGCGGTAGGACTATCCACCAAGGTGCTGCCACACAATTTCAACGAACTTATAGACGCCTCGATAAAGCATTTAAAAAGGCAACGATTTACACTTTTCCCTGATTTCCCTACAGCGGGAATCATTGATGTGGGCTCTTACAATGACGGTTTGAGGGGGGGCAAGGTTCGTGTGAGGGCAAAAATCAGCCAAAGGGACAAGAGTACCTTGGTCATTAATGAAATCCCTTACGGAACCAATACTTCTTCCTTGATCGATTCCATATTGAAGGCGAACGAGAAAGGCAAGATCAAGATTAAAAAGATCGAGGATAATACGGCAGCCGAGGTAGAGATCTTGGTACACTTGCCCAACGGTATTTCTCCGGACAAGACAATAGATGCCCTTTATGCCTTTACGGCCTGTGAATCCTCCATTTCGCCATTAGGGTGCATTATTGAGGACAACAAGCCCCTTTTTATAGGTGTGACCGACATGCTGAAGCAGTCTACGGACTTAACTGTGGAACTTTTGAAGGCAGAGCTCAAAATCAAATTGTCCGAACTGGAAGAGCAATGGCATTTCGCTTCATTGGAACGTATTTTTATAGAAAACAGGATTTATAGGGATATTGAGGAGGAAGAGACTTGGGAAGGGGTAATCCAGGCAATCGACAAAGGCCTAAAACCCTATACCAAGCACCTGAAAAGGGCCGTGACCGAAGAGGATATCGTTCGTTTGACCGAAATTCGGATCAAGCGTATATCCAAATTCGATATTGATAAGGCCCAACAGCATTTGGATAATTTGGAGGAAAGTATCGCCGATGTAAAGCATCACTTGGAGAACCTTGTTGGATTCGCAATCGATTATTTCAAAAATTTAAAGGCCAAATATGGCAAAGGCCGTGAACGTAAATCGGAAATACGGATATTCGACGATATCGAGGCTACAAAAGTGGTCATACGAAACATAAAATTGTACGTAAACCGGGAAGAGGGTTTCGTCGGCACGTCTTTACGTCGGGATGAATATGTGACCGATTGTAGTGATATAGATGATATTATAGTCTTCACAAAAGATGGTAAGGCAATGGTGACCAAAGTCGATACCAAGACCTTTATCGGCAAGAACATTATCCATGTGGCGGTCTTTAGGAAAAAGGACAAGCGCACGACCTACAATATGATTTACAGGGATGGTAAAGGAGGTCCCACGTACATCAAAAGATTCAATGTGACCAGTGTTACCCGCGATAGACTTTATGACCTTACCCCAGGGAAACCGGGTTCCATTGTATATTATTTCTCGGCCAATCCGAATGGGGAGGCAGAGGTGGTCACAATAAACCTACGTAAGGTGGGTAGTATTAAAAAAATGAAATGGGACATCGATTTTGCTGATGTCCTGATAAAAGGAAGAGGGTCTAAAGGAAACATTGTCACGAAATACACCATAAAACGAATTGAACTAAAAGAAAAAGGAGGGTCGACCCTTAAGCCCCGGAAAATATGGTTCGATGATGTAGTGTCCCGTTTGAACGTAGATGGTAGGGGGGAGCTATTGGGTGAATTCCGTGGCGAGGATCTTTTGTTGGTTGTAAACCAGAAAGGGGTGGCCAAAACAATTTTGCCAACCTTGACCTCCCGTTTTGATGATGATATGATCATTATTGAAAAATGGAATCCCAATAAACCACTATCCGCTATTTATTGGGAAGGGGGGAAAGGGCGGTTCTATGTAAAACGTTTTATGATAGAGCATCCCAATCGGGAAGATATGTTCATTTCCGAACACCCAAGATCATACCTTGAATTGGTCTCCACAGATTGGCGTCCTGTTGCCAAAATAGAGTTCGTGAAGCCTAGGGGCAAGGATGCCAAGCCGGACTTGACTATTGGCCTGGAGGAATTTATAGCTGTTAAGGGGATAAAAGCCCTGGGGAACCAATTAACCTCAGACAAAGTGAAGAACATTAATTTATTGGAGCCTTTGCCTTATGAGGAGCCAAAAGCCCCTGAAGTTAGTGAGATGGAAGTGGTTGATGAAGAGGATGTAAGCATCGACCGAAAAAAGGAAGTGAAACAAAAAGATAGTGATAAAAAGGGTCCTGATATCGATGACGAAGGACAGACCGCTTTATTTTAGATGTTGGCTCCAATGAAGAATTTCATCCAAGAATTCAAGGATTTTGCGATAAAGGGCAATATGATGGATATGGCCATCGGTATTATAATAGGTACAGCGTTCAACAAGGTTGTCAGCGTTCTTGTCAAAAAGGTAATAATGCCACCTTTATCATTGATGACGGAGGATGTCCATTTAGCCGATAAAAAATATATCATGCGGGAGGCTATTGGTGATGTGTCCGAGGTTGCCATAGGCTATGGGGAACTTATCGAGGTAATCATTGACTTCACGATTATTTCTTTCACTATTTTTGTGGTAATCAAATTCATGAACCGTTTTAGGAGTAAAGCAGAAGATCCTGCCAATAAAGAAGAAACAACACCAAAGAACATTGAGTTGTTGGCGAATCTAGAGAAACTTATGGAAGAGCAGAATGAAATTCTCAGGAACAATAAAGAACAATAACATGTCTTATATAGTGCCGAAGGACCAAACAGTAACTTTACATTAATTAAAGAATTATGGATTTTACGAACCCTTTAGTATACGGAGCACCTTGTTTTATAGCATTTATCTTATTGGAATTAACTTATAGTAAAACCCATGGGGATGATGAGCTCTATGAGTGGAAGGACTTGTTCGCTAGTGGCTTTATGGGTGTTGGCTCTGCGATTATTGCCCCACTGATCAAAGTTGTTTCCGCTATTGTCATATTCAAATTTGTTTATGGGTTGTTCAACCCGTTGGTTGATGGGGCTAGGGTCAATATTATGGGCTATGCCTCGTTTAGTTATGCATGGTATGTATGGTTACTTTGCCAATTGGCCGATGATTTCACATACTATTGGTTCCATAGGGCCAACCATCAAGTACGTATTCTTTGGGCTGCCCATATTGTTCACCATTCATCTGAAAATTTTAATCTTGGAACGGCTGTGCGAAACGGTTGGTTTACCATTCTGTATAAGCCTTTGTTCTATATGTGGATGCCGGCAGTGGGTTTCCCTCCTGAAATGGTCGTCGTCTGTCTAGGTATCGAAGCACTGTGGCAATTTCAATTACATACGGTATATGTACCTAAATTGGGCTTTTTGGAAAAAATATTCAATACACATACCATGCACCAAGTACATCACGCACAGAATGTTGAATATTTGGATAAAAACCATGGTGGATTCCTGAATATCTTTGATAAGGTCTTTGGTACCTGGAAGGAGTATGATGAGGATATTGATGTCAAATATGGGGTTACCCATGCACCACAATCACATAATCCCATTGTCATCCTTACCCATGAATTCAAGGATATTTGGAACGATGTGAAAAAAGCAAAGAAATTCTCCCATGCCTTAATGTATATTTTCGGGCCTCCGGGCTGGAGTCCTGATGGTAGTACCCTGACTGTAAAACAGCAACAAAGGGCTGTTAAGGAACAGAGGAACGAAAACCCCACATCACATACAAGGCCAAATTAGGCAATGGTATAATAACTTGATCCTATTCCCCATTAACTTCCTCTAAGGAAGAAGTTTTCTTTTTTTTCTTCATTCGCATATTAAGGAACTCTACCATAAGCGAGAATGTAATGGAGAAATAGAGGTATCCTTTTGGTATGACCCCAACCTCATTGCCAAAGACCACTAAATGCGATAAATGGGCAGATTCCGCAATCAGCATAAACCCGATCAGAATAAGGAAAGAGAGTCCCAAAACCTGGATTGAAGGGTGTTTGTTAACGAACTCACCCACTGGATTGGCGAACAGCATCATAATCAGAACCGAGATGATTACGGCTACAACCATTAAAACCAGTGCATCATTCGGATTTGGGGATATTCCATTGGTCATACCAATCGCAGTCAAAATAGAATCGAAAGAAAAAACAATGTTGATTACCGTAATTTGGACAATGGCATTGATTAAAGAAGTAGATCGTTGGTTTGCCACCTCCCGCTCATCATGTCCCTTGTCCTCGATTTTTTCATGGATCTCACTTGTGCTCTTATAAAGCAAGAAAAGTCCGCCTACGAATAATATCAATCCCTGTCCGCTAATCCCACCTGATATCCATCCACTGTCCAAAACCCAAAAAGGGTTCTTCATACTGGTCAGCAATGAAATCCCGAACAATAACAGGATACGCATGACCATAGCTAGGACCAGCCCTATATTGGTAGCTTTTTTGCGTTGTCCCTTTTCTAATTTCCCGGCAGCAATCGATATGAAGATAATGTTGTCTATACCTAGGACAATTTCAAGGAAAGTTAATGTAAGTAATGCCACCCAGGCATCAGGACTTGTTAAGATTTCGAACATGGTCAGTCTGTTTTTATGGCAGTTCCCCTAGATTTATTATGATCGCCCACAATATTATACTCAAATGTGTATGAATTATCGGTGGTGCTCAATATTTTTATGTGAACCGATTTTTCCTCAGCTTTGTTCTTAGGGTCGATCTTCTTTACGACATACTCACAATCATTGATCCAACGGACCGAGGAAGTATCTGGCTTTGGCAGGAAATAATCTATCTCCAAATCGCCCCTACGTACAAAAGTAGTGCTTACCTCCTTATCATCTATCACCGAAGTAAAAGTGAATTTCCCATCCTTAAATGTCTTGCAATCCCTTTGGGGTTGATAACAAGAGGTAAGGAGCGATAGAATGAATAAAATATTAAATCCTCTAAGCATAGCCACAAAATAAATAATTTAGTTGCACATAGCATATATAGTACCCAAATAAAATTGCATTCCAAAATTTGGGGCTACTCCTCGTAACACGTAAAACCTCCGTCGCTATAGAAGATGACTATTTTATCTATGGCTCTCTTTCCTTTCGTTTTTGGAGTGCTTTTTTCTGTTTTGCCCAAAGAAGGGGAGGGGGACCCTAAAGGTATTTTGGGAGTGGTTTTTTTGGAGGTGGGGAAATCCCCCTTTCCTTCCAACAACCAATACAGGTCCACTTCGGGAAAAGCGTTGGTGACCTTCATTACAAACTCCAGGCTAGGCTTGTTTCTTCCTGAAAGTAAATGGGAAATACTAGATCGCTGTACCTTGGCCCTGTCTGCAAAAACAGAAGCGGATAGGTCGTAATATCGAAGAATTTCCTCCAAGCGTTTTATAAAATCCCCAGTGTTTACCATTGTAATTTATTGTGGTCCAAAGATAATGAAAAGATTCCCTATAATCAGGGTGAAAATTCCCCACTGTATGTATTTAGTTAAAGTAAAACTTTATTTAAAAATATATAAAGTACTGATTATAAATCAATAAAACATTAAATATAAAATATTATCTATGTTTTTGGAGGTTTAAATCCCTACCTAGGGCAGTGTGCATTGTGGCCACACCCACCACAATATACAAATGTAAATAAAAACGATTACAATTGTAATCGCGCATGATATTACCTTAGCGGTGTCAAAACAAAGATCAAAAATGGAAATTACCCAGGACATATATAATTCTGCAAGGGAGAAAACTTTAAAGGGTAGGTACATTACCCTGGACCATATCGTACCTGTCCTTGACCATCTTCCGGAGAATTTCAAGGTCAAGGTTATTGGTCATTCCGTTAATAGGTTGCCCATTCATACCGTTACTTTTGGATCGGGCAACACCAAGATATTGATGTGGTCACAGATGCATGGAAATGAATCTACCACGACCAAGGCCGTTTTTGACCTATTTAATTTGTTCCGGTCGAATATGGGGTTTTGTGGAACTATTTTGAAAAACTGTACTATCATGGTTATCCCCATGTTGAATCCAGATGGTGCAAGGGCCTACACCCGTACCAATGCCAATAAAGTTGATTTGAATAGGGATGCCCAAGACAGGGGCCAGCCCGAAAGTATTGTGTTGCATAATTGCTACAGGGACTTTGAACCTGATTATTGTTTTAACCTCCATGGACAACGTACCATATTCAATGTTGGCAATACCCCTAAACCTGCCACAGTATCATTCTTGGCCCCAGCTTTTGATGAGGAACGGAATATTTCAACATCGAGGTTACAGAGCATGAGATTGATCGCTGCCATGAACGAGGTGCTACAAAATATAATACCTGGTCAGATTGGTCGTTATGACGATGGTTTTAATACCAATTGTGTGGGCGATACTTTTCAAATGCAGGATACCCCTACCGTATTGTTCGAAGCAGGACACTATGCCGATGACTATGATCGAGAGCATACGCGTAGATTTATTTTTATGGCTCTCTTTACCGCTTTACAGGTCATTTCAGAAGGTACTTTGGATAGTTTTGATAAGGAAATGTACTTTGGGATACCGGACAACAACAGATTATTTTATGATATACTGGTCTTGAACGCACATATTATAGATTCTATAAAATACAATCCAGGGGATTCCATAGGGTTGCTTTTTAAGGAAATACTTCAAAACGGCCGAATCGTTTTTGTGCCTTATATCGAAAAGTCAGGAAATCTAGAAAACTGTTTTGGGCACAAAACATATGATTGTAGCCAGGAAAGTGACCTGTCGGCACTGGAATCCCAACCTTTTTGGAATCTTTTAAAATGCTAATTTTGAAAATACGTTTAAAAAAACAATCTTTAATTGCATTTTCGTTAAAAAACAATAACTTTTATTGTACTTAATTTTTTAGATTGCTTATTTTTGTATCAAAGATTAAATAATCATGACAAAAGTTAAACTAGACGAGATAGACCATCAGATTCTGGATATGCTGATTGATAATACCAGGACTCCATTTACTGATATAGCCAAGAAATTATTGATATCCGCAGGTACGGTTCATGTACGTGTCAAAAAAATGGAAGAAGCCGGAATCATTCGTGGTTCCTCACTGATTTTAGACTATATAAAATTAGGTTATGCCTTTATTGCTTATGTAGGTGTCTTCTTGGAAAAAACACATCAGACCAAGTTCGTATTGGAGCGCTTAGAGCAGATTCCAAATGTGACCGTTGCCCATATTACGACAGGAAAATTCAATATTTTCTGTAAGATCAGGGCCAAGGATACGAACCATGCGAAGAACATTATTTTCAAGATTGATGATATTGATGGAATCAGTAGGACAGAGACCATGATCTCGTTGGAAGAAAGCATCAAGGATAAAAAACGTTTGATGCATACCATTTTCAACGAAATGTAATATTTCCCTTATATAATGATCCATGTCCCAAAGACCATGTTTTTTGGGACTTTTTAGTTTATGGCCCATGGGGATCGATGAATCGGAATCATCAGGGTACAAGCTCTTTTCATAGAACCTATTTGGATGTTTTGGGCAATGTTGGGTTGTTCGGTATCCTTAGTTCACAGCTAAAGGATTTCCCTCGATCTATAAATAGTATTCAGATGGGAAACTAAAATTCCTATGCCAAAGGTAAGTGGGCCGTTAGTGGGGTCTTGGTGCATGTTTTGGATACAGAACGGATTTTTCGATATAGGGCCTTAAGGTTCGTGCGTGGCGACCATACACCATTGCCAGGTTTTGATCAAGATCTGTATGTGCCCAATTCGAATGCAACGACCCGAACAAAGCAGGATATTATTAGGGAGTATAAGGCAATTCGCCAATCGACGAACGCCCTTTGAGTATGGCGGCATTAGGCTTTATTATCCGTGGTCATCAGAAACACCACATAGAACTCGTTTAAAGTTCCCCATCGAAATCATCCCCTGAATGCAATTCAAATTCGTTATCGCCTATTTCGTCTTCAAATATATCTTGCTGCTTTGGTTCCAGACCCTTCTCCATATTCTCCTCGAAATTTGAGATGAAATTTGCGAAACACTTGCTTATCTTCACTAAATAAACGGCATCATCGGTCCTTAATTCCACAGTTTCTATGATTTCACCGTGTGCGTTCTTGAAAGTTATGATATCATCATCACCATAACCATTGGGATAGGCCTCAATAAGTCTGGTCGCTAAATGATGGTTTAATTTTTTGTAATCGATAAGTTTATGGGTCATGTTGGTTTAGTTTTATTGATTGTTCTAAAAAACCGGTTATTTACCTCCAAACTAGCCAATATTCCAAAATGAAATATTAAAGAGTTGTAAATCAACGATTTTAGTATATGAAGCCCCTAATCTTTGTAGTAAGAAAAAGCCTCTGAATATAAATCGTTGGGTATTTTCACATCTATAACCGGGTTTCCAATGGCCTTTAAGAGCACGAAATTTATATTCCCATGCGAATTTTTCTTGTCGAATTTCAGCATGGCAAGAATAGCGGTTATATCACTGGCTGTAAAATCAACTTTTTGGTAGTGCCCCGAAAAAGAGGCCTTGATGTCTTTCAGCTCCCCTACGGGCAATCCTGTCAACTTGTTCGATAGATAGGCCTCCAACACCATCCCCACGGCTATGGCCTCACCATGTAAAAGGGTTTCCTTATCGTCATTTTCAAGAAAATAGGATTCGACGGCATGGCCTAAAGTATGTCCGAAATTCAAGATTTTCCTTAGATGCCGCTCCGTAGGGTCTTCCAGAACGATTTTGTTTTTTATAGAGACCGAAGTGTATATATGCTCCCCTATGGCCTTAAGGTTCCTTAGTGCCTTGAGTTCTTCCCAATAAGATGGGTCTTGGATCAGTCCGTGTTTCAACATCTCGGCAAAACCACTTTGCATTTGTCGATCTTCAAGGGTCTCTAAAAAAGGAGTGGATATCAAAACCATTTTTGGTTGGTTGATCACGCCGATCTGGTTTTTCAAGGCTCCTAGGTCTACACCGGTCTTACCTCCAACGGAGGCATCAACCATGGACAAAAGGGTAGTGGGGATGTTAATGAAATCTATTCCCCTTTTATAGGTAGAGGCAACAAAGCCGCCCAAATCGGTCACCACTCCACCGCCAAGGTTGATCAAAAGGCTTTTTCGGTCAGCATCCATATCCGACAAGGCATGCCAAACATGGCTACAGCTCCCTATGTTTTTATTGGCCTCCCCCGCCTTGATCTCAATCAGGTAAAAGGGAAATGAACCTGCCATTATCTTTTCAAATACAGGTAGGCAATGTATTCTAGTGTTTTCGTCAACAAGCACGAAGATCTTTGAGTAGGTATTGTTTTCGAGATACTCCTTTAAGTGTGAAAAGGCATTCCCATTAAAATGGATAGTGTAAGAGGAAGTAGTGATCGATTCCATATTTCATTTATCTAATATCGAAACACAAAATAAACGTTATTTTTAATGATAGGAATATAAAATCTGTGATTATATTTGATATGTTAAATTATAGCATGAAATGAAGCGAATTTTTGAGGATACTTCGAAGGCATTTGTATTAAAATCGGATTCTGAATTAGAGCGTGCCTATTTCTTGTTCAAACTGATATCCAATGCCCCCCTTGTACGTATTGGTAAGGCAATGACCGATTTTGCCCTAAGGGCACACCTTCCCGTGGATAAATTGATAAGGGCAACCGTATTCGACCATTTTTGTGGTGGTGTGAGTGAGGCCGATTGTATGCAGGTAGTCGACAGGATGTATGAAAAAGGCGTGGGTTCCGTGTTGGATTATTCCGTGGAGGGGCAAGATGATGAGGATCCGTTGGATTTTACCTTGGGCAAGACCCTGGAGATACTGGATTTTGTAAAGCAGAAAAAAGGGATTCCCTTTGCCGTCTTCAAACCTACAGGATATGGTAGATCGGCATTGTTCAAAAAGGTGACCCAAGGAGAGGAACTGACAGATAAAGAGCAGGCTGAATGGGCCAGGGTGGTAGACCGTTATGACAAAACCTGTAAAAAAGCATTTGATCTTGATGTGTCGTTGTTGATTGATGCAGAGGAAAGTTGGAAGCAAGGGGCGGCAGACCAATTAGTAGAGGATATGATGCGAAAATACAACAAGGAGAAAGCCATCGTGTTCAATACGTTACAAATGTATCGGTGGGATCGAATGGATTATCTTAAGGGATTGTACGCAACTGCCCAAAGGGAAGGTTTTAAAATCGGAATAAAATCGGTTCGTGGGGCCTATATGGAAAAGGAAAGGTTACGTGCGGATAAAAAAGGGTACAAATCCCCTATTTGCGAGACCAAAAAGGCCACAGATGGGAATTTTGATGCCTGTACACGATACGCTTTAGATCGTTTGGAATGCATTTCACTATTCGCCGGCACCCATAATGAGGAAAGCAGCTATTACCTTATGCAGCTAATGAAAGAAAAAGGGCTGGACAAGAATGACAAAAGAATATGGTTCGGACAGTTGTATGGTATGAGTGACCATATCTCTTTCAATCTTGCGGACCAAGGGTACAATGCTGCCAAATACCTGCCTTTCGGGCCCGTACGTGACGTTATGCCGTATTTGATCAGAAGGGCGGAAGAGAATACCTCTGTAGCAGGACAGACAAGTAGGGAGCTTAAACTATTGAAAAAAGAGAGGAAAAGAAGGAAAATCTGATTTATGGAAAGCTCAAAATGCTATATTCTCTATGATAGCACTATCCAAGCAATTACGGACAGTCATAGTGGAAGGCCCGTCCTTTATCTCTGCTTCGATCACGTAGGTCCGGCATGGTGTTGATTCCGTATCACTGTTCTTAAAGTCCACTTCACCATTTTTCAGAAAATTGGCAATAGTGAGGGAATCCAATTGTTGGAGGTCTATCAACCGTTGTACTTCCTCGGAATATGAAAGGGGTTTGGAACGAATGTCCTTCAATGTCCTACAATTTGGAAAATAACAAAATTCCACGCCTGTTTCTTCCGATTTCTTCTTAAGGAAGATCGATAGGAAAACAAGTCCGATAGCAAGCCCGACTAGATAAAATCCCAAACGTTTTAAAAATGCCATGTAAGTGCCTAATGGTTTTCAATAAAACCGCAAGATAGGCTTTTGTTCAAAAAAAGTCCCTCTTTTTAATATAGGAGCCTTTAAAATATCAAGAAATTTATATCACTGTATTGCATATCGAACCATTCACCCACGGCCTTGCTGGTAAGAATGCCATGGTAGATGTAGAGTCCATTGCGCAACCCCTTGTCAAAGCGAAGTGAATTTTCCAATCCGCCATCTTCCCCCAACTTTAAAAGGTAGGGCGTGAATATGTTACTGATGGAAATCGAGGCCGTTTTGGGATAGCGTGATGGTATATTGGGAACACCATAATGGATAACACCATATTTTTCAATGGTCGGTTTATTGTGGTCGGTAATTTCACTGGATTCGAAACATCCTCCCATATCGATACTCACATCAATGATAACAGCACCTTTCTTCATATGTTCCACCATCGTATTGGAAACAATTACAGGGGAGCGTTCCTTGCCGCGTACGGCTCCTATGGCGACATCGCATCTTTTTAACGATTTGAGTAGGTTTTTCGGTTGAATGGTGGATGTATAGACCGTTTGCCTAAGGTTGGTCTGGATTTTTCTCAGTTTCGTTATGGAATTATCGAAGATCTTCACATTGGCACCAAGCCCTATTGCTGATCGTGCTGCAAATTCACCTACTGTACCCGCGCCGATAATGACCACTTCCACCGGAGGGACCCCACTGATATTACCGAACATAAGACCGTTGCCTTTGTTGGTCGCCGCCATGAGCTCGGAAGCGATCAGTACAGAGGAAATCCCGGCAATCTCACTTAAGGAACGGACAGCGGGATACTTGCCATCCCCATCCTTGATAAACTCGAATGCAATCGCCGTTAAGCGTTTTTTTGCCATTTGTTCAAAATACGCTTTCTGTTGTGTCTTGATCTGAAGGGCCGAGATTATCGTAGCCTGTGGATTCATCAATTCAATTTCCGAAAGGGTAGGGGGTTCTACCTTTAAAATAATGGGGCAACCAAAAACCTTTTTTATGTCATTGGTTACTTCTGCTCCGGCGTTGGCATATTCAATATCGGAAAAATGGGCACTTTCACCTGCACCTGATTCAATGATCACCCGATGCCCATGTGCGGTTATGGCGTTAACGGCATCTGGAATCAAGCAAATACGTTTTTCTTGGTATTGGTTCTCTTTGGGTATGCCGATAAAAAGCTCGCCTTTTTGTTTTAGCACCTCAAGAGTCTCTTCTTGTGGCAGTAATTGTGATTTGCTAAATGGTGAGGATGGTTGCTTCATATAATCTACTTCGAATCGCGAAAAAATAATGACAAAAGTAAATTTACGATATTTTAATGAAATGCAAACGTAGCGAACAATGGTTGCCTTGTAAAACAAGAAGCCACTTTGTTACGGTTGCCGAGTGTATTCGTAGTGGTTGGGCGTGTCTGTCATGCTGAGTGCACCTGCCTACTGGCAGGGGCAGGGTCGAAGCACGACTGCTACTGGGCAAGGTAGACGCTAAAATTTAAGATGGAGCCACCCCTTTAGATAGTTTTGAAACCGTCTGAACTGTTTTTCGATATTGTCCGTGGAAAGTTTGGTATTTATATAATCCGAAAAAAATCGATACCCGATTGAAAGTTCATTATCATCTCCTTTTTCCCCTTCTTCTTTTATGGGAATGGATTTTTCTATTTCCTTGGATTTTATGGACTTAAGTTCTGCCTCCATGGCTTCTAGATCAATGCCATGTACATATTTGTCATATAATTTTATACGAATCAAATATACCATAGGTACGATTACCATACAGATCGGTAATAACCACCAGATGCTTTCCACATCAACATAGTCATCTTCGGAATAGGCCAATTCAAATAATTGGAACGCATATGTGGCAATCGGGATTAATAGTATGTGGTACCACCAGTTTTTTGAAGTGAAGAACCAAATAATGAATAGGGCAAGCGGAACTGCCTTTTGGGTATAAAACCAGATATTCGTAGAGATACTATCAAAACCATTCTTTCCGATTGAAAACCCTAGAAAAGAAATACTGTCATTTGTCATTTCAGCCCCAGAACCTGGAAAATAGGCGTATACCTTTAGAAAAAGAGGTGTTAGAACAATTAGAAATATAACAATTGATTCCACGAAGAACTTTTTTCTTATTCTCTTTTTTGCTTCAGGAGTGCTCATTTAGATTCGGGGTAATTTAAATGCTTCGTTTTAAATAACAAAAAAGGGGCAATAAAATTGCCCCTTTTTTGTTAAATATTTTTAATTCCTAGATTACTATCTTAATCTATCATGTGGAATATCTTTTTTGTCAATTCCTTGTTCGTACAGTTGGTCTTCGTCTGTAGTTGAGTTTGGTTCACAGGAAACAGCCATTAATGTTACGCAGGCCATAAGGGCAAAAAACAATCTTTTCATTTTCATTCTAATAGGTTTTTGGTTAAAAATTGAACAATAACACCTGCAATGTAGGAAAAAAAGACGAAATAAAATGTATTTTATCGAAAAAAACTTACATTTCAACATGAAAATCTGTCATCTTGTCGAATAAGATGCAGGTCATCGAAAAACATACAATAAAGTCCAACATAGGTTCGTTGGGCTGGCCTCCCGTTTATTGGGGGAGTATAAGTGTTCGAGTGGACTTGTCGACTACCTCGATCGTGATTTCAACAGTATCTTCCGGTAGAATCGATGATACCTTTTCAGCCCATTCCATAAAAACCCAGATATCCGAATTAAGATAGTCCTCTATACCTAGATCAAAGGCTTCATTTTCATCGTTCAATCGGTAAAAGTCAAAATGGTAGGCAATGGGTTCCCCATTTTCATCATGATATTCATTGACAATTCCGAAGGTAGGGCTATTGGCCTCGCCCAAAACCCCTAGGTTTTTCATGATGGCCCTTATCAAGGTAGTTTTTCCTGCCCCCATTTGTCCATGAAAACACAATAGTTTATGGGGGGCGTTTTCGATTATTTGCCGTGCCACGTCATTGATCTTGTTTTCGGTATAGGTTATTTTCTGCATTTTGTCCAAAAATTGATTTTTTGCTAAAGTAAGGATATATCAGTACGATCTCTTTTTGGAAAAAATATCCGCAACATAAGAAATGGCTGTTATGGTCGTACTTTCACTAGCATTACTTCGTATATATGGATTCGCGTCCTAATAGATAGAACTTGTTTTTTGCCTTTATCTCTTGGTAAAATTGGTAAAATACTTATCTAGGCTCCAACACCACAAAAGGGATGATCATTTCCTCCAAGGAAACCCCACCATGCTGGTAGGTGTTCCGGTAATAACTGACGTAATGGTTGTAATTGTTGGGATAGGCAAAGAACAAGTCGTTTTTCGCAAAAATGAACGAACTGCTCACATTGATACTCGGTAAATGGATCTTTGTAGGGTTTTTTGCCTCCAGGACATCTTTTTCCTCATAGCTTAAACTACGTCCTGTTTTATACCTTAGGTTTAGGCTGGTCTCCTTGTCTCCGATCACTTTTGATGGCTGTTTTACATTGATTGTGCCATGGTCGGTTGTGATGATCAACTTAAGTCCCATTTGTCGGGCTTGTTGAATGATCTCCAATAAGGGTGAGTTCTTGAACCAGCTCAGCGTCAATGAACGATAGGCCTTATCGTTTGATGCCAGTTCCTTGATCACTTCCATTTCGGTCTTTGAATGGGAAAGCATATCCACAAAATTATAAACGATGACCGTTAAGTCATTGTCTTTTTGTGATTTGAGATTCTGGGACAACTGTTTGCCCTGTTTAAGACTGCTTATTTTATGGTATTCCCATTTAAGGGGCAACTCCAACCGTTTCAATTGCTCATTCAAAAACTTATCCTCAAAAAGGTTCTTGCCCCCTTCTTCCGTATCGTTTTTCCACCAATCAGGGTATTCCCTTTCCATTTCAAGGGGTGTAAGACCCGAGAAAATGGCATTTCGTGCATATTGTGTGGCCGTAGGCAGGATGCTGGAATAAGATTTTTCCTTGGTTTTCTTGTAGAACGGACTGACCGTGGATTCAAATGCCAGCCATTGGTCGTATCTCAGATTGTCAATAACGATCAATAAAGTTGGGGAGTCGATGATTTCTGGTTTGACCCATTCCCTGAACAGCTCATGGGACATAATGGGGCCGTTATCATTATTGAGCCAACCCTCATAATTCTTCTCAACGAATTTCCCGAATTGATTGTTCGCTTCGGTCTTTTGCGATTTCAATATTTCGATCATGCTACTATCCTCGATGTTTTCGAGTCGGAGTTCCCAATAGATCAGCCTCTTATATAGGTCGACCCATTCCCTGTAGGAATTGACCATTGATAGGTCCATTGCGATTTTCCGGAATTCCTGCTGGTAATCCGCTGTCGTCCGTTCCGAGATTAAACGTGAATGATCCAGGTTTTTCTTCAAGGACAACAATATCTGGTTTGGATTCACAGGTTTGATCAGGTAATCGGCTATCTTGGAGCCAATGGCTTCCTCCATAATCAGTTCTTCCTCACTTTTAGTGATCATGACCACTGGAATCGCCGCATCTATCAATTTGACCTCGTTCAAGGTTTCCAATCCGGAAAGACCTGGCATATTCTCATCCAGAAAAACTATATCCACTGGGGTGTTTTGTAGTTCCTCCAAAGCTTCCTGCCCACTTTTACAGGTAATGACCCTGTATTTTCTGCTTTCCAGGAATAGTATGTGGGGTTTTAAAAAATCGATTTCATCATCGACCCATAGGATTGTTATCTTGCTCATAGTATGCAGACCATATTAAACGAGACCTGAAAAACAATTGCCTTTCCCGAATATCGATTCCGTGATAAGCAATAAGCCTCCCGGTTTCATGTAGGGGTTATCGTTTCAATTGTATAACTTTGGCCATTATTAAAAAAGCCATTTTGACAAATTCAAACAAGCTTAAAATATTCAATGACCCAATTTACGGATTTATTAGAATTCCAAGTACTCTTATTTTTAACCTTATAGAGGAGCCTTATTTTCAAAGGTTGCGGAGAATATCCCAAATGGGACTGTCCTATCTGGTGTATCCTGGGGCACACCATACCCGCTTCCATCATGCCTTGGGCTGTATGCATTTAATGCAGTATGCCATTCAAGTGCTTCGTTTTAAAGGTGTTGGGATATCCAAAGAAGAAGAGGAAGGGCTGCTCGTGGCCATATTGTTGCACGATATAGGGCATGGCCCTTTTTCCCATGCTATGGAGCATAGCATTGTAGAGGATATTTCCCATGAACATATTTCCTTGCTTTTTATGAGGGAACTCAATAAGAAGTTTAACGGAAGTTTAACGCTTGCGATCGAGATCTTCCAAGGTATATATCCAAGAAGCTTCTTTAACCAATTAATGTCCAGCCAACTCGATATGGATCGGATGGATTATTTGAAAAGGGATAGTTTTTATACGGGAGTGGCCGAAGGGAGCATCAATGCCGAACGATTGATCAGTATGCTCAATGTGGTAGACAACAAACTGGTTGTAGAGGAAAAAGGCATATATTCGGTAGAGAAATTCCTAATGGCAAGGCGTTTTATGTATTGGCAAGTATATTTACATAAGACGGGCTTGGTGGCAGAGCAACTATTGATCCGTGTCTTAAAAAGGGCCAAGGAACTTTTGGCAAAGGGTAAACATCTCGATTGTAGTGGGGCACTGTTATATTTTATGGAGCATAAAATAGACATGGACAACTTTAATGCCACCAACTTGGATAGATTTTCCCGTTTGGATGATATAGACATCTTATCGGCACTCAAACAATGGCAGCATCATGGAGATTTTGTGCTCTCTAAATTGTGTGGGATGATCATCAATAGGAAATTATTGACCATAAAACTCAAGAATAAGTCGATCGCCCCTAAAAAAGTAAATGCACATTTTTCCAATATCAAGGAACTTTGGGGACTTTCCGATGAGGAAACGGCATATTTTGTTTTTACGGGAGAGATATCGAACAGGGCTTATAATGTTGATAGACAGAATATTAATGTTCTAACAAAGGATGGGAGGCTTAAAGATGTCGCCAAGGCCTCTGACCATCTGAACTTAAAAACGCTTTCAAGGAAGGTGACTAAATTTTATATCTGTTATCCCAAAGAAACGGTTTAACTATTTTTCTTACTTTTGTCCCCATGGTATTTACAGCAGGTCAAATTGCGGACATTCTAGAAGGGGAAGTTGAAGGTAACCCTGAAATTTCGGTACATAAACTCGCCAAGATAGAGGAGGGCGAAGTAGGTTCGTTGACATTTTTGGCCAATCCCAAGTACACCTCTTACATATACACTACAAAGGCTTCGGTGACCATTGTAAATAAGGATTTTGTTCCAGAACAGCATATTGAGACCACACTGATAAGGGTGGATGATGCCTACGAATCCTTTTCAAGACTATTACAATACTACAATGAGGTCAAGAACAATAAAGTCGGGATAGAGTCCCCGGTCTTTAAAGCCGATGATGCCGTTTACGGTGATAACTTTTATCTGGGGGCATTTGCATATGTTGGAAGCATGGTTGAAATCGGAAACAATGTTAAGGTCTATCCAAACGTATTTATAGGTGATAATGTAAAGATCGGTGATAATGTCACCATATTCGCAGGTGCCAAGATATATTCTGAAACCATAATAGGTAAAAATTGCACGATCCATAGCGGTGCTATCATAGGTGCGGATGGTTTTGGATATTCCCCGAACAAAAACGGTGAATTCATTAGTATACCCCAAACCGGAAATGTTGTTTTGGAAGACAATGTGGATGTTGGGGCAGGTACCACCATTGACAGGGCTACCCTAGGTTCTACATTAATAAGGAAAGGGGTGAAGTTGGATAATCAGATCCAAATCGCCCATAATGTGGAAATCGGTAAAAACACTGTTATTGCGGCACAAACAGGTATTGCCGGATCGGCCAAGATTGGTGGAAATTGCATGATCGGTGGCCAAGTGGGTATTGTTGGCCATATAACTATCGGTAATAATGTAAAAATACAGGCCCAATCGGGTATAGGCCGAAATGTAAAGGACAATGAAGTATTACAGGGATCCCCTGCATTGACCTATGGGGATTTTAATAAGTCGTATGTCCTTTTTAAGAACCTACCTAAGATTATGAGGAAAATTGAAGAACAGGAAAAAAAGATTGACAGTGATCAAAACAACGGATAAACAAAGAACAATCGCAAGAGAGGCTATACTGAAGGGTGTAGGACTGCATACAGGGGAAAATGTCACTTTGAAATTCACCCCTGCCCCAGAGAACAAAGGTTATGCGTTTAAACGTGTAGACTTGGAAGGGGAGCCTATAATAGAGGCTGATGCCAACTATGTGGTCAATACCCAAAGAGGTACCAACCTCGAGAAACATGGGGTTAAGATACATACGTCAGAACACGTGTTGGCTGCTTTGGTCGGCTTGGAAATCGATAATGTGATCATTGAGCTTGACTCACCGGAACCCCCTATCATGGATGGTTCCTCCAAGTTCTTTGTCGAGGCATTGGAGAATGCAGGTATTGTTGAACAGGAAGCAGACCGTGAAGAGTATATCGTCAAGGATGTGATATCCTATAAGGATGATGCCACAGGAAGCGAAATAACAATAATACCATCCGATACGTATCAGATTACCTCAATGGTAGATTTTGGCACTAAGATCTTGGGGACACAGAATGCTACTTTGCATAAGTTATCCGATTTCAAAAAGGAAATAGCCGATGCGCGGACTTTCAGTTTCCTCCACGAATTGGAGACACTTCTCGAAAATGGACTGATCAAGGGGGGGGACCTTAACAATGCCATTGTTTATGTGGATAAGAAGATTTCGTCACAAACCATGCGGAAACTCGAAAAGGCTTTCAATAAAAAGAAACTTTCGGTAAAACCCAATGGTATTCTTGATAACCTGACATTGCACCAGCCCAATGAAGCCGCCAGGCACAAATTACTCGATATTATTGGGGACCTGGCCTTGGCCGGTATACGGATCAGGGGTAAGGTAATCGCGAATAAGCCTGGTCATTTTGTGAACACCCAATTCGCAAAAAAAATGTCCAAGATCATAAAAATGGAAAGGCGAAACAATATCCCTAAATATGATTTGAGCAAGCCACCTTTGATGGATATACATCAGATTATGGCCATGCTTCCCCATAGACCCCCATTTTTATTGATAGATAGGATATTGGAACTTTCGGACCAACATGTGGTTGGGATGAAGAATGTCACCATGAACGAACCCTTTTTTGTAGGGCATTTTCCAGGTGCGCCCGTTATGCCCGGTGTCTTACAAGTGGAGGCAATGGCCCAGACAGGTGGAATCCTGGTGTTAAGCACGGTTCCCGATCCTGAGAATTATCTTACATTGTTTATGAAAATAGACAATGTCAAATTCAAACAGAAAGTACTTCCGGGGGATACCCTTATATTCAACTGTAGCTTAATTTCACCCATACGTCGGGGAATATGCCATATGCAAGCATATGCCTATGCCAATGATAAGTTGGTGTGTGAGGCCGAAATGATGGCCCAAATCATAAAAAAGAATAATATATGAACCAACCGCTTGCCTATATTCATCCAGGTGCCAAAATTGCAAAAAATGTTGTTGTGGAACCTTTTACCACTATACATAACAATGTAGTCATTGGTGATGGCACATGGATAGGCTCAAATGTTACCATAATGGAAGGTGCCCGTATCGGGAAAAATTGTAACATCTTCCCTGGTGCGGTGATCTCCGCTTCCCCCCAAGATTTAAAATATGAGGGGGAAGAGACCATTGTGGCCATTGGGAATGATACTACCATACGGGAATGTGCGACCATTCATAAAGGTACATCGGATAGAATGAAAACGGTCATAGGAAAAAACTGTTTGATTATGGCGTATTGCCATATTGCCCACGATTGTCTGGTAGGGGACAACTGTATTTTTTCCAATAATTCCACATTGGCAGGACACGTAACGATAGGTGATAATGTTATCTTGGCTGGTCTAGTGGCCGTGCATCAATTTGTTTCTATCGGGGGCCATGCTTTCGTAACGGGAGGGTCGTTGGTCCGTAAAGATGTTCCACCTTATGTCAAAGCCGCACGTGAACCCTTGTCTTACGTAGGGATTAATTCTGTCGGACTTCGAAGAAGGGGCTTCACCTCGGATAAAATACATGAGATACAGAATATATATCGTATTCTTTACCAAAAAAATTACAATAATACCCAAGCGGCCCAGATTATCGAGGCTGAAATGGAAGCGACTCCCGAACGGGACGAAATCCTTCAATTTATCAGGGATTCGCAACGAGGTATCATGAAAGGTTATTTTAGTACTAATTAAATTTAAATATGGCATCAACATCAGATATTAGAAAAGGACTGTGTATCAAGTATAACCATGACATTTATAAGATTATTGAATTCTTACATGTAAAGCCGGGTAAGGGCCCCGCTTTTGTACGAACAAAACTTAAAAGTGTAACAAGTGGTAAAGTGGTCGACAACACCTTTTCCGCAGGGCATAAAATAGATGACGTTCGTGTTGAGACAAGGTCATACCAATATTTATATGCGGAAGGGGACACCTTCCATTTTATGAATACCGACGATTACAATCAGATAACGCTCCAAAAAAGTTCATTGGATGCTCCCGGCTTATTAAAGGAAGGCGAAGTTGTGACTATTTTATTCAATACAGAGGACAGCATGCCTTTATCAGTGGATATGCCTGCCAGTGTTATTCTAGAGGTAACCCATACAGAGCCTGGTGTCAAAGGAAATACAGCGACAAATGCGACAAAGCCAGCAACTATGGAAACTGGCGCAAGGGTCAACGTTCCCCTTTTTATCAATGAAGGGGATAAAATCAAGATTGATACCGAAAAGGGCAATTATATGGAAAGGGTAAAAGAGTAGTTGCCAAAACAAAAAACAAAATCACTTTACACCATGAGATTTCCCAACCCACACACCTTGGAACAGCTAGCGACCATAATAGATTGTTCTTATGTAGGTTCACCGGATTTTGAGGTTCTGGGAATGAATGAGATTCATGTAGTGGAGAATGGGGAGATAGTCTTTGTAGACCATCCGAAGTATTACGATAAGGCCCTAAATTCAAAGGCTTCTGTTATCTTGATCAATAAAAAAGATGTGGAATGCCCTGAAGGAAAGGCTTTATTGATTTCCGATAATCCTTTTAGGGACTTCAACAAGTTGTCGAAATTCTTTAGGCCTTTTCAACAAAGTACCCGATCGATATCGGATTCGGCTAAAATCGGAAAAGGAACAATCGTTCAACCCAATGTTTTTATCGGTAATAATGTGACCATTGGGAAAGATTGCCTCATACACTCCAACGTTTGTATTTATGATAATTGTGTAATAGGGAATGGTGTAACAATCCATTCAGGTACTGTATTGGGGGCCGATGCTTTTTATTACCAAAAAAGACCAGAAGGATTTGATAAACTGATTTCATGTGGGCGTGTGATCCTTGAGGATTATGTCGAGCTGGGGGCCCTTTGTACCATTGACAGGGGGGTAACCGGTGATACCACGATAAAACGAGGTACTAAATTGGATAATCAGGTACACGTTGGCCATGATACCGTTATTGGGGAACTATGTCTGATCGCATCACAAACGGGAATAGCGGGCTGTGTGGTTATCGGGGATGAAGTTACCATATGGGGTCAAGTAGGGACCAATAGTGGGATAACCATTGGTTCCAAGGCCGTGATCATGGGACAAACAGGGGTGACAAAATCGGTTCCTGGGGGCAAAAGTTATTTTGGCACCCCAATTGAGGAATCCAGGGAAAAATTAAAACAATTGGCTTATGTGAAGAAAATCCCCGAAATTATGGAAAAATTAAAAGAATAACCTGTTCGTGGCTTTTGAAATAATGAGTTATGGCATATTTTTGTGAATAAAAAATAAAACCTTTATGAGCGTTCTAGTCAATAAGAATTCCAAGATAATTGTTCAAGGATTTACCGGTAGCGAAGGAACTTTCCACGCAAAACAAATGATAGCTTATGGTACCAACGTCGTTGGTGGTGTTACCCCGGGAAAAGGAGGACAGGAACATTTAGAACGACCTGTATTCAATACTGTGGAAGAAGCAGTTGAAAAGGTAGGGGCCGACACGACCATTATCTTTGTGCCACCAGCCTTTGCCGCGGATGCCATTATGGAGGCCGCCAATGCAGGTATCAAGGTAATAATCACCATTACAGAGGGTATTCCCGTTGCCGATATGGTGAAAGTAGCTGATTACATCAAGGACAAAGACTGCCGATTGGTAGGGCCCAACTGCCCAGGGGTCATCACCCCGGGAGAAGCCAAGGTAGGTATTATGCCTGGTTTTGTCTTCAAGAAAGGCAATGTTGGTGTTGTGTCCAAATCAGGTACGTTGACTTATGAGGCAGCCGATCAAGTTGTTCGCCAAGGGTTGGGAATCACTACCGCCATAGGTATTGGCGGAGACCCGATTATCGGAACAACTACGAAGGAAGCTGTTGAGTTATTGATCAATGATCCTGAAACCGAGTGTGTGGTAATGATAGGTGAGATAGGAGGGCAATTGGAAGCCGATGCCGCTAAATGGTATAAGGAAAGTGGAAGTAAAAAGCCCATAGTGGGTTTCATCGCTGGTGAAACTGCCCCCGCAGGTAGAACAATGGGACATGCAGGTGCCATTGTCGGAGGAAGTGATGATACGGCCCAAGCCAAAAAGGCCATTATGAGGGAATGTGGGATAAATGTGGTTGATTCCCCTGCAGAAATAGGCATTAAGGTAAAAGAGGTTATGGGATAGATTCCCTTTGTTAGGGTCTCTTTTATAGTAAAATCCCATACTTTCCCGATTATTCTGATGGTTTCTCAGGATTATCGGGATTTTTTTAACTTTGGATAAACATAGTTTATATTTGATAACCAACAGCATAAAGAATTAATAAATGAAACTGTTAGAAGGAAAAAACGTAATAATCACAGGGGCTAGTAGAGGAATTGGTAAGGGCATCGCCCAAGTGTTTGCTGACCAAGGAGCCAATTTGGCCTTTACATATAGCTCAAGTGAGGGCCCTGCATTGGAATTGGAGAAGGAACTGAAGGCCAAAGGGGTAAAAGCCAAGTCGTACAAGAGCAATGCCGCAAGTTTCAAGGCTGCGGAAGAACTTGTCTCACAGGTATTGGAAGATTTTGGGGGTATTGATGTCCTGATTAACAATGCAGGTATCACCAAAGATAATCTTCTAATGCGAATGGCCGAGGATGATTTTGACCAAGTGATCAAAATCAACTTAAAGTCGGTATTCAATATGACAAAGGCAGTACAACGTACTTTCCTGAAACAAAGAAAGGGCTCTATTATAAATATGAGCAGTGTTGTTGGTGTTAAAGGAAATGCAGGACAATCAAATTATGCAGCCTCCAAGGCCGGTATGATCGGCTTCACAAAATCAGTGGCTTTGGAACTGGGTTCTAGGAATATCCGTTGCAATGCGATTGCCCCTGGGTTCATCGAAACCGAAATGACCGATAAACTTGATGAAAAAGTGGTTCAATCATGGCGCGATGAGATTCCTTTGAAAAGGGGAGGGACTCCTGAGGATATCGCAAACGCATGCCTGTTCCTTGCCTCTGACCTATCATCCTATATTACCGGGGAGGTCTTGCATGTCAATGGGGGAATGTTAACCTAATGGTAAATGTAGTCAACGAGTTGATTATCGGCCATAGACACAATATAGGCCCGAACTAGCTTATAGCTTAAAAAAGATGCAGACAACAACGGCACTTGCGATTATATTGGCTGCAATAGCCGCCTTGTTGGTTGTTGTCTTCCAATATTACTACAGACCCAAGATAAAAGGAAGGCTACGGGTGCTGTTGGCCTTTTTGCGTTATTTGGCTGTATTCTGCACCTTTTTGTTATTGGTAGGTCCAAAATTCATTAAAAAAAGGTTTTTTTTGGAGAAATCCAATTTGATCGTACTGGTCGATAATTCATCCTCAATGAAGGATAGTATAGGCCGGGATCAGATAAACACAATTCTGGAAAATTTTAATGGGTCGGTGGATTTAAAGGATAAATTCAATATCCAACGATACAAATTCGATAGGGAGCTAAGTGTTTTGGATAGCTTGGATCTTAATGGAAACGCTACGGATATTGCCAAGGCAATAAAAACCTTGAACACTATTTTTGATCATTCCCGACAAAATGCCATAGTACTCATAAGTGATGGCAACAATTCGTTGGGTGATGATTATGGGTATTACGGCAACCAGCAGGAATCGATAATATTTCCGTTGGTGGTGGGAGACACCACGAGGTACGATGATTTAAGGATAGCACAGGTCAATAGCAACAAATATGCTTTTCTTGGGAATAAGTTCCCTATAGAGGTTTTCGTATCGTATGACGGGGATGGCAATATTTCCCCCAAGTTAAGGATAACGATGAATGGGGAAGCCGTACACTCCCAAAAGTTACAATTATCCAAGAATAATAATTCGGCATCGATAACGGTACTTCTGAATGCCTCTTCCGTAGGCTTAAAGACATTAAGAATAAGTCTTGACCCTCTGGGCAATGAAAGGAATACTACCAATAACAACAAGAACGTTGCGATTGAGGTTATTGACGAGAAGACCGATATCGCGATTGTTTCCGAACTCTTGCATCCAGATATCGGGGCTTTGGCAAAAGCTTTGGAAAGTAACGAACAGTACTCGGTAAACATACTAAAACCAGTGGCCGGTATAGGGAAATTAAAGGATGTTGATTTAATTGTCCTTTACCAGCCAACATCCTCATTTAGTAAGGTATATGGCTTTATTGCAAAATCCGATATTGCGACCTTCACGATTACAGGGCCAAAGACCGATTGGGATTTCCTTAATAAAGTACAGGGTTCATTTTCAAAAAACAGTTATAACCAAGCAGAGGAAGTGAGTCCGTTGGTGAACAAAGGCTTTAGCAGATTCAGTATACCTGACATGGATTTTGATAATTACCCTCCCCTGGAAACCAATCTGGGGGAAACAGCCATCCTTAAGGAGAACGAAGGGATATTGGGCCAAAAGATAAAGGGAAGTGATATAGGCGAGCCTTTATTGGTTGTCTTGGATGACAACCAAAGGAGGGAGGCAGTCCTATTTGGTGAAAACCTTTGGAAATGGAGGGGACAAAATTATCGGGAACAGGAAAATTTTGATTATTTCGACGAACTGATCGGTAAAATAGTACTGTACCTTTCGGTTAATGGGCCAAAAGACCGATTGGTTCTTGACTATAGGTCTTTTTATGACCGAAGTAACGATGTCAAGATAACAGCTGGTTACTTTGATGAATCATTTACCTTTGATCCTGATGCACGGATTACCTTGCACCTGAAGAATCGGAAAGATGATGTTACGCAGGATTTTCCCATGTTGTTGAAAGGGAGGTACTATGAGGCCGATTTAAGCAATATGCCATCAGGGGAATATACTTTTTCCGTTAAGGTGAAAGATGGGAATTTGACTAAATCGGGAAGTTTCAATATTCTGGATTTCGATGTGGAGCAGCAATTTACATCCAGTAATTACAAGAAACTGGAAAGACTGGCGAAGGATACGGGGGGCAGGTTGTTTTTCCCTGGGGAAACCAAAAAACTTATAGAAGGCTTATTGGCCAACGACCAACTCAAGCCCATCCGGAAAGCCGATGAAAATGTCGTATCTTTGATCGGTTTCCGATTTTTATTGGGAATAATAATCGTAGCCTTGGCTGTCGAATGGTTCATTAGAAAATATAACGGATTAACTTAAAATAATACTGATAACATGGATAAATTACCGAAAATACTATTGCCAGCAATATTTATAATCATACTCTTGGTTATATTGATATCAAAATCAGCAGTTACAATTGGCTCGGGCGAGGCAGGTGTACTCTATAAGACTTTTGGGGGTGGTGTGGTAACCGATGAACCACCCTTGGGTGAGGGGTTCCATATTGTGGCCCCTTGGAACAAGGTATTTGTTTACGAGGTCAGGCAACAAGAGGTACTTGAAAAAATGCAAGTATTATCATCCAACGGTCTGGAGATCAAATTGGAATCATCTGTTTGGTTTCAACCAAAAGTTGAATTCTTGGGAAAACTACACCAAGAAAAAGGAACCGAATATATTCAACGGGTACTATTGCCGACCATCCGTTCAGCAGCTCGGAGTGTTGTGGGCCGTTATACCCCAGAACAATTATATTCGAGCAAACGAGATGCCATTCAGCGGGAAATATATGAGGAAACAGAAAAAATAGTCGATGGCCAGTACATACAATTAAACGAGGTGTTGGTAAGGGATGTGACCTTACCGCCGACTATCAAAGAGGCTATTGAGCGTAAGTTAAAACAGGAGCAAGAATCATTGGAATATGAGTTTAGATTGGTAACCGCGACAAAAGAAGCGGAGAAGGTGAGGATCCAGGCCCAAGGTAAGGCCGATGCGAACCGTATCCTTAGTGCCTCATTGACGGACAAGATCCTTCAGGACAAAGGTATCGATGCTACCTTGGAACTTTCAAAATCGCCCAACGCCAAAGTAGTGGTCGTAGGGAGTGGTGAATCGGGACTACCTTTGATCTTGGGAAATAACTAGACTGTTGTATAATGTACGTTTCAAAAAAATAATTGTGCAATTTTGAACAAATGTTTTGTGAATTGAAAATAAATTATACATTTACGTCTATAATGAAGAACCAAAATACATATCATCACTTTTTCTCTTGCTCTCAAGCGAGGTAACGATGTATTGTAGTATTACAAAATATTTAAAGCCCGTTTGAGCAATCAAACGGGCTTTGTTTTTTAGGTCTCTTTTGATTGTTTGTACCTAACAAAGGAAAAAAATGACAAAACTTAGAATTGCAATCCAGAAATCAGGCCGTTTGAATGAGGACTCCCTTGAAATACTGAAAAATTGTGGGATCTCCATAGACAATGGAAAGGACCAATTAAAGGCCTCCTCAAGGAACTTTCCCATGGAGGTGTTTTACTTACGTAATGGCGACATACCCCAATACCTGTGTGATGGGGTTGTGGATATAGCCATAATCGGTGAGAATGTATTGATCGAAAAAGGGCATGGTATCGACATCGCTGAAAGATTGGGGTTCTCCAAGTGCAGGGTTTCCTTGGCAGTACCTAAATCGGTACAATACAATTCGATACAGGATTTTGAGGGGAAACGTATCGCAACCTCTTATCCTAATACGGTTACCGCTTATCTGAAGGAAAAAGGGGTCAACGCGAACCTTCATATCATCAATGGGTCTGTTGAAATAGCCCCGAATATAGGTCTTGCAGACGGAATTTGCGATATCGTTTCAAGTGGTAGTACACTTTTCAAGAACAACTTGAAAGAAGTTGAGGTAATGTTGAAGAGTGAGGCTGTTCTGGCTGTCTCACGTAAAATAACCAAAGAGCGAAAGGGTATTTTGGCAAAGTTGCAATTTAGGATCAAGTCGGTCTTACAGGCCAGACAATCTAAATACGTTTTGTTGAACGCCCCTAACAACAAATTGGATGATATAATAAAATTGTTGCCGGGAATGCGAAGTCCAACAGTTTTGCCCTTGGCGGAAGAAGGCTGGAGTTCGGTACATACCGTAATCAATAAAGATAAGTTCTGGGAAGTGATCGATGAGTTGAAACAAGCAGGTGCTGAAGGTATTTTGGTCTGCCCCATTGAAAAAATGGTACTTTGATTTTGTTATGGGATACAGACTTGAAATCAGGGTTGATTACATCCCTTGGTCCATAAACCAAGTTAAGGTAGGTTTTCAAAGCCTTATCCATAAGATCCCCCCACAAGGGAATTCATTGAAAAAGGGAAAAGATTTAGTGAGCCGTTAGGGCACTATATGATAAAAAAATTGAGGAACTCCAGCATGGAAAAGATTTACAATCCCAAGAGATCGGAATGGAACGATATCCTGAGGCGCCCTACACAGACCGTAACCGATATTGAACAGACCGTTGAGGCTGTTTTCAGGGAGGTAAAGGGCAATGGGGATATCAGCCTAAAAAAATATACGGAAAAGTTCGATGGGGTCATTATAAATGACTTGATGGTTTCCGAACAGGAAATTGGGGAGGCTATGACATTGGTTTCCCAAGATCTAAAGGAAGCCATCCAGTTGGCCAAGAACAACATTGAAACATTCCATAAGGCCCAAAAAACGGATAGGGTATCGGTAGAAACCACAAAAGGGGTTCAATGCTGGCAGGAAAAAAGACCCATTCAAAAAGTAGGACTGTACATTCCCGGTGGTACAGCACCTTTGTTTTCGACTATTTTAATGCTTGCCATACCCGCTACAATTGCAGGTTGTGGGGAATTGGTGTTGTGTTCCCCTCCGAACAAGGAGGGAAGGATACACCCAGCCATTTTGTTCACGGCCAACTTATGTGGGGTTTCCAAAATCTTCAAGGTAGGCGGCATTCAGGCAATCGCTTCGATGACTTTCGGGACAGAAAGCATTCCCCAGGTCTATAAGATCTTTGGGCCAGGAAACCAGTATGTTACCGTTGCCAAACAAATTGCCACCAAATATGGTATTTCTATTGATATGCCTGCTGGCCCCAGTGAACTTTTGGTGCTGGCCGATGACTCGGCAAACCCTGCTTTTGTAGCCTCCGATTTGTTAAGTCAAGCCGAACATGGAGTTGATAGTCAGGTGATTTTGGTTTCGACCTCGAAAGATATGATAACGGCCGTTGAAAGAGAGGTCGGGAAACAACTTCGGGAATTGCCACGAAAGGAAATCTCCGAAAAAGCTATCGCCAATAGTAAATTGATTTATGTTGGGGATGATACTACCGCCAATGACCTTATCAATGAATATGGCCCTGAGCATTTTATCATCTGTGCGGTAAATGAGGGATACTTCATCGATAACATTAAAAATGCAGGTTCTGTGTTTATTGGCAACTATACCCCGGAAAGCGCAGGCGATTACGCATCTGGAACGAACCATACCCTACCCACGAACGGTTATGCCAAACAGTATAGTGGTGTGAACTTGGATAGCTTTATGAAAAGTATGACCTTTCAGAAAATATCAAGGGAAGGTATTATGGGGATTGGTAAGACCATAGAGATAATGGCAGGGGCGGAAGGTCTATATGCCCATAAGAATGCGGTAACGCTTCGGTTGGAAAGCCTAAAGGAACCCAATGGAAAGAATATAAAAATGTCAGGGTTCAACTTGGATAATATGGTTCGGGAGAGCATAAAAGGTTTACAGCCTTATTCATCGGCAAGGGATGAATATATCTCTGATGGTATGGAAATGATTTTCCTGGATGCCAATGAGAATCCGTTCGAGAATGGTGTAAATAGATATCCCGACCCCCAACAGCGTAACCTCAAGACCGTACTGGCGGAACAAAAAGGAGTCAACGTCAACAATATCCTTTTAGGAAATGGCAGCGATGAGGTATTGGATCTGATATTCAGGGCTTTTTGTGAACCGAGGATCGATAATATTATTTCAATGCCTCCTACATATGGTATGTACAAAGTTCTGTCGGGCATCAATGCCATAGAGAATAGGGAGGTGTTGTTGACCAAGGATTTCCAACTGGATACCAAGGCAATTTTAAGTACTATCGATGTTGATAGTAAGGTCATTTTCATTTGTTCCCCCAACAACCCTACGGGAAATAGCTTTGCCGAAAGCGACATTTTGCAACTTCTGAAAAGGTTCAATGGATTAGTGGTGATCGATGAGGCTTATATCGATTTCTCGGACAAGGCAAGTTGGTTGGGAAAGTTGAATAGGTTCCCCAACTTGATAGTGACCCAGACCTTATCAAAGGCCTACGGTATGGCCGGTATTCGGTTGGGGGTTTGTTTTGCATCGGCAAGTATCATCAGTGTGCTGAACACCATAAAGCCACCATACAATGTAAATGGGCCAACACAACGACATGCTTTGGAACAGGTACGGAAAACAGAGGTCCTACAACGTGAAGTGGCCCAAATATTGGCCGAGAAGGAAAGATTGTTGAAAGTATTGGACGCTGTGGGTTATATAACAAGAATCTACCCCTCGGATGCCAATTTCATCCTGGTTGAAGTAGACGATGCCGACGAAAAATACAAACGATTATTGAAAAAAGGTGTTGTGGTCCGGAATAGGACAACACAGCCCCTTTGTAAGAATACCCTGCGTTTTACCATAGGTACCAAAATAGAAAATGAAAAATTGATCACTGCATTAAAGGAGATAGCATAGCATGAAAAAAGTTTTATTTATAGATCGGGATGGCACTATCATCAAAGAAACTTCCGATGAACAGATAGATGCATTTGAAAAAATGGTTTTCTACCCAAAAGTCTTTACTTTCTTGGGCAAGATAGCAAGGGAACTCGATTATGAGCTGGTAATGGTCACCAATCAGGATGGCTTGGGTACCGATGTTTTCCCTGAAGATACGTTTTGGCCTGTCCACAATTTCATATTGAGGTCTTTTGGGAACGAGGGAGTTGTTTTTGACAAGGTATTTCTGGATCGTACGTTCCCACATGAAAATGCCGATACCCGAAAACCGGGGACCGGTCTCTTGACAGCATATTTCTCAAAGGAATACGATCTGGCCAACTCCTTTGTGATCGGTGACCGGTTGACCGATATGGAATTGGCGAAAAATCTTGGTTGCAAGGGTATTTTTATCAATGACAAAACCAATTTGGGCGCCGATGAGATATCAGTGAAAAGAGAGGAATTGGACAGTGTCATAGCCCTTGAAAATAACGATTGGGAAAAAATATACGGGTTTTTGAAATTGAAGGATAGGGTTTCTGAAATTAAGCGCAAGACCAATGAAACGGATATTTATATAAAATTGAACCTCGATGGTACAGGAATCGGTAACATTGATACGGGTATCCCGTTTTTTGACCATATGTTGGACCAATTGGCAAGGCATGGCCAAATGGATCTGGATATCAAGGTGACCGGTGACCTTGAGGTAGACGAGCATCATACCATAGAGGATACCGCTATTGCATTGGGAGAGGTCTTCCATAAGGCATTGGGCAATAAACTAGGTATAGAACGTTATGGATTTTGCCTGCCCATGGACGATTGTCTGGCACAAGTCGCCATTGATTTTGGAGGTCGCAACTGGTTGGTTTGGGAAACTGGTTTCCAGCGTGAAATGATCGGGAAAATGCCTACCGAAATGTTCTATCACTTTTTTAAATCATTTACCGATGGGGCAAAGGCCAATCTTAATATAAAAGCAGAAGGTAAAAACGAGCACCATAAGATAGAGGCTATTTTCAAGGCCTTTGCAAAAGCGATCAAAATGGCGGTCAAACAGGATATGGAAAAGATGGTTTTACCTTCCACAAAGGGAAGGTTATGAAAATTGCGATAATAAATTATGGGGGCGGGAATATTCAGAGCATTAAATTTGCCTTTCAACGGTTGGGATATGAAGCCATACTGACCCATGATGAAGGGGAGATTGAAAATGCCGATAAAGTTGTTTTCCCTGGGGTAGGCGAGGCCAGCAGTGCTATGAAAATGCTTGGGGAAAGTGGTTTGGATACTTTGATCCCCACACTGGGGCAACCTGTTTTGGGCATTTGTCTTGGCATGCAGCTCATGTGCCGTTCCTCCGAAGAAGGAAAAACCGTAGGCCTTGGTATTTTTGATTGTGATGTGGTCCGCTTTTCAAATGAGGTAAAGGTGCCACAGATCGGTTGGAATGCCATTACCGATCTAAAGACCAAGTTGTTTGACGGTATTCCCAGAACAGAATATATTTACATGGTGCACAGCTATTATGCCCCTCTCTGTAAGGAAACCATTGCTACTGCGGAATACGGACTCCCATACAGTGCGGCATTGGCCAAGGACAATTTTTATGGTGTACAGTTTCATCCCGAAAAGAGTAGTACAGTGGGAGAACAAATATTAAAGAACTTTTTACAATTATAGAATATGCGTATAATACCCGCTATAGATATTATCGAAGGTAAGTGTGTAAGACTTTCAAAAGGGGATTACAGTACGAAAAAAATCTACAATGAAGACCCTTTGGAGGTTGCAAAGGAATTTGGGGCCCATGGCATCGAATATCTGCATTTGGTTGATTTGGATGGGGCTAGATCACACCATATCGTTAACCATAAGGTTTTGGAACAAATAGCTGTCAAGACCAAATTGAAAATTGATTTTGGAGGTGGATTAAAGCGGGATGAGGATTTGAGGATTGCCTTTGAAAGTGGTGCCGATCAGGTGACAGGCGGTAGTATAGCGGTTAAGGACAAGAATACTTTTTTAGCTTGGCTGGAACGATATGGTGCCGATAAAATAATTTTAGGTGCCGATGTGATGAATGGAAAAGTAGCTATTTCAGGCTGGTCAGAGGAGTCAAAGGAACATCTATTGCCTTTTATCAGTTCCTATAAGGACAAAGGTATCGAATATGTTATCTGTACCGATATCAACAAGGATGGAATGTTGGAAGGGCCTTCCCTTAAACTGTACCAAAAAATATTGGAAGAGATCCCGAACCTTAGGTTGATCGCCTCTGGTGGCATTTCCACTTTTGACGAACTGCCAAAATTGGCCGGGTTGGGCTGTGAAGGCACTATTATCGGAAAAGCGATATATGAGAACAGGATTGGCCTTAAACAGTTGGAAAAATACATTTTATCATCATGACCTTGGAAGAAAGGAAAGGGGAGGGGGCTTACTGTATGGGAGGTATGGGGGAGACCAAAAAAGTACTGGGAAATAAAAGGATAGGCACCTGTCCAGGATATTGAACTCGCTTGGACCCAAAAAGTTTAAACGAGTTCATTAATTATATAAGATTAAAAAATTGCTTACAAAAAGAATCATACCCTGTTTGGACATTAAGAATGGCAGAACGGTCAAAGGCGTTAATTTTGTCGATCTCCGCGATGCGGGGGACCCCGTGGAACTGGCCAAGGTCTATGCGCGGGAAGGAGCCGATGAACTGATTTTTCTAGACATATCTGCCACGGAGGAGAAACGGAGGACATTGGCCGATTTGGTGTACCATGTGGCTGAAAATGTGAATATCCCATTTACGGTCGGAGGAGGTATTTCCTCGGTAGGGGATGTTGATGTATTGCTGCATAACGGTGCTGATAAAGTCTCCATTAACTCATCGGCGTTCAAAAATCCACAATTGATAAATGATCTGGTTGCCAAATTCGGTTCACAATGCGTTGTTGTTGCCATAGATGCCAAGGTTTTTGATGGTGAATGGATCGTGCATTTGGTTGGGGGCAAGGTGCCTACGGGAGTCAGACTTTTCGATTGGGCCAAGGAAGTGGAGGAACGTGGTGCCGGTGAAATTTTATTCACCTCAATGGACCATGACGGCACCAAAAATGGTTTTGCCAACGAAGCCTTGGCCAAATTGTCATCGGAATTGAATATTCCGATCATAGCCTCTGGCGGCGCAGGAAACATGCAGCATTTTGCGGATACTTTCATCAAGGGAAAAGCTGATGCCGCCTTGGCCGCAAGTGTTTTTCATTTCAAGGAAATAGCGATAAAGGACCTAAAGGCTGATTTACGGAAAAAAGGTATTCCCATAAGATTATAGAAAACCAAGCTTTTGGATGGCTCATAGATTCAAGGCGATTAAAATATGTAATATGGATATTGATTTCAATAAGAACAACGACGGGCTTGTTCCCGCCATCATTCAAGATGCAACAACTAAAAATGTTTTAATGTTGGGGTATATGAACCAAGAGGCTTATCAAAAGACCTTGGACACAAAAAAGGTGACTTTTTATAGTAGGACCAAAAAACGGTTATGGACAAAAGGGGAGGAAAGTGGAAATTCCCTGGACTTAGTGGATATTAAAAACGATTGCGACCAAGATGCCCTATTGATACGGGTGGACCCTGTTGGGCCAACATGCCATAAGGGAAGTGATACTTGTTGGAATGAAGGGAATAAACAGGAATTCGGTTTTTTGACCCAATTGGAGGAAGTTATAGGACAACGCAGGAAAAATGCCGATGGCAATACATCGTATGTGGCTTCATTGTTCAGTGGGGGAATCAATAAGATCGCACAAAAAGTGGGGGAGGAGGCCATTGAGGTAGTCATTGAGGCCAAAGATGATAATGACAACCTGTTCCTGAATGAAAGTGCCGATCTTCTTTTCCATTATTTAATACTGCTACAAGCTAAGGGGTATACCCTGAATGATATTGTAGAGGTTCTAAAGGGAAGGCATTAAAACTTTATTCAATCGCAGGGCGATGGCCAAAAAGGATTTGATTCCCGGGGGCTTGCCTCGAAATGATAAAAAATTTTTCGGAAGCATACCTTGTACCCTTGGGTATAGGTTATTGATTTGAAGGCTTCCAAAGTCTTATCGGGACAATAAACCTGATGCCCAAAATGGTTCGCCTTTAAGGCCTTTTTGGAATGGGGCAGGGCATACGTTGCACGGTTGATCTATTGGTAGGTACTTAAGACTTGGATCAACTTTTGGTCGGACGTTATAATATAACCAAGTTGGTATTGCAATGGATGTTCTATATTGTCTTTGTGGTTCTTCTGTTAAATGGGTTCATTCCCAAGAATCAATTTTATCATGGATCCTATTGAAATCATAAGTGCCTACCTTGTCTTTTCGATGTTTGAATGTAATCAAGGTCAGTATTAATAGCATCACATATAAAAAAGCGATCAAGAGCCCTATTGGAATAAAGGTTGCAGGGATTACATTACTTTCAAAATCGTTGTAACTGAGTAAAATGGAAATGGTTTCAACAAGTTTGTAAGTGTATATCACTAAGATCGCATAAAGTGTGAACTCCAAATTACGCATTTGGTAATCTGCTATTTCCTCCTCATTGATTTTAAACCACATGGCATATAGATATGTGAAATGTGCAAGGCTCAATAAAGGGAAGATATAGTTATCGAATTTAAAGAAATAGAATTTATTGGTGTATAGGCCATAAAAATTAAATATGTTCAATAGGAAAAGGACAATCAATGAGGATATAAGACAGCTTTTCCACGAAAACAAACGCATTATTAATTTCATGTTCAATTGGTTTATGGGATGTTGGCATCCCCTTTGATACAAAGAAAACGAAAAGCTGAATTTAAAATTTCAAAAAATCGATAAACGGCGGTTTACGTTGTTAAGAATGGGAATAGTGTGATCAAGACCCAAGAATTGTCTTTCCATATCTTCCAATATGTTTTGTGTCCAATTGACCCAATGGTTTGAGGGAGAATACCAAGCCTGGCCCCAATAGATTAAAAAAGAGATTTTCGCTTAAACCCAAAAAGTTCAAACGGGCTCAATGTAAAAACTATGGGAATTATAATTAAACCTTAATTTTGGGACAAATTACCTGCAAATGAAATGTCAGCGATTTTACTATTTGATCAATGTCCAATATTTGGGTTTCAGGTTCAGTGGTTGGCAAAAACAGCCCCAACAAAAGACCATTGAGGGAATGATCACCAAGACCCTAAGGTTTATCATGCCCAATGCCCAGTTTAAGATATTGGGTGCCGGCCGAACAGATTCCAAGGTCTCTGCCATCGATGCGGCTTTTGAGCTTTTCTTAAATGATGGGCCCATAGGGGACCATGCCGCTTTTTTAGACCTGTTCAATAAAAATTTACCATCGGATATCAGGGTGACGGGAATCAAGCAGGTAGATGAATCCTTTAATATCATTAAGGCCCCTAAAACCAAGGAATACGTTTATCTTTTTTCTTTTGGTACAAAGAACCATCCTTTTAGTGCCCCTTTTATCACGAACATTATGGAAAACCTTGATTTGGAGGCAATGATCAAGGCCACGGCTTTTTTTGTGGGTACACATGATTTTACCTCTTATACGGTGAAACCCAAAAAAAACAAGCAAAAAATACGGACTATAGATGTATGTGAGATTCGTAAGAACACCCTTTTTAAGGCTGATTTTTTCCCAGAAAGATCTTATGCACTTCATATAAAGGGCGAAGGATTCATGAGGTACCAGATACGAATGATGATGGGGGCCTTAATCCAATTAGGGAAAGGGGAGTTGTCCTTGAATGATATCGAAAAATCCTTGTCTGCCCCTGGTTCCTTGGAGTTGACAAGTGTTGCACCGGGATCGGGACTGTTGTTGAACAGTATAGAGTTCAAATAAAAGAAAGATCATTGTCCCTTTTGGTTAGGGTACTTCATAAACATGCCAAAATTACAGGAAACATGCTTGTTCCCTGTTTTGGAAGACCATAATTATCGTATTCATTGTAATTGTATTCTTCTTAGTCGAAGAAATTAGAGGAAAGATATCTGTCGCCCCGATCACAAATAATGGATACAATGGTTCCCTCATCTATCGTAGCCGCTAATTTCAAGGCGGCCACGGTAGCGGCCCCACTGCTCATTCCTGCGAAAATACCTTCTTCCATGGCCAGTCTTTTGGCCATTTCACGGGCTTCCCCGGTATTGACCTCTATGATCTGGTCTACTTTTTTTGCATCGAATATTTTTGGCAGGTAGGCTTTGGGCCATTTCCTTATTCCAGGAATACTCGAACCCTCTGTAGGTTGTACCCCCACAATTTGAATATCCGTATTTTGTTCTTTCAAATATGTGGAAGTACCGATAATAGTTCCTGTAGTTCCCATAGATGACACAAAATGGGTGATCTTCCCTTCAGTATCATCCCATATTTCCGGTCCCGTTGTTTCATAATGGGCTTTCCAATTGTCTTCATTGGAGAATTGGTCCAGCATGGTATAACCTTCGTTATTTGCCTTGGACCCTACATAATCCCTAGCACCTTCGATACCAATATCCGATGGGGTAAGCGTAACTTTGGCACCGTATGCACGCATGGTCTGTACCCGTTCCTTGGTAGAGTTTTCAGGCATGACCAATTCAATATCAAGTCCATAGACGCCTGCTATCAAGGCCAAGGCAATGCCTGTATTGCCACTTGTGGCCTCTATTAGCTTGGAATCCTTGGTAATGGTCCCTTTTTCCAGACCAGTATTTATCATATTAAATGCGGCCCTATCCTTTACACTACCACCTGGGTTATGGCCTTCCATTTTAAAAAGGAGTCTTACATTGGGGTTCGTGTTGTTAAGAATCCGGGATGCTATAAGTGGGGTGTTTCCGATTATATCGATTATGGTCTTATACATTGGTCGCTGTTTTGATTTTTATTGTGGGAGTGTTCGATACGGTTGAGTTTGGGGGTACCGACGATGTCACCCAGGCATTACCTCCAATGACACTGTTGGCCCCTATGACAGTTTCACCCCCAAGGATGGTCGCATTGGCATAAATAGTAACATTGTCCTCAATGGTTGGGTGTCTTTTTGTTTTTTTTAAGTCCTTGGCAACATATAATGCCCCAAGGGTAACCCCTTGGTATATTTTTACATTGTTCATTATCATGGCCGACTCACCAATGACAACGCCTGTGGCATGGTCAATAAAGAACGACCTGCCAATATGGGCGCCAGGGTTTATGTCGACCCCTGTCTTACTATGGGCATATTCGGTCATGAGCCTAGGCACTAAAGGGAAACCTAATTTATAGAGCTCATGGGCCAATCTATAAATAGCAATGGCATAAAATCCGGGATACGCCATATAAACCTCTTCTATCGATGTCGATGCCGGGTCGCAATTAACAATGGCCTCAGCATCGAGGTTAAGGCTTTCAAGCACATTTGGCAAGGATCCCAAATAGTCCTGCCATATCTTACTACATGGATTATCGCATTCCCAACAGGCCAATTTGGTCAATTTCCTAAAATTGGTTTCCAGGATTTTTAAATTCCCCCCAACCGGGGTGCCCATATCAAAAAGGGTATAAAACAGTTGGTCTGTGAACGATTCTACCTTTTCCTTTAGGGCGAACCTTAGATTAGGTTGCTTTTTATGCTGCTTTATTTTATCGATTATTGATTGTTCGTCCATTCGGTGATGATTTCGAAATCTAAATTAACCATTATTTTAGAAGGAGTTTGTCCCATTTGGTTAACTTTAGCTTAAAATAACCCGAGACAGGTCATATGCAGGACAAAGTAATCACCAAAGAAGTGTTTTTATTTTTAAAGGAATTGGGGCAGAATAACACAAGGGAGTGGTTTGCCCAAAATAAAGGTAGGTTCAAGGAGCTGGAATCAAGCATAAAAGATATTTTTGGTCTTATTATGGAAAAGATGAAACAGCATGATGATATTGAGAAAATGAAAGTATTTCGAATTTATCGGGATGTTCGTTTCTCTAAGGACAAAACCCCTTATAAGAAGCATTTTGCAGGTTCGTACACGAGGGCGGGGGCCAGGTTACGGGGAGGCTACTATATCCATATCCAACCAGATGATGATAGTTTTATCGGGGCTGGTTTTTGGAAGCCCAACAAGGAGGATCTGTTCCGTATCCGTAAGGAATTGGAATTGGATGCCGAAGACTTCAAAAATGTAATATATGATGAAAAATTGAATAAAATCTGGGGGAATTTGGTGGGCGAAGAGCTTAAAAAGGCCCCAAGGGGATTCGATAAGGAACATTCGGATATCGCCTTGATGAAAAAGAAGCAGTTTGTCTTTATCCGAAAATTCACGGATAATGAGGTGCTTTCAGAGGATTTTGCCAAAAATGTGGATGAATCCTTTAAAGCTGTACGTCCTTACTTTGACTTAATGAGCGATATTTTAACAACCAACCTCAATGGGGAATCACTATTGGGGTAGAGGCCATGGCCCCAAAGACCTGAACCTGGTTTTTAATATGGTCGATGGCCATGTTCATTTTTTGGAAGGCATTCCCTATATAACAACCTGTTCCTTAAACATGTCTTTTGTCCTTAATGGGGATATAAACAAAAAAGGTCATTGTCAATACAGCCAATGACCTTTTACATACATTGCCATTTACTAATTATGTTCTATGAACTCATCGAAGGTCATTAAATCAAGAGGTTCTTTGGTCTTAAACTTTTTCTTCAATTTCATGAAATCCGATTTTGCTATTTCGAATCGTTCAGAGATGATACTTAGGTTTTCCATTTCAGATTGTGTGGGCTTGTCGTAATTATTGGCTAATTTACTATAGAGATCGGCCATTTTTTCACGTAATTGTGGTTCGGCGGAACCTACATAATTATCACCCGTGGTTATGACCAGGGTTGTTTTTAGGTTATTTAACCTGCCCAGCATTTTGGAATTCTTATCGGATTCTGATTTGGCTATCATTTCATCCAATTCATATACCAAATAGGCCAATTCCTGGGTCATGTCATACAGTTTCATGGTGGTTTTGTTCTTAAACACCCTTTCTTCGGCTGTTAATGGTGAATTTTTATCGTAAACCAATTCAAAAGTATGTTCAAAGGTTTCCTTTCCTTTGGTCATAACGGCTTTGTACGTTCCCGCAGGAACATATGGGGAGGTGAATCCACCAAAAGAAAAAGTCTTTCCTTTGGCAACCTTGGGTTGTTTTATTTTTCCGTTCCAGTTTACAATATTGATTCCTTTCGATTTCCCTGGCTCCAATTCAATAATGGTATTGCCCTTCATATCCTGTATCTCCATATTCATTTTTCCGAACGTATGCCTCTTTTTCAGAAAATACTTTATCTGGGTATCCTTGGTTTTGTTGCGTCCCACAAATTGCGTCTCAGCACCGAAATTTCCAGAGAAACTACTTTTCTCGTTGATGACGGTGGGGTTGCTGGTAAAGAAATGTACATTCTTGTTCAATACTTCCTCGTTGATTTCCCTTAGTGGGGAAATATCATCTATGATGATGATACCCCTACCATGGGTACCCATGACCAAATCATTGGTCTGCCTTTGTAATTCAATGTGATGAACGGCGACCGAAGGCATATTATTGGTGAATTTTTTCCAATTCTTACCACCATCCATAGTAATATAAAGTCCGAATTCGGTCCCAAGGAACAATAAATCGGGATTTACGTAATCTTCTTGGATATTACGGACAATACCGACCACATCATCCGTTATGATACTTGACCAGGTTTTGCCAAAATCGGTTGTTTTATACGTATATGGGTTCATATCGTTTTGGGTATGTCCATCAAAAACAACATAGGCGGTTCCTTTATTAAAAACACTGGCCTCTATATGGTACGTCCATGTGTTTTTAGGGAGACCGGTAATATTTTCAATGGTATTTATCCATGACCTACCCCCATCTTGGGTTACTTGGACGTTGCCATCGTCAGTACCCACCCATATCACATTTTCATCAAGAGGTGATTCCGCTATCGTAAAGATGGTGGTATGGTTTTCAGCTCCAGAATTATCTTTTGACAATCCTCCGGAATTTTCCTGTGCTTGCTTTGTTGGGTCGTTCGTGGTCAGATCAGGGGATATGATTTCCCATGTGTCCCCCATATCTTCCGACTTGTGCAAGAATTGGCTCCCCATGTAGAAGCGATCAGGTTCATGTTCGCTAATGGCCATAGGGGCATTCCAGTTGAACCTCAGTTTCGCAACACCTTTGGAAGGTAGGGGCTGAATGGTTTTCAAAAGGTTTTTATCCACATCAAAACGCCAGACATTCTTCGCACCTTGCATTTCGGAATAGATGATGTTTTTGGTCGGATGTTTTAGAACACGGAAACCGTCACCGTAACCCACTGATTTCCAATCCCGGGCCTCTACGCCACCAGGGGAGGAAGAGGGGCCATACCATGAACCGTTGTCCTGAAGTCCCCCATATACGTTATACGGGGTTTCATTATCTACACTTACATGATAAAATTGTGATAGGGGAAGGTTTTCAACAATCTCCATGTTGGTGCCACCATCCCAAGAACGATAAACACCTCCATCGGTACCGACAAACATAATATCGGAATCCTTAATGCTAAAGGCTATATCGTGAATGTCGCTATGCATATTCCCAAGGTTCTTGAATGTTTTTCCACCATCCCTGGAAATGGATCCGCTAAGGCCTCCCTTAACGATTACATTTTCATCACGGGGGTCTACAACAATCCTTGAAAAATAAAATGGTCGAACGGTAATACCAAAATCATTGTTCAATTGTTTCCAGGACTTTCCGGCATCATCACTTCTATACAAACCCTTACGTTCGTCTTTTTCCGCCTCGATCACGGTATATAATACTTTGGGGTTCGAAGGAGCCACGGCGATTCCCAGTCTTCCTAATTTCCCGGAAGGAAAACCGTTGTGTATCTTGTTCCAAGTAGCGCCACCATTGGTTGATTTGTATAGGGCACTGTTATCACCCCCGGATTCGAAACTCCAACCCGTACGCCTAAACTCCCACATTGAGGCGTAGAGGGTATTGGGGTCAGTGGGATCCATAATCAAATCCGCACAACCTGTTTTAGGGTTTACGTACAACAGTTTTTTCCATGTTTTCCCTGCATCCAACGATTTAAAGACACCCCTTTCCTCGCTATCCCCCCAAAGCGCTCCCAACACAGCAACATAAACTTCGTTCGGGTTTTTTGGATTGACGATGATATTGGCAATACGTTCCGATTTGTCGAATCCGAGTTTTTTCCAATTAGAACCACCGTCTGTCGATTTGTACAGGCCATCACCAAAGGACACACTATTCCGGGTCCATGTTTCCCCGGTTCCGACATATATGGTGTTGTCCGGGTCATTGGGGTCTAAGGCCACCGAACCTATTGATTGGCAATAATCATCGAATATTGGTTTAAAGGAGGAGCCAGCATCATTTGATTTCCACACACCACCACCTGCTGTACCTGCATAAATTATCCTACTGTTCGTTGGGTGCACTTCCATGTCGTTTATTCGTCCGCTCATAAGTGCTGGCCCAATATGCCTAGCGGTCATATCGCCAAACAAGGTTTTGCCGTTGTTGTTTTTGTCTTGTGCTTCCACCGAATGCATTCCGATCAGTAGTCCCAAAAGAACCACAAGGGTCAAGAATTGTTTCATTTAAAGATAGTTTTAATGTTCTTGGTATTATTTTTCCTCTACTTCCATCACATCTGGAAAGGCAAAGGAGGATTCTTCCACTGTGGGATTCAGCTCAATGGATTCTATGACCAAGGGGCTACCGGGTTGTCCTTTGATTCCTTGGGTCATTGAAAAGGGGAAATATATACCATCGACTTCTTGATAATCGCTAAAAGTCACTTCCTGTACCATTCCTTTGGCCTGACCGGATTTGATTTCCGATTGTACAGCTATGGGAACAAAGTTCTCTGTGTCAAAATAATAAAAAGAGACATTCTCTTCTTTTTTGCCGTCAACTGTGACAGGTTCCTTGGTTAATTTTATTTTAAAGGTCTCTGTACCATCCACGGTCTCATTGCCCAACAATTCAACAGTATACCCTTTTTCCTTATAATCTATAAATGAATCGGGGAAGTCATTTGTGTCCAATTTAAAATTGGCAGTGGTCTCCGCATCGCTTTTTTCTGCCTTCATGGTCATAAAATTGTGGCTCCATAAAGTCTCTCCGTCAAAAACACCTTGTTTCATTTCCTTTCCTTGGAAATTGATAGTGGTCATTTGTCTGCCATCATTAAATTGTATGGTTTCCAATGGAATTTCCATTCCTTGTTGGTTGATCTTCGCCACCATCTTTATTCCTTTTAAATTTTTAAGATTCTCCAATCCGCCGATATTTTCAAAATAATTATCCAAGATCTCATCAGCAGTTTGTGCACTTAAAGGCATGGTACAGGTAATGGCAAATATTGCAATACATAGTTTTAGTGTCTTCATATTTTTTTGGGTTTTACATTTTGTTATTTGATAAGTATTAAATAGTGATGGAATGTTACACTTTATATTTTAGATTAACAAGAATTATCTTGGTTATCCACTATTGTAATAGATTGTATATATCATTATAGAGTACATGGGTATGTTATTATTCATCCAATCCAACAGCAACTGCCTGTACTTGATCGAGTACCCTAAGTAAGTTGCCGCCCCATAGTTTTTCTATATCTTCCTCCGAATACCCTCTTTTTACAAGTTCTGCGGTTACATTCATGGTCTCCGAGGCATCTGACCAACCTTCTATACCACCGCCACCATCAAAATCGGAACTGATGCCCACATGGTCTATTCCCATCGATTTTACCAAGTAATCTATATGGTCAACAAAATCCGATACATTTACCCCTTTAGGTATGTCGGTACTTTTTTCTGCAATTTTGTTGCCTATCTCCATGACTTTGGGGCGATATTCCATAAATGCCCTTTTATCAGGATCACTAAGCTCAGAAAATTGTGCTCTTGTATACCAATTCAGGGAAAGGGAATCAGCTGCTTTTTGGTAGATGTCTTCCATAAAAGCAGAATACTTTTCGCTTTTTTCGGTATTGAGATAAGATCTGAAAGCAACGGTCTGGACAACACCACCGTTTTCTTTCATCATTTTCAATTGATCGTCATCTAGGTTTCGACTATGGTTGCAAAGGGCCCTGGCCGATGAGTGGGAAGCGATTATGGGTGCCTTTGATAGTTTGATTATTTGGGCCATTGATCCTTTTGAAATGTGTGAAACGTCGATCATGATTCCCAATCGGTTCATTTCCTTAACGGCTTCCTTGCCCAATTCACTTAAACCATCATTGTAAAGCCACACATCATCGGCCTCCCCAGTGTTGGAATCGCAAAATTGGCTGTGGCCATTATGGGATAATGATATGTATCTTGCCCCCATATCATAATACCTTTCAAATTCCGAAAGGTCCTCACCAATAGGATAGGCATTCTCCACACCGATCATTGCCACCTTTTTCCCGGAGGCCACGATTCTACGTACATCGTCTGAAGTGTACGCCAATTCGATCTTATCCGGTGCGATTTCCTCACATAACCTGTGAATGGCATCAAATTTGGCCATTGCGTTTGCCCTGGCCTTGGCATAACCTTCCGGGCTCAATGAATCTTGGCCTGTGTACACGATAAGCCAGGACACATCCAGTCCACCTTCTTCCATTTTCGGCAGGTTGACCTGGGTATCAAGTCTCTGCGTATAATTGATCGAATCAGTGAAATTATCGACATTGATATCATTATGGGTGTCTATCGTAATGACCCTATTATGTATTTCACTGACCTTGTCCTCGTCATCCACTTTGATTTTTTTTTGGTTATCGCCACAAGATAGTAGCATAAAAAGACCGCATAGGTAAATAAGTTGTTTCATAATATGGATTTTTATACCTACAAATAAAGCAATTTGACAACATAATGAGCTATTTCGGGAACAATAAATTGTCAAATCATCCAATAATCAACAATTTTAAAGGGTAAATAAAGGAATAATGACTCCTTGACCACCGATAAATCCAATTAGGAAACCTTACGGTAGAATAATATGAACCTATAACAACATACTTCTTGAAGGCTACTAAAATACTATCGCATTTATCCGACCTGGAATCTTTATTAAAGGATTTTTCCTATGAGGAACTGAGCATAAGCGAAGGTTCCGATATAAAGAGGAAATTCGAATCTTTTAAAACCAGTTTGGAGGACAGGATATTCACACCCTCCATGAACCTGGAAAACCTTGATTCCAAAGAGGAAAGGATAATGGTGAAGAACAAGGTATCAAAACAGAACAATATAAGTACGGCAAAACTGATTGCAACGGTAAGTAAAGGGATGAAAGGGCCTTTGAACAGTATTATCGGCTTAAGTGATTTGTTAAAGGAAGGGGAACTGACTGAAAACCAACTGGAAAAAGTTGAAGCTATCCAAGAAGCCTCCGATACACTTATGGAAATTATCAACGAACTGTTTGAATATTCCAGATTATCCGAAGGTATAGAGGTTATTGGGCAACGGGATTTTAATTTTCCTAATATCATTCAAAATATAGAATATATCTGTAATACACTGATCACAAATCCAGATGTATCCTTTGAAATAAAGGTGGAGCCAGGAATCCCGAAAATACTGAAAGGGGATCCAGGGAAACTGTCCCAAATATTGATCAACCTACTGGGCAATTCAATAGAATTTGTTGAAAAAAGGAAGATAAAACTCCAAATAACTCAAAAAAGACAGAGAAAAGACAAATTGGTTCTGGCCTTTAGGTTATCCGATACAGGTATGGACATGGCCCGGGGAAAATTAGATCGCACTTCCGAAACCCATTCGCAAGTAAGCAATGATAACTTTTTAAAATATGGTGGAAGCGGTTTAGGGTTCATAATAGTAGAACAGACCATTGAACTTTTAGGAGGTAATATCGAAGTGTCCAGTATATCTGGAAAGGGAACAATATTTTATTTTGAAATACCCTACGAAAAAGGAACTAAAGCCAATACCGATCAAGAGCATGCAAATACCATTATGCCCCCCAATGCCGCAAAGCATATCAAAGGCATGCATATTGCCGTTTTCGGGGACAATAAAATAATCGAACCACATCTTTTGAAATGGGGCTGTAAAGTATTTGTAACGGACAATGTATTTCAAGGGCTTGAATATATTTCGGGGAACAAAGTGGACATGATCTTGATGGATTTAATGACCCTGGGGATGGATGGCTATGAAATCACCAAGAGAATAAGATCCAATTCCGATAAGAACATCAATCAAATACCGGTAATAGCAGCAATAAGTACTGGTTTTACCTTAAATGAAAGAAAAAAAGGAAAGGCAATTGGTATAAGCGACTTTATATTTAAGCCCTTTAGTGATCCCCAGGAACTTTTGCTGAAACTGATAATACATGGCAATAAAACCAAAAGTCCCAAAACAATATCAGCATCAAAAACCAAGGACACGGAAATGCAGGGTCCTGAACACCCAAAAGTCCGTTTGGATACTGTGCTGGAGGAGTGTGCGGGGGATTATGGCTTTTTAAAAGAAAAGGTCCGCATATTCAAACGGGGTGCACTTGAGTTTATTGGTGCTTATTCCGTACATATGAAAAATGCCGATTGGGACAAGTTATCCTTTGCGGTACTCAAGATAAAACCTATGATCGCTTTGTTACATGCAGATTCCCTAATGGTCATTCTTGAAAGATTACAAGCTATCCTGCAATTGCCCACAGCTTCAAATAGCAAGGAAATGCATGGGGCGGGAATATCCTTTATCGAAGAATATGAAAGGGTTTCACGAACAATTGATTTGGAGATGGGGAAACTTGGAAGTTAAAATGTCACAAGCTATTAAACTATATTGCCCATTGGTTCACCGTTAAAAAAAACAAGGCTGGATTTGAACGATCAATTACTGACATATAGACTCGATTACTTATTTTTCATGATTCCCAAACTTCATGAAAACTTGTTATGGGACCTCTCCCTATTGATAGTGACCCTTACAGTGTTGTACTTTATTGCGATTCGATTCCTCAGTAAAGGAAGTGTTATTGCAGCGCAGAAAGGGATTGGAATGAAACAAAGGAAGAAACCATATGTAAATACCCGTATCCCTGCCAAGGAAAATGACTTTTCCAAAGTTGGACCAAAGCCCAATAATGCCACAAATAGACAAGTATACACAGACAATATCCATTACAAGGGCAATGGTTTGGGTAGGCGAGAGGACATTCCCCACCAAGACCTGGATCTTGACTTTTTACCTAGAGTGATCGATAAGGATGAAATCGGGGATTCAGCGGTACAGCCCCCCCAAATATCAGGTAGAATGGAGATTAATGATGACGAACTGGCATTTTTGCCCTTGGTAGTCGCCAACATTGAAGTAGGGGGCGGGGAACAATTAAAAAAGGATGTTGGAGAGGAAGAGGGGGATACCTTGGCTCTTGGTTTTTTACCCTTGGTGACCGATGAAGGGAATACTATCACAGGGGATTGTGAAAAGAATGCCTTCTATAATAGTATGGGGCGGACTACGATGGATGATGGAGACATAAATGAATCCAATTCCTTTGCCTGGGAAGATGTAGGGGGTATAGGGGAAACTACCGATAAGCATCTTGAATTACGGGATATTTCAGCAAAACTTCCCAGCCCCATCTTATTTGAAGGGGAGACCTTCATCAACAGGCATTTATTGGACGATATCGAGGCATTTGGTGATCGTCGTGAAATACCCTTGCGGTCAAAATCAAGGAACAAGGCTTCCTTAGGTAATGTTCAAGATTATTTAAAGAAGGAGTTCAGCCCTTTCAGTGTTTTCAAAGACCTTTTCCGTAACTGTGACACAGAGGCAAAACTAATATTAATGGATATGATCGTTGAGGTAGGCGATGAAAAGGAGGTGGACTTTTTAAGGAAGGTTTCCAAAGACCCGGATAATGAAATCCGTACCAAGGCCATTAGGGTACTTCGAGATCTGGAAAATAAGATTTTCAGGGAAAGCCTGCTGTTTGATCCCTCGGAGATCTTCGATGTCATTCCCCGACCCAAGAAGATGGAACGAAACAGGAAAAGCTATTTCATATAGGTTTAGACCTGCCCGTTCCAATTTCAAGCACAAAAAAAATCAGAAGGGGAACTTCGTTTCCTGCTGAAAATCATTTGGAAAGAGTTGTTCCTCCAATCTTTTTTTTCCATTCAAATTCCATAGGGGGGGATGAAAGAAAGGGTGGTTGTTATGGTCTGCCAAACCATAAAATCCTCGATGAACTGTAACGTCTTATTTTCACTATGATCGCTATTCCATCAAAAATGCGATTTTGACAACATATTTTTTCCGTTTCACCACAATTTATTGTGTCTTGGCCTCATTATAAATATGTTTACCCTATAAAAAATAACCCAAATCGCTTGCTTTACGCGGCTAAACTAACTTAAAAGTATATGCTATACGACACCTACGGGGAGGAGTATTTAGCTTTCCTCCAGGATTTGAACGAAATTTTGAGTATTAACGAATTAGTAGAATTGGATTATACGTAATCTTTTTCATTAATCCACGAACCTTTAAAAACCTACATATTATGGCGAACAAAAATGCGGACAACCTAGCTTACATGAATTTTATTGATAATTTAAACGAGATCTTGTCAGACATTGATGTCAGCAAATTGAGTTTTTCATAAAAAATCATTTAACTGTACAAAAAAGCCCTAACGAATAACGTTGGGGCTTTTTTGTATTCCTGTTTACCCACTTGTCCTAACCCAAATATGTTTTCAATAATTTGCTTCTGGAATTGTGGCGTAACTTTCTTATGGCCTTTTCCCTGATTTGGCGCACACGCTCACGGGTAAGGTCGAATGCCTGTCCAATTTCGGCCAAGGTCATCGATTGTTGGTCGCCAATACCATAATAAAGTTTAACAACATTAGCCTCGCGGGGAGATAAGGTTTCAAGGGCCCTGTTGATTTCGGTATTCAGTGACTGCCGTAATAATAGTTTATCCGGTCTTGGTGACTCATTTGAAGAAAGTACATCATAAAGGTGAAGGTTCGAATCCTCACCTTTGCGAAGGGGGGCATCCATAGACACATGCCTTCCTGAATTTTTAAGGGACTGTTTTACCTCAGAGACCGTCATTTCAAGTTCTTTGGCAATCTCTTCAGGGGATGGTGGACGTTCATGGGTCTGTTCCAAATAAGAAAAAGCCTTTTTGATCCTATTGATGGAGCCGATCTTGTTCAAGGGAAGTCTTACCACCCGTGATTGTTCTGCCAAGGCCTGTAGGATCGACTGGCGGATCCACCAGACTGCATAGGAGATGAATTTGAACCCACGGGTTTCATCAAAACGCTTGGCGGCCTTAACAAGCCCCAAATTACCCTCATTGATCAAATCGGGTAGTTTCAACCCTTGGTTTTGGTATTGTTTTGCTACAGATACTACAAAACGTAAGTTGGCTATAGTCAATTTCTCAAGGGCAATTTGGTCACCAGATCGAATACGTTGGGCCAACTCCACTTCTTCCTGTGCATTTATCAATTCGATTTTACTGATATCCTGCAAGTATTTATCCAGTGATTTCGATTCCCTATTGGTTACTTGCTTAATGATCTTAAGTTGCCTCATAATATATTGATCGTGTTTAAAATCCAACCTTAATACGATCTTTTTATAATACATTAATATTCCGTATTCTCCAAAGGATTACGGGAATGTTATACATAATTTATAATAGGTTCCGGAAATGGACTGCCCCGAGGCAGAGCCATCGGGGGGTTTTTGGATTAAAGTTTGGCTCTGGATAGCTATTTTCTTTTTGCTTGCGTATTTTTGGAACTCAAGATTGGAAGATGGGTAAAAGAGCTCTGAGAAAATACGTGGGGGAACTTGAAAAAAGGGAGTTGGAAGATCAACTTTTGGATCTCTATGCCCGGTTTCCGGTGGTGAAGGAATATTACGATTTTATCTTTAATCCAAAAGAGGATAAAATGGTGCAGGAAGCCAAGGCGAAAATTTCAAACGAATATTTTCCATTGAAAAGGAAAAGGCCCAAAGCGAGGCGGTCTGTAGCCCAGAAATACATTAAGCATTTTATTAAATTAGGGGTAGAGCCCCATTTAATCGCTGATGTAATGTTGTACAACCTCGAAGTCGCCCAGACTTTTTCGATGGATCGTAATGTGCCCGAACCCTTTTTTAAGAGCATGTTGAATTCGTTCAACGAAATGGTTCGGTTTGTTTCCTTAAATGGTTTATTGCCTAATTTCAAGGAACGTATAGTCAAAGTATATAATTTCACACAGGATAATCATTGGGGGTTCCAAGAAGGATTTTCCAGGGGTTTGGATATATTGGATTGATTTGGGTTTTGTCAAAGGGCAGGGTAATAAGTAAAAAGGGACAGGCGTTACATTTAAAGACCACAAATCCCAGTTTGTGAGTCTTTATGTTGGGCAAATGGGAGCCTTCCCCCTTAAGGATGAATAAGGACACATAATGGAATTATAAATTCGGTTTGCGGTTCATTACGTTTTTTCCAGTGATTGCATGGAGTCGTTGGTTCAAATCTTTAAAAAACCTTTGTATTATGTAAATATCTGTTTGTTAAAACGTTATATGGTCTTATTTTTATTTTTAAAGGATTTGTGCCTTTAAATTTCGGACAGCTTTTAATTTCTGCTAATTTTGCAAAATTGGGTTTTGTCGTAACACCCAATAAAAAGAAATGTAGAAAACCACAAACCGACCTATTTGGAAGCACAAAAAAACACCAAAGAAAAAACACTTTACGATTATCAGTTAGAGGACCTCAATACGATATTCAATTATTTGGATGAGTCCCCCGACAATGCTAATCTATTGTATCAACTGCCTACCGGTGGGGGGAAAACAGTCATTTTTTCGGAAATCGCAAAACGGTACATCTCCAAGACCAAAAAGAAGGTTGTTGTGTTGACACACCGTATAGAGTTAAGTCAACAGACCTCCCGAATGCTCAATGGTTTCGGGGTAAAGAACAAAATCATCAATAGTGAGGTCAAGGAGTTGAATGACCAAGATGGGTTCATGTGCTTTGTGGCTATGGTAGAGACCTTGAACAACCGGTTACAGGATGAAAAAATAGAAATAAAGAATATTGGGTTGGTAATCATCGATGAGGCCCATTACAATTCTTTCCGTAAATTGTTCAAGTATTTCGAACATGCGGTTATCCTAGGGGTTACGGCCACCCCACTAAGCTCCAACATTAAACTTCCGATGAAGGACAACTACCAAAAGTTGATTGTTGGGGAATCGATAGGGTCCTTGATCAAAAGGAAATTCTTGGCAAAGGCCAATATGTACAACTACGATGTTAGCCTCCAAGGTTTAAAGCTTGGAATCAATGGGGATTATACGGTAAAGTCCTCTGAGGAACTCTATGGTAACCAAAGTATGTTGGGCAAGCTTTTGAATGCCTATAATGAGATTTCCAAGGGGAAGAAGACACTTATCTTCAATAATGGCATCAACACCTCTATCTATGTGTATGAGACCTTTAAAAAGGCCGGACTCCCCATTCGCCATTTGGACAATAAGAATACGGCTGCGGAACGACGCGAGATATTGCAATGGTTTTCTGAAACGCCAGATGCCATTCTTACCTCGGTGAGTATACTTACAACGGGTTTTGACGAGCCAACGGTTGAGACCATAATACTGAACAGGGCCACGCGTTCACTTACCTTGTATTTTCAGATGATCGGTCGTGGATCCAGGGTGTTGCCCAACAAAGGGGAATTCACCGTAGTGGACCTAGGAAACAACATTGCGCGTTTCGGGCTATGGGATTCCCCTATAGATTGGCAAGAGATTTTCCATTTCCCCGATTTTTATCTTGAGAATATCAAGAACGATGAGGAAATTGAACGGGAATTCGTTTATGAGATGCCCTTGGAACTCCGTAAACGATTTGAAAATTCGGAAAATATCGAATTTGATATCAAGGCCGAATACAAAAAAGTATTTGCACAAGGTTTAAAATCCAAGGTTGTTTTGGAAAACAGCATTGAGCAACATGCCCGAATATGTGTTGAGAATTCCGATGATGTTTTCGATGCACGTATATTGGCCAAATCTTTAAAGGAAGAGATTGCCTATCGGGTACGCCAATATTCTTATTGTATTATGAACAACACCAAGAATTATAAAGAGTGGTTGGAAGAGGATTATGAGCGTAAATTACGCTCTAAGATATCAAAGGTATTCGCTGAAAGGATGTAAGTTTGCATCGTTTGTCGGGAATAGTCACCTTTAAACACAATTGGCCTTGGGACAATGGGACAACAACAGCTTCTTATTATCGGTTATACTTGGCCTGAACCCTCAACTACGGCTGCAGGGAACAGAATGCTGCAATTGATACGGTTCTTCCTTGGGCACGATTATAAAATAACGTTTGCGTGTACTGCTAGTGATACGGAACATTCCCTTGACTTGGGGGTACTTGGTGTTTTGACCCGGAAAATTCTTTTGAATGATCCCAGCTTCAATGTTTTTATAAAGGCCCTAAACCCCAAGATCGTACTTTTCGACCGGTTTTTGACCGAGGAGCAATTTGGTTGGCGTGTTGCCGAAACAGTACCCAATGCCCTTCGTATATTGGATACCGAGGATTTACATTCACTACGGGCCGTACGGGAACAATGTTTTAAGCTGGATAAGGGGTTCAACCCATCATTGTGGCTACAGGGCGATATTACAAAGAGGGAGGTTGCCTCGATCTACAGGAGTGATATTTCTTTGATCATATCCTCTTATGAAATGGATTTATTGACCATGGACGCTAAAATCGATGAAAGTCTATTACTCCACCTTCCCTTTCAATTGGGGACTATTGAAAAAAATAGTCTTCAACATGGGGTGTCTTTTGATGCCAGAAAAGATTTTATCTGTATTGGTAATGGTAAGCATGCACCCAATACAGATGCCGTTGTATGGCTCAAATCCGAAATATGGCCATTGATACGTAAAGCGATACCCAAGGCCGAGTTACATATCTACGGTGCCTACCTACCAACCTATATAGAGCAAATGCATGAACCCCATACTGGTTTTTTGGTCAAAGGATGGGTGAAGGATATACAGGAGGTAATGTGCAAGAGCAAGGTGAATTTGGCCCCTTTGCGTTTTGGGGCGGGGATCAAAGGTAAATTGGTCGATGCCATGCGCTATGGCACTCCGAGTGTAACGACAATGATCGGGGCAGAGGGTATGCACTCCAATTTGCCTTGGAATGGGTATATTGCCAATGATGCAGGGGAAATCGCCAAGTCTGCAATAACATTGTACGAAAATGAATCGGAATGGTTACGGGCCCGGAAAAATGGAATAGATATTATTAATACACTTTACAATAAAAGGATCCTTGATAAGAGTCTGTCGAATGCGCTAGGGTCCCTTCAGGCCAAATTGGAGCAGCATAGAACAAACAATTTTATAGGTGCGATGTTAAGGCATCAATCTATGGCGAGTACCAAATACCTTTCTAAATGGATCGAGGAAAAGAATAGATAACAACAATCCACTCCCTTAAACCATCGTTTAACAACCTCTTTTTTCGGCAAGCCGTTTTTAGGGGTCTTCCCGTTTATCGGCAGAATTTAACGCTTCAGCCCTATTCTTGTCAAATAACGATAAATAAGGATGTTCAACGAATTGCAGCCCCTGAAGGTACACTTGTCACTGTTATCATTATATAACATAACAAGTCATGAAAGCAATCGTAACAATCATCTTCATCATCTTTTTCGGAATAGCTGCACAAGCCCAGAATGGCACTAAAGAGGTTCAAGTCGAGACTATCGATATGGGTATCGTTGCCACAACGACTACAGAAACCAAAAATGAAGTGAATACGGAAGTTGCCAGATTGTACAAGTTCAAAAATTCCAAGATCAAGAAAGCCCTTTCTTTTTCCACTAAAAGGAATAGGCCCAAAATGGCATAAGTAACTACAACAAAGCCCCAATTGCCCATCATCCATTACTGAGATTCCAATCGCGGGGCGATAGCCAAAAAGGATCCAATACCCCGGGGCTTGCCTCGAAACAACAAAAGTTTTTTCGGAAGTATGGCCCGTACCCTTGGGTCGGGGTTGTTAATCATAGTTATGGATCAACCATTCATCAGTTGTTCTTTATCTGGTTGGTACCTTAATTATGAATATTGGTCCTTTACCTTCTTTGGTTCCGGTTATTAACCGTACATACCAAATTAAATTACGGATTATTTGTGTCAAATTATGTTATTTTGTAATCTACTAAAATAATGGACCATGCAAAAAGCCGATTGGAAGACTGTTATAGAATTTGAGGACATCACCTATAAGAAGAGCAATGGGGTAGCCCGTATCGCTTTTAACAGACCTAATGTAAGGAACGCCTTCAGGCCCAAGACCACTAGTGAACTCTATAAAGCATTTTATGATGCCCAGGAAGATACCTCGATAGGGGTGGTACTGCTATCGGCAGAGGGGCCATCGACCAAGGACGGGGTCTATTCCTTCTGTAGCGGGGGTGACCAAAAGGCTAGGGGACATAAAGGTTATGTTGGTGAGGACGGCATGCATCGCCTTAACATTCTCGAAGTACAACGCCTGATCCGTTTTATGCCCAAAGTGGTGATTGCCGTAGTTCCCGGTTGGGCCGTTGGTGGCGGACATAGTCTTCATGTAGTCTGTGACCTTACCTTGGCCAGTAGGGAGCATGCCCTTTTTAAACAAACCGATGCCGATGTCACTAGTTTTGATGGGGGATATGGATCTGCCTATTTGGCAAAAATGGTAGGACAGAAAAAAGCTCGTGAAATCTTTTTCCTAGGACGTAACTACACTGCCCAGGAAGCTTATGAAATGGGTATGGTAAACGCTGTGGTCCCCCATGGGGAATTGGAGGATACCGCTTATGGGTGGGCACAGGAAATTCTGGAAAAATCACCTACCTCGATAAAAATGTTGAAGTTTGCCATGAACCTTACCGATGATGGTATGGTAGGGCAACAGGTATTTGCAGGGGAGGCCACCCGTTTGGCCTATATGACCGAAGAAGCGAAAGAAGGTCGGAATGCCTTTTTGGAAAAGCGGAAGCCTAATTTTGACAAGAACAGTTGGATTCCTTGATCCATAGGAAGAAGCTAGAAAGGGATCGTACCCTGGGCAGAAAACGATCGTAATGTTGAAAATGGTCCTTATGCGGTTCACCAACCACTACTTTTTTCGAAATGTGATAACCCAAAGAAAAATATAACTTCCATAAACCAAAAAGAGCCCCACCCTTAACGGACAGGACCCTTTTACGAGAACACTATATAAAAATGGAAAAAATCACTTACTTGATTATTACATGGTAAATGTAAGACCAATCTTCCTGGAACAAAAAACCTTGTTGTCGCCTAAGGGGATTTTGTGGTGTAAACTTTAGAAATCGTTATTTAAAGGAGTCCACTAAGTCAGTTCCGGGTTTCCTTGGGACTAGTTGATCGCCTTTACGATTCCACCCAGAAAAGCATTTACATCAAATTCTGGGTCTTCTGCCAAACCTGTACGCACGACCACCAAATCCTTAGAGGGTATTATAAAGACATATTGACCTTGATGTCCATTTGCAGAATACATGTCTTTGGGTACATCGGGATATCTACCTTCTGCATTGAGCCAAAAGTGGCCTCCATATGTACCGTTCGAATGTGCCGTTGGTGTAGTGACATAATCTACCCAACTAGTATCAAAAAGCTGTTCCCCGTTCCAATTACCATTATTTAAGTAAAGAATGCCGAATTTGGCCCAATCACGGGTATTGGCCCATCCATAGGAAGAGCCAACGTAATTCCCTTTCATATCCATTTCAATAAGCATGGAGTTCATCCCTATTTTATCGATCAATGCCTTATAGGGGTAGTCCAGATACTCCTGATGAGTGTCAAAACGATCCCGCAGTATTCCCGAGAGCAAGTTTGTAGTGCCCGAGGAATAATTCCATACCTCTGTCGGGGCCGCTATGGCTTTTTTTTCTTTTTGGGCAAGGGTCATATCCGTATCCAAAAACAACATTCGGGTAACATCGGAGATACCTGTATAATCCTCTTCCCAGGCCAATCCACTCTGCATTCTGAGCAAATGGGCCAAAGTAATGTTCTTTCGTCCATCTTGCTTCCAGGATTCAATAGGGGCGGGTTCATTCAAATTTATTTTACCCTCATAATCCAGTATTCCATAAAGGGTGGCCAAGACACTTTTGGTCATTGACCATCCCAGTATGGGCGTGTCCTTTGTAAATCCATCAATATATTTTTCCCCAATGATGTGGTTTTTGTAAGCAACAAGGACGGTTCTCGTCCTTTGTGCCTCGGCATTGGCAAAGGCTCCCCCGATTGCTTTTTTCAATTGCCGGTAATCCACATTGTCAAAAAGAGTATCCTTAGGGGTGGAATCCCCATAAGGAAAGGGCAGATTGGATGTTATATGGGTTCTATGGGGCGTATAATGGTATGTATTGGTATCGAAATCACCATTGACCAACACACAGCCACTACCTTCACTGCAAATGGCCTTACGCTTCATGAGGCCGTACACTGTAGCTGTCGCACCGTTATTTATGGCCTCTGCCCGGGCTAATTCGATCATGGCGACATTATGGTCATTCGCATTCACGGATTCGATACTGCGATGGGCGATAAATAGGTTGGAAGCCATGTTCTTTGCCGCAAACCCGGATATGATATTCAGTTTTGGGTAATTGAACCAAATGATTCCTATCAGAAGGATAACCAATATGACAAGGGTTCTCTTTATTGATTTCATGATCTTAATATTGTTTGAACACAAATTTAATACTTCTTTTCCCTTTTATTTATCCAATCCATACATTAGCTAGGACATATTTTATAAATTGCTTAAAATATAGGGGAACAACCGCGTTTTAAGTTACAGATCTTTACATATCGTAATTAATGATCTGAATGGAAACGGTAAGGGTGTACTTACTATCGGTAAGTCCGGGCATCTATCTTTATGGGTAGGTTCTCCTTGATCGGAACCAAAGTATTGTTTTGAAAAGCAAGTGCACTCGGGATTCATGGGAGCTATTGGTTATGCTCCAAGTATATTAATGGTACAAGGGATATTATATTCTGGTTCTTTAAGAATAAAATAAGATTACGGTATGAACAATAATACTCTTATCGGTCTCCTTCTCTTATCTATTTTTTGGGGATGTAAGGAGAAAGAGGATAAAAAAGAGGATCCATACGTTTGGATTCCCTTGGAGGTTACGGCCACTGCATACAACTCCCTGTCATCCCAAACCAATGGGGAACCTACAATTACCGCTTGGGGGGATACTTTGGGGCCTAGGATGAAATCTTTGGCTATTTCCCGTGATTTGATCGAAAAGGGTCTAAATTATGGTACTATGGTACGGATAGCCGCTTTTCCCGATACGTTTTATATTAATGACAAAATGCATCCTAGATGGAGGAATAGGATCGACATCTATATGGGGGGTAAAATTGATACTGCCCTGAATTGGGGAAAAAGAAGGGTGACTATCGAATATGCCGTTTTAAAGGAAAAACAGGATTCCTTATCTTTAAATGATCAAAATCACATACGATGAAAAAGGTTTTATCACTTTTAATTCTATTTGCCGTTACAGCATGTTCAACCGCCAAGAATATTGTGGACAGACCCATTGTCTTCGATAGGGAACGCAACGAACTTACATTGGGGTATTTAAAGGACAGGTATGGGCTAGATCAAAAGGAACCGACCATAGTGCCCAAAATGGTGGTTTTACATTGGACTGCCATTCCTACCCTCGAAAAGTCCTTTGAGGCTTTCCATGATTCAAAATTACCGAATTGGAGACCTGATATCGGGGGGGTGAGTAGCTTGAATGTATCTGCCCATTTCCTAATAGACCGTGACGGTACTATTTACCGATTGATGCCTGAAACCATTATGGGCAGGCATGTTATAGGGCTGAACCATTGTGCCATTGGGGTTGAGAACGTTGGGGGTACCCAGGATACCCCACTGACCAAGGCACAATTGAAGTCGAATATCTGGCTTGTAAAGTATTTGGCGGAAAAGTACGATATAGAATATCTTATCGGACATCATGAATATACCCTTTTCGAGGGTCATGGATTATGGTTGGAGAAAGAGGAAGGATACCGAACGATAAAATCCGACCCTGGGGAGGAATTTATGTCCAAGGTTAGGAAGGCAACAGGAAATTATGGATTTAAACCACTACCAAACAACACGAAATAATATGAACCCAAAGATAACAGTACTCTTCTTAGGCCTTATTCTGTTCCATGCCGCATATTCCCAAAATTCGGATATCACCTCGGAACTCTATAGTACGTACGATACCTACAAGGAACAGAAATTGGATAACCGTCGCATAAAACATCATGATCTACAACCTTTGATCGGTAAACATGCCGCAAACCATTTATTTACAGTGAGAAAGGTGGGGGAGTCCATTGAGGGGCGTGACCTGAGCCTGATAAGTATCGGTTCGGGTAGTACCCATGTTTTTTTATGGTCCCAAATGCACGGGGATGAACCAACTGCAACCCAAGCTATTTTCGATATCTTCAATTTTCTATCAAGTAAGGATTTCAAGTCTGAAAAAGAGGAAATCCTTAATAACCTTACCCTACACTTCCTGCCGATGTTGAATCCTGATGGGGCAGAACGTTTTCAACGAAGGAACTTATTGGGTGTTGACATAAATAGGGATGCGCTACGGCTACAGTCCCCGGAGAGCAGGACCTTAAAGCGGGTGAGGGATAGTTTACAGGCCGATTTTGGTTTTAACCTACACGACCAAAGTACTTATTACAATGCGGAGCGTACCGGTAAGCCTGCCACGATTTCCTACTTGGCCCCGGCCTATAATTATGAAAAGGACATCAATGAAACCCGTGGGAATGCCATGAAGATCATTGTTTTCATGAACAGGATCATTCAGGAATATGCCCCGGGACAGGTGGGGCGTTATAATGATGATTTTGAACCACGGGCCTTTGGGGACAATATCCAAAAGTGGGGAACAAGCACCATATTGATAGAGTCTGGAGGGTATGCCAATGACGTGGAAAAACAGGAAATACGGAAATTGAACTATGTATCCATACTTTCCGCTATCTATACAATTGCGGAAGGGAGCTATAAGGATATTCCCATATCCGATTATGAAAAGATCCCTGAAAATGATAGAAAATTGTTTGATTTGAAAATCACCAATGCCACCTATCGACTCTTGGATAAAAGTTATGTCCTTGATTTGGGTATAAATAGATTGGAAGTTGATAAGGAGGGGAAGAATGATTTCTGGTACAGCAGCCGTATATTGGACCAAGGGGACCTGTCCACCTATTATGGATACGAGACTATCGATGCCAATGGCTACACCATAAGACAAGGAAAGGTATATCCAAAAACATTGCATACCATGGCAGGATTAAAACAGATCAATGCAATGGAATTATTAAGGCAAGGATATACCTATCTACGAATGGCCAAGATTCCTTTAGATGTTTTGGAGTCACCAATCCCCATGAATATAGTCGGAAGTACTTATGAACTACCCGAACTTTATTTACAAGTGGGCACTAACCCGACATTCCTATTGGAAAAAAATGGAAAACCCGAATATGCGGTTATAAATGGGTTCTTATTGGACCTGGCCACCGGAAAGGGCAGGTTCAAGAATGCGATGATCTATAGGTAAGGCAATATGCCCAGCCCATATGGTCATGCGATTAGAGTGGTTTTCTTGTAAAACAAGGGAGTTGTCAATATCCCCCAGACCCCTCAGTAATAGAGGGTTGTAATATCCAACAAACATGTATTTGAAAACTTTTTTATAAAGTGTGCTAGTTGTAAGGAAATTTCTTATAAATTTTGATTTATAAATTAGAATATTATACTTAAAATCAATTCAAATGAAAAAAAATATTATTACAATTCTTGTTTTATTTCTTGGTTTCGGATGTTTTTCCCAAAAAGCAAAATTTGGTGTTGAAGCGGGATATTTGAACGGCTATTCAAAAGTAACCGATGACAATTCAAGTGCTTCTTTATCCGATGGCGGTTTTTTTATAGGTGGATTTTCAGAATTTGGGTTGTCGAACAAACTTACACTGGCACCCCACCTTACGGTTGGCAGTATAAATAGTAATGGTTTCGGTTTCCTTTCCGCATTACTTGGATATAATGTCATGTATAAAGTAAAAATCAAAGCAGGACCGCAACTTTCATATTTACTTAAAAGCACACCTGAAGAAGTAAATTCTCTTGGTGTTGATTTAGGCTTCGGCATAAGCTACGACATTAATGACCATTTTATATTATCAGCCAGATATAATTCTGAACTATCCAACAGGGCAAGTAATGTTGACTCCGAGGATTTGAAAGCTCGTTATAATTGGTTGTTCATAGGTTTGGGTTATAGGTTTTAACCTCACTTAAAACTTATCAAGAACCAAGAAATGCCCAATGGGCTAATTAAATTCCACCCAGGATAAATTACGTGATTTTTTTTTCACCTTAATTTTTTTGAGTAAGTGGTATAAAAGATGTGTCTAAAATCATTTTAATAAGATAAATAATACTTTATGACAGAAAAACCATATTAAATTTCGTGCGTATCCCATAAAACAAATAAGTAATTGAACAGTAACTTAAAAATTTTTTGGGGTGAATTTCAAAAATAAGGTATATCTAATTGATAATCAACAGCATAAACACTGAATCTATCCATTATAGTCCTTTGTAGGTTAGAATACCCGGCAAGTCAACTTTCTGTTCTCCGCTTTCCGTTACTATGGATGCTTCAAAAGATCGAGCCCTTACATCATGGGGAAATAGGGCCATATCTAATTTTAATGAATCATCGATATCCCATAGCATTCCTGTCTCTTTCAATGAAGAAACGTCCCTTTTAAACTGGGCTAAATCAATTTCGGCAACTTTAAAGCTAGTGTAGGATTCCAAAAGTTTTGTTTCCTGGGCAAGTGTCGTGCTAAGTAGCCTTGAATCCACTCTTTTTTGACTGAACACAAGAGAGGTTGAGAATGCCAACAATAGTAAAATAGGGGTAGTTTTTTCATGATCCATATATTTTAGGGGTCAATAATTTTTATCGAGGTTATCTCGAAGAAATCCGCACAAATATCTTCGTTCCCAAAGGATTCATATACATATCCGCTAAACACCACTCTTGTACCTTCTACCTGAAATTCACTGGAGAGGTTGCAGGGTTCAAAAGAACCCAAAGGGCGGCTTTCATCCTTTTCGTCCGGCACAATTACAAACACATCCTGGCACAATGTACCTGGTTCTCTAATGGTTCCCTCGGCTTCGGTAATCGTGGCGACAATGTTTCGGCCCTCTTCTTGATAGCAACCAGACCGAGGATCATCATCCGAACAGGCTGAAATGGTTAGGCCTGTAATTAGTAGAAACAAAAGGATTTTCATGCTTTGTTGTGGTTTTATGACAATCATGTTTTAAAGTTACATCATTATTACTTTTTAAGTAGGAAAATATATACGATAAATTCGACAAACTTCATTATTGTCCAATTTTTCTTATAAGATGTTGATTTCTTGGGAAGTTGCTTGCAAGCCACGGTTTTTTTTATAAACTCATTTATCTATAATTAAATGATTATGCAAAAAAAGGAAGGAATTATAATATTGGGCGTAATAAAAATCCTCAAAGTATTATAAATTCCATATGTGATTTCGCTGTTTCCAAAACTGTATTTCGGACGTATATAACCTTTTACGGAACTAAAAATGATAGTCGGATATGCAAGGGTATCGACACCCGAACAAAAACTCGAATCACAAATCGATTTGTTAAAAAATGCTGGTTACGATAAAATTTATAAGGATATAGCAAGCGGGACTCGGGACGATAGAAAAGACCCGAACGAAATGTTGAAATATATGCGAAAAGGGGATACCATACTTACCTATAAAAATGACGGGGTATTTCGTTCTTTGAAAAATATGGTGGAACCAATCGATAGGTTCAATGAGGCCGGTGTTCATTTGAAGAGCTTGGGCGAGCCGGAATTCGATACCACACCAGCAAATGGGAATTTTTTACTTTAAATACTTGCAGCCGTTGCAGAATTCGAACGAAATCTTATAAATGAACGGGTCAAGGTAGACTTGAACAACACCAGAAAGCGTAACAAACTCTTGGGTAGGCCCAAAGGCTCCAAACCCGATACAATTGAAAACTACCATTATGCCAAGCACCTGTACGAAAATCAGGGAGTGTCGATAGATGTGTCATGCCAACGGGTAAAATAGGAAAGACCACTTTTTATCGGGTAGAAAAGGAAGTCTCAAAAAAACGAGTCCAGTGTTAATGGGCTATCTGAGCCAAGTTGTCCGTTTATACAGCTATGAGGTACTGTGGGCCTTATAATGGTTTATTCGCAACCACCAGTAAAGCCATTGGCACTGAACTTTGTCTGTACGGCACCTTGCCGGTTGCCATCCACAACGCGAATCGCTAAATTGTTGTCACCACTGCCATCCCGTTTAGGGCTACAATACTCAAAAAGATAAAAGCTATTGGCACGTTCCGAGATCTTTAAGGAAATATCGTTGAACGTGTTTTCCAATTCTTCCGCATTCCCGGCAAATACGCTATAGGTCTTTCCAATATCGGACAATACCTGGGTGTCTATTTCCGCCCCGAGACCAATGGTAAAGAACGATATATTGGCATTTGCCCCGGAAACCTCCTTTAATGCCGATTTTTCCGTATATCGTGATGCTTGATCGGTACCATCGGTAAATACAACAACAGAAGCTGCACCGATAACGTCATTCTTTATATTGTCCTTTAAAAGGTTTTCCGCGATTTTGGTTGACTTTATCACGGCACCATAAAGGTCTGTGGATGGGTCATCACTAATATCATCTGTAATTGAATCAATGGCATTTACCAATTCCTGTTTTGAACTGGTCAAATCGTTCAAGAGGTGTAATTCATTCTCACCATCAAACCAATAAATCGCCATCTTGTAAGACTCTTCGGTAGTCGTTGGCATCACATTGTTGACAAAAGTGACCGATGCTGTCTTCAATTCATCAAGGCTATTGCTCAGAACGCTATTGCTTAAATCCAATACCAGAAGGGTATTCGAATTGAATATCCGTGAATTGGGGGAAATGCGGGCAAAGGACTCAGATGCCGAAATGGTGTTGAAGCATTCATCATTGCGTCCTTGTTCATAAATTGTAAATTGATCGGCCGTTAACCGTGGAACAGGATTGCCATTGGTGTCGGATACCTTGAACAAAATAGAGACCTTACCCGGCAGTGTAGTGTATTGTTCCTGTATGGATAATACCAAGTCACTTTCGCCTAGGTTGAGACAATCATCAACAGGTCTCCCCTTACCAAGTCCATCCCCGAAATCAAGGTTCAGGTCCACATCATTGTCCGAATTACTACATGAAAAGAGTAAAAGAAAGAAAGTTAAAGCACTAAAATACCTTAGATAATATTTCATTTTCATCGTTTTGAGGTTCAACAGACAGAACGTATGATCGGGGCTAAAAGTATACCCTAAATTTAAAAAAAATGTTAAATATTGACCAAAAATCCCTACCATGAGCTATGCTTCCGAAAAAACTTTTCCCATTTCGAGACAGGTCTTGGGGAATAAAATCCCTTTTGGCCATCACCTGTTGATACAAAGGCGATTGGGGCCATAAGATAGGAGGTACGTCGAAAAAGATAATGGAAGGATTTACCACATCCGATAGGACTTCAAGATACGGGTATGTTGGCAGTTCAAATTAATCTTGAAAACAAAAAAACCACTCCAGATGGGAGTGGTTTTAAATTTACAACAGTTTTGAGAACCAATCCGTATCAATCAAAACTATAACCGTTATCCGCAGCAACCTTATCGGCAATCTGTGTTCTCAGGGCCACTACATTCGGGTTATTGGTATACTTTGTAAAACGTTTAAGTCCCATTAGCATCATACGTTGCTCATCGCCTTCGGCAAATGAAATAATAGCTTCCTTACCTTTGGATATGGCAATTTCAACAGAATTGTACAAATAAAGTCTGGACATTGCTATTTGGGTTGCCTGGGCTTCCTCACCAAAACGTTTGGCATTCTTCTCGGTTCTAAGAATCGTGGATTCCGCCATGTATATCCGGATTAGGATATCGGCTGCGGACATCATCAACTGTTGGTGGTTTTCAAGATCGGTGCCATACTTTTGTACTGCACTACCGGCTACCATTAGAAATACCTTTTTCATTTTGGCGACCATATCCTTTTCCTCTGCGAAAAGAGTTGAGAAATCAGGGGCGTCGAACGATGGTATTCCCATTAATTCCTCTCCGACCTTTGTTGCTGGCCCTAGAAGGTCTACATGGCCTTTCATGGCTTTTTTCATCAACATGCCTACTGCCAACATTCTGTTTATCTCATTGGTTCCTTCATAAATACGGGCTATACGTGCATCCCTCCATGCTTTTTCCATGGGTGCGTCCGCACTGAACCCCATACCCCCGAAAATCTGTATACCTTCATCGGTTGTGCTCTGTACGTTTTCTGAAACCGCAACCTTCAAGATAGAACATTCGATGGCATATTCCTCGATTCCTTTCAATTCAGCTTCCTGATGGGTGTTGCCAGAAGCTTCCCGCATGGCTATCCTGTCCTCAATGTTCTTGGCAGCACGATAACTTGCGGATTCACCAGCATAGGTATTCGTGGCCATTTCGGCGATCTTGGCTTTTATAGCCCCAAAATTAATGATCGGGGTACCGAATTGCTTTCGTTCATTGGCATATTTCACAGATTCACCAATAACACGACGTTGGCCATCCAAACAAGCCGCAGCCAATTTGATTCTACCAATATTCAGGGCATTCATGGCAATCTTGAAACCATTTCCGCGTTCAGAAAGCATATTCCCAACAGGTACTTTGGTCTCGTTAAAGAATACCTGACGGGTAGAGGAGGAGTGGATTCCCAATTTTTTTTCCTCATCACCTAATGATATGCCATTTTCAGGGTCATTTTCAACTATAAAACCGGTGATATACTTATCATCCTCGATACGGGCAAAGACAATGAACAGGTTACAGAATCCTGCATTGGATATCCACATTTTCTGTCCCGTAATAGAATAGTATTTGCCATCTTCGGAAAGAACGGCCTTGGTCTTGCCCGAGTTTGCATCAGATCCAGCTCCAGGCTCTGTTAGGCAATAGGCCCCGAACCATTCGCCAGAGGCTAATTTAGGTACGTATTTTTGTTTTTGCTCATCGGTCCCGTATAGAGTGATCGGCATGGTTCCGATTCCTGTATGGGCTCCAAAGGCTGTGCTGAACGATCCCGTTGCCCCAGAGATGTAATCACATACCAACATGGTCGATACGAATCCCATTTCCATTCCGCCATAGGTTTTGGGCACTGCAATGGACAAAAGGCCGAGTTCACCGGCCTTGCGCATACATTCTTCCGTATAGGCATAATCTTTCTTCTCAAAACGTTCCCAATGGCCCCAAAGTTCACGATCTACGAATTCCTTTGTGCTATCACGCATCATTTGCTGTTCTTCGGACAGGTCTTCCAGTGTGAAAACATCCTCACACTGGGTCTCCTTTACCAAGAACTGACCTCCTCTTATGAAATCCTCTTTTTTTGTTTCGGTACTCATAGTATTTATTTTTTTAATTTCCTTTATTTTAAAAATTCATATATTCCTGCAGCACCTTGCCCGGTTCCTACGCACATGGTTACCATGCCATACTTGCCCTGCATGTTCCTTTTCCGCATTTCATCGAATAGTTGGACGGATAATTTGGCACCGGTACAGCCCAAAGGATGCCCCAAGGCAATAGCTCCACCGTTGACATTTACAATCTCTTGGTCAAGGTCCAGTTCCCTCATTACAGCCAAGGATTGGGAAGCGAAAGCTTCGTTGAGCTCTATTAATCCAATATCCCCTTGTTTTAACCCTGCCTGTTTCAAGGCTTTGGGAATAGCCTTTACGGGACCGATACCCATAATCCTGGGTTCAACCCCAGCAACTGCGTAATTGACCAACCGGGCAATAGGTTCCAGATTTAATTCCTTTACCATTTCCCCACTCATGACCAATACGAAGGCAGCACCATCACTCATTTGGGATGAGTTGCCTGCGGTTACACTACCACCTGCGGCAAATACCGGACGTAATTTCGCCAATACTTCCTTACTTGTGCCGGCCCTCGGTCCTTCGTCCTTGGTCACGGTATATTTTTTAGTGGCTTTTTTACCATTGGCATCCAAATACGTTTGCTCTACTTCTATGGGAACGATTTGATCTTGGAAACGCCCCTCGGCTTGGGCCTTTAAGGCCTTCATATGGGAGTTGTAGGCAAATTCATCCTGATCTTCCCTGGATACCTTGAATTCGTTGGCAACAGCCTCTGCCGTATTCCCCATTCCCCAATAGTAATCTTCATGTCCTGATTTCACCAAGTCATAATTAAGCTCGGTCTTATAACCAGTCATGGGAACAGAGCTCATACTCTCGGCACCACCTGCGATAATGCAATCGGCCATACCAGCTTGGATCTTTGCCGTGGCTATGCCGATAGTCTCTATCCCCGAAGAACAAAATCGGTTTACGGTAACCCCTGGTACATCAACGATATCCAATCCCATTAGTGAAATAAGGCGCGCCATATTAAGTCCTTGTGATCCTTCGGGCATTGCATTGCCGACAATGACATCATCGATTCGTTTTTTGTCGAAACCGGGTAATTCCCTCATCATGTATTCGATGGTTTCCGCTGCCAGTTCATCGGTTCGTTTAAAGCGAAATGCCCCTTTGGGAGCTTTGCCTACTGCGGTTCTATAAGCTTTTACTATATATGCTGTCTTCATTTTTATACTTTTGGCTATTGGCCTTAGGCTCTTAGCATTTGTGATTTTGATTAAGGTGCCCCATAGTAATTACCAAGGGCTGAAAAGTCCACGACCAACTACTAGTTGCGAAGCGGCTTGCCTGTTTTCAACATATGTTGAATCCGTTCTAATGTCTTGCGTTCCGTGCATAAGCTTAAAAACGCTTCCCGTTCTATATCAAGCAAATATTGTTCACTTACCAGAGTAGGTTCGGAAAGATCCCCACCGGCCATAACGTACGCCAATTTGTTGGCTATTTTATGGTCGTGTTCACTGATGAAATGACTTGCTTCCATCGAATCTGTCCCCACAAGGAACATTCCCAATGCTTGTTTTCCAAGTACTTTGATATCCTTGCGTTTCACAGGTTTTGTATATCCTGTTTCCGCCATTAATTTTGCGTGGGCCTTTGCCGTGGCGATTTGCCTTTCTTTGTTCACTACAACAATATCCTTTCCTTTTTGAAGAATACCGAGATCATAGGCTTCATAAGCGGAAGTTGAGACTTTTGCCATACCAATGGTCAAGAAATACTCTTGAAGGACATTGAGTTCCACATCATTCTTCTTGAAGGTATCCGAAGCTCTAACTGCGAATTCCTTGGAGCCACCACCACCTGGAATCACACCTACGCCAAATTCTACCAACCCGATATAGGTTTCAGCCGCAGCAACCACCTTATCGGCATGCATAGATAACTCACAACCACCTCCCAGGGTCATTCCATGGGGGGCGGAGATTGTTGGGATTGATGAATAACGCATGCGCATCATGGTATCCTGGAACATTTTGACTGCCATATTCAACTCATCATATTCCTGCTCTACGGCCATCATGAATATCATTCCGATATTGGCACCGACAGAGAAGTTGGGGCCTTGGTTTCCGACAACCAGCCCTTGGAAATCTTTTTCGGCCAAGTCGATCGCTTTGTTCAATCCGGCCAATACATCACCTCCGATAGTGTTCATTTTGGATTGGAACTCCAAATTTAGGATGCCGTCACCAAGATCTTCAATGACCACTCCACTGTTTTTGAATACCTCATTCGATTTTCGAATATTGTCCAAAATGATAAAGGCATCCTGTCCAGGTATTTTCAACATGGATTTTGAAGGTATATCATAGAAATAGGAAGCCCCTTCGTTTACGGAATAGAAAGAATCCATACCTGCGGCTACCATTTCGGATACCCATGCAGCAGGTTCCTCCCCTTCCGCTTCCATAATATCAAGGCCTTTTTTGAGTCCAATGGCATCCCAGATCTGGAAAGGACCGTGCTCCCATCCAAAACCGGCCTTCATGGCATCATCGATCTTATAAAGTTCATTGGATATTTCAGGGATTCTATGCGATACGTAAGCGAACAGGGCAGCAAAGCTCTTTCTGTAAAATTCACCAGCCCTGTCCTTACCTCCGACAAGTACCTTGAAACGGTCTACGACCTTGTCAATGGTTTTTGTCAATTCGAGTGTGGCGAATTTTGCTCTTTTTTTGGAGCGGTACTCCATATTGTCCAAATCCAAGGTCAATATCTCGCTTTTACCGTCTTTCCCTTTTATTTTCTTATAGAAGCCTTGGCCGGTTTTACTGCCCAACCATTTGTTCCCCATCATTGTATTGATGAAATCGGGTAACTTGAAAAGTCCATGCTTTTCATCTTTGGGACAATTCTCGTATAAGCCGTTCGCAACATGTACCAAGGTATCCAAACCTACGACATCGACGGTACGGAAAGTAGCCGATTTAGGCCTACCGATAACTGGTCCGGACAATTTATCAACCTCCTCAACGGTCATGCCCATCTCCTTGACCATATGGAAAAGGCTTTGGATACTGAAAATACCTATACGGTTTCCTATAAATGCAGGGGTATCCTTAGCTACTACCGAGGTTTTCCCCAAGAATTTCTCCCCATATCCGTTTAGGAAATCCAACACTTCCGGGGATGTTTTAGGCCCAGGTATGATCTCGAACAATTTTAAATAACGGGCAGGGTTGAAAAAGTGGGTGCCACAGAAATGTTTTTGGAAGTCATCACTACGTCCTTCGGACATAAACTTGATAGGGATACCAGAGGTGTTTGAAGTGATTAATGTACCTGGTTTCCTATACTTTTCAAGGTTTTCAAAAACCTTCTGTTTGATGTCCAAACGTTCTACCACTACCTCTATGATCCAATCCGCTTCGGCCACTTTGACAATATCATCCTCGAGATTCCCCGTAGTGATCCTAGAAGCGAATTTTTGATGGTAAATGGGAGAGGGTTTCGACTTTAAGGCTGTAGTCAAGGAGTTGTTCACCAACCTGTTACGAACTACCCTGTCCTTTAGAGTGAGTCCTTTGGCTTTTTCTTTGTCATCAAGTTCCCTTGGAACAATGTCCAGCAATAGGACCTCGACCCCAATATTGGCAAAATGGCATGCAATACCACTTCCCATTATTCCAGAACCAATTACCGCTACTTTTTGAATATGTTTGTTCATGTAGTTAAAACTGTATTAATTTATTTTTTGGGTTTTATTTATAAATGTTCTTTTCTGCCACGAGTTTGTTTATCGTTTCCATAACCTCATAAAAGCAGTCCAGTTTTTCATCAGTGACATGGGTATGTACCATTTCATTGAAACGCAGGACCACATCTTTGGAGTCCTTTCTTTTTTCAAGACCAAAATCGGTAAGATGGATTATAACCCCCCTGCCATCCTTGGGATTGGGCTTACGTTTTATCAATCCTTTGTCCTCAATGCTTTTGAGTATCCTGGAAAGACTGGTGGCCTCCATACCCATTTTGGGTCCTAATGCCGTAGATGGTGTTCCTGTTTTGGGGTCTATACTCAATAAAGTAAAACCGACCGCCATTGTAGAACCAAAAGTCCTTGCCTGTTCATTATACATTTTAGCAACAGCTTGCCACGTAGCTCTTAATACATAATCAATAGTCGTATCTTTCATAAAAGACTGATTGGCTATCAAATATATAAAAAAATACTATGCATGCATAATAAATCCGGATAAAAAAGAATTCCTTTTCATTTTGCCAAATGATATATGAAAGGGATATTTAGGTTTTAATGCCCGTAAATTTCATTATACAGGTCTTTGTATATCTCTTTGATCATTTTTCTTTTAAGTTTCAAGGTAGGGGTAAGGTGTCCGTCGTCAATAGTCCAGCGGCTTGGTGTCAGCTTGAATAATTTTACCTTTTCCCATTTGGCGAAATTTGCATTTGTATGGTCTATTTCTTCTTGGAGACGTTTCAATACTTTTTCATTGGTAGCTATGTCTGACATTGTTTCCAGTTCCAAATGATGTCTTTTGCCCCACTCCCTTACAAAATCGAAGTCAGGTTGTATCAATGCCCCTGGCATTTTTTCACCTTCCCCTACGACCATGACCTGTTCAATGAAACGCGATTGTTTCAATTCATTTTCAATTAGGGCCGGGGAGACATATTTCCCGCCAGAGGTTTTGAACATTTCCTTTTTACGATCGGTTATCTTAAGAAAGCCATCGGAATCCATTTCGCCGATATCCCCAGTATGGAAATAACCACCTGTCATCACCGAAGCGGTTTTTTCCGGGTCTTTATAATATCCTTGCATGACATTTGGTCCTTTGACAAGGATTTCCCCATCCTCGGCTATTTTCACCTTTACATTTTCAATGACCCTGCCAACGGTTCCTATCCGGAAACCACCATCCCTTAGGTCATTTACGGAAATTACGGGAGATGTTTCGGTAAGGCCGTAGCCCTCCATAATGGGCATTTGGGCTGCAGCAAAAATACGTGATAATCGAGGTTGGAGCGCAGCACTACCTGAAACCATATATTCAAGCTCACCTCCCAAGGCCTCTTGCCACTTACAGAAAATAAGCTTGCGGGCCAGTTTCAGTTTTTGTTTATACCACCATCCATTTGCCCCATAAGGTTCGTATTTGAGACCAACAGCTATGGCCCAAAAGAACAGGGCCTTCTTTATTCCTGTCAACTCACTACCTTTGGCCACTATCTTATCATAGACCTTTTCGTAAAGTCTAGGTACTCCCGTCATTATTTGGGGGCAGACCTCCTTAAGGTTGTCGGTCATCTTCTCCATTGATTCGGCAAAATAGATCTCTACCCCACAATATTGGTATAGATAGAGGATCATTCGTTCAAAAACATGGCATACAGGTAGAAAACTGAGGGCCTTGGATTTACCCATAGCCAAGGGCACCCTCTTTTCACTGTCCAGAACATTGGATACAAGATTATTGTGTGAGATCATTACTCCCTTTGGCTTTCCCGTAGTACCCGAGGTATATATCAAGGTAGCCAAATCATCAGGGGAAACCTGCTCTTTTCTTTTTTCGACTTCTGGTTGGTTCGATGCATCCTTACCCAATTCCAAAAGATCTTTCCAGTTCTTACAACCTTCGACCATGTCAAAGCAATATACTTCTTTTAGGTGGGGTACATTGGCCCTGATCTTGTCCACCTTGGCAAAAACCTCTTGGCACGATACGAAACAATACTTCGATTCACTATGGTTCAGAACGTACTCATAATCTTCCTCTGATATGGTAGGGTAAATAGGTACATTTTGGGCGCCAAGTTGCAATACCCCAATATCGAGTACATTCCATTCCGTTCTGTTGGTCATTGAAATAACGGCTATTTTGTCATTTTTTTCAATACCTAATCGCAATAATCCCCGGCTAATGGTATTTGCCTGATCTATATATTCCTTGGAGGATAAACTAACCCATTTGCCATCATATTTGGTGACAAGGGCATTTTTTAGATTGTATTTCCCCAATTGGTAATATGGGAAATCAAAAAGTCTGGTAATGTTTGGCATAGCTGTTTTTGATAGAATAATGCAAATTAGGAAAAGCAATCGGTATTTTAAAATGAGATTGATAAAATAACTGTATGTTATTTATGGTTTTCTCATCTATACTCCAATATTACATTGAATCACAATGAAATAGGGTTTGCCATGACCATTCTTTTAATCCCCCACGAAAGCCACGTTACTTGAATGGCGAATGGCCATCCCTAAAACAGAATATCCCAAATAGACATACATACCTTACTGGTCAAGTTATTCCCACAATGTTATTATATACGGTGTGCCATTCCTCATTTCCCGGCCACCATCTGTGCTATCGTGCTTGTGGTTTCCAAATATTCGGTGTCGATTGTCTAGTGGGCAACCATACAATGGATTTCAACCCTTAGGTTTCTTCCGGAAACCTAATTTTGTGTTGAGGATAAGCACGCCCTAAACAGTAAATAACTTTGTTTTTTCGTTGTTCATGTTAGCAATTTCGTTGTTGGGCTAAGATTTATCATACCAAACATTTTTTTTGCTAAGTTCATTCCCGAATTCAAAACCCTTTTACTATGTTAAAAAGGATATTATTGCTTTTTATGATGGTTTTGGCTGTGGTTTCCTGTTCGAAAAAGGGACCCAAAACCCCAGTTTACGCATGGACAAGTGGTCCAGGTGATGCTACAGACCAAGAATTATTGGTCAAATTCAAGGATTTTAGAGCCAAGGGTATTGATGGATTGATGTACAGTGGTGGTCATGATCCTGAAACCTATAAACGGGTAGGGGCCTTGGTAAAAAAGGCCGGAATGGAGTTCCATACTTGGATTCCCACTATGGTGCAAGGTAGGAACCCTAAAATCGATACAAGTCTTTATGCAGTCAATGGTAAAGGTGAATCCGCTTTGGAAAAACCAGCCTATGTAGACCATTACAAGTTTTTGTGCCCTAACAAGGAAGGCACTTATGATTTTTTGGCCGATCTATATGGAAGTATTGCAGCCGTAGAGGAGGTCGATGGTATCCATTTGGACTTTATTCGTTTTCCCGATGTGATTTTGGCAAGGGGTCTTTGGGAGAAATACGGCTTGGTCATGGATCGTGAATTCCCTGAATATGATTACTGCTACTGTGATAAATGCACCTCGGACTTTAAGGCAAAGACGGGAATCGATATTAAAAGTGTTGAAGACCCATCACAGGTAATGGAATGGAAACAGTTCAGGTATGATCTGATTACCAATCTGGTGGGTCGGTTGGCCAAAGTCGTCCACAAGGAGGGAAAGGTTATCAATGCAGCGGTTTTCCCTGGTCCTTCGATTGCCAAGAAGTTGGTACGCCAAGAATGGGACAAATGGGATTTGGATGCCGTTTACCCCATGAACTATAATGATTTTTATTTAGAAGGCCCCGAGTGGTTGGCACCGATCACCAAAGAGGAAGTGGCAGCTGTAAATGGAAGAAAACCTATATATAGTGGACTGTTCATCTGTCCAAAACCAAAAAACAGGGCCAAGGAAAAGGATCCTGAAAATCACGGGTTGTTACCTTCTGGGATAGGAGAGGCCATAAGGGGTTCTATGGAGAATGGGGCAACAGGTATCTGTTTGTTCACACCAGAGCGAATGACACCCGAACATTGGAAGGCATTTGAGAAAGCCATTTATATGGATTATTCCAAAAAAAATAGTGATTAGTTGTTTTAGTTATGTTGAGTTAGAAAAAAAGGAGCCAACTTCATGGGCTCCTTTTTTGTTGCCGTTTAGATGGTTTTTTGGGTCAATTGTGTTGTTCAATCCATTTTCGGGCATTCACAAAGGCTTCCAGCCAAGGGGAAACCTGGTCATTTGTGCCGTCAGGGTAATATGCCCAGTTCCATGGGAATATCGAACGTTCAATATGGGGCATAGTTACCAAATGCCTTCCGGTCTTGTCACATAACATGGCTGTATTGTAATTGCTGCCATTCGGATTGGCAGGGTAATCCGTATAGCCGTACTTGCCTACGATATCATATTTGTCCTCAGCATACGGTAAACTGAATTTTCCCTCACCGTGGGAGATCCAGACCCCAAGTGTGGCACCTGCTAGACTGGAAAGCATAACGGAGTTGTTCTTTTGGATCTTTACAGAAGTGAAACTGCTTTCGTGTTTTTGGGAATCGTTATGTAACATCCTACCATGTTCTTCATGGTCGGGGTTGATCAAATCAAGCTCCATGAACAATTGGCAGCCATTACAGATACCTACGGATAAGGTATCTGGGCGTGCAAAGAAATTACTTAAGGCCGTTTTGGCCTTTTCGTTATACTTGAAGGCTCCTGCCCAGCCTTTGGCACTACCTAGCACATCAGAGTTCGAGAAGCCCCCAACAGCACCTATAAATTGAATATCCTCCAAGGTTTCCCGTCCAGATATTAAATCGGTCATATGAACATCCTTAACATCAAAACCGGCCAGATACATGGCATTGGCCATTTCGCGTTCCGAATTGCTTCCCTTTTCCCGCAGTACTGCTGCCTTGGGTCTTGTTTGGCCTGCCAGGGGCAATGTACCTGAAAAACTCTTTGGAAATACATATTGTAAGGGTTGTTTCTTAAAGTTATCAAATCGATCCTTGGCAAGACCATTTGCCGTTTGCCGTTGATCCAATAAAAAAGAGGTCTTATACCAAGTATCCCGCAATGAGGATATGTTCAATCCCATTTCAACGCCATTGTTCTTGATCTTGAGCGTAGGTCCATTGATTACCTTCCCGATTTTTTTGACGTCGATTTTTGCGTTTTTCAGGATATCCAAGACAGCATCATCCTTGACCTGGAAGACAACCCCTGTATTTTCGGAGAATAACAGTTTAATGGTGTCGGCCTCACCCAGGGAGGATAGGTCCAAGTCCGCACCCAGGTCCACATTGGCAAAACACATCTCCAATAGGGTAGTGACCAAGCCACCGGAGGCAACGTCATGGCCTGCAAGTATTTGTCCTTCCCTTATGGCCTGTTGTAGGTTGTTGAATACGTTTTTTACATAATCCGTATCAACAACAGTAGGTGTTTCGTTGCCAATCTTATTCCGTACTTGGGCAAATGAGGAGCCACCAAGCTTATATCTGTCCTTTGATAGGTTGATGTAATAAATAGCGCCACCATCTTTCGCCAAAACCGGCTCTACGACCTTTGTGATGTCATCACAGTTACCTACTGCCGAAATAATCACGGTACTAGGTGAAATAACATCCCCATCCTTATATTTCTGTTTCATCGAAAGGGAATCCTTTCCCGTAGGAACGTTAATGCCCAAATCGATGGCAAAATCAGAAACAGCTTGTACCGCTTCGTATAAACGGGCATCTTCCCCTTCATTCTTGCAGGGCCACATCCAGTTGGCGGAAAGGGATATCGATTTCAAGCCATCCTTTAACGGAGCCCAGACGATATTGGTCAATGCTTCGGCAATACTATTCCTACTCCCTGCGGTTGGGTCTATTAAACCAGAAATAGGGGAATGGCCTATCGAGGTTGCAATACCTTCCTTTCCTTTAAAATCGAGGGCCATAACCCCGCAATTGTTCAACGGCAGTTGCAAGGGCCCGGCACATTGTTGTTTGGCTACCCGGCCACCAACGCACCTATCCACCTTATTGGTGAGCCAATCCTTACAGCCAACGGCCTCCAATTGCAACACTTGTTCCAGGTATTCATGGAAATATTCCAAGGAGTATTCTGGGTTTTTATATGTTCTATCGACAGTGATGTCGTCCATTATCGTTTTGGGGGAGCTTCCGAACATATCCTCTAAATCCAAGTCCATGGGTTTGGCCCCTGTCCTGACCGATTCGAAGGTAAACTTATGGTCACCGGTTACATCACCAACCTCATACATGGGGGAACGCTCCCGGTCAGCGATCCGGTGCAGTAGATCAACATCTTTTTTGCCGATGACCAACCCCATTCGTTCCTGGGACTCATTTCCTATAATCTCTTTTGAGGATAAGGTAGGGTCGCCGATAGGCAACGCATCCAAATCGATTTTACCACCCGTATCCTCAACAAGTTCGGACAAACAGTTAAGGTGTCCACCGGCACCATGGTCATGTATGGATACTATAGGGGTCTCATCACTTTCCACCATACCGCGAATGGCATTGGCTGCCCTTTTCTGCATTTCGGGGTTGGAACGCTGAACGGCATTCAATTCGATTGCGGAACTAAATTCACCTGTATCGGCACTGGATACGGCTGCACCCCCCATACCAATACGGTAATTGTCACCACCAAGGATAACGATCTTATCCCCTGTGTTCGGGGTATCTTTCAAGGCTTGGTCGGCCTTGCCATAACCTATGCCACCAGCTTGCATGATAACTTTATCGAAGCCCAATCTTCGTGAGTCCTCTGAGTGTTCAAAGGTCAGGACCGAACCAACGATCAATGGTTGACCGAACTTATTACCGAAATCAGAGGCTCCGTTGGACGCTTTGATAAGGATGTCCATAGGGGTTTGGTACAACCATTCCCTTTCCGGCATTGCTTTTTCCCAAGGGCGATGTTCCTCCAAACGGGAATAGGAGGTCATATAAACCGCTGTACCGGCCAAAGGCAAAGAACCTTTGCCACCGGCCAAACGATCACGTATCTCGCCGCCCGACCCGGTAGCTGCACCATTGAAAGGTTCTACAGTGGTCGGGAAATTGTGGGTCTCAGCTTTTAATGATATGACCGATTCGAATTCCTTTTCCTCATAGAAATCGGGCTTATCGGCACTTTTGGGGGCAAATTGGATAGCCTTGGGGCCTTTTACAAAAGCTACATTGTCCTTATATGCCGAAACGATATCATTTGGGTTTTCTTGGGATGTCTTTTTTATGAGTTCGAACAGGGATGACGGTTTTTCCTTTCCATCGATCTTGAAGATGCCATTGAATATCTTATGCCGACAATGCTCCGAATTCACTTGGCTAAAACCGAATACTTCCGAATCGGTCAATTTGCGTCCGATCTTTTCGGAAAGTTGGTTCAAATAGGTTACTTCCTCCTCATTTAAAGAGAGCCCTTCCTGTGCATTATATGCGGCAATATCATCAATCCCCAAAATGGATTCAGGAACTACATCGATCTTGAAAACCTTTTGGGTCAAGGTGTTGAATTTTTGGGAAAGCATAGGGTCGAAATCAGAAAAACCGGCATCAACAGCTTTGAATTCCTCGATACGACTAATGCCTTCAATCCCCATATTTTGGGTGATTTCGGTGGCATTGGTACTCCAAGGTGTGACCATGGCTGCCCTAGGGCCAACAAAAAAGGCGTCAAGAGACGCCACATTTATCCTTGGTTGATTGCCAAATAACCAAGTAAGTTTATTAATATTTTCCTGAGAAAGTTCTTGTTCCGTTTGTACCGCAAAAACCTTTTTGTCTACATTCCCGAAAAAGTGAATCATAAATCCTGTAAAGCGTTAAGTTTGATAAAACACAAATCTACATCTTTTTAGGCTATGAAAACAGATGAAAAGTTAACAGTTGTCCATGGTGGTTGTTGATTACTTTCTTTGAAGCAATGCCATGTAAAAAGCATCGAACCCACTCTTTGAGGCATATATCCTCTTTTCTTGGGCCAGTGTAAATCCAGAGCCTTCCCCAGAGGCCAAGAATGTATTTACTTGACCTGAGTTTTCCTGAGGGAGGATAGAACAGGTGGCATAAACCATTTTTCCTCCTGGTTTCACCATTTTACTATAACTTTTCAGGATCTCCTGTTGTGTTTTCGTGATCTTATCCAAAAACCAGGGCTGTAGTTTCCATTTGGCATCAGGGTTCCTTCGCAATACACCAAGTCCGGTACAAGGAGCATCAATAAGTACCCTATCCGCCTTACCGTATAATTTTTTGATCGTCTTGGTAGAGTGTATATGTCGAGGTTCGATGTTATGGGCCCCATTTCTTCTCGCCCTACGTTTTAGCTCTTTGAGCTTATTCTCGTAGATATCCATTGCAATAATTTGTCCTTTGTTCTCCATTAAGGCGGCTAGGTGCAAGGTTTTTCCACCAGCACCGGCACAAGTGTCCACTATGCGTTCACCGGGTTGGGGGTCTAAAAATTCCGACACCAATTGTGAGGAGGCATCCTGCACTTCAAAATATCCGTCTTTAAAGGCCTTGGTGGTGAATACATTGGCTCTTTCGGTAAGTTGTAGGGCATCGGGATACCCTTTTATCGCTTCGGAAACAACACCCTCGTCAAGTAAGGCCTTACGTAGTTTCTCTTTGGTGGTGTTTAACGTGTTTACACGTAAAATAACATCGGCTTGTTGGTTTAGGGCAGCGATTTCCTTGGTCCATAATTTATCCCCTAGGGCTTTTTCACCCAAAGTATCCAACCAATCAGGGATGGATTCCCTGTATTTCCTGATTTTTGAAAGTTCATCGAACTTACCCTTGATCCTTCTTGCGGGTACTGGCTCCAACTGTTTCCAATCGGGCAGTTCAATACCTTTTAAAACGGCCCAGACAGCGAACATTCTAAAAAGATTGGCACGACTGTACGGGGCCTTTACTTCGGCAATTTCAGCATACAAACGTTTCCATCGTACGATATCATAGGTGGTCTCGGCGATAAAACCTCTATCACGCGCGCCCCAACGCTTGTCCTGTTTCAATGTTTTCTGGACGACCTTATCGGCATATTCCCCATCGTTAAAGATGTTTCCAAGGGCATTGACCACTGCAAAAACTAAATTCCTATGAAGTTTCATAACTAAAAATAAGGCTGCAAAGGTATCGTTTTGACCGCTATTCTATCTATTTTTGGATAAAATTATTCTTATGCGAAATTATGCGTGCCTGTTGATGGTCCTTATGGTAATCGGATGTAGTGGTGAAAAAGGGAACAGCCCCTTTACCGAAGTACAAATGGAAACACTTTTTTCGGACTCCTTGAGTATAAGGGCCATAGAACTTATGAATAATAGTCTGGCCTTTGCTGCCGATCAGGGTGTCTTTGGCAGTATTGATCTGAATACGGGTCAGGTTCGTACGAATATTCAAAAACGGGATTCCGTTCTTCCCGAATTCAGGGCTGTGGCACATACGGCAACGGATTTTTTCATGCTTTCGGTCTCTAGTCCTGCCTTATTATATAAAACAGGGAACACTGGAATGCAGCTTGTGTATATGGAATCGGGTGAAAATGTCTTTTATGATGCAATGACCTTTTGGAATGACAAGGAAGGTATTGCCATTGGGGATGCCGTAAATGGGTGCATATCGATTATCATCACTCGTGATGGGGGGTTAACATGGAACAAGGTGCCCTGTACGAAACTACCCAAGGCAATGAAAGGGGAGGGGGCATTTGCGGCCAGTAATACCAACATTAAGACTATAGGGGGGAAGACATGGGTAGCGACGACGAGCGGTCAGGTTTATTTTTCCGGTGACAAGGGAGGGACCTGGGAGGTCCAAACAACGCCAATACTAGGAAAGGAGGATTCCCAAGGTATTTACTCCATTGATTTTTACAATGAAAGCTTAGGGATTGCCGTAGGTGGTGATTATACCCACCCAGAAGGAAATAGTGCCAATAAGGCCATAACCGAAGATGGTGGTGAAAGTTGGACCCTGTTGGCGGATGGCCAAGAGCCAAATTACAAGAGTTGTGTACGGTTTGTGCCCAATTCAGGAGGTAATGGCATAGTGGCGGTAGGCTTTACCGGAATCACATACTCAAGCAATAAAGGACAGAGCTGGGCCAAATTATCCGATGAACCCTTCTATACCTTACGTTTTTTAAACGATTCGATTGCCTATGCGGCGGGTAAGAACAGGATTTCCAAATTATCCTTTACATCGAAATAAGGGTCAATAAATACCTTGTTTTGGAATATGCCTTGCTTTTTATGGGTCGAAGATCATTGTCCACGACCACCTCTCTTATGGCGATATTGTCTCAATAAGTGTCGTTTAAACCCATTTTCGGTTTTTATCAACAAGAAGGTTTTCTTTGCGGAAATGACTTTTCGAATATCTTTTATAAACTGTTTCTCCTCCTTGTTCCTTTCGTCCATCAGGGCCATAAAATCCTCCAATAGGGCATTCACTTCCTGGTCCGATAGGGCTTCCATGTCCTTTGTCCGTCTATGGATTTGATTGCGTTCCCTGTTTCTAAAGGCCTCCATTTTATCTTGATGGGTGTTGTAAATGGGCCAAAAAGCCTCGGCCTCACTAGCGGTGAATTCCAGCTGTTCCGTAATATAAGCTATTTTGAGTGTTCTTATTTTTTCTTTATCGGGTCTGTGCTGTCCAAAGATAAGTGTTGTTGCGGATAGCATTAACAATAGTACCGTAATGTTCTTATAGTCAATCATTATCGTAATCGTATAGATTTAATTCTTCAATAGTATCAATAGTATCATCCAGATAATCGATGATGTCCCCATTGTCGATCCGATATTCCAAAATATCGGAAACTTCGAGATTATCAACAGGGACCACTTCCGCGATTTCATAAGTTGAAAAGCCTATATCGGTCCGTTCAAAATAATCCTCGATATCGGAACTGGCCAAACTTTCAAAAGTCAGTTCCGGCGATTGGTCGAGTCGTATTGCAACTGTAAGGAGAATCATGATAGCAACCGATGCGGCTGTAAGGTAAAGGTATTTACGCCAAGGATCGAGTGTGGCAACCTTGGATTCATCCTCTTTTAATTTTGTCCGTATTTTTGAATGTAACCCTTCAAAATAGGCATCGGGAATTTTAAACCCCCCAGATCTGGGCAACAAAGGGTCGTGCCGGTCATCCTTGGAAGTTGAAATACTTTCCATGAGATGGCCCGTAAACCTTTCGAAATACTTTTCGGGGACCTTAAATCCCTTTTTGTCATCTGTCTTTCCCATTTTTATTCTTTGACTTTCAATAGTCCAAAAGGTTTAATCATCTTTTAGAAAGGCTTTTAGTTTTGTAACGGCCAAATGATAGGATGCTTTTAAACCACCTAGCGAAGTATCTAATATTCCTGAGATCTCCTCGTATTTCATTTCCTGGAAATACTTCATGTTGAATACCAGTTTTTGCTTTTCGGGCAAACGGGCAATGGCCTTTTGAAGCTTCAATTGTACTTCATCCCCATCAAAATATACATCAGCCTGTAAATTGGATACCATTCTTTCTTGAAGCTCAGTATCGGAAATACCCATTTTGTTCGATTTTTTTTTCAGAAAAGTCAGGGATTCATTGGTAGCTATACGGTAAATCCATGAATACAATTGGCTCTCCCCTTTGAATCCGTTGATATTCCTATATACTTTGATAAAGGTATCCTGAAGGACATCATCGGTGTCATCATGGCTCAGGACTATTCCCCGTATATGCCAATAAAGCCTTTCCTTATAGGTGTCCACCAATACCTCAAAGGCCTTGTCCAGGGTTTCCGGCCGTCTTAATTCGTCGAGTAATGTATCTTCGGCAATCAAATTACAACACTTAGGTTTTGTATAAGACCCATTTAAGGACAAAAGGTTTAACCCTTTCCCAATAAGTTCTATAAGGATTGCATCTCGACCAGTTTCTTATAAACCCCGTTTTTGGCCAAAAGTTCGGTATGTGGGCCTTGTTCGACAATTTCCCCTTTCTGGAGCACCACAATGGAACTCGCTTTCTGAACAGTGGATAATCGATGTGCAATTACGATCGAGGTCCTGTGCAACATCATTTTTTCAAGGGCATCCTGTACCAACCGTTCACTTTCCGTGTCCAATGCGGAGGTTGCCTCGTCGAGTATCATTATAGGGGGGTTTTTAAGAACGGCCCTCGCAATGGAGATACGTTGCTTTTGGCCACCGCTTAACTTATTGCCACTATCCCCGATATTGGTGTCATATCCATTTGGCAATAATGTAATGAATTCATGGGCATTGGCGATTTTAGCCGCTTCCATGATTTCATCATCAGTGGTGTTCTCCTTGCCCATACCAATATTGTTGCGGATGGTATCATTGAATAAAATGGAATCTTGGGTAACGAGTCCCATCAAATCACGAAGTGATTTTTTGGAAATATCCTTGATGTTCGTACCATCAATGTTAATAGCCCCACTGTTTACATCGTAAAATCGGGTGACCAAATTGGCAATGGTACTCTTCCCACTTCCCGATTGACCTACCAATGCAACAGTATCCCCCTTAGGTACCTTCAAGTTAAAGTCTTTAAGCACAAATTCATCCTCGTACTTAAAGGAGACATTTTGAAGTTCGATTCCATTTTCGAATGTATCTTTCCTTATGGCATCTTCCTTATCGATAATCGGGTTTTCGGTTTCAAGGATTTCCAGAACCCTTTCCGCTGCCGCATTTCCTTTTTTGACCCCGAACGATGCCTTGCTTATGGCCTTGGCCGGCGTTAGAATATTATATGCAAGTCCCATGTAGGCAATGAACGATGAGGCATCAAGGGTCTTTTCCACCAATACCATCTTGCCACCGAACCATAATAATACGCCAATTACCAAAATACCCAAAAATTCCCCTGTTGGTGAAGCCAGGTTCTGGCGGTTCAACAATTTATTCGAGAATTTAAAAAATCGCCCGGTAGATGTACTGAACGTTTTGAAAAAACGGGATTCAGCATTAAAGGCCTTAATGACCCGGAGTCCACCTAGGGTTTCCTCCACAATGGACAAAAACTCACCTTGTTCCTTTTGTACCCGATCCGATTTTTTTTTCAGTGATTTGCCGACCCTTGAAATAATGGCACCTGCAACAGGGATGAATATGAATACAAAAAGGGTCAGTTTGTAACTGATTCCGAACATGATCAAAATAGTGAACAGAATGGTCAAGGGTTCACGTACGATCAGTTCCAATATGGAGAGGAACGAATGCTGTATTTCCAACACATCGGAGGTAATACGGGCTATGACATCCCCTTTTCGTTTCTCGGAATAATAGGAAATGGGCAGTTCCGTGATCTTTCGGTACATACGGTTACGAATGTCCTTCAAGACCCCATTACGCAAGAATGTAATAAAATACATAGCTGCATAATTGAAGAAGTTCTTCAGCAGGAACAAAACCAGAACGAGTCCGATGACCAGGACCAGGCCTTTCATCTCGTCACCGTCCGAATAGTCTGTGACCCTATAGTTTATATAGTCCTGGAGATAATCCTTTAAATGGCCTATTCCTGTATACACGGGTTCCTTAAGAACTTTTTTCCCAGGTTTGAAAAGTACATCCAACATTGGGATCAATGCTGCAAAGGAAAGGGCACTGAAAAGGGCATAAAGGATGTTGAAAAAGATGTTAAGAAATCCGTACTTCCTATATGGCTTCGCAAAACGAAGGATTTTCTTGAAATACTCCATTAGCCGAGTTTCAGTTCACTGACAATGCGATCGAGCTTCGAATCGAGTTCTTTCCGAACTTTTCCAAAATCACCAACAGTGTCCAGTTTCGAGTTCACACTAAAGTAAAATTTGATTTTCGGTTCCGTTCCACTTGGTCTTGCGGCCATTCTTGTACCATCTTCAGTAGTGTATATCAACACGTTCGATTTTGGCACATCGATGGTCTCTGTTTTTCCGGTAATGGTATTGGTGGCCATGGAAGTGTTATAGTCATGGATCCATTCAACCTTGGAACCATCGATTTCCTTAATAGGGTTCTCCCTATAATCGACCATCATTTGTTTGATCTCCCCAGCCCCGCTGATTCCTTTTTTTGTAATTGAGACCAATTTCTCCTTATAGAAACCATAATCGACATAACATTGGATCAGTTCCTTATAAAACGAACTCCCCCTGGCCTTGGCATCTGCCGCGATTTCACAGGCCAATAGGGTAGCGGTAACAGCATCCTTGTCACGTACAAAATCACCGACCATAAACCCAAAACTTTCTTCACCACCACCAACAAAATACTGTTCGGGGAAATCCTTGATTATTTTGGCTATCCATTTAAAACCGGTCAATACTATTTTGCAATCTACACCGTAAGCCTTGGCCAAGCCATTCATCATAGGTGTTGAAACTATGGTGGAAGCTATGAATTCATTGCCTTTCATGCCTTTTCCCTTGCGTTTCCCCAACAAGAATTTGGTCATCATCACCATGGTCTGGTTTCCGTTCAACAGTTCTATTTCCCCCTTGGGGTTTCTTACCGCAATGCCCAACCTATCACTATCAGGGTCGGTGCCGATTACCATATCCGCACCAATTTCCCCCGCTTTCCTTATAGCCATGGATAAGGCTTCGGGTTCCTCTGGGTTAGGGGATTTTACCGTCGGGAAGTTTCCGTCTGGTTTCTCTTGTTCCTTGATTATGGTTACATTGTTGTACCCGGCCCTCTTCAAGACCTCGGGAACCACTGTTATCGATGTCCCATGCAATGATGTGAAAACAATCTTGAAATCATCTTTCCCTTTGGCATTGAAGCTGCCATTGGCAACCGATGCGGTTATAAAGGCCTCGTCGACATCCTTGTCAATGTATTCGATCAATCCCTCATTGGCATTAAAGTTGATATCCTCGTAAGCCAGTTTGTCGATCTCACTAATGATCTCCCTATCCTGTGGGGGTACGATTTGGCCTCCATCGGTCCAATAGACTTTATAGCCATTGTATTCCGGAGGGTTGTGGGAAGCGGTCAAAACGATTCCCGCATGGCAATTGAGGTGTCTTACGGAGAATGATAATTCAGGTGTGGTCCTTAATTCGGAAAAAAGAAACACCTTGATGCCATTGGCCGAGAGTACATCCGCGACCGTTTTGGCGAATGTGTCACTATTATGACGGCAATCATAGGCAATCACTACCTTGATATCGTCATTCGGATAGCTTTTCTTCAGGTAATTACCCAGCCCTTGGGTACTTTTCCCCAAGGTATATTTGTTGATCCTATTGGTTCCAACGCCCATAATACCACGCATGCCCCCCGTGCCAAATTCCATGTTCCTATAAAATCGGTCTTTTAGTCCTTCTGGGTCATTGGCGATAAGATCCTTGATTTCACTTTTGATATCAGCATCGAAAAAATCTGAAAGCCAACTTTTCGCAGTAGTTAAAATAGATTCCATGTATTAGTATGTTTTTAGTGGGGTAATTTACGAAGAAAATTGCTCTTGTTTTTGGTTAAGGTTCAGTTCTTCGGAAATATTATATCGTTTTTCGTCTTTTCTGGACCGCACTAGGATCTCACCCAAAAATCCGGCAAGGAACAGTTGCGTGCCTATTATCATTGAGGTCAATGAAATATAGAACTCAGGGCGATCGGTGATTAAACGGGCCGTAGGGTCGATAAACAGTTTGTCAACACCTAAAAAGATAGCAAACCCAAAACCGACAATGAACATAAGCACACCAAGGGCACCGAACAGGTGCATGGGCCTTTTTCCGAATTTGGAGACGAACCAGATCGTGATCAGATCCAGAAAACCGTTTGTAAAACGTTCCATCCCGAATTTGGTCTTACCGTATTTACGGGCTTGGTGCTGTACTATTTTTTCACCGATATTGACAAATCCGGCACTTTTGGCAAGTACGGGTATATAGCGGTGCATCTCACCACGGATCTCTATATTCTTGATTACCGCTTTTTTATAGGCTTTTAGCCCACAATTAAAATCATTCAATTTGACCCCGGAAGTTCTACGGGCGGCCCAATTGAACAATTTAGAGGGAATGTTCTTGGAAATGACCGAGTCGTACCGTTTTTTCTTCCATCCCGACACAAGGTCGTACCCTTGGTTTTGGATTAGGTCATATAACCCAGGTATCTCTTCCGGATTGTCCTGGAGGTCGGCATCCATGGTGATGACCACATCTCCCTGTGCCACTTTGAAACCAGCGTGCAATGCCTGTGATTTTCCGAAATTCTTACTAAAACGTATACCCTTGGTGTTTTTGTTTTCGCTAGAGAGCAGGGAGATTATTGTCCATGAGCTATCGGTACTACCATCATCTATGAATATAATCTCATATAAAAAACCATTGGATTGCATAACCGTTACGATCCAATCGTGTAGTTCCTTTAAGGATTCTTCTTCGTTAAGTAATGGTATTACAATGGATAGGTTCATTAAAAACTTCTGAAATTCTTTTCAAAAGTACAATTTTGACATATAACTCGATGCAACTTTTTTATAAGAACCCACAAATAACCTATTTTTGGACTATCGTAAAAGCTTGGAAAGAGTTCGTTAATCGCAGGGCGATAGCCAAAAGAGGGTTTAATTCCCCGAGGCCTGTCTCGAAATAATAAAAGTTTTTTTCGGAAGCATACCCCGTACCCTTGGGCAGGGGTTGTTGATTAAGCCGATTTTTGTTTTTTCATGACCAGTCCACTAATAAGACCAAGGACCAACCCTGTAACGATATTCATTATCAGTCCTATGGGGTAAAACAACCAGCTGAATTTTTTCTGCATTTCGATTCCTTGATCTATTTGCTCTTCCGTTAATCCCGGATTGTTGGCCATTGCTGTTTCCTTACCTATTTCATAAACCTTGTCCCAATAGCCGGGCTCTATGAAATTGGATAGTACAAAGAAGTACAATAAGCCTAGTATCCCAGCGACCAAGGTCACTCCCGTACCTATTTTCAAGGCCTCTGAAATCGTTAAAAAGCCATTATTGGCTTTTTTGAATGCGGATATGGCCATAACTACGGCCACGGCCGAAAGAACAAATGAAATAATCTGTACTGCTATGTTTTGCTCATAATGCATGTCCATAGTGAAGAGCATTATTGAAAAAGCTATGGATACGGCACCTAGCAATATCCCGAAATTTAGAGCGAACTTTCCTGTTTTTGGTTGATTTTCTTCCATTTTATACTTTAACTGTTTTGGGTATTGGTCTGTAGATTGATTCGTTTGTTACATCTAAATATAAGGTACGAATTTTTATTTTCTCTTTTTTGGGCATTTAATTGTCTTTTTGATAAAAATACGTAAATTTGCAACTTTAAAATCAGAAGGTTTAAAGTTTTTACGATGAGAAAAGATATTCACCCAGAGAATTATAGATTGGTAGCATTTAAGGATATGTCGAATGATGATGTATTCATTACAAAGTCTACAGCGAATACAAAGGAGACGTTGGAAGTGGATGGAGTAGAGTATCCTTTAGTGAAATTGGAAATCTCCAGGACATCACACCCGTTCTATACTGGTAAGGCTAAATTCTTGGATACGGCAGGTCGAATCGATAAATTCAAAAGCAAGTACAAGAAATTCCAAAAAGTGGGTAAAGCTGACAAAAAGGAAGAAAAATAGAATACATACATTATCCAACAATAAACATGCGCCCTCGATAGTTAATATCGAGGGCGCTATCCGTTTTAAACATACCCATTATGAACTATATCCTTTTTGATGGTCCTTCAAGGGACTCCCTATTGCCATTTACCTTCACAAGACCTGTCGCCGATATACGGGTGGGTATCCTTACCATTCGTGAAAAGTGGGAGAAACACCTGAATACAACCACTACGACAATCACAGAGGACTATCTTTCCGAGAAGTACCCTATGGTAGAGATGGAAGGGAATGTGCTGATCAATTCATCTTTTTTGCCTACCAAGGAGTTGGTGGACCTAATTAAATCACTTAAAAAAAACCAAGCAGTCTTTCAAGGTGATGATCTAATCGCTTTTTTTTCGTTGGAAGGTCAGGAAGTCGATTTTTCCACATTCAAACAGATACCATTTGAAGGGGAGGTCCTGCGTATTGAAAATACATGGGATATTTTTTCCAAGAATGGCGAGGCACTCCAAGCAGATTTTGATTTCCTTACCGAAGGAAGAACCTCTGAGCCATTACCGGAAACCAATAATGTGATACATCCCGAAAATATCTTCCTTGAAAAAGGGGCCAGTGTGGAGTATAGTATTTTAAACGCCACCAAGGGACCGATATATATTGGGGAGAATGCCGAGATCTGGGAAGGTAGTCTTATTCGTGGAGGTTTCGCCCTATGTCACAATGCCGTGGTCAAGATGGGGGGTAAAATATACGGCCCCACTACCGTAGGGCCTTATGGAAAGGTTTGTGGTGAGATCAACAACTCGGTAATATTCGGATATTCGAGTAAAGGCCATGAAGGCTATTTGGGGAATTCCGTTTTGGGGGAATGGTGCAACATTGGTGCCGATTCCAACAATTCCAACCTAAAGAACAATTATGCGAAAGTACGTTTATGGAACTATGCTACCGAGAAATTTGAGCAAACAGGACTGCAATTCTGTGGACTGATGATGGGGGACCATAGCAAGACCGCAATCAACACCATGTTCAATACAGGAACGGTTATTGGTGTGAATGCCAATATATATGTCCCTGGGTTCCCGAGGAATTTCATTCCCAGTTTTAGCTGGGGGGGGGCATCGGGATTTACGTCCTACTTACCGGAAAAGGCCTTTGAGGCCGCAAAGGTTATGATGTCCCGTAGGGGAGTGGAATTTGATGAAAAAGAGGCGAATATTCTTCGCCATGTATTTGAGTCCACTAAAAAATGGAGGAATTATTAATATTCAATAGGCAACAGTAGGGGAACCAAGTACCAAAAACACCCCATTGGGACCCCCTAACTTCAAAATTTGATATATTTGCAGCCCCAGCTTAAAAACAATCATTTAGGGCACCGAATTGAAATCCACATGAAGAAAGTAGCATTTTATACTTTGGGATGTAAACTCAACTTTTCTGAAACCTCGACAATCGCAAGGGGTTTCCAGAATGATGGCTATGAGCGTGTCGACTTTTCCGATAAGGCCGATATGTATGTTATAAACACCTGTTCGGTCACCGAAAATGCGGATAAACGTTTTAAGTCCATTGTACGGCAAGCCTTAAAAACAAATCCGCAAGCTTTTGTGGCGGCCATTGGTTGTTATGCACAGCTTAAACCGGAACAGTTGGCCGCAGTTGATGGGGTGGACTTGGTTTTGGGGGCAACGGAAAAATTCAAGATAGCCGATTATATCAATGACCTATCCAAGAACGATTATGGGCAGGTACATGCCTGTGAGATAGAGGAAGCCGATTTTTATGTAGGGAGTTATGCCATTGGTGACCGTACACGGGCCTTTCTAAAGGTACAGGATGGCTGTGATTACAAATGTACCTTCTGTACCATTCCTTTGGCCCGCGGTATATCCCGAAGTGACACCTTGGAGAACGTTATCAAGAACGCCAGGGAAATTTCGGAAAAAGGGATTAAGGAAATCGTACTCACAGGTGTGAATATCGGTGATTTTGGGAAAGGTGAATTTGGGAACAAAAGACATGAGCACACCTTTTTGGACCTGGTACAGGCCTTGGATAGGGTAGAGGGTATCAGCCGATTGCGGATTTCTTCCATTGAGCCTAATTTACTGAAAAACGAGACCATAGATTTTGTGGCAGGAAGCAACTCATTCGTACCTCATTTCCACATCCCCCTACAAAGTGGCAGTGATGATATTTTAAAGAAAATGAAACGTCGTTATCTACGGAAAATTTATGCGGATAGGGTAGACAGGATAAGGCATGTCATGCCCCATGCATGCATTGGGGTCGATGTTATCGTTGGTTTTCCAGGGGAAAGTGATGACCATTTTATGGAAACATACCACTTTTTGAACGAACTTGATATTTCTTATTTGCATGTCTTTACATATTCGGAAAGGGATAACACCCCCGCAGCAAGTATGCTTGACCCAGTGCCCCAGAAAGTAAGGGGCAAAAGGAGTAAGATGCTTCGTAGCCTATCGGTAAAAAAACGCAGGGCTTTTTATGAGAGCCAATTAAGAACCATTAGAACCGTATTGTTCGAAGGGGAGAATAAAGAAGGTTATATAAATGGTTTTACCGAGAATTACGTTAAGGTAAAATATCCTTGGGACCCAAGTTTAGTGAACACTATAAAGGAGGTGGAACTTACTGGGATCGATGTGGACGGAATCGTAAGGATACAATTTGTTGAAAGTGGTGTGACCGCATAAAAAACCTGTCAATGACTGGAATGAATTCCAGTCATTGACAGGTTTTTTTTATATTGCTTTTTCTGGGATTATATTCGGATCCCTACCGGAAGCATTTCTTTGTATTGCCTGTTTTTTCTTAGGAAGCCTGCTATTTGTGGACTCGTAGGTACCACTCTTAGGTTCTGGTCCTGGATATGGTGTAAAACAGATTTGATAAAGTCCTCTTTAAAACCTTCTTTCGTAATTTCCTCAGGGACAACCAATTTGGTTAGAAAAATCTTACGTTCTTGTGAAGAATACTCGATCTTGGCCAATTGACCCTCGACCCTAGCCTCAAATTGGCGCAAGAAACTATTGTCTTTTATTTCTATTCCATTCATATAATTATGATTTTATTATTGGTCCGAATTTTAAAAAACCATGTCTGATTTAACCGTAATTTCATACATTTACATAGCCCTGCAATAAGACGTTGGGGTTATCCAAAACAGGACATAAAGATAGTAATAAAAATATGATTTTCCTAAAAAACCCGTAAAGTAGAACCACATGGGCCAAGAAAAAACACACGTTTACTTCATGCCGGGCATGGCCGCTAATTCGGCCATATTTGAAAATATACATTTGCCCGAAACAGAATTCGAGACCCATAAGCTCGACTGGTTCGTCCCTGAAAAGGACATGTCATTGGCTTCGTATGCGGCAGAAATGGTCAAGGATATTGAGCATGGGCATCCCGTTTTGGTCGGGGTTTCCTTTGGGGGCATATTGGTGCAGGAAATGGCCAAATTGATAGATACAAAGAAAATTATCGTGGTTTCCAGTGTCAAAAGAACAGAGGAATTGCCTAAGAAAATGCTCTTTGCCAAGTACACCAAGGTTCACAAACTTCTGCCTACCGGGTTGGTGGGCAATGTCGAGTTGTTGGCCAAATATGCCTTTGGGGAGGTTGTACAAAAACGATTGGATCTTTACGAAAAATACCTATCCATTAGGGATAAACAGTACATAGATTGGTCTATCGACCAAATTGTAAATTGGAAACAGGCCCAATACCCCAAAAACCTTGTACATATCCATGGGGATAAGGATGTTGTCTTTCCCATCGGCTATATCAAGGATTGTATTCCCGTCAAAAATGGGACACATACCATGATCATCCATAGGGCCCGGTGGTTTAATGAGCATCTGCCCACAATTATTAGGGAATAAATAAGTTATGTAGTGTAAACACTTGCCAAATCGATAAGGAAACAAGAAGGTTCTGTTTTCTTTATTACCTTTGGATTCAAACTTAATCAGGGAATATGAGGATTTTAAAGAATATTTTAATGCTATTGGGGGTCTTTTTTGTAACAGCGACCCTGATTTTCGCCGTACAAGGTACTAGTGAAATCGAAAACCACCCCATACAGGATATTGCCGACAAAGATAACGACAATGACAAAAGTGTTTCCGATACCTATAGGATTTCTACAATCGATATTCCCGAAAATTTGAATTTTGCCGGTGAATCGGTGCCCCAGGATGACCCTGAGATCATGGAACGCATAGACAGGGAGTTCTTGGTGAATACCTATTGGCAGTCCAATGCATTACTTTTGATAAAAAGGGCCCATAAATATTTCCCGGTCATAGAGCCTATCCTTGCCAGAAATGGTATTCCAGATGATTTCAAATACCTAGCAGTTGCGGAGAGTGCCCTGACCAACGTGGTATCCCATGCCGGAGCTGCCGGTTTTTGGCAAATAATGAAAGGAACCGGCAGGGAATATGGCCTTGAGATCAATGCTAATGTGGATGAACGTTACCATTTGGAGAAATCGACACAGGTTGCTTGTGATTACCTGAATAAATGGAAAAAAAAATACGGGAGTTGGACACTGACGGCAGCTTCTTACAATGCAGGCCCAGGTGCTATCGATAAATTCATGGGAATCCAGAAAGTAAATGACTATTACGATCTTTTACTAGGGGAAGAAACCGGAAGGTACGTATTCAGGATTATGGCCATAAAGGAGATTCTTTCAAATCCTGGAAAATATGGTTTTGAAATTGGGAAGGAAGACATGTACAATGCCGTTCCCACCTTTAAGATAGAGGTCAATAGGCCAATTGCCAGTTTTGCCGATTTTGCCAAAAAATATGAGATCAATTATAAAATATTAAAACGGCATAACCCCTGGTTGCGTGAACCTCATTTGAACAATTCCTCAAGAAAGACATATACCATAGAAATCCCGAACAAAGGCTATTACAAAGTTACCGAATAGTTGTGTTTTCCCCTATTATGCGAAAAGATAATGGTTGGGGTTTATTGTTGGGCAATAGGAACTGGAGGGGTTTGGCCCCCACTAAAAAAAACCTATATCTTTTTCATTTGCTGTTGCATCATCTTTATTTGATCCGTAAGCATATTGTTCTTATCCAGCTTTTTAGCCTCGTTCAAAAGCATGGTAGCTTCCCTTTTACGTCTTTTCTGCATAGCGATGCCCGCTAAGCTCAATTTCGCCATGGCAGTATCATAATCCATGGTCAGCCCGAATCTCAAAGCTTTTTTAAAGTATTTCTCTGCCTGGGTGAGATTCTTCTGGGAAAGAATTATTCCGTGCAAATAATTGAAGTATCCTTGTTGCTTTGTAATCAATGCGGCTTCTGGGTCTTTGATCTTATCCAACCATTTTTTTGTACCTTCCAAATCCTGTTTCCGCATTCTAAGAAAAGCAAGTAAGATAATCTCGTTCCTAAAATAAAGGAATATGAAAATCAAGGAAAAAAGAATCAAGAATATACCGTTTCCAATGTTTCCTTCAACAAATTGATAAATGGCATATGCAATGATCAAGCCTGCTATAACGAGTTTGATATTCTTGTTGAACATGGTAGTTTGCTATTGTTTATGGGTGAATCTGACCAATATGGACATATAATGGGCAAAAGTAATAAAAACCAACTTGCGGCTAGTAAAGCTACATAAAAAATATTTTTTTGATTAGGTTTGCCAAAGCAAAAACTCTTTGTATATTTGCGCCCAGATTTTGCAGGGTGTACGCGAAATTTATACGTACAAAATATAAGTTTAAAATTTAGCCAGAGGATGAAAAGAACATATCAGCCATCAAAAAGAAAAAGGAAGAATAAGCATGGCTTCAGAGAGCGCATGGCAACCGTTAATGGTAGAAAGGTTCTTTCTAGAAGAAGAGCGAAAGGAAGAAAGAAACTATCCGTATCCTCTGAGCCGAGACACAAAAAATAATGTTAGAACTTTTTTAAAATATCAAGGTGCTACTTTTTTAAAAAAAGTAGCACCTTTTTTTATACAATGAACTCGTTTAAACTTTTTGGGTTTAAGCGAAAACCACTGGTTCTTGTTCTGCTGAAGGCTTTTCAAGTTGTATGGCAGGGCTACGGAAACAAAAAAAGACAAAAACAGGGCGGAAAACGGCAATTTTCCGGCAAGCCGAAAAAGTTTAAACGAGTTCAATATCCAAAACAAAACTGAGAGCATGCCAAAAAGAAAAGATTTAAAGTCCATTTTGATCATAGGGTCAGGCCCAATTGTGATCGGGCAAGCTTGTGAGTTCGATTATTCGGGTTCCCAAGCACTTCGTAGTTTACGGGAAGATGGTATAGAAACTGTCTTGATCAATAGTAACCCGGCCACGATAATGACCGACCCAACAATGGCGGACCATGTCTATCTAAAACCATTGACGACAAAATCTATTTTGGAAATACTGAAAGAGCATCCCCAGATCAATGCGGTTTTACCTACAATGGGAGGACAGACAGCTTTGAACTTATGTATCGAGGCTGACGAAAAAGGTATTTGGGCAGATTACGATGTAGAGATTATCGGGGTTGATATCGATGCTATAAATATTACCGAAGATCGCGAAAAGTTCAGGGAATTGATGTTGGAAATAGGAGTGGGCATGGCTCCCCAGGCAACAGCGACATCTTTCTTGAAAGGAAAGGAAATAGCACAGGAATTCGGATTTCCGTTGGTAATCCGTGCCTCCTACACCTTAGGAGGTGCAGGGGCTTCGATTGTTTATAAACCCGAGGATTTCGATGGACTATTGAGTAGGGGACTCGAAATATCACCCATTCATGAGGTCATGATCGATAAGGCCCTAATGGGATGGAAAGAATATGAATTGGAACTGTTGCGCGATAAGAATGACAACGTTGTGATTATCTGTACCATTGAGAACATGGACCCCATGGGTATCCACACCGGGGACTCCATTACCGTTGCGCCTGCAATGACCTTGTCCGACCGTACCTTTCAAAGAATGCGTGACATGGCCATTAAGATGATGCGTAGTATCGGTGATTTTGCCGGTGGTTGTAACGTACAGTTCGCCGTTAGTCCAGATGACAAGGAAGATATCATTGCCATTGAGATCAATCCCAGGGTGTCCCGATCCTCTGCATTGGCATCGAAAGCAACAGGATACCCCATAGCAAAAATCGCATCAAAATTAGCTATCGGGTACCATCTGGATGAGCTGGACAATCAAATCACAAAATCAACATCCGCACTTTTTGAGCCAACCTTGGATTATGTAATCGTGAAAATACCTCGATGGAATTTTGATAAGTTCGAGGGGTCTGATAGGACTTTAGGGCTACAAATGAAATCTGTAGGGGAGGTAATGGGCATTGGCCGATCCTTTCAGGAAGCGCTCCATAAAGCCACCCAATCACTCGAAATCAAAAGAAACGGACTTGGTGCCGATGGTAAAGGGTATAAGGATTATAACCAAATTATAAATAAACTTACTGTTCCTGGTTGGGATAGGGTTTTTGTAATCTACGACGCAATTCAATTGGGTATTCCACTTCGAAGGATCCATGACATTACAAAAATCGACATGTGGTTCCTAAAACAATACGAGGAATTGCATTTTCTTGAAAAGGAAATATCACAGTATACTATCGCCAGCCTACCGAAAAGCCTCTTGTTAGAGGCCAAACAGAAAGGTTTTGCCGATAGGCAGATTGCCCATATGCTAGATTGCTACGAGAGCGAGGTCTACTCGAAGCGGGAAGAACTCAATATCAACAGGGTCTATAAACTAGTGGATACCTGTGCAGCGGAGTTCAAGGCAATGACGCCATATTATTATTCAACATTTGAAGCGGAGTACGAAACTGCAGATGGTATTAAAAAGGTAGAGAACGATAGTATTGTCACCGATAAGAAAAAAATAGTTGTCCTTGGATCCGGCCCTAACCGTATTGGACAGGGTATCGAGTTTGATTATTGCTGTGTTCATGGGGTATTGGCCGCTGCTGAATGTGGCTATGAGACCATCATGATCAATTGTAATCCTGAAACGGTATCAACAGACTTCGACACAGCTGATAAGCTCTATTTCGAACCTGTTTTTTGGGAGCATATCTATGATATCATCCGTCACGAAAAGCCAGAAGGTGTTATTGTGCAGTTAGGCGGACAGACAGCTTTGAAACTGGCCGAAAAATTGGATAAATACGGAATCAAGATCATTGGGACCAGCTTTAAAGCCTTGGATTTGGCCGAGGATAGGGGAAGTTTTTCCACTTTATTGGAGGAAAACAATATCCCTTTCCCACAATTCGGGGTGGCGGAAACCGCCGATGAAGCCTTGGAACTGGCCGATAAATTAGATTTCCCATTGTTGGTAAGACCATCCTACGTATTGGGTGGTCAAGGAATGAAGATCGTAATCAACAAGGAGGAGTTGGAAGCCCATGTGGTAGATCTACTTCGGAAAATCCCCAACAACAAGCTACTTCTGGACCACTATTTGGATGGTGCCATCGAAGCGGAAGCAGATGCTATTTGCGATGGGGAGGATGTTTACATTATTGGAATCATGGAACATATCGAACCTTGTGGCATACATTCCGGTGATTCCAATGCAACTTTACCTCCGTTCAATTTAGGGGAGTTTGTCATGCAACAGATAAAGGACCATACCAAGAAAATAGCCTTGGCATTGAATACGGTCGGATTGATCAATATTCAATTCGCAGTAAAGAATGATATGGTCTATATTATCGAAGCGAACCCAAGGGCTTCCAGAACAGTACCTTTTATAGCGAAGGCCTATAAAGAGCCTTATGTGAACTATGCGACGAAGGTAATGTTGGGGGAGAGGAAGGTAAAGGATTTCAGTTTCAACCCACAATTGGACGGGTTTGCAATAAAACAACCCGTATTCTCTTTTAATAAATTTCCGAATGTAAATAAAAATCTAGGTCCGGAAATGAAGAGTACAGGCGAAAGTATCCTGTTTATCGATAGTTTGAAGGATGATGAGTTTTACAACCTTTATTCAAGACGAAAGATGTACCTCTCCAAATAAAAAACAACCTTGATTATCTCCCAATACTTTCCTGTCTAATTTGAGACTCTTTTTATATGGTAGGTATATTTGCCGGGATATGGAAGAGCCCTCATCCGACCAGACCAAAACCATGCATTTCCGCCCAATGAATAATTGTTTGCTTAGTTCGATTTTCACATTTTCCCCTAATCAGGTTTTCCAAATGATCTTCGGCCTTGAAGGTCCCGGGTTTGAATTCAGGCCTTCTTTTTTTGTCTGTTCCCTGTGCCCCATACTACGACTGGACCGTCTTATACCGAATGAATTTTAAGATCAGACCAGGTATTGGCACATTTTTACCATTATCATCTTTCGCGACCATGGCAAAATAGGGGGGAGTTGCAGTGCTTTTTCTTTCCCGCGGCAATATTTTCCGATTCTACACGATTCCCTAACCATTGAGGGTTCTTCCCGTATAATTTATAGAGGCTTTTAGTGTGGGCAGCTCCCCGACTTCGATAGGGGCCTATGAGATCGACCTTATTTACCGATGCGGTTGCACAGTAGTGTCGGGAATGTTTCGAGAGGCAGGCAATCCATTAAGTCAAGGATATGTCCGCCATGTACTTTGCCACTAAAATTGGAATGGGGTGATCGTCCTTTCCCGACTTTGGCAACGAAGTACTTGGTGTCTCCCGACCAGAAAAAAGTAGCATACCTTTCAACGTATTGGGGCTTTACATAATTGCCTTGGTATTCCTTTAGTTTTCCGATGGTCTCCTTATCCTTGTCCAATATTGGGAAAGAAAATATCTGTGTGCCGGAAATTTGCCCCTCCCACGTTTTGGCCATAACCCCTTTACGACTTACCTTGATCGATTCGCCGGAACGAGCACCTTCACTTTAGGGGACAAAGTAAATAAAGGCTTATAATAATAAAAAAACGGCTATTATGGCTGTTAGGGTGAATACAAGTCTTTTTTCATGACTTGAGTTTAGGTTCTTCTCCAGGATCGTCCTCTTGGGCACGTTTCAGAATAGGTTCTGGAAGGGATTTTTTCGCTTTGGCCCCCATTTTTTTCAATTTTTCGATACTGGTAACCAAATTGCCACGGCCTTCCACCAATTTATTCATGGCACCTTTGTACTCATTCTTCGCTTCGTCCATTTTTTTGCCCACCTTGGTCAAGTCGGTCACAAAACCTTCGAATTTATCATATAGGGCTCCAGCCTGTCTTGCGATCTCTATGGCATTCCTTTGGTGTTTTTCATTGTTCCACATACTATCAATGGTCCGCAAAGTAGCCAATAGGGTAGATGGGGTCACAATCACGATATTCTGTTCGAATGCCTTGTTGTACAAGGAGTTGTCATAGTTGATCGCAATGGCAAAAGCGGGTTCTATGGGAATGAACATCAGGACAAAATCGGGACTCTCCATTTCATACAGGTCTTCATACTTTTTGGCGGATAATTGGTCAACATGTTTTCTAATGGAATTGATATGGTCTTTTAAGGATTTCTCCCTTAGGTCATCCTCTGAGTTGATATAACGTTCATAATCGGTAAGGGATACCTTGGAATCAACGACCATTTTTTTTCCATCGGGAAGGTTGATGATGACATCGGGAAGCACACGGGATCCATCCTCCCTGGTGAAACTCTGCTGAACGGAATATTCACGGTCTTTTTCCAAGCCGGATTTTTCAAGTACACGCTCCAAGACCAATTCGCCCCAATTTCCCTGCATTTTACTATCCCCTTTAAGGGCTTTGGTCAAGTTTTCAGCTTCTTGGGTGATTTTTAGGTTTTGGTGTTGAAGGTTGAGCAGCTGTTCCTTTAAGGCAGAGTGCATACTAATGCTTTCTTTCTGGGAAGTCTCCACCTTTTCTTCGAACGTTTTTATCTTTTCCTGTAAGGGCGAGAGCAGGTTTTTGATGTTCTTTTGGTTCTGCTCTGTGAATTTGTTGCTTTTTTCATCCAATATCTTATTGGCTAAATTCTCAAATTCCTTTGTGAACTTCTCCTGTAATTTTTCAACTTCCACCTTTTGCTCCCTGTTTTTCAAGTCCAAGTGCTCTAAATCTGACTGGTATCGAACAATTTCATTGCCCAAGTGTTCCTTTTCCGAACGCAGTTCTTCTTTTTCCTTCTCCATGATCAGGATCCGATTATCCAAATTGGTCTTGGAAAGTACAAGTTGTCTTATTTCCTCCTCCAAGATGCCATGGTTCGATTTTGTTTTTAGACTTTGGATATAGTTGCCCAAGAGATAACCAATGGCAAGGCATATGAGTCCGATAATCAGATATAAGAGGTATACATTCATTAGGGTACGGCTTCTTTGGGGTAAAGATAATCGTTTGACTTTAAAAAAATAAGCTCCCCAAGGTTACTTTTTTATTTTAAAGGAACCTGTTTTGGCATCAAATATAACCGTATCCGAAGGAAACAATCGTTCAAATGCTTGTTTTTGGATCAGTCCACAAGGCTCGCCATAATCATGGCCGTCATTGTTCATGACCAATATCTTGTCACAGAGTTGAATGGCCATTTCAATTTCATGGCTTGTGAACAATATTGTTTTTTGTGTATCGTGTGCAATCTGTTTCAAGAGTTTCAATATCTGTACTTTGTGATGTAGGTCCAAATGGGAAGTAGGTTCATCCAATAGGATTATGTCCGTATCCTGGGACAAAGCCCTGGCGATCATTACCCGCTGCAATTGCCCATCACTCAGTTCATGGCATTTTTTATTTTTAAGATCTTCTAATCCAACCATGGTTATGGCCTCTTGGATCTTTGCCTTGTCCGTATCCGACAATCTACCAATCCAGTTGGTATAGGGTTGCCTTCCCAAAGCAATAAGTTCTATTACGACAAGGTTTTTCGATGCCAAGGGTTCGGTCAACACAACACTAACGGTCGATGCCATTTCAAGGGGAGTGAGACTTTTCAGGTCCTTACCGTTCAATTGTATTGAACCTGATAATTTCCCCTGTATATTCCCTAGGGTTCTCAAAAGGGTTGATTTCCCAATACCGTTTACCCCGACAATCGCGGCCAACTCACCTTGGTGTAGTTCGAAGTTTATCCCTTTACTGATTGTGGCAGTATTATTTTTAGTGAAATAACCAATGTTCAGGTCTTCGACTTTTAGGGCGGTATGTGTTGCTTTCTTGGTCATGCCTTCATTAAAAGATCATTCTCTTTTTTCTTACCAATAGCCAAATGACCACAGGTGCGCCAACAATAGAGGTAATGGCGTTAATGGGCAGTACATTGGCCGAAGTGGGCAATTGGGCCACGGTATCACATATCAACATTAATATGGCACCATATATCAGTACTGCGGGTACCAAGACCTTATGATCGGTCGTGTTGAAAATCTGCCTTGTCAAATGGGGTACCGCCAGACCGATAAAGGCAATCGGGCCTGCAAAGGCCGTAATGCCCCCAGCCAACAGCCCTGTGGCAATAATGATCTTATAGCGGGATCTTTTTAGGTTGACCCCTAGACTTTGGGCATAGTTTTCCCCCAAAAGAAAAGCATTCAAGGGTTTTATGGAAATAATGCTTAGAACAACCCCGATAAGGATGATCACCAAGAGTAGTAATAGTTGGGACCAAGATAGGTTGCCAACACTACCAAAGGACCAATAGACATATTGCTGTAGCTTCTCCGCATTGGTAAAATAGGAAAGGACACTAACAATAGCAGCCGTTATACTTCCGAACATAAGGCCGATGATCAATAGAGCCATAGTGTCCTTGATACGGTAAGAAACCACCACTACGACCAAAAGAACAGAAAAACTTCCAATACTTGCGGCAACAGCCAAGGAAACATCGTTAACCATGCCATAGGAAAACAGACTGGAAAATAGGGCAGTGCCCATAATCAGTAAAGCAGCACCTAAACTCGCACCGGAACTGATCCCCAGTACAAAAGGTCCGGCCAAGGGGTTCCTGAACAGGGTCTGCATCAAAAGGCCACTAAGGGAAAGTCCACTACCCACAAGAATTGCGGTGAAAGCCTTAGGAATACGATAATTCCAAACGATATACCTCCAAGGGTCATTGGCTACTTCATTATCTAGAATTGCGTTTAAGGTATCCTCGAAAGGAATGGATACGGAACCCAAGCTAATATTCAGGACAAAGGAAATGACCAATACCAATAGGAGCAAAGAAACTTTATATTTAGTGGTATTTTCCAATTACTTCAACGGCTTAAAGAAAAACAATTCATGTTCGGGCAATATTTCCGGGTGGAATATATGGATAAGGTCTTTCAATATTAGATCGGGCCTGTTGGGTCCCAGTTCAAAATAAAGCAAGCCCCCTGTTGCTCCTTTTGTTCTTGCAAAGGTATATACATTTTTATCTTGGAAGGCCTTGAATTTAAGGTAATGTCGATTGGCATCCTCCATTTCCTTATAGGAAGTGAATTGGGATGGTGAAATCCAATAATCGGTATCCACGCCCTTGGCCAAAACGCTTTCGATACTTAAATTAAGGCTTCCGGTCTGGTTCGTTGAAGCCCAAGGGTAATCAACATTGGCATCCTTCAGGAACATGGCCCCCCAACTATTCCCGCCAGGCAGGTACCAAACATCCTTATAAAGTGCCCCGCTTAAAACAGTAGGTCTGTTCCTTGATTTTTTCGCCATCGACTTCACTTGGTTGTAGGCATTTGAGATTTCCTTGAAAATACTGTCCGCCACTTGTTCCTTTTGAAAGAAGGGGGCAAAAAACTTGATCCATTCCGCTTTTCCCAAGGGGGTTTCCTCCGTCCAGTCCCCATTATAAACAACCGGGACATTTGAACGCTGTAAGGTCTCGTAGGCTTTATTTTGGTTGTTGATGCCAAAACCAAAAACAACCTCTGGATTTAGATCAATGACCATTTCGGTATTGATTGATTCGTTATTTCCCAATTCCTTTATTTTACCAGCTTCTATAAGTGCCCTTGTCTTAATAGAGGATACATACCGGGTATCTGGAAAGCCTTTTAAAGCATCGATAACCCCTAAGGATTCCAGTGATGGTATGTGGGTGGTAGAGGTGGCGACGATATGGTTTACCGGCACCCCGATTATAGCATTGTACCCCTCTTTGTCAAGGGTTGTCATCAATTCCATTTTATCTTTGGGCACCAATGCATATTTATAACTGGTCTTCGCATTGGGCCAAGGGGAGGAAACACTAATGATGGTAACCCCCGAACCTGTTTTTTCCAAGGTAAACCCTTTTGCATATTCAATAGGGATGGTCTTGGACTCCAATGTTGGCGGCAAGGCTTCTTTTGTCTTATCTTTACAGGAAAGGAACAGACTTAAAATAAGGGAAAGTAGTACAGCGAATCTCATTTTAATATTGGATATATTTCTAATTTATTCGGTAAAAATGACTGCAAGGTAACAAATGTCACAATTTTAGAGTGGATAGTAATTTACTTTTGTTAAAAATTCAAATATGCGCGATAGCTCAAATACCATTGTTTATATAGTCGCAGGAATTATATTACTTCACTTCTTGGTAGGTATTATCTGGTTGGCCGTAAAATTTAGCAAAAAAAAGGGGGATGAATAATTTTTTAGATTAATTTTGCCCCGAATTTGGTTTTGTCATTTTCAAGGTGACTAAATTAAAAGGGAACCCAGTGGGAATCTGGGACTGTTCCCGCAACTGTAAAGCATGTACTGAACATAGTTCTGTACCTATTCCAACCAGAATAGTTGCTATATACTTCGTACCACTGATGATTTCGGGAAGGTTATATAGCAAATTGCAAGTCAGGAGACCTGCCAATTTCACAAACTAGGAATTTCGATAGGCTTTCGGGTAAAAAGTCATTGGTATGAAAAAAACGCTTTTATTTTACTTTCTTATTCCCATAGGCCTTAATAGTGCTTTTGCACAAGAGAACCCTATTATTGAATTAAGGGAAGTTGTGGTTTCCGATATTCGATTGAAATGGTATGCCGATGGCCATAAGGTTACGGAATTACGGGATAGTACCATAAGGCGTCAAAACAATTCCCTTACATCCCTGTTGGCCTTTAATTCGAATATTTATTTTAAGGAAAATGGGTATGGCATGATTTCCTCCCCAGCCTTTAGGGGCACCAATGCTTCACATACCGCGGTCATATGGAACGGTATAAACATCAATTCCCAACTAAATGGCCAGATAGATTTTAACACCATAGATCCTTTAAGCTATAATTCCATTGGTATTCGGAGTGGTGGCGGGAGTGTGCAATATGGGTCGGGTGCCATTGGTGGCAGTGTCCACCTGAATAATGACCTTCGGTTTGGCAACCACTTTGAACATCGGGTTTTATTGGGGTATGGCAGTTTCGATACCAAAACCGTAAATTATGCCCAAAGCCAGGGTGGATCACGATGGTCTTCCAACTTTGGCGTCAGTTACAAAAAATCGGATAATGATTACAAATATTTAAAAACCGACAAAAAGAATGTCAATGGGGAGTTCGGGCAATTGAACTTTAACCTCAATGCGGGTTACGTACTTTCCAAAAAGCAAGTACTGCGTCTATACCACCAAAGTTTTATCGGGGATAGAAATTTGTCGGGGACCATTGTGGCATTGGGCCGAAGCAAGTATAAGGACAATCATTACCGTACCCAGTTGGAATGGGGCCATTTTGGGGAAAAGGCGATTTCAAAAGTAAAAGTGGCCTATTTGCAGGAAGAATTCAGGTATTATGAGAATAAAGATTCGGAAAACCATTCCTTGGGAAAGGTTTCTACATTTTTGGCAAGATATTCCTTGGATATGGAATTGTCAAAGGCCTTTAGGCTAAACTCTTTTGTGGAATTTGATAATTACAAGGGAAAAGGTGATAGTTTTGGTGACCCCGACCGAAATGATCTCTCTGCAACGGCATTGCTCAAGCATCAGGTCTCCCCCAAATTGGCCTACAACATTAGTTTACGGCAGGATTTTTCCTCGGACTATGGCAGCCCATTGGTTTTTTCCTTGGATGGGAAATACACCTTCAATAAACATTATGACATACAGTTAAACGCCTCAAAAAACTTTAGGACCCCCACTTTCAACGACCTTTATTGGCAGCCTGGTGGGAATTTGGACCTATTGGCCGAAAGGTCTTACCAGGTTGATTTGGGGCATCGCCTACATTTTGGGGGGGTTACCTTTAACCTAAATGGATATTACATCACCACCAAGGATATGATCAAATGGCTACCTGGCAGCAATGGAATCTGGTCTCCCATAAATATCGATGATGTGCGTATCTATGGGGCGGAAGGGGAACTAGGCCTTGGATATGATATTGGTAGAAACCAAAAAATAGCGTTCAAGGCAAACTATGCCTATACCGTTTCTGAAGACCAAGCAACCAAAGAGCAACTGATTTACGTTCCGTTTCACAAAGCAAACGCCTCCATGTCCTATAGCTTGTCCCATTTTAATGTGTTTTATCAACACCTCTACAATGGTCCCGTTTCAATCATTGGAAAGGAGTTGGATGGTTACGATGTCGCCAACGTAGGGATAGATTATACGGGCACCCTTCAAAAAAAGACAAAATATACGATTGGGTTAAGCATAAACAACATTTATGATACCTACTATGAAAATATCGCATTGCGACCAATGCCGAACAGAAATATTCAATCACAATTAATTCTAAATTTTTAAGACCAATGAAATTCAAACATTTTTTTATTACAGCAGCACTGGCATCATTCGTATTTGTAGGATGTGACAACGATGATGATGACCAACCAGAAATAGGGGCGATCGAGGTGTCTACAGATACCGGCACCTATGAAGAAGGGGCAGGAACAGTTGGGTTTAGTTTTTCCACTGCATCGGCCAATGATACAGATGTAACGATCACCTATGAGGTAACGGGATCGGCTACTTCGGGTGAGGATTACGAAGCACTATCCGGTTCGGTAGTATTACCAGCGGGCAATGTCTCTGTGAACCAAAGCCTTACACTTATTGATGATGATGAGGTAGAGCCATCCGAGGACATTATCTTAACCATTAAGACCATAACCGGTGGGCAAAATCTGGTTATAGGCTTAAAAGATACGGCAACCCTGACAATTATCGACAATGATTCGTATCCATTTGAAAATGGTATCATAGTTGTCCATGAAGGTAATTTTTTCCAGGGTAATGCTTCGGTTTCTTTTGTCTCCAGCGATTACTCAACGGTGCAAAACGGTATTTTCAAAACAGTAAATGATGTTGAAGCTTGGGGAGATACTGCGCAAAGTATGGCCTTCAATGGTGATTTAGGTTATATTGTTGTCAATGTTTCCAATAAAGTGGAAGTGGTAAACCGTTACACCTTTGAATCCGTTGCCACTATTGATACGGAACTTTCAAACCCTCGTTATATGGTCATTGCCAACGGCAAGGGATATGTGACCAATTGGGGTGATGGTTCCAATGCCGATGATGATTATGTTGCAGTAATAGATCTTGAGGAAAATACGGTGACCGCTAAGATTCCGGTTGCGGAAGGTCCCGAGCAACTTGTTGCCAAGGAAAATACCATTTATGTAGCAATGCAAGGAGGGTGGTCACAAAATAATATTGTTACCGTTATCGACGCGACCACGAATACCGTAACGAATACCATTACTGTTGGTGACCGTCCAAATTCCCTACAATTGGATGCCCAAGGCAACCTATGGGTACTTTCTGGGGGTAACCCTGCTTGGTCAGGTACTGAGACCATGGGTCAATTGGATAAAATAAATACGGCCGATAATACGGTTGCAGAGACTTTTGATTTTGCAACTACCGAACACCCTGGTGCCTTGGCCATCGATGGTAGTAGTCTTTATTACTATATGTCAAGTTCAGTTTACGAAATGGAGACCTCAAGTTCCGCACTTCCGGAAACAGCTGAAATCACAGGACTCAGTTTCTATGATATGGCCGTGAATGATGGTATACTTTATGGTGTTGATGCCAAGGATTATACCAGCAATGGCTCTTTGGAAATATATGACCTTGGCGATAATTCATTATTGGCATCGAAAGAAGTTTCGGTCATACCTGGTGAAATCTATTTCAATGGCGCTGCCGATCGTTGATCCCGTTCATTCATATTGATGAAAGAAAAAGGGCTCTATTTTGTAGAGCCCTTTTTTTATAGGATACTTTTTTATTATCTAGTCAATAGCGTTCCCCATTAACTTAGGTTCATCCAAGAACATATTGTCCTTTAATACTTTGAACATTTTAGAGTTTGTCATCATATTTGCCGGCATTTTCACCTCAAAACCACGTTTGCCGGTCGCTCCTGTTATTTCTTGTATGGCCCTGGCCAATAATGGCTCATTAAGGTCTCCCCAGGCTCCCATGTTCCCTAGGTCTTCCTTAAGCTCGATATCGGGGATCAGACCAGAGGTGTAATCAGAAAACCCATCTGCATTTTCATTCCTACCTACTAAAGGTTGAATGGCCCATTTGTTTTTAGGGTTTATTTTATTCTCACGTTCTGGATTATAGATGTAGCTCCCTTCAAAGTCATCTACCATAGTAATTGAGAATTCATTCTTGCCCCTTGTAGTTTCCCCAATATGTACTACATCCACGTAGGGGGCAAGACCGTTTATTACCAATTCACTTGCTGAAGCGGAATTATTGGTGGCGATTACATATACCTTGGTAAGGTTAAGGGTGTTTACAGGTGAACCTTTACTGGTTTTTTCGGCGAAATAGTCAGTGAGTTGTGAATTATCCAATTGTTCCTGGACTTTGGCGTTCCAACGTTGTCTTAAGAATAGTTCATCGGTTTTTGTCCCATATACCATACTTGATAACAAACGGGCCGAATTTACCGATCCACCTGGGTTATAGCGAAAATCCAACACGAGATTCGTCACTCCATCGGCTTTAAATTCACCGAATACATCATTAAGGTCCTCATCAAATTCATTAATGAATCCATTATAGACCAAGTACCCGATTTTCTCGCCTCCAATTTCAAAGATTTTCGATAGGAATACAGGGTTTTCTTCCAAGCCCTCAAATTTTGTCAGGATCACCCCTTTATCGTTGGGAACAATCTGGTTGTTTGCAACATCGGCCATGTTCAGGGTATATGTATCATTGTCCCCGAATAGCAGTTCCCGATAGTTATTGACATTCAGGGTCTGGCCGTCTACACCAACAAAAATATCACCACGGGCAATATCTTTTGAGGCAGCATCCGAATTGGGTACAATATACCAGACATAACCAAAGACATCATTGCTATCACTGTATTTGACCAACCCGAATTCGAGTCCGTTACTTTTGGAAACCCCAGCAAAGGCTTGGGTCAATTCCTTATAGTCGTCTGAGTAAAAACTAAAACGATCTTCGGAAAACAATAATTTATTGTCAAAGAATGCCCCAGGGTCTGATTCTGAAGCCAAAAATTGGGTATATGCGTTTATGCCATCCTTGGTAAGGAGGAATTTGTCATCCGCCAAATTCGGTACATCGGCCTGCCAGAAATACCAGTAATTCATAGCATTCCACATGAATTCCTGTACTTCCAAACCGCTTTTGTTAGCCTCAAGACGCTTAGGGATTATAAAATCATCATCATTTTTTTTACAGGCGGTCAATAATACCCCTATGGACAGGAATAGCAATATATATTTTTTCATAAATCTTGATTTTGTATTCAATAAAGAACAGCAATTACCATTCCATAAAAAAGAAAAAGGAACCTTTGTTTACTTTTTAACAAATAAAATATGTACGATCTTTACTGTTTGGACGCCTAATTTAAAGACAATAACAAGAAATAAAAATTATTTGTAACAAAATTAGTTGTACTTCGTCTTGCTTATGTAGACTTGAAAAAGGAGCTGCAAACAACCGGTCAAAAAAAAAGGAATCGATATGAAGGGATATATTTATGGTATTTTACTTTTAAAAAGACCTTTTTTATAGGAATTGCAGATGACCAATAAAAAGCAATAACAACCAACAGATGAAACAGTCGGAATTTCTAAATGTGGTTATGCCTTTTAAGGACAAGCTATATAGGTTGGCAAAACGTCTACTGGTCTCCAGGGAGGAGGCCGAGGATGCCACCCAGGAGATTCTGATGAAATTGTGGTCCAAGAATGACAATATCGGCAAATACAATAATGTGGAGGCTTTTGCCATGACGATGACCAAGAATTTTTGTTTGGACCGTTTGAAATCAAAACAAGCAAACAATTTAAAGCTTGTACATAGCAACTATGGTGATGGCAATACTTCGTTACAAAAACAGGTCGAGGTAAAAGATAGTTTGGATTGGGTAGGGAAGATTATGGAGGAACTACCTGAACAACAAAAGATGGTATTGCAGTTACGTGATATTGAGGAGTACGATTTTGACGAAATAGGCGGGTTATTGGATATGAAACCAACGGCAATACGGGTTGCCTTATCACGGGCACGTAAAACGATTAGGGGGAAATTAATGGAAAAACATAGTTATGGAATTGAAGAAAATTGAGGAACTATTGGAAAAATATCTTGATGCCAACACTTCGATAGCAGAGGAGAAGGAGCTAAGATCATATTTCTCACAAGAAAATGCACCTGCCCATTTAAAGCAATATGCCCCTATGTTCCAATACCTCTCCACCGCCAAGGAAGAGCGGTATACCAAGGAATTATCCTTCAGGAACAAAGGATCCAACTATAAATGGCTTTCCATTGCTGCAATGGTGGTCCTGTTTTTGGGCATATACTTTGGTAATGAATACCAAGAAAAAAAAGAGGCCGAGTATGCCTTTAATGAAACAATGAAGGCGTTGACCCTTTTGGCCGATAATTTTAACAAGGGCACTGAAAAGATAGCTTATTTAAAGGAGTTTGAAAACACAACACAAAAAATCTATAACAAGAATCAATAATAAACATGATGAAGAAAATTATAATCACAATCGCATTTACGGTTTTACCGTTACTTGGCTTTTCACAGTCCACTTTTGATAAATTCGAAGATCTGGACAATGTAAGTGCCGTAGTGGTCAACCAGAGTATGTTCCGGCTACTGTCCAAGATAGATGTTGATGTAGACGACCCTGAAGCGAAGGATTTTATGGATATTGCCAAAAGTCTCAAGAACCTCAAGGTTTTTATTACCGAGGACAAGAATATCTCCGCAGATATGTTGAGGACCATGAAACAATATCTTAAAAGTGCGCAATTAGAGGAACTCATGCGTGTTAAGGATAAGGATGCCAACGTTAAGTTCTACATCAAAAGTGGCAAGGACGAAAACCATGTCAGTGAGTTGTTGATGTTCGTAACAGGAATCAACAATGCCGATGTAGCGGTAAACAACAGAAAGTTCGAAACCGTATTACTTTCCTTGACGGGTGATATTGACTTGCGTAAAATAGGGTCACTTACGAAAAAAATGAACCTGCCGGAGGAATTGAACGAAGCTGGCAAAAAGAAGTAAAACCAAACCTGGTTTATTGCTCATAGATGCCAATAACCAGATTGTTTTAAGCAGGTATGCCTGTTAGATACAAACCATGAAAATGAAAGAAGCCATAAAAATATTATTGGTACTTATAGTACTGGTAGCAACTAGTTGTTCATCTCCCCAAAGCCTTCAGGAGTACTTTGTCGAGAATTCGGAAAACCCCGATTTCCTATCAGTAGACCTTCCGGCAAGCATTTTGAACCTGGATAAGGTAGATTTGGACAAGGTCGAAAGGGAAGCATTGAATTCCTTGAAAAAAATGAATGTATTGGCTTTTAAAAAGACCGACACGAATTCGATAAAGTTTGAAACTGAAAAAGCCAGGGTAAAGTCTATTTTAAAGAATGGCAAATTCATCGATTTAATGAAGCTCAATACCAGCTATGGTAAAGGAGTTGTCAAATACATTGGTGATGATGGGGCGATCGATGAGATAATAATATATGGCGACAACGATGAAAAAGGTTTTGTGCTCATCAGGGTCCTGGGCAACAATATAAAGCCGGAAAACTTGATGCAGTTCATGAAGGCCGCCCAAAAATCGGATTATAAAGGCAATGGGCTAAACAAAATTGTGGATTTCATTAAAGGCTAAGGGCCCTTTTTCATGTATTCAAATATTCCTATCGGAAATGGCAGGGTCGATTTTTTCATGAAGTTTGTCTACCATTGCGCTACTTCCCCCAATAGTAACGGAACCGATCCGAATATTCATTACCTTCGTCCCATCATTAACTATAAACACTATATTAAAAATGGGAAAAGCAACAGAATGGGTTAATTATGGGCTAGGATTAGCCAAGGAATTTGGGCCTAAATTGTTAACGGCGATCCTGATTTACATCATCGGTTCTTGGATAATCAAGAAAATTGTCGGTATAGCCCACAAGATGATGGCCAAAAGCAATTACGATGAATCACTACAACGCTTTTTATTGAATTTGATCTCGTGGGTATTAAAGATCTTTTTGATTCTCTTGGTCATTTCCCAATTAGGGATTGACGTTACCACATTTGCTGCTGTAATAGCTGCTGCTGGTTTGGCAGTTGGCCTGGCCTTACAAGGTTCACTTTCGAACTTTGCAGGGGGGGTGTTGATCATGATCTTTAAACCTTATAGAATCGGTGACCTTATCGAGGCCCAAGGACAATTGGGTGTGGTAAAGGAGATCGAGATATTCACGACTAAAATGATAACACCACAGAATAAACTGGCTATAGTCCCCAACGGCATCATGGCCAATGGGAATATTGTCAATTATACGGCGGAAGGTGTTATCCGTGTAGACACTACCATCGGTGTGGGTTATGGGGAGAATATCAAAAGGACCAAGGAAGTACTGTTAGAGGTCTTGACCTCGAACCCTTTGGTGTTAAAAGATCCGGCACCTTCGGTAAATGTATCCGAATTGGCCGATAGCTCAGTGAACTTTGCCGTACGTCCCTATTGCAAGCCCGAACATTATTGGGATGTATATTTCGGGACTTTGGAAAATGGTAAACTGGCCTTGGATAAAGCAGGCATTGAGATTCCTTATCCACACTCAGTGGAAATTCACAAGAAAGCATAAAAACCTATACGTTTAAACTTTCCGGATCTAATATAAGAATCCCCCTTACGGCATTTGTAAGGGGGATTTTTATATTGGATTATCCTATTAAGGGTTTCGATGGTTTTAAATTGTTTTCCCTTTTATATTCCTGTATAATTCGCAGGGGTAATTGCCTTCAACTCGTCCTTGATACTGTCTGAAACCTCCAAGGTTTCAATAAAATCGGCAATGGTTCCCCTATTTATCCTTGTATTGGTACGGGTCAGCCCTTTCAAGGCCTCATAAGGGTCCGGATAGCCCTCCCTTCTCAATATGGTCTGAATGGCCTCGGCCACCACGGCCCAATTGTTTTCCAGATCCAACTCGATCTTCTCTTGGTTCAAAAGAAGTTTGTTGAGTCCCTTCAAGGTAGATTGAAAAGCGATCAGGGTATGCCCGAGGGGAACACCTACATTTCTTAGAACGGTACTATCCGTTAGATCACGCTGTAATCTCGATAACGGCAATTTGGCCGATAAATGCTCAAAAATAGCATTGGCCATACCGAGGTTGCCTTCTGAATTCTCAAAATCAATGGGGTTTACCTTATGGGGCATTGCCGATGATCCAACTTCCCCCTTCTTTATTTTTTGTTTAAAGTAATCCATGGAGACATAGGTCCAGAAATCCCTGTCCAAATCCAAGACTATGGTATTTATACGCTTTAGGGTATCGAACAGTGCGCCCATATGGTCATAATGCTCGATCTGTGTTGTAGGGAACGAATGGTGTAGCCCTAATTTTTCCTGTACGAATTGTTGTCCAAAGGTTTTCCAATCAATATTGGGATAGGCTACTTTGTGTGCATTGTAATTACCGGTTGCCCCTCCGAATTTTGCGGCACTGGGAACATCATTCAATAAATTGAACTGTTCCTTCAATCGTTCCGCATAAACTGCTATTTCCTTGCCCAAACGGGTAGGGGAGGCTGCCTGTCCGTGGGTACGGGCCAATAGAGGCACGTTGGCCCATTCCTTTACCAGATCCTTCAACCTATCCAACAATTCAGAGTATAGGGGTACATATACATCGTTCATCGCCTCTTTGATTGATAGGGGGATGGCGGTATTGTTAATATCCTGGGAGGTCAGCCCAAAATGGACGAACTCTTTATATTCACTTAGGCCTAAGGTGCCAAAGGCTTCCTTGATATAATATTCGACGGCCTTCACATCATGGTTGGTTGTCTTTTCAATATCCTTGATCGCCTGTGCATCGGTTGAATCGAATTTTTTATAGATACCCCTTAATACATTGAATTTAGAGGTGTCAAATGATTCAAGTTGGGGCAGGGGAAGCTCACAGAGTGCGATAAAATATTCTATTTCGACAAGAACCCTGTATTTTATCAATCCTTCCTCGGAAAAATAAGGGGACAAGGAAACCGTTTTATTTCTATACCGTCCATCGATCGGTGAAATGGCATTCAATTGTGATAATGACATGGGTAAAGTGCTTGGTTTTGGTTAGAAAAAGTAAAGATACTTATTCATGGGGGAGTTTAAAAGGTTTGAAAAACAATGTTTGCATATTCTTTTCAACACTATTCCAGGGGGTTGAGTTTCCCAAGGGTCATTCTTGCCCTTGCTCTATAGGCGGGACTACCCGAGGTATAGTTGAGCTCCAAGACCATTTTCAATTCGGGGTGGATCCAATCAAAAGTACGGCCCAAAAGCAATAATGAGGTCATGGAATATGCCTTTGCGGCAACTTTGTGTTTTCCAATAAGCCAATCAAAACAGGCACTGGCCATAAGTTCGAGGTGCTTATGGGTCAATACGGCTTTTACTTTGTTCGTTTTTTTTGAATAATAGGCCTTTATCAAGATCTCGCATATCTTGGCCATGGGGCGAACCGAGGAATCCAGGGTCAGGGTATGCAAATTCCGTGTAAGGGCATCGATATAAGGCAGGATAAGGTTTAGGTCTTGTTTGGCAACAAATTCCATAATCCAACAGGCTTTGTTGGAAATGGAGTCTTTCCCCCTAAAAGCTATCTGGACCAATGGCCCCATCAATTCAGGTGTCTTTAAGATCAAACCGGACATTTGTATGCGTTTCTCCCTTGTTGCATTTACATAGTCCAAAGCTTTGGCCAGTTCTTCTTGAGTCACGGTTTTCTTATTTTTGGTTAAATGTGCGCCCCAATGAAAATAATAATAGGAGCAACACTACTATTGGTACTACTTCCCATGCAATTTTACCGCCCTGTAAAGAATTTCCCCTAAGGAAACCATACGGTGTATTTCGGGGCAAGCCTCGGGGAATAAAACCCTTTTTGGCTATCGCCCTGCGATTAAATCAGCGACCACAATAGGAACGCCCTTGGTTGCATTTTCAGGAATCACCTTCAACCTTTTTTGGGGATTGCTTTTTATCGAAGGTCGTGGATCAACAAAATATATGGGGGTTCCCGGGGGCACAAAGTCTATTAGACCAGCTGCGGGATAAACCTGCATCGACGTGCCGATAATAATCAGGAAATTGGCTTTGGAGGTCAATTCCGTGGCCTTGCCCATTAGAGGCACCTCTTCACCAAACCAGACAATATGTGGGCGTAATTGAAGCCCTTTTTCGCAGCAGTCACCAAGGACAAGGTCTTTATGCCAAGGAATGGGTGTACCGCCACCTGTACTCCGGGCCTTTAAAAGCTCCCCATGTAAGTGTACCACATTAGTACTGCCAGCCCTTTCGTGAAGGTCATCTACATTTTGGGTAATGATACCCACATTATACAGTTCTTCGAGATCGACCAATGCCTTATGTGCCTTATTTGGGACAACCTGCTGTAACTGTCGCCTTCGCTGGTTATAAAATTCCAGGACCAATTCAGGGTTTCTTGAGAATCCTTGGGGGGAAGCCACCTCCATAACATCATGTCCTTCCCATAGACCATCCGCATCCCGAAAGGTTTTGAGGCCACTTTCGGCACTTATTCCGGCACCTGTTAGGACCACCACATTCTTTTTCATATTATAAAATTAGACTTTTTCTTATATTCGGTCCATGTTAGACCAACAACTTTTGGATTATCTCGAAGAATTTATTTCGGAAGAAAGGAAGGAGCGTTTTATAAGGGTCCTGGAGGAGCGCACAAAATTCATTACGGTCGCCATCGAAGATGTTTTCCAATTCCATAATACGAGTGCCGTAATCCGTAGTTGTGATGTTTTCGGGTTGCAGTCGGCCCATGTGGTGGAAAACCGTTATGGAAAGCGATTGGATAAGAATATAGCCATGGGCGCCCAGAAATGGGTCGATGTATATAGGTATGGGGACACACGGTCCTGTATTTCCAATTTACGTGGGCAGGGATATCGGATTATTGCTACCACACCACATAATGATTCCTGTCATCTTGGGGAATTTGAGATCAAGGATAGGACCGCATTGTTTTTCGGTACCGAAAAAGAAGGGCTTAGTGAGGAAGTGATCAAGGAGGCCGATGGTTTTTTAAAAATACCCATGGTCGGGTTTACCGAGAGTCTTAATATCTCTGTGTCAGCAGCGATCATCTTACAACACCTTACCACAAAAATGAAAAAGCAGCAGTTGCCCTGGCATTTAAGCGATGCTGAAAAATTTCGGAAACGATTGGATTGGACCAAGAAATCGATTAAAAGTATCGATGATATCCTGTTAAGGTACTACAGTTGAGCTATGATTTTAAACGCTTCTATTTTTAGTTTTGCTATAACTATAATGATTGTATTTGTTTTATTTGTTTTTTTGAATAAAAAATGGTTTAAAACAATAACCATTCAGGAAGAAGCTATTGTTATTGACTTCCCTTTGAATATATTTGGAAATAAAAGGGAGATTATTGATTATGATAGTTCTATTGATAAAGTTGTTTATTATGGCTATATGTGTATAGAACTCCTTCTCATTGCAAGATACTCAGCAGGAAAGGAATATTCAGATTCAATTGTACATTGGAAGATGCCGAAAAACTATTTGAGTTTTTTAAGATAAAGAATATTGAAGTTTTGTATAATGATGAAAAAGAAGTCGGTTATAGATAATGATAGCTAACCAGTCACATATAAAATCCACCCTTCGGGGTGGTTTTTTTATTTGTAAGCCAATCGATTTTTAGCCCAGTTACCGCTAGTTTTCAACCAGTGGCGGGTATGGGTAAGTTTATAGATGTTTTTTAGTTTACACTCTGCGAAATCCGTGGTTTCGTAGTGAAGGCCCTGCTTTGGTACGATCGGCCAAATGGGGTGGGGGGTGCACCCTTGAACGCTTCAATACCATTGCTCGAACAATGGTCGCTACATTATAAAATGAACACTTTATGAACTTAGGTTGTCAACAATTGTCCATAAAAAAAGCACCCCTTTTTCAAGGGGTGCTTTTTGGTTTTATGCAATCCGTTTTCAAGAACGAATCTCCTTGATTCTTGCTTTTTTACCGGTAAGACCTCTGAAGTAGTAGATTCTTGCCCTACGGACCTTACCTTTTTTATTGACCTCTATTTTCTGCAATGCAGGTAAATTGATAGGGAAAATACGTTCAACACCTATAGTTCCCGACATTTTACGAATGGTAAAGGTTTCCGTCGCCCCACTGCCCCTTCGTTGTATTACCACTCCCTTAAAGAACTGGGTACGTGTTTTCTCACCTTCCTTGATCTCGTAGTATACAGTTATCGTATCACCCGCTGAGAATTCCGGGAATTCCTTTTTGGGGATAAATTTGTTCTCTACGAAGTTGATTAATGTTTCCATTGTTGTTTTTTACGATTATATTCTACCAACGTACACGATTTTCGTCAGAGGTTGATGTAACAGGGTGCAAAAATACGTTATAAATTAAAATCTGCAAGAATTTTATTTTTATTTTTTTAATGGCCTGTCCGATCACTCTTCCCCAACATCCCTTAATGAACCCACTCTTTCGGTTTGCTGAAAATTTGCCATTTCCGCCCTGTTTTTGTCTTTTTTTATTTCCGCAGCCCTGCCATGCAACTTTTCAACAGGACAAAAACCAGTGGTTTTAGCTTAAAACCAAAAAGTCTAAACGAGTTCAATCATTACAGGGCCGGTTGCCCGACCAAATAAAAAATGGGTCTTTGGTGTTATTCGTCCAAAAGGTCGGGGCGCAATGCCTTGGTTCTTGCATATGCCTCGTTTTCGCGCCATTCCTCGATCTTTGGGAAATTGCCACTCAAAAGAATATCCGGTACCTTAAGCCCCTTGTATTCCGCAGGTCTGGTATATACAGGCGGGGCCAACAGATTGTCTTGAAAAGTATCCGTCAATGCCGAGGTTTCGTTGCTCAATACCCCTGGGATCAATCGTATGACCGTATCACAGAGTATTGCCGCTGCCAATTCCCCACCGGAAAGCACATAGTCCCCAACAGAAATCTCCTTGGTTATATAGGTATCCCTAACCCTTTGGTCAACTCCCTTATAATGACCACAAAGAATGATGATGTTTTCGACAAGCGAAAGGCTGTTCGCTGTTTTTTGGTTCAACGTCGCACCATCAGGGGTCATATAAATGATCTCATCGTAATCACGATCTGCTTTTAGGGATGAGATACATTTATCTATGGGTTCTATCATCATCACCATTCCCGCCCCACCACCAAATTGATAATCATCAATTTGGTTATAGCTTAAATCCGTATAATCACGTAAGTTGTGCATATGCACTTCAACGAGTCCTTTTTTAATGGCACGTTTTAAGATGGAAGCCTCAAACGGACTTTTGAGCAATTCGGGCAATACGGTTATTATATCAATACGCATGGTACTTATAGGTCTTATTCTGCGGTCCAAAAGTAATGAAAACAATCAACGTCTTTTACCCAACCTAGTTTTTCATATAGTTTCTGGGCAGGATTGTCCACGGCCGTCTCTAGGGCAATCCCCTTGGCCCTGTCCGCTTTACAAAATTCCTTGGCCTTGTTCAAAAGGGCCCCACCGATCTGTTTGTCCCTGAATTCGGGCCGAACGAATAAATCGTTCAATACATAGGAGTGTTGCATTGTTACCGATGAGAACATGGGGTAGAGCTGTGCGAACCCTACTGGCCTGTCTTGGTGATAGGCCAGAAAAACGATCGATTCGTTTTTTCCCAAGCGTTCTGTCAAAAATACCCTTGCACCTTCGATGTCACTTTTTTGCCCATAGAACACCCTGTATTGGTCGAACAGGGGTACGATACACGGAAGGTCCTTTATTGTGGCCTTGGAAGTTTTGATCATGGTTCCAATAAAAAAAGTTTCTGAACGGAACTTCTCTTATTTTGATTTTTTGTGCTTGTTTATCTCATCTTGAAGCTGCCTACTTATTTTTTGCTCTCTTTCCAAGGCCCTCCTACGATGATCCTCGTATTCTGCCTCAACTTCAGTAAGGGCTGTCTTGGCCTCTTGTGTCAAAGTGTTACTTCTTCTGAATTTATAAACAAAAAGTAGGAACAGTAACAACAGGCAACCGATAATGGACCAAAGAATGAGGTTGTAGGTGGCTTTGGAAACCAACATCCCCAAAAACGACATACTATCCTTTTCTTCCGATACCGAAGTTAGATCATTGGTCGTTTCTTCCAATTTTTTGTTCAAGGATAAAATAGTGGCCTCATGTCCGGAAATCGTAGCATTCAATTCAGCTTGCTTCTTGTATATCAAATTAAGTGTGTCCAATATATTCTTCCGTAATTTATCCAGGGATATGACACGAACGACCTCGTAGCGTTTGCCATCGGCCCTATAATTCCCCGATTTTTTATAAATGTACTCGAATTGGCTGTCTATACTCCCCTTGTCCAAGGATAATTCTTTTGTTGCAACGGTCTCTTCCTGTGCATTATGCAGGTTGGATGCCAATAAGGCCAATAAAAGAAATAGTGTTTTTAAACCTTTCATTTTTAAATAGTTCTAAGTTTAGTAAATGATTTAGAGAAGACTAAAGTAGTCCAATAATATCAATTAAGAAAAAAAAATGATCATAAGCTACGTAGTAGTTGCCCAAAGTGATGGACCACAAACACCTACCTTGTAGTTCAATAGTACGTAAACCGCCTTACTTTGGCAATATACTTGGCCAACCGTATTACTTGGTGGGAGTACCCATATTCATTGTCGTACCATATGTAAAGAATGATGTTCTTACCATTGTCAGAGACGATAGTCGCCCTACTGTCATAGATTGAAGGGGCCGATGTACCGATAATATCGGATGATACCATCTCTTTGTCCAACGAATATTTGATCTGCTCCACAAGGTCTCCTTCCAAAGCGTATTTTTTGATAATTGTTTTTACACCATCCATAGAGGTCTTGTTCCTTGTGATCAGGTTCAATATGGCCAAGGACCCATTGGGAACAGGGACACGAATGGCATTTGAGGTCAATTTACCATCAAGTGAGGGGATTGCCTTGGCAACCGCCTTGCCCGCTCCTGTCTCGGTTATGACCATGTTCAATGCCGCAGCCCTTCCCCGTCTATATTTGCTGTGCATATTGTCCACTAGGTTCTGGTCGTTCGTGTAAGCATGTATTGTTTCCAAGTGTCCTTTTACCACACCAAGGGAATCATCGATGACCTTGAGGATGGGGGTGATGGCATTTGTGGTGCACGATGCGGCTGAAAAAATATCTATTTTATCCGGATCGTATTCCATATGATTGACCCCATGGACGATATTCGGCACTCCCTTCCCCGGGGCCGTCAATAATACCTTGTTGATTCCTTTGGACTTTAAATGACGGGATAATTGCCCTTGATCCCTAAAAGCCCCCGAGTTGTCGATCAATAGGGCTCCCTCTATACCATATTGGGTATAATCGATATCTTCGGGCCGGCTTGCACTGATCATATGTACCGTGGTACCATTGATGATCAATGCCTTGTTCCCCATATCGATATCCACTGTTCCTGAAAACCTGCCATGTACCGAATCCGTACGTAATAAACTAGCTCTTTTTTCAAGTACTTCCTCGTCTATGGTTCCGCGTGTGACGATTGCCCTTAGGCGCAATTGGTTGCCTTTTCCGATTTTGGCCATTAATTCCCTGGCCAATAACCGTCCAATACGGCCAAAACCATATAGGACCACATCCTTGGGGTGTATTTCGTCAGTGTTATAGGCATTCTTCAATTTACCAATGACAAAGGCTTTTACGTTATTGTAATTGTTCTCATCAGAATGGTGTTCATAGGTTAATTTACCAATGTCGAGTTTTGAAGGGGGTAGTTTGATATCCCTTATGGCCCTAAGGATCTCTATTGAGTCGAAAATCGAAATCGGTTTTTGGACAAACTCCCCAGCGTATTCATGTAGGTGTATGATCTCACTGACGCTACGGTCGATAATCTGATTTTTGAACAGAACGATTTCAATGGCCTTATCATACCACAGGTCACTGGTGATTTTTATAAATTCTGTTGTTGCCTTTCTACGATCGGCCTGGAAAGCCAATTCTTTTTCGTACGGCTTAAGGTGTCCCATAATCTATCGAATTGTAGTTTTACCCAAATATATGTATATCAAACGTTTTGGTAACGTTTCTTGGTATCAAAAAAAAACACCTTGACGATCGTCAAGGTGTTTTAAAGCCCACAATACTTATTATTGAAAGATAAGCCGCTCCCTTTCTCCTTTTCTATTGATCATGGTAATACTCGTTTTCCCATATCTTGAGATACGGCCGAAAAGTGTTTTGGCCTCTTGGATATTGTTGATCTCCTCATCATCTACAGAAAGGAGCACCTTGCCATTCAGGCCATATCCACGGTAGGTCTCGGGAACCCCAACGATCTTGACCCCTTTTTTCGTCTTGAACGTCTTTTTATCCTTATCGGTTAAATTCTTCACCTCAAGCCCCATGACCGGGACAAATAAAGTCTGTCGCTCTTTGATGGTCACGGGAAGTACAAGTTCTTCCCCGTCCCTGTCGATTGTCACTGAAAGTTCGTCACCTGGCCTTTTCGTGGAAAGATACCCTGTCAGGTCCGCGAATTTGTGTACTTCTATCTGGTCCACGGCCTTAATGATGTCCCCAGCCATTAGGTTGGCATCATCGGCTCCTGATTCTTCCTCGACCCCTTCAATATACACTCCATCAATTTCATTGATTCCTTTTTCAATGGCATATGGTGTGTTGACGGAAACGGTCTTGATGCCCAAAACACCTTTTTGGACACTTCCGAATTCCATGATATCATCGATAACCTTTTTTGCTATATTACTGGGTACCGCGAATGAATAGCCCACATAGGAACCTGTTTGGGATGAAATCGCGGTATTGATCCCAATGAGGTCCCCATTGGTGTTCACCAATGCCCCGCCACTATTGCCCGGATTCACTGCTGCATCGGTTTGGATGAAGGATTGGTCATTGCTCATCAATGCCCGGGCCTTCGCACTTACAATGCCAGCTGTTACCGTTGAGGTCAGGTTGAACGGGTTGCCCACGGCCAAGACCCATTCCCCCACCTTTACATTATCGGAATCCCCAAAAGCCAAGTAGGGCAATGGCTTTTTTGCATCTATCTTTAGTAAGGCAATATCGGAATTTGGGTCCGTACCCACCAATTCGGCCTCATACGTCTTATTGTTGTTCAGGGTGACCTGTAATTGGCTCGCCCCTTTAATAACATGATTGTTCGTTACAATATGTCCGTCAGGGGAGATGATAACCCCTGACCCTGTACCTACCTGGGCCTTTTGGCTTCCTTCATAACCGTAGAAGAACTCCATTAAACTTGAAGGCCCCCTACTAATGGTTACGTTTTTAACGTGTACAACGGCGTTTACCGTGGTCTTTGCGGCCGACGTAAAATCAGTCTCATTTATTCCGGCCCCTTTTGCCGGGGTTGGTGAAAAGCTTGAGTTGATTATCGATGATGGATTATCGTCAGTGACCACTGCAAAATTTGTCCTTTCGAAAAATATTTTATAAGCGACTAACGTAATGGCTCCTGAAAAAAGTGCTATAAGTAATGTGCCTCCTATTTTTCTCATAAATGAATGTATTTTTTACCTATTATTGTCCTTACGGCTTAAATTCAAGGTAAAATTAAGATAATTAAAGTTTTTGCCTTTAGGGTTTAACTACTTTTTAACTGCCAAAAACCCGTTAAAATTGCACTATATTTGAACCATGGTAATGAATAGGGTACTTACTTTTTACAAATACCAGGGTACGGGAAATGATTTTGTGATCATCGATAATAGGGACAATACCTTCCCCAAGGATGATATGGGTCTGGTGGCCCGGCTCTGTGACAGAAGGTTTGGGGTAGGGGCCGATGGACTTATATTGTTGGAGAATGATATGTCTGTGGATTTTAATATGGTGTATTATAATTCGGACGGCAAACAAGGGTCTATGTGTGGCAATGGTGGTCGCTGTCTGGTCGCTTTCGCCAAATTTATGGGTATGATTTCCTCAAAGGCAAGGTTCAATGCCATAGACGGGCTACATTCCGCAACCATAGATGGTGATCTTATAGAACTCAAAATGGGTGACGTTACTGATATTACAGAAAAACCCAATGCTTATTTTCTCGATACGGGATCCCCCCACCATGTTCAATTGGTAAAGGGACTTTTGGGTCTTGATGTTTTTAGGGAAGGGGCCAAGATCCGATATGGGGTATACGGCCAAAAAGGGAGTAATATCAATTTTGTCGGGGATTTGGGAGATGGCACCTTCTCGGTACGGACCTACGAACGTGGTGTTGAGGATGAGACCCTCTCATGTGGCACAGGTGTTACCGCTGTGGCCATTGCCATGCACAAGGCAGGCAAGGTATCTTCCCCGATTGTCAATATTGGGACCAAGGGGGGTAGGTTACAAGTCAGGTTTTCAACAGAAGGGGACCGATATGTCGATGTCCATTTGAAAGGACCTGCAAAACAAATCTTTAAAGGGGAGATCGAATGCTGAATCTACAGGGAGAACATATCCACCTAAGGGCCCTTGAGCCATTTGATCTGGATTTTCTATATGAATTGGAGAACAATACGGACATTTGGGAGATTAGTGGCACTACCACTCCTTACTCCAGGCATGTCCTAAAGCAATATCTGGATAATGCCCATAGGGATATCTATGATGTAAAGCAATTGCGGTTATGTATTGCCACAACGGACAAAGTCGTAGGGCTTATCGATCTATTCGATTTTGACCCCCAAAACAAGAGGGCGGGGGTAGGGATAGTGGTTTTGGGGAACGGGAACCGAAATAGGGGAATTGGTACGGAAGCCATCTCACTTTTATGTGATTATGCCTTTAAGGTTTTGGGGCTTAGACAATTGTACGCAAATATCATGGAGGGGAACTCGGCCAGTCTGCACCTATTCGAAAAAATGGGGTTCATTGAGGTCGGTTTAAAAAAAGATTGGATTTTTTCCAATGGTACGTTTAAGAATGAAATATTACTACAAAAGATAAATGTATAATGTACATAAGAAAGATTTTATTACTACTGGTCGTTCTAGGGCTTATTGCAGGGGGCTTTTTTGCCTATAAGGTTTACGATGCGGTATTTTCCCCCAATACAAAGTTCAATGATAAAGAGGAATTTGTCTACGTACCCACTGGATCCACTATTAAAGATGTAAGCCTGTTGTTGGATCCGCTGCTAAAGGATACGAGTACATTTGTTCAGGTTGCTGTGCGAAAAGGTTACGCCTCAAATGTAAAAGGAGGTAAATACGCCATCAAGAAGGGAATGAACAATAACAATATCGTAAATTCATTGAGAAGTAACAATATTCCCGTTAAGGTGTCATTCAACAACCAAGAGACCTTGGCCGACTTGGCCGGTAGGGTTGCTTCCCAAATTGAACCTGACAGTCTTGACCTCTTGGCGGTTTTGAACGATTCCGGTTTTTACAAGGACAATGGTTTCAATGATGCCACAAGAATAGCCATGTTCATCCCCAATAGCTATGAGTTCTTCTGGAACACTCCTGCGGAAAAATTCAGGGACCGGATGTTGAAGGAGTATCATCGTTTCTGGAACGATGAGAGAAGGGGCAAGGCAAAGGCCTTGGGGTTGTCCCCGACCGAGGTCATATCATTGGCTTCGATCGTACATAAAGAGACGGCCAAAGTAGGGGAGCGACCTAGGGTTGCAGGTGTATATCTGAACAGGATTGGAAAGAACATCAAATTACAGGCAGATCCAACAGTCATATATGCATTAAAAAAACACACAGGAAACTTTGACACAGTAATAAAACGGGTACTGTATAAAGATTTGGAACTGGATTCCCCCTACAACACCTATAAATATGCTGGAATACCCCCAGGGCCTATTACAATGCCCGATATATCGGCAATCGAAGCCGTTTTGAATCCTGAGAAACATGGTTATTATTATTTTGTGGCCAACATTGAAAATTTCGGATATCACAAATTTGCAAAGACCCTTGCGCAGCATAACCGAAATAAAGAGCAGTATATCCGATGGATCAACAGCCAAAATATCGATAGATAGTCCGATAATCGAAAATTAAGGACCTGTTGACCAATAAAAGGGATTTTTAACAAAGCCTTCTGACCTTCTTATAGTGAGCACCATATATTTGTGGTGTGAAATTTAAGCATGCTTGGCAGTAAGTCTTAAGAAAATAGAGAAATGAAAAGATATATATTCTTTTTTAGTTCTCTTATCATGCTGTTGGTTTTTGTAAGTTTTAGGAGTCTGTCACTTGATACGACAGTTCCAAGAACCTTAAAAGTCAATGAACCTACAAAAGTCAATGAACCTACTGAGGTTTTGTTCCCCAAAAACAAAACTGTTTTGACCCCCATCATGGAAACCCCGCCATTTTTAGGCAGTACATTCCATGGTTTTAAGGAAGCCTTGGCGTTTAAAGAATCGTCAGGGAATTATTTTGTAACGAACACCCAAGGGTATTTGGGCAAATACCAGTTTGGTATAGGCACGCTCGAATTGATGGGGGTATCCAACCCATCGGTCTTTCTTAATGACCCCATATTGCAGGAAAAGGCTTTTGAGACCAATATAGCCCGCAATAAATGGATTATGCGGAGGGATATCAAGAAGTTTGTTGGTAAACAGATCAAAGGTATTGAGATTACCGAATCCGGAATGTTGGCCGCAGCCCATTTGGCAGGCCCGGGAAATGTAATGAAATATTTGCGCTCTTATGGAAAAACCAACTTTAAGGATCTTTATGGTTCGACTATCGTAGATTATTTAAAGGAATTCTCCGGTTACGATATTTCATTGGTCCCACCAAAACACAATCCAAAGATGTAGTAAGATTTTATATATGAAAATGGTAGGCCCCGACGATTTCCGTCGGGGTTTGTTTTTAAGCCTGAATAATGAAAATGGCAGGTCTTTTATTCAGGTCTACGGTAGATTTTTTCCAGTCCGAAATACGTTTTGTGCGAATATCCTCTGTACTAAGTGTGATATCACACGCAATACACAATTGGGTATTGCCCGAAAGGGTTGTTAAAAGTTCCCTGAACAGTTTATCGTTTCTGTACGGGGTTTCGATAAATATCTGTGATTGGTTGATTTCCCTTGATTTCCTCTCCAGAGATTTGATTGTTTTCTTACAATCCGCCAAATCAATTGGGAGATAACCGTTAAAGGCGAAATTCTGTCCGTTCATTCCACTGGACATCAAAGCCAATACGATAGATGACGGCCCTGTCAATGGGACCACTTGTATGTTTTTTTGGTGGGCAATGGCCACTACATTGGCCCCTGGGTCTGCAATACCTGGACAACCTGCCTCAGAGATGATTCCTACATTAAAACCTTCGAGACACGGCTGTAAAAAAGTAGGAAGGCTCTCCTCCTCGGTATATTTGTTCAGTACCTCGATATGCAATCCGGATTGTGGTTTTCTAGGGGATATTTTTTTTATGGCCCGCCTGGCCGATTTTTCATTTTCCACAATATAGTGGTCAACGGCCTCTATGACCCTTTTAATTGAAATGGGCAGTACTTCCAATGGTTCATTATCGCCCAAAGTGGTGGGGATCAAATACAATTTTCCTTTTGTCTTCTTGTCGCTTTCCATTCTAGGCATGCTTACTTACCAGCTTTTTTGCAATGACCGTACAGGCTTCGTCTATAAGATGGAAAACACGTTCAAAACCATTGTCGTCATAATAAGGGTCTGGCACCTCCTTGGTACTGGAGGAATCCGACTCTTCCAACAATAATTTGACTTTGCCCTTATGCTGCTCATTTTGGGCAAGGGCAACGATGTCACTGTAATTGCTCCTATCCATTACATAGATCACATCAAACTCCTCGAAATCCCCTACAGAGAATTGCCGGCAACGTTGATGGCTGATATCGATACCATATTTAGCCCCCACCGCGATACTTCGGCTATCGGGTTTGCTTCCGATATGGTAGCTGCCTGTTCCTGCTGAATCCACATATATATTATGATTATCGACCTTGCTCTGGAGAATTCCCTCAGCCAACGGGGACCTACAGATATTCCCAAGGCAGACCATTAAAACCTTAGTAGCCATTAAAATTGAATTAAGAAAGTTTCTTGGTTAGATCCTCAATGTATTTCCGAAACTGCTTGTCGGTCTCTGCAAGGTTATCAACCGTTTTACAGGCATGCAGTACAGTGGCATGATCCCTTTTGCCTATTTGTGAGCCAATGCTTGCCAAGGAAGCCTTAGTGAATTTCTTGGCAAAGAACATCGCCAATTGCCTAGCTTGGACAATATGTCTTTTTCTTGTTTTGGATTGAAGGGTGGCCACATCCATTTCAAAGTAATCGGAAACTACTTTTTGGATATAATCTATTGAGACTTCACGTTTGGTATTCTTGACGAATTTCTCGACCACTTGTTGTGCCAACTCCAAGGTAACCTCTTTCTTGTTGAACGATGATTGCGCTATTAATGAAATAACAGCACCTTCCAACTCCCGAATATTGGTCTTGATGTGTTTGGCAACGTAATCGATGATATCCTCAGGCATTTCAACACCATCACGATAAAGTTTATTCTTTAAGATGGAGACCCTGGTTTCGTAATCAGGGTTTTGCAACTCTGCCGATAACCCCCATTTGAATCTCGAAAGCAAACGCTGTTCAATATCCTGCATGTCCACAGGTGCCTTGTCCGATGTCAAGATCACTTGTTTTCCATTCTGGTGCAAATGGTTGAAAATATGGAAGAAAACATCCTGGGTACCTGATTTTCCTGATAAAAATTGAACATCATCAATGATCAGCACATCTATCAATTGATAAAAGTGTATAAAATCGTTCCGGGTATTTTTCTTGACAGATTCAATATATTGTTGGGTGAATTTTTCTGCGGATATATATAAAACCGTACGGTCCGGGTATTTGTCCTTTATCTCCACACCGATCGCATGCGCCAAATGGGTCTTACCCAAACCAACACCACCAAAAACCAATAAGGGATTAAACGAGGTCCCCCCGGGCTTATTGGCTACTGCCATACCTGCCGAACGGGCCAAACGGTTGGAATCACCTTCAAGAAAATTATCGAAATTATAATTGGGGTTTAATTGGGACTCGATCTTGATGTTTCGGATTCCCGGAATAACAAAAGGGTTCCTAAGTTCCGGATTTTTTGATTTGATAGGGATGTCCATTTCCTGTGGCCCCATATTCCCACGGTTTGAACTAGGTATTTTTTCGGTAAATGGTTTGCGGTTGCCATAGGTATTCTCCATTCTTATAATGTATACCAGTTTGGCGGCCTCCCCCAGTTCCTTTGTAAGGGCGACTTTCAATAGCTTTACATAATGCTCTTCCAACCATTCATAGAAAAATTTACTGGGTACTTGGATACTTAGGGCATTATCCGATAATTTCACAGGCTTAATGGGCTCGAACCAAGTTTTGAATGCCTGCGGCTGGATGTTATCCTTGATGAAGGACAAACAGTTGTTCCAAACGGAATTGGCAGTAACACTCATTATATAAATCCTCTTGTTTATGGTTAGTTTTTAAGCACTGGTAAAATTAGGCCCCATAGCTATTTCAAAGTAATTTAGGTTCGACAAATATGTGAACAAAAATTCTAAAAAAAAAATGATTTGGGGTTGATTTTTCCCTTTTTTTTTCGCATGTTCCCTTACTCGAAAGAGAAGCTTTTGAATATATAATTTTTAGACGGATAATTATGGGATTTCATGATATTTCTTTTCGCGTTCGTTATGCAGAGACAGATCAAATGGGTGTTGTGCACCATGGTAACTACCCTCAGTATTTGGAAATGGGAAGAACGGAATGGCTACGTTCCCACGGAATTTCCTACAAGGCCATGGAGGATAGTGGGATTATTCTTCCAGTGGTGTCCATTTCCTTGAATTATAAGAAATCCGCCTATTATGACGACCTCATAGTCCTACGGACGTACTTGCGCAAAAAACCCATGGTCAGGATCGAATTTGATTATGAGATCCATAATGGGGAAGGTGATTTTTTGGCCGAGGCGAATACGGTACTTGCCTTTATCGATGCCAAAAGGAACAAACCGATCAGATGCCCTTCGGACATACTCGAAAAGATCGGGTTCTAAGCTTGTTTTTCGGTAATGGATACCGTATGGTTTTCCTGGAATGACCGAAGTATCATTTGGGCTTTGCTCTTGGGGGCACGAATATGTATCCTACACTCCATTTCCAATTTCTGGGAAACGATCTCAAGATTGTTCTGCTTGATTATGCGCATTACCTTGTTCATCATTTCGTAACCGAACTTGATTTCAAAATGGGCTTTCTCCGTCCTTTTGACAATAGGGGACTCCCCAAGGGCCATTTGTGCCGCGGTCCTATAGGCACTGATCAATCCGCCGACCCCTAATTTAGTGCCACCGAATATACGTACTACGGCAACTAGTACATTGGTTACGTCAAAAGATTGTATTTGCCCGTAAATGGGCATTCCGGCCGAGTTGTTGGGTTCGCCATCATCATTTGCCCTATATCGAATGTCTCTTATCCCCAATTGCCATGCATAACAGACATGATTGGCCGTATGGTGCCTCTTCCTGAGCATTTCGATTATAGGTTTGACCTCTTCCTCAGATTCCAACGGATAGGCATAGCCAAAGAACTTGCTCTTTTTCTCCTTGAAAAGAATCTCTTTTGAGGGTTTGGACAAGGTTTTGTAACAATCCGTATTTTCCATTAGAACACAGCGACCAAGATGATACTTATGATAGCAAGGGCAATACCTCCCCAGTTTTTAAGGCTGATTCGCTCTTTGAAGAGAACAATACCCAAGAGGGTCGATAACATTACAATGGCGACATTATTGATCGTAAAGATCGATGAGCTGTCCAAATCCGGATTCTGCAATGCACGTAACAAATAGTATATGGAGAAATAGTTGGGCACCCCTAGGACAATTCCTCCCAGAATATTCTTGAGATTGATCCCCAAAGGGGTTTTAAAGGCCTTGAGGACAATGAAGAACAACCCTACAAATGCGGCAGCGGCAAAAATGGTGGCGGAAAAAAGAGGGAATTCATTTTCCTTGATATAGGTTTCCTGGGCGTATTTTATACTGGTATCTATAACCCCTGACCCCAAGAACACCAAAATGGGCAAGATCAAGGAGGATCTTTTAAAATCGGTTTTCCTTTCCTTGATAGATGTGAAATATACGGCCGCCAATGCCAAGAATATTCCCAGGGCCTTTAAAAGGCCAAGTGTTTCCTTGTAGACCAATACCCCGAAAACCACGGGTATCACCAAAGACATTTTAGTGGCTACCGATGCAACCGAGACTCCTACCGCTTGGGAGGTCTTTGCCATTAAACTGAACACAACAATGAACAACAGACCCAAAAGGAAGGTCCCAAAAAACCATGGTTGTCCTGCAATCCCAATAGGTTTTACCTCCCCTGTATAAAAAAACAACCCTACCGAACAGGCTACCACATAATTGGTGATGATCGCATATAGGGTCTCAACCTTATATACCTCATAGAGTTTGAAAATTACGAATATCAAACTGGTGCAAAGGATACTTAAAGCTAAGTCTATCATTTATATTCTTGATTTTAATTGTGTTACATCCTCTTTTCCGACAATAAGGTTCCATGTCCCCATCCCTAATTCCTTGGCAGCCTCGGTGTTTTCCAAAGTGTCGTCAACAAGTAGGGTTTCAGGGGCATTCAAATCGTTCTGTTCGAGCACAAACCTATAAATACCACTATTGGGTTTTCGCATCTCAATTTCATGCGAAAGATAGAATTGCTCAAAACAGTTTTTAAAACGATGGTAATCGTGCTCCCCCATGGTTTGGATTATGTGGGAGACATGCAGGGCATTGATGTTGCTTAACAGAAAAAGCCGGTATGCCTTTTCTTGGGCCAACTGCTCAATAAATTCAAGCCTGTACTCTGGAAAGTCCAATATCATACTGTTCCAAATCGAAACTATCTCCTGGGGGGATGCACTTGGAAAAGCCACTTGTAATTTTTCCACAAAAGTCCTGGAGCTAATGGCCCCTATTTCGAAATCGTTACTTAAGGCTATAAGCCCAGGTACAAGGTCTGTGTTACCGTGTTTTTGAATTTCCCGGAATACGACTTCCTTGTCCAGGTTTATGAAAACATCCCCAAAATCAAAAATGATATTTTTAACCATTCCTATATATGTTTAAAGTATCGGTGCCAATATTTAAAATATGTGGGTCCCCACTTATGGAATGCGGAGCCTTTATACCCTCCTTGAAAGTATTCTTGCCAAGGAATATCCGCGCCTCATCCCATAAACCGGAAGTAATGAAAGAGGTAAGTGTCTGGGCTCCCCCTTCGACCAGGACACTGGTGATGTTACGTTTGTACAGTACTTGGCAAATTTGCTCTGGTAGATTCCCAGAAAAGCGAATTTGTTCATAATCCACACCCTTTCTACGTAGGGAGGTGTCTTCGACCTCTGTAATGACAATGGTTTCCACTTCTTGGTCAAAGATATGGTACTCTCCTTGTATTCTTAGGTTTTTATCAATGATTATCCGAATAGGTGATTTACCAGACCATTCCCTGACATTCAGTTTAGGGTCATCTTCCATGACCGTATTGGTGCCTACCAATATGGCCTGTTCCTCACTACGCCATTTATGTACGAGTTGTCTTGAATAATTGTTCGAGATCCAATACGGTTGGACCTTGTTATTTCTCTTTGATGCCAAGGGAGCCATGAAACCATCTTTTGTCTCGGCCCATTTCAATATGATAAAAGGGCGTTGCTCTTGGTGGAAAGTTATGAACCGTTTATGATGCTCCCTACATGCGTCTTCAAGTAGCCCAACGGTTACTTTACACCCCGATTCCTTTAATCGGGCGATACCTTCGCCCTTTACTTTTTCATGGGGGTCCACTGTGCCTATAACAACATTGGGTATCTTATGTTTTATGATCAAGTCCGCACAGGGAGGGGTTTTCCCATAATGGGAACAAGGCTCCAAGGTCACATATAATGTGGATTTTGACAAAAGGGATTTATCCGGAACGGAATCGATGGCATTGACCTCAGCATGCCCCCCCCCATAAGCACTGGTATAACCTTCGCCGATTATCCTATTTCCCTGTACGAATACAGCACCCACCATAGGATTTGGCGCGGTAGATCCAAGACCATTTTGGGCCAACTGTATGGCACGTTCCATAAAAATTGGGTCGATCGACATTTATTTTATCTTTATTCCCTGACCATGGCCCACGGCATAATCATAGGAAAGACCTGCAAACCTGTAGGTTATCTTTCCTTTAAGGTCAACATTTATTTTTTTGTCCAACACTTGGTTTAAGATGACACCGAATATAAATTGCCTTTTTCCTCTTTAAATAATTCCGGCAAAGGAAAACCAACTACCAAAGGTACAACAAAATTGTCCTTGGCCGGCACCTCAAAGGCCTCTGGAGATGTGGTGGCCAAGTATACCCCATCAACATAAAGCTTGATTTCATCGGCAAGTAAGGTACAGACCATCTTCATTGTTGAAGTGTGCATCGGCCTTTATGGCAATTACATTTCCACCAACTTCCTTAATGGCCACACTGTCGACACCTACAGATCCAAATCTTTTATCGTAGGTACGACTTTGGCCAACAACAATCAAAACCAATATGAAAAATATTTTTTTCATTCCCTATAAACTTATATTTCACGTATCTTCACTCCGCTAAAATAGAACATTGAAAAAGATTGAATCGATAATTCATGGGAACAGCTGTAATACGGGAGATCGAACCAAGGGACAATAGGGAAGTGGCTTCATTGATCCGAAAGGTTTTAATGGAAACGGGCGTACCCAAGGTAGGCTCGGCTTATGCCGACAAGGCCTTGGACCATATGTTTGAAAATTACGACAGGCCCAAGGCCATTTATTTTGTGGTCGAGGATAAAGGCCGACTTATTGGGGCTGCGGGAATTGCACAATTAGAGAATTATGACGGGAATGTCTGCGAACTGCAAAAAATGTACTTTCTGGAAGAGGCAAGGGGGCGCGGACTAGGTACCGCAATGATGGATATCTGCTTGGATCATGCCAGAAAATACGGTTATGAAAAATGTTATCTAGAGACTATGCCCTATATGAAAGATGCCCAAAAACTCTATGTGAAATCCGGATTTGAATATATTGAAGACCCTATGGGCGATACGGGTCATTTCTCTTGTCCCGTATGGATGTTGAAACAACTGTAGGTTATGCTATTACGGGAGATTAAGGATATTTACCACAAAGAGCTGGATTCCATTTATCCCAAAGAGGAAGTGGATAGCTTTTTTTACCTGACCATCTCACATTTTTTGGATTTGGAACGTTTTGCATTGGCCATACAGCCCAATTTGACACTCCCCAAAGAAGAGGAACAGCCCCTGTTTGAAGTGTTGGCCCAATTGCGCTTGGAGAAACCCATCCAGTATATTCTAGGGTCAGCCCATTTTATGGACATGGAGTTCATCGTAAATGAACATGTACTGATACCTAGGCCAGAGACAGAAGAGTTGGTCCGTTGGATTATTGAAGAGCAAAACCATCATACAACACCCTGTATCCTAGATATAGGAACCGGTAGTGGCTGTATTGCCATTTCCTTGGCGAAAGCCTTGGACAACACCAATGTCTTGGCCTTGGATATTTCGCATAAAGCCTTGGAAGTAGCCCGGGAAAATGCAAGGCGGAATGAAGTAGGGGTGGAGTTCGTTCAAGCCGATATCATGCAATTGGAATCCCTTGAAAGGGAAATTGACATTATAGTCTCCAATCCACCTTATGTCAGGATGTTGGAAAAGGAAAAAATGAAGCCCAATGTAATCGGGAATGAACCAAGTATAGCCTTGTTTGTACCCGATGATGATCCTTTGCTGTTTTATCGTAGAATCATACAGTTCGCTATAAGGAACTTAAAACAGGGTGGTTGGCTGTATCTTGAGATAAACCAGTATCTAGGCAAGGAAACCAAGGCCCTCCTAAAGGACAAGTTTGTTGAAATAGAACTGAGGAAGGATATATTCGGGAAGGAACGTATGTTGGGGGCAAGAATCGATAAATAAAGGGATTATGCAATTAAAAAGCATTGTGGTTTTTTGTGGGAGCAGTGAAGGGAACGACCCCAAAATATTGGAGGTTGCCAAAGACTTAGGAAGAATCCTGGCCAACCGAAAGATCACACTGGTCTATGGAGCGGCCAAAATCGGGGTCATGGGAAAGGTCGCGGAAGGAGCCTTGCAACATAAAGGTGAGGTAATTGGAATAATCCCGGATTTTCTGAAAATAAAGGAAGTGGTCCATACCGGACTTTCCCATTTGATCGTCACAGGGAATATGCACGAACGCAAACTCAAAATGCACGGGGTTTCCGATGGGGCCATTGCACTTCCTGGGGGGTATGGAACCTTGGAAGAGCTTTTTGGGATGATTACCTGGGCCCAGCTTGGCCTGCACCAAAGACCAATAGGGATCCTCAATATTGATGGATTCTACGGCGACCTATTGGCGATGTTACGAAAAATGGTAGACCAAGGTTTTCTAAAAAAAGAAAATTATGATATGCTGTTGATCGATAATTCTGTCGATGGACTTTTAAGACAAATGGAGGGCTATAAGCCATTGGTGTTGCCCAAATGGATTTATAAAGATCAAGTGTAAATGAGTATCAAGGAAAAAATAGAGGCATTAAGCGAAGAGCTGAGGGAACATAACCATAATTATTATGTTCTGGATAACCCAACGATTTCGGATTTTGACTTCGATATGAAACTCAAGGAGCTTCAGGAATTGGAGAAAGAATATCCTGAATTCCAAGACCCAGCTTCCCCTACCTTAAGAATCGGTGGGGATATTACAAAGAATTTCAACACCATTGTCCATGAACATCGTATGTATTCCCTGGACAACTCTTATTCCAAAGAGGATTTGGAAGATTGGGAGAAACGTATCCAACGTATTTTGGGGGATACCGAGGTTGAGTTTACATGTGAGCTGAAATATGACGGGGCCTCGATCAGTCTTACCTATGAAGAGGGAAGGCTCGTAAAGGCAGTTACCAGGGGGGATGGGTTCCAAGGTGATGATGTAACCGCCAATATAAAGACCATTCGTTCAGTTCCCCTCCGACTTAAGGGGGATTACCCTCCCAAATTCGACATTCGTGGTGAGGTTATCCTGCCCTTGGATGGCTTTGCCAAAATGAACGAGGAACGTATCGCCGCAGGTGAGGATCCTTATATGAACCCAAGGAATACAGCCTCAGGTAGCCTAAAACTACAAGATAGTGCCATGGTGGCACAACGCCCCTTGGATTGCCTGTTATATGGAATCGAAGGACCCGATACCGGAATATCGTCCCAGTTCCAAATGCTGGAAAAGGCAAGGGAATGGGGTTTCAAGGTACCTACCATTGCCCAGTTGTGCAAGAGTACCGACGAGGTAATGGCCTTTATAGATATATGGGATGTACAACGGCATAGTTTACCTTATGAGACCGACGGTGTCGTTGTAAAGATCAATAGCATACAATATCAGGAGGAATTGGGGTATACGGCCAAATCCCCACGGTGGGCTATGGCCTACAAGTTCAAGGCAGAGCAGGCTTCCACCGTTTTAAGGGAGATTACATACCAAGTAGGACGTACGGGGGCAATTACCCCCGTAGCCAACCTAGAGCCTGTCTTATTGGCGGGCACCACCGTAAAAAGGGCTTCTTTGCATAATGCAGATCAGATACGGAAATTGGATATACGTGAGGGGGATACGGTTTTTGTGGAAAAAGGAGGGGAGATAATCCCGAAAATAGTAGGTGTGGACCTAACCAAACGCCCTGCGGATTCCCAACCCACACACTATATTACAAATTGCCCGGAATGCGGAACAGAATTGGTTCGTACCGAAGGGGATGCCAAACATTATTGTGTCGATTTCTATGGTTGTCCCCCCCAGATCACGGGGCGCATACAACATTTTATTTCCCGTAAGGCCATGGATATAGAGGGGCTTGGGGCCGAAACCGTTGAATTGCTTTTCAAGGAGGGACTTATTAGAAATTACGCAGATCTTTACATTTTAACCAAAGAGCAGGTTTTACCTTTGGAACGCATGGCCGATAAATCCGCAGAGAATTTAGTGAAAGGAATAGCGGAATCGGTCGCTATTCCTTTTGAGCGTGTCCTATTTGCCTTGGGGATTCGATTCGTGGGGGAAACGGTAGCCAAAAAATTGGCAAAGGCCTTTAAAAACATTGATGCCTTGATGGCCGCCCCAATCGAGGAATTGATGGCCGTGGATGAAATCGGGGAACGTATTGCACAAAGTGTGGTGGATTTTTTCCAGAATGAAAGAAATTTGGAAAACATCTCACGGTTAAAGCGTTACGGATTGCAATTCGAATTATCGGCAGATAAATTATTGAACCAAACGGAATTGTTAAAAGGTAAGACTTTTGTTGTTTCGGGAGTCTTTGAATCCGTAAGTCGAAATGAACTTAAAAAACTGATAGAGGACAATGGGGGCAAGGTAGGGTCTTCCATATCCTCGAAAACATCATTTTTGGTCGCTGGTGATAAAATGGGGCCCAGCAAAAGAACCAAGGCCGGGAATCTGGGGGTTCCCATAATATCGGAACGGGATTTTCTTGGAATGGTACATTGATTTTTTTTATTACGGACCCATCTAAACTTTTTCCCAAGGCATACTTGGGTCAAGGACACCAAATTGGCCTTATGTCCATTGAGGGGGTATCCTGCTAAACAATGATACTTACAGCATCTGATTTCATATTCCTATCACTATCAAAATAAAAATCCATCCTTCCTAAATTAATGCCAAAACACCCGACTTGGTTCACCAAAATGTTATTCCCCTGTGCATTTTTGGTCACCGTAGGTTTGTCCAGAAAGGTATGGGTATGTCCACCGATAATGAGGTCGGTATATTTGGTTTTGGCCGCGAGCTTCAGGTCATCCGGTCTTTGCCTGCTTTTGTAGTGATAGCCCAAATGGGAAAGGCAAATGATCAAATCGCATTTTTCATCTGTTTTCAACCGGGTCTCGATATCGGTTGCGATCTCAAAAGGATCCAGGCACTTGGTCTCCTTATATAGTTTTTTGGTTACCAGACCGGAAAGTTCTATACCCAGACCGTATATTCCAACCTTGATTCCGTCGACCAAATACGTATTGTAAGGTTTTACATAACCGTCCATTACGGTGTTGCTAAAATCGTAATTGGCGGAAAGCAGTTCAAAAGTTGCATTGGGGAGTTGGGCAAACAACCCATCTATCCCATTATCAAAATCGTGGTTGCCTATAGTTGCCGCATCGTATTTGAGCTTGCTCATTAATTTGAACTCCAGTTCCCCACCATAAAAATTGAAATAGGGGGTACCTTGGAAAATATCCCCCGCATCAAGCAATAACGTATTCCTATTCTCTTTCCGAATCGACTCTACCAAAGTGGCCCTACGGGCAACGCCACCTAAATTGGGAAAGCTCGAATGGGTTTTGGGGAATGCATCGATATGGCTATGCACATCATTCGTGTGCAGTATGGTGATATGTTTTTTTGTCCCGCCCAGGCAGGAGTTCAATGAAAGCCCCCCTAGACCAACAAATGCGGTACTTGCGGAAGTCTTGGTTATAAATCTTCTTCTGTCCATATTATTTTTCCATATAAAATCGATTGTCAATAACAGGGGCCAGGGTATCGACTTTTTTGAAATAATCGATCATGGCATTTCGAATCAAATAGTCCGTATCTGTAATCGACATGCTTTTTTTGAAAAAATCCATGTGGTCCCCACCTGAAATCAGATAATCCGAGGTTGCAATATAATAGGTCCGACCTGAATCTATGGGTTCCCCATTTATCAGGGCTTTTTTCAGTTCCCTGTTTTTGTCCAGAACGATCTGTAATCCAGAAATGGGGTGTGGTATACTGGATTGTATCAGAAAAGTGACCATGTCATTTACATAATCCCCCTTTATGGCCGCAACTTTAATCATGTTTTCAAATGGCATTACCTCAAAGGCATTTCTGGCACTAACCTTCCCTTTGGAAATAATAGAGCGTATTCCTCCGTAGTTGAGCAGAACAGCATCTATGTCTTTCCCTGTACGTGATCTGAATATGGGATTTGCCTGTGTACGTACAATATCCGCCATTAGATTACCTGCCGTTGTATTGAATTCCCCATCTTCCCTGCTGATGGGGCCAGGGGCATAGGCCAAAGTACTGTCCAACACTTCATTAATATGCTTTCGATAGGGTGTGATGAATTCCTCATACGGCCCTTTCCCCAGGACGCTACTATCTATTGCTATTTGCCTCCCTTCAATCTTGACAGGCCTTGGGCTTTTCTGTTTACAGGAAAAAAAAGCAATAATAGTTATAAATATAACAAAATGTTTAATTTTTAAAACCATTATTGTTTTTATATTAGCCCCATGGAAATGAGTGTTTATTATTTACATTTGTACAAATGTAAATGTACATGTTTTTAAAAGGAATAAGGAACAAACTAAAGCATAAATCCGGCAGAAAGTTTTTAAGGGAGGAGCTATCCCTTGCCCCGAAAACAATCGACAGGCCCAATGGAATAAAATCTATTGGCTGTATTGTGGATTTGGATAATTTTGAAAATCCGGAACTTTTTTTTGAATTTGTCGAAGAATATAATTTAAGGCCCAATGCCGTCAAGATCATAGGCTATAAAAGTTACCATGACAATAATTCACCGTATTCAACACCTATTTTTTCAGATAAGGATTTAGGATGGAAGGGAAAGATCGAAAATAGTTATGCCTTGGAATTCCTAAGTAGGGATTATGACTTATTGATCAATTATTACAATGAGGATAAATTGTTATTGCAATTGATGACCGTAAGGACAAATGCCCGGATCAAGATCGGTTTTCAGGAGATAGACCAGAATTTGAACGATTTGATATTGGGACTGCCCTTTAGGGATTTTGAAATGTTTAAACTAGAACTTAAGAAATATCTTAAGGTTCTGAATGAGATTGAATAATGGATGGATGGATTGGAACGGGAGTTGCCTTGGTTACCCCGTTTAAGAATGACTTTTCAATAGATACCGCTGCATTGTCCAATATCGTGGGGCATTGTATTGAAGGAGGGGTAGATTATTTAGTGGCCTTGGGTACCACGGCTGAAACCGCAACACTTACCAAAAACGAGGAACAGTTGGTGATGGATACCATTGTCCATGCCAATGCTGGTCGATTGCCTTTGGTCGTAGGCATAGGGGGCAATAACACCAGTGCCGTTATCGAATCCATCAAGCAAAGGGACTTAAGTGGTTTTGATGCTATTCTATCTGTATCCCCATATTACAACAAACCCACACAGGAGGGCATATACCAGCATTTCAAAGCTATAGCGGGTAACTCACCAATACCATTGGTTATTTATAATGTACCAAGTAGGACAGGCAGTAATATACTTCCCACAACAGTGCTTCGCCTTGCCAATGATTTTAATAACATCGTGGCCATAAAGGAAGCCTCAAGGGACATGACCCAAGTGATGGCGATTATTAAGGAAAAACCTAAGGGCTTTATGGTTATCTCAGGTGATGATATGACTGCCTTATCTTCTGTATTGGCAGGTGGCTCCGGAGTGATCTCGGTTTTTGCACAAGGTGTCCCCAACGATTTTTCGAAGATGATAACCCTAGGGCTTCAGGCAAGGGCAAAGGAGGCCTTTGATATGCAATACACCTTACATGATGGGATAGAACTTATTTTTGAGGAAGGTAATCCTACGGGAATCAAAGCTGTTCTCGAAACACTGGGATTGGCAACGGCAACGGTAAGACTGCCACTAATGCCGGCAACAGATAGCCTTAAACAAAAAATAAATCTATTTATCAGGCCTTTTGTGCGTCCGCACATATAAATATTTTCTTTCGAACGTTAAATCTAAGCCAATTAGGGCTGTTTAGTACTTTTTGCGAACTATTTTAGTGCCATAAAATTTGTTTTTTAATTCCGTTAAGAATACCTAATTTCGCAAAATGTTTTTTAGAATAAGAAGATATTTACCTTTTCTTGGTTTAATATTGGTTATGTCATCATGTAATGAGTATCAAAAAGTACTTAAGAATGATGATGTAAAGGCCAAATATGAGCTTGCCCAGAAATTTTATGAAGAGGGGGACTTTAAGCGTGCCAATCGTTTGTTCGAACAAATAGCACCGAAATATATAGGTAAGCCCCAAGGTGAGAGGGTAATGTTCTTTCTCGCAAATACCTATTCCGAGAGAAAGGACCACAACATGGCCAGCTACCAGTTCGAACGGTTTATCAAATCCTATCCAAAAAGTGAAAAAGTTGCGCAAGCATCATTTTTAGAGGCCAAGAATTATTATGAACTTTCACCGATCTATTCTTTGGACCAGACGGACACCGATAAGGCATTGGTCAAATTACAGACCTTTATCAACATGTACCCTGATTCGGAATATTTTGATGAGGCCAATAAAATGGCCAAGGAACTCACAACCAAAAAGGAGAGGAAGGCTTTTGAAATAGCAAAGCAATTCAACAAATTGGGGCATTTCAATTATTCGTTCCTGACACCTTCCATGGCTGCCTTTGATAATTTCATATCGGATTACCCTGGATCCATCTTTAGGGAAGAGGCCTTGTATCTAAAATTTGAGTCCGCCACACAGTTTGCCCTGAACAGTTTCGCAAGATGGAAGCCAGAGCGTTTGGAAAATGCAAAAACGGCATATAACATACTTAAAAAGCAATACCCGGAAACCAAATTCGAGGAGGACGCCAATAAGTTGATGGACAGAATACAAAAGGAAATAGGAGCCCCCGTTTCCAATGAGGAGGGTAAACAAACAAAATAAACAGCTGTTATTATGAAAACGAACGATCTAAAGAACTCAAAAGCACCCGTTTCAACGGTAACCATTAATAAAAATGAGTTCGATGAAAAAACGAATAACATATATGAGGCAATATCAATAACCGCAAAGAGAGCTATCCAGATCAATTCTGAAATCAAAAAAGAGCTTTTGGAAAAATTGGAGGAATTTGCCACATACAGCGATAGCCTGGAAGAGGTCTTTGAGAACAAGGAGCAAATCGAGGTTTCCAAGTTTTATGAAAAACTACCCAAACCGCATGCCATGGCTGTTGAGGAATGGTTGATGGATAAAATATACCATAGGAATACAGACAAAGACACAGAATAGTATGTTGGGTGGCAAGAATATCCTTTTGGGGATTACTGGGGGTATTGCCGCTTACAAGACTACTTTTCTTGTACGTTTATTGATCAAGGCTGGTGCGAATGTCAAGGTTGTCTTGACAGAAAATGCCAGCCGTTTTGTTTCCCCACTTACCTTGGCGACCCTTTCCAAAAACCCTGCGTTGACCTCGTTCGTTAAGGAAGAAGGGTGTGAAACCGATTGGAACAACCACGTGGACCTTGGGCTTTGGGCCGATATCATGATCATAGCCCCGGCAACTGCCAATACCATGTCCAAGATGGCAAATGCGGCTACGGACAATCTTTTGTCTGCTGTTTACCTGTCTGCCAAATGCCCTGTTTTTTTTGCACCTGCCATGGATCTGGATATGTACAGGCACCCGGCAACCAAAATAGCTGTCGAGACACTTGTCTCCTTTGGGAACATAATGGTTCCGGCCACTTCGGGGGAGCTTGCAAGTGGTTTACATGGTGAGGGGCGAATGGCCGAACCAGAGGATATTGTAACCTTTGTCAAGGATTTCTTATTAAAAGGCCTCCCTCTAAAAGACAAAAAGGTATTGATTACGGCAGGGCCAACCTATGAGGCCATAGACCCCGTTCGGTTCATTGGAAACCATTCCACCGGGCAAATGGGTTACGAATTGGCCAAAGTTGCCGCCAAACTAGGGGCTGAGGTTATTTTGGTCTCAGGACCTACGCACCTATCCCTTTCGCATGATTTGATCACCGTGGTCAATGTGGTTTCGGCAGACGCCATGTACAATGCCGCCCATGATCATTTTGAAGATTGTGATATAATGATATCCGCTGCCGCCGTGGCCGATTATAGACCAAAAACCGTGGCGGGCCAAAAAATCAAAAAGAAGGAAACGGACCTCACCTTGGAATTGGTGAAAAACAAAGATATCCTGTTGTCATTGGGGGAGAGGAAGACCGATCAATTTTTGGTGGGTTTTGCCCTAGAGACCGAAAATGAACTCGAAAACGCCAAGGACAAGTTAAAAAGAAAGCACTTGGATGCCATTGTTCTAAATTCATTGAATGATAAAGGTGCGGGGTTTGCCAGTGATACCAATAAAATAACCTTTTTGGATAAGAATTCACGGATTAAAGCGTTTCAATTAAAAACCAAGGCTGAAGTCGCCAAGGATATTTTAAATGAAATCATAACTCGATTGAATGCGTAATTTCCCAGTTGTCCTAGTTTTTATCTTTTCCCTTGTTACCGTTTCCGCCCAGGAACTGAACTGTGTGGTAACCGTTAATTCGGATCAGGTGTCGCAAACGAACCAACAGATCTTCAAGACCTTGGAGCGTTCATTGAATGATTTTGTGAACAAGACCAAATGGACAAATCGAATCTATAAGGAAAACGAACGTGTAAACGCCCAGATGTTCATCACCATTACCGATTACAAATCCAATAGGTTCAAGGGGAATATCCAGGTCCAATCCTCGAGACCTGTGTTCAACACCTCATACGAAACACCAGTATTCAATTATAAGGACAATCAATTCAGTTTTGAATATATAGAGTTCCAGCCCTTGGTCTTCAATGAAAATGTTTTTGAATCGAACTTGGTAAGTGTCGTGGCATACTATGCATATCTTATTTTAGGATTGGATGCAGATACTTTCTCCCTTGAAGGAGGAACTGAATATTTTAGAAAAGCCCAGAATATCGTAACCCAAGCACAAAGTAGTAACTCAGTGGGGTGGGACCAATCCACCGATCGCAGCCGCTTTGAATTGGTAGACAACCTTATGTCCAATACCTATAGGGAGTATCGGGTTGCCATGTACAACTATCACAGAAAGGGAATCGATATCCTTGCCGACAACAATAGTACAGGCAAGCAGGTAATAGCAGGCACCATGAACCTGTTCGAAACAATGATCAAGAGAAGACCCAATGCTTTTTTGACATCTACTTTCTTCGATGCCAAATCGGATGAAATACGGAATATTTTTTCTGATGGACCCAAAGTTGATGTGGTAAAGCTGAAGGAAACCTTAAATCGTATCGCCCCCCTTTACTCAAGTACATGGAACGAGATAAAATATTGATATCCGTTCACCTCCATATCCAAAAAACACCCGCATCCGGTTGGGTTTCCCAAGCAGGCCTCAGGGAATCGGATCCTTTTTGCCTATCGCCCAAACGAGTTCAATATAAAGGTCGGAGAAAATATCGATCCCCATTTTTTTCAACTGAAATAAAAATTATCTTTACGCCATCCTAAAACCAAGGTTTTGCTAAGCAAGCTCTCTATTAAAAATTATGCATTGATCGATAGGCTTGATGTGTCATTCGGCCATGGACTTACCTGTATTACGGGTGAAACGGGCGCAGGTAAATCCATACTATTGGGGGGACTCTCATTGGTTCTGGGAAAACGTGCCGATCTTTCCACCTTACGCAACAAGGAAGAAAAGTGCATTGTGGAAAGTGAGTTCGAGATCGGTAGTTATGGCCTATCGGATTTTTTTACCAAGAATAATCTGGATTTTGAGGAAAAGACGATTATACGTAGGGAAATCTTACCTAGCGGAAAGTCCCGGGCATTTATAAACGACACCCCGGTAACCCTGGATGTACTTTCGAGACTGGGGAACCGGTTGATCGATGTGCACTCCCAGCACCAAACCCTGCAACTGGCGGAAAACGAATTCCAATTAAAGGTAATCGATTCCCTCGCAGACACTAAGGGGCTACGAAGAACATATTCCGACCAATTAAAGGTATACTATGATATTTCAAGGGAATTGGCCGAATTGATCGATTTTCAGGGTAATGCCATAAAAGAGTACGAGTACAACAGCTTTTTACTGAAAGAACTTGAGGAGGCCCATCTGCAGGAAGGAATGCTAGAGGAACTGGAAGAGCAATACCAACAATTAAGTAATGTGGAGACCATTGTTGGGCAATTGGCCCAAGGGTACCATCTGTTGAATGATGAGCAAGTTGGGATCCTAACCCTATTGTCCGCATTAAAACAGGTATCGAACAAACTTTCGGGTTTTGGATCTGCATATGAAACCTTGGATACCAGGATACAATCCGTTTTTATCGAGATGGACGATATTACCTCGGAATTACAGGGGCTTTCGGAGCAAGCTGTCCTAGACCCCAAATTATTGGACGAGGTCAATACAAAGTTGCAATTGATCTATAATCTTCAGAAAAAGCATAACGTACAGGAGATTCCCGAACTGATCAGGATAAAGGAGGAACTTTCTGAAAAAGTAGATGCAACCGAGAATATAGAATCAACTATTGCCGACAAACAAAGGCAATTGGCCCTACAGACGGAAAAACTTGAAGGACTGGCCGCCAAGATCTCAGAGAAACGCCAAAAAACCATTCCGGGATTAAAGGCCCAAATGGAAAAGCGATTGGTCTTATTGGGGATGCCCAATGCCCGTTTTAAGATCGAGTTAGGTCCTGCCAGGGAATTCAAACCCAACGGCAAGGATGAATTGTCATTTTTGTTCGCGGCCAACAAGGGAACTGATTTTGGGGATATCAAGAAAGTCGCTTCAGGGGGGGAGCTTTCACGTATTATGTTGACCATAAAATCGATTATGGCCAAATGCGAAAACCTTCCCACCATGATGTTCGACGAAATCGATACTGGTGTTTCCGGTGAAATCTCAAACCAAATGGGGGATATTATGCTCGGGATGGGAAAAACCATGCAGGTCTTTTCCATAACGCACCTACCACAAGTGGCTTCAAAGGGAAATCACCATTTCAAAGTCTACAAAGAGGACAAGGGAGGAAGCACATTGACGAATATGAAGGAACTCTCCCAAGAAGAAAGGGTGTTGGAATTGGCAGAAATGCTAGGGGGCAAGGAACTTTCAGATTTTGCTTTGGCCCATGCGAGGCAATTATTGGACCAACATCTTTAAGTTATCAAGGAACATAAACTTTTATATAACATTTTTTAAATATCTTTGGGTATTATCAACTAAGAAAAACCGAACATGGCTTACAACTTATTAAAGGGAAAAAAAGGGATTATTTTTGGAGCACTTGACGCAAATTCAATTGCTTGGAAAACTGCGGAAAGAGTACATGGGGAAGGAGGCAGATTTGTCTTGACCAATGCCCCGATCGCCATGCGCATGGGAAAGATCAGTGAATTGGCGGAAAAGACCGGATCTCAGGTCATACCAGCTGATGCGACCAGCACGGAGGACTTGGACAAACTGGTAAGTCAATCCGTGGAAATACTTGGCGGTAAGATCGATTTTGTACTGCACTCCATCGGTATGTCCATCAATGTTCGTAAAGGGCGGCACTATACCGACCAGAAATATGAATATTCACATAAGGGTTGGGATGTTTCCGCATTGTCTTTCCACAGGGTAATGCAAAGTTTGTTCAAGGCCGATGCCATGAACGAATGGGGTAGTATCGTAGCCTTGACCTATATGGCGGCACAACGGTCTTTCCCCGACTATAATGATATGGCCGACAACAAGGCCTATTTGGAGTCCGTGGCACGGAGTTTTGGCTATTTCTTTGGAAAAGAAAAGAAGGTTAGGGTAAATACCATCTCACAATCCCCAACACCAACAACGGCAGGTCAGGGCGTAAAAGGATTTGGAGGTTTTATGGATTATGCCGAGAAAATGTCCCCTTTGGGTAATGCAACAGCATTGGAATGTGCCGACTATACCCTGACATTGTTCTCTGATCTAACCAGGAAAGTGACCATGCAAAACCTTTTCCATGATGGCGGATTCTCGAATACCGGGGTAAGTCAAGAGGTTATGAAGAAATTCGTCTAGTACTTTCATTGTCCCTGTCATCGGTTTTTGCGATAGATATCTAGGTAATAACCATTGGACATCACAAAGTACCCACATAACTTAGAATGCTTTCTATGGATATTTTCTTTTCATTTATCATTCCTGTATACAATAGACCCAATGAGATAAGGGAGTTGTTGGCGAGTTTGACCCACCAATCCTACAAAAAGCCTTTTGAGGTGGTCATTGTTGAGGATGGATCGAGTATTGGTTCGGAAAGTGAGGTGGAAGTCTTTCGCGATAAATTGGACATCACCTATTTGAAAAAGGATAATTCAGGGCCGGGGGATTCCAGAAATTACGGAATGGCACGGGCAAAGGGCAATTATTTTATCGTACTGGATTCCGATTGTATCCTACCCCCACAATATCTGGAAGAGGCCGGGAAATCGCTCGATAAGGATTATGTACATTGTTATGGGGGCCCCGATGCCGCACATAGTTCGTTCTCAAATGTCCAAAAGGCCATAAACTATGCAATGACCTCATTTTTCACCACAGGGGGAATACGCGGAGGTAAATCCACTATAGATAAATTCCAGCCAAGGAGTTTTAATATGGGGATTTCAAAGGAGGCCTTTGAAAGGGTAGGGGGGTATGGAAAAATACATCCTGGTGAGGATCCTGATCTGACCATTCGGATTTGGAACAGCGGATACGATACAAAATTGATTCCCGAGGCCTTTGTTTACCATAAGCGCCGGATTGACTGGAACAAATTTTTCATACAGGTGAATAGATTTGGGATGGTTCGCCCTATTTTGAACAAATGGCACTCGGGAACCGCCAAGATAACGTATTGGTTCCCTACACTTTTTTGCTTGGGGTTTATAGTTTCCCTAATCTTAGTGCTGTTCAATATAGTCACACCCCTAGGTCTTTATATATTGTATTTTATCGTGTTGTTCGTAGATTCACTGATGAGGAACAAAAATATCCAAGTGGCCTTTCTCTCACTTATAGCGGTATGCATCCAATTTGCAGGGTATGGCCTGGGTTTCCTTAAATCAACCTTTTGGATTAATTTCAGCAAAAAAAGACCCCAAGAGTTATTCCCTAAATTATTTTTCAATTAGAATTACCACAAAGTGATACCGGAAATCAGGAACATATTAAAAAAAAGGAAGGCAAAGATATTTTTGATTTCCCTTTTGTGTTCTAGTTTGATTTGGTTTTTGAGCAAGCTCTCCGAGACATACACCAATAATGCCACCTTTAATCTGGAATTCCATAATATCCCCGATAGCCTATCGCTTAACAAGGTCTCAAAAAAACAGGTTGATGTAAGGTTAAGGGCCAATGGGTTCCAATTTTTAAGTTTCAACGTCAAGAACAAACAAGTCGGGATAGACCTATCCAGTGTCACCCTTTTAAAAGGCAGGTATTATATTCCTCCAGATATTTACAGAAAACAAATCGATAAGCAACTACGGTCCATGACAGTCCTTGATATTGATAATGACACCTTGTTTTTCAAATTTACCCAGTTGGGCACGAAAATTGTCCCGGTCAACCCACAACTTGATATTTCCTTGTTGCAAAACCATATTTTGAATGGCCCACTATCCATAGAGCCCAAAGAGATAACCATAAAAGGGGCAGTGGACATCATAGATACCATAAACAGGGTTAATACGGTTTCAATGGAATTGTCGGAAATATCATCGGACTTCACCAAGGAGATGGCACTTTACAAGAGTCCAGGGTTGGGCAATATTACATATTCCAGTGATAGAGTCGTGATACATGGTAAGGTGACACGGTTTTCGGAGAAGGTCGTTGAAGTGCCCATAAAAGTAATCAACCTTCCCCAAAAATATAAGATCAGGATTTTCCCCAATAAGGTGGGAATCCTCTGCAAGGGCACTTTGGGTGAATTGAAACTTTTGGACAGTACCAGTTTTGAGGTAATCGCCGATTACAACTCGACAATAAACAACGATGAATCAAAAACAATTGGCCTGAAATTACTAAAAAAAACAGGGACCCTTCAGAGTGCGAAATTGAATGAAAAAGAAGTTGAATTCATATTGAGGAAACAATGATCTTTGTTGCATTGACAGGAGGGATCGGAAGCGGCAAATCCACAGTGGCCAATATGTTCAGGAAACTTGGGGTTCCTGTTTACAACTCTGACAAAAAAGCTAAAAAGCTCATGGAGTCCTCGAAGAAAACACGGAAGGCCATAAAAGCCCTTTTGGGAGACGGGGCATACAAGGATGAAACCTTGGACCGGGAATTCATAGCCCAAAAAATTTTTGGGGACAAAAAACTATTGGCCCAATTAAATGGGATAGTACATCCTGCGGTTCGTAAAGATTTTCTGAAATGGGCAAAGAAACAAAAAGCCCCCTATGTAATCCAAGAATCCGCCATTGTATTTGAAAACGGGCTTCAAGACTTCTACGACAAGGTCATTTTGGTCACTGCCCCGGAAGAAATCCGTATTCAAAGAATAGTTGAAAGGGACAAAACCACAAAATCGAGTATCCTGGCCCGTATGGGCAACCAATGGGACGATTTACGAAAGATATCGTTGTCCGACTATGTTATCCACAATATCTCATTGGACAACACCAAATCAAAGGTAAGGGAGGTTCATGGGGTTCTACTTGACCATAGCGGACTGTGAGCAATTTTAACAATTTTGTTAAGGTTAGGTTAAACGTTAAAATACTAGTTGTTAAATTTCTAATTTTACAGGTAGATGAATAAGAGGTTGTTCGTGCTATTGGTCATTCTAATGAGCCTCTCATTGATAGGGATAATCTTTGTACAGGGTTATTGGATAAAGAAGTCCGTCGAGGATAAGGAAGAACAGTTTTCGAACAGTGTGTCCGATGTACTCGATAAGGTTACCGATAAGATTACCCGAAGGGAGCAGAATGACTATTTTGATAGATATGTGAATATAAAGGACAGTATAGGGGACCTGAAAAGTTCACATTTCAAGAACTTCTTTTTTATCGACCAAGATATTAGTTCCGATGAGATACATTATTATTCCCACGGTATTTTAGAGGAAGAATATAATATCGCATCAACGTTCTTTGACAATGGTACGGGAGAGGATACCACGACCATAAAAAACTATACCAGTAGGCGTTTAAAAGCGACCTTTAAGGAAGACCTGGGTCTTGATAACAACCACCAGAGCAGGTTCACCCCAATTGAGAAAATCGAGAAGATAGGGGGATTGACATCAATGGAAATATCGGCTTTTGAGGATATGTTCGGTGAATTTGCCAAACGGGTCCCCATACACAACAGGGTATCGAAACAAGAAATAGAATTGTTGCTGGAACGGGAGTTGGCCAATCGTAATATAAACACTGATTATGAATATGGTATCGCAAGTAAGGGACTACCAACCTCGGTAAAATCGAGGAAATTCAGATTCCAGAACCCAACACCATACAAATCCTTGATATTCAAGGACTCCGAAGGAAACTCGGATTATTCCCTGCTGATAACGTTCCCAAAGGAAAAGCGGTTTCTAATACGATCGATCATAGGAATGGCGGCCTTGTCACTTTTGTTCACACTCATTATCATAATTGCTTATTCAAGTGCCATATACCAACTGATAAGGCAAAAGCAGATATCAGAGATAAAGTCCGATTTCATCAATAATATGACCCATGAGTTCAAAACACCGATCGCGACCATTAACCTGGCGGTTGAAGCAATAAAGAACCCACAGGTAATCGATGATAAGGAAAAAGTCATGAGGTACCTTCAAATGATACGCGACGAGAATAAAAGAATGCACGCCCAAGTGGAAAATGTGCTCCGTATATCGAAATTGGAGAAGAACCAATTGGATATCAGGAAAGATCGGGTAGATGTGCACGATATAATACATGATGCCATAGCCCATGTAGAATTGATCGTGGATGACAGGGGAGGTTATATTGAAACGTACCTGAATGCTGGTAGGTCAGAGGTTTTGGCCAATGAGATGCATTTCACCAATGTTATCGTCAACATATTGGACAATGCCATCAAGTATTCCCCCAATGCCCCTAAAATCGATATTTATACAGAAGTGGTCAAGAACAATATCGTGATCCAGATAAAAGATCAGGGTGCGGGAATGGGTAAGGCCGTAGTGAAAAAAGTTTTCGAGAAGTTCTATAGGGAGCATACGGGAGACATACATAATGTGAAAGGACATGGCTTGGGGCTAGCCTATGTGAAAAAAATAATAGAAGATCACCAAGGTGAGGTTTATGTGGAAAGTGAAAAAGGCAAAGGAAGTTCTTTCTATATTAAACTACCCTTAATTTAATTAATTATGGAAACAATCGATAAAAAAATACTTTTAGTAGAGGATGATCCCAATTTTGGGATCGTATTGAAGGATTACCTGTCAATGAACAATTTTGATGTAACGTTGGCAAAGAACGGTATGGAGGGATTTGAGAAGTTCAAAAAGGACAATTATGATGTTTGCATCCTGGATGTTATGATGCCTTATAAAGATGGTTTCACCCTTGCCCGTGAGATTAGGGAAAAGAATGAGAACGTACCCATAATATTCCTTACAGCCAAGACAATGAAGGAAGATGTCCTTAAAGGATATAAGGCCGGGGCGGATGACTACCTGAACAAACCTTTCGATTCAGAGGTATTGTTAATGAAACTTAAGGCTATAATCCAAAGAAAGGCTTCCAGTACCTTGGCGGACAGTAAGAAATTCGAATTCCAGATCGGTGGTTTCCACCTGAATTCCAAATTGCGGTTCCTTAAATACAAGAATGAGGAGGCCATTAAACTTTCCCCAAAGGAAAATGAATTGTTACGGTTATTGGCCCTGCACGAAAATGACCTGATGCCTAGGGAATTGGCATTGACCAAAATCTGGAGGGACGATAATTATTTCACATCCAGAAGCATGGATGTCTACATTGCAAAATTACGTAAATACCTTAAGCGTGATGATACCGTTGAGATACTGAATATTCACGGGGAAGGCTTTAGGTTGGTCATTAAGACCGAATCTGAATAAGAGTTGGACTACATGAAAGGCGAAGCCCTGATGTTATACGTCATCAGGGCTTTTTTTATCCCTTTCTTATAGTGTCTTGGGTATTGTTCCTTTTTGGATCATACCGTTTGCGGGAATTTAAAAAATTCGTTCCTCGGAAGCCCCATGGCACCAAATCCTTATGGTATTACCTAGTTGCCCTTTTATCAATACTTTCTATGATAAGGTCATGGGCATCTTGGATATCAAACCAGAGGATTCCTTCATTTTTCCTATACCAGGTCATTTGTCTTTTTGCGAACCGTCTCGTGTTCTTTTTAATTTCCGAAATAGCGAAGTCCAAGGTCCAAGTACCGTCAAAATAATTGAAAAGCTCTTTATAACCGACTGTTTGCAATGCATTTAACGCTCTATGCGGATATACTTTCCGGGCTTCTCCCAAGAGTCCTTTCTCGATCATTATATCCACTCGTTGGTCGATCCTACCGTAAATGACCTCTCGTTCGGCCTTTAGGCCAATGGTAAGGGTATCGAACGGTCTTTTTACATTCTTCTTATCAAGAAATGATGAATACGGTTTGCCCGTGGCCATACAGATTTCCAAGGCACGGATCAATCGATGCGGGTTTTCCAGATCGACCTTATTGTAGTAGGTTTCATCAAAAAATCTCAACTGGCGCTGAAGCTCCCCGATCCCGTATTTCCCAAGTATTTTGTTCAAATTCCCACGATAGTGCGGAGGAACGGTAGGAAAATCGTCCAACCCCTTTGTCACGGCATCGACATATAGGCCGCTACCCCCGACAAGAATGGCCACATCATTGGTTTTGAACAAATCGTCCAAGATACCAATGGCTTCCTTTTCAAAATCACCTACGGAATAGTGGTCAAGGACACTTTTATGTTGAATACAGTGATGTTTGGCGGCAAGCAGTTCCTCTTTATCGGGAACGGCGGTCCCTATCTGCAATTCTTTATAGAACTGGCGTGAATCGGCGGATATGATTTCCGCACCATAATGTTGGGCCAGTGAAATGGCCAGACTTGTCTTGCCAATTGCGGTTGGCCCCACTACCGAGATAAGGGTTTTGTCCTTCACTATTCCCCAATTAGTTTATACCCACATTTTCTACAGTATTCGGCATCGGAACGCTTAATGTCAGTCCCACAGCTGGGGCAGGAACGACCTTCGTCATTATGGTCCTTTTGGTTCTTCGAATGGGTGGCATATTCAGCGGAGACTATTCCGGTCGGTACCGCAATAATACCATAACCTATGATCATGATGAAAGCTGCTATAAACTGTCCCAAAGGGGTTTCTGGGGAGATGTCGCCATACCCCACGGTGGTCAAGGTCACGATTGTCCAATAAATGCTGTGTGGAATACTGTTGAATCCATGGGTAGGGCCTTCTACCAAGTACATAATGGTACCCAATAAGACAGAAATCACGAGTACGAAGAATACAAATACGGATATCTTGGTCTTGCTTGCCTTAAGTGCCCTGACCAAATTATTCGATTCCCCAACGAATCGCACCAATTTCAGTATCCTAAAAACCCGTAACAAGCGAAGTGCCCTAAATGCTGTTAGGAACTGGGTCTGTAAAAAGAAAAACGTCAGGTATTTGGGAATCGTGGAGAGCAGGTCTATTATTCCAAAAAAACTGAATACATATTTACTGGGTCTTTTTATACTGATAAGCCTTAAGATATATTCAATGGAAAAAAGCATGGTGACCACCCATTCCGATATATTGAAAAAATCATGGTAATGTTTGTCGAACCTAGGGACACTCTCGAGCATTACGATTACAATACTGTATAGGATAACTATCAACAATATAATATCGAATAATCTACCCGCAGGAGTATGGGTCCCATATATGACCTCATGTATGGTTGCCCGCCAATCCCGGTTCTTTTTCTTGGTGCCCAAAACTTAATTCTTAAGGTCAATTATTTTTTTAACTCGTTTTTGTCTTAGATAGGAGTCAATAATATGGTTTGTTACCACATCACCTTTCATTGGGGTTATAATTGACTCCAAAATATCGAGATTATTGATCTGATGGTTTAGATCATAATACCCCAGCCCTTGAAATATACCATTTTTTATTAATATGGCACTATATTCCCCTATTTCCCTTCCTTTATCGATTATGAGTATCGTCTTGCCAAAAAGACTGTATTTTCCCCAAACTTTCCGTGCCCTCAGGTTATAGTCCATAGGTGTCTCTTGACCTGGGCAATTATCCTTTGGGGATTTCGCACAAACCTCTTCTTTTTCTGTGTCATTAAGATCAAGGTAAAGCCGGAATTCCTCTGTGATCTTACGGAGGAATCTTTTTGCCGAAAGAAGGCTATTGAATGTTGTTACATATTTCCTATCCTTGTCGTAAGGGCCTATTTCAAATCTTTGGTAACCTTCGGCATCGGATACCATGTAAAGGGCCTGCAATCGTTTTTTACGTGAATTGGAGTTGTATTTTGGATTGTTCCTCAAGAGTTCCCCATTCTCTTTCAATAGGGCAACAAGCTCACTTCCTGTTTCTTCAAAGGTAATGGTCTTGGTCTCTTTTTGAAGTTGTCTCGCCCTGTCCCCACTTTTTGTAAAGTGTTGGTTTACCCGTTTTTTTATATTGGTGCTTTTTCCAAGGAAAAGTATTTCCCCCTTTCTGTCATGCATGTAATACAATCCGGTCTCGGAAGGCATTTGTCCAACAATATCCAATTGTCTCTGCGAAAGTTCACCATGGGTCTTTTCTCGGACCACTTCCTTAATGATGGTCTTTTCGGTATCCTTTGCAAGCAGTAATTTAAAAAGTTTGAGCGTTGCAATGGCGTCACCGTTGGCCCTATGCCTCTCGCTCATGGGAATCCCAAGGGTCCTTACCAATTTACCCAGACTGTATGATTCCACGTTGGGCAAGAGTTTTTTTGAAAGATCCACGGTACATAAGGTCTTGCGTTCAAAATTATATCCCAAACGTCTAAATTCGGTTCTTAATATCCTATAATCGAACTGGGCATTGTGGGCAACGAGAACCGAGTCCCCGGTTATCTCGATAATTCGTTTCGCCACCTCATGAAACTTGGGGGCCGTACGGAGCATTTTAGTGTTGATACCTGTTAAGTTGACCACAAAAGGTTGTATTTCCCTTTCTGGGTTTATCAAACTTATGAACTTGTCGACGACATTTTTGCCATCGAACTTATGGATGGCTATTTCCGTAATGCCCTCCTCATTGTATTTTCCTCCCGTAGTTTCTATGTCAAGTATCGCATACATCAAAATCGCCTTTATCATTTTTATGGTTAATGGGGGTAATCCCTTGTCCCAAAGATACTACTCCCTATACGCACCATGGTACTACCTTCCTCGACAGCTATTTTATAATCACCACTCATCCCCATTGATAATACTGAAACATGGGGCAGGGAACCCTTTAATTTGTCGAATATGGATTTTAAATATCTGAATTCATTCCTTATTTGATCCTGATTATGGGTATAGGTGGCCATACCCATTAACCCGACAATATCAACATGGCCAAGTTCCTTGAACTCCCCTGACCGGACAAGGTCGTTCAGTTCGGTTTGGTCCAGCCCGAATTTTGTCTCCTCCCGGGCAATATGTATCTGTAGCAGGCAAGGTATGGTACGGTTGTGCTTTTTCGCCTGTTTGTTGATTTCCCTTAAAAGTTTAAGGCTATCCACTCCATGTATCAATGAAACGAATCCGGCCATATATTTGACCTTGTTACGCTGTACGTGACCGATCATATGCCATTCAATATCTTTTGGCAAAGCCTCCCATTTTTCGGTCATTTCCTGTATTTTGTTCTCACCGAATATACGCTGGCCACCATCATAGGCCTCTAGGATACTCGCTTGGGGCTTTGTCTTTGAAACAGCGACCAAGGTCACATGCTTGGGCAATGTTTGTTTTATGGACTCAAGACTCGATCGTACAGACATATCAAACTAAATATTAAAACTCATAAATGGCCATTCCACTTCTCAGTTTTGGCTCAATATAGGTGCTTTTGGGAGGCATGACCAAGCCTGCATCGGCTATGGCCTTTATATCATTCATCTTCAAGGGCAAAAGGCCAAAGCCAACTTGGAATTTCCCGTTATCAATATCTTCTTTCATTTGAATGACATTATGCTTGCCATAGCCATAATGTATGCGTTTGTCATTGCGCAGGTCCTTGATCCCCAAAATAGGGTCCAATATGGTCTTATAAAGTATTTGGGTGTCAAGTCTACTCAGGGTATCCGTAAACCCATATACCTTTTTCCTAAGGAAAAGCGAATAGAAATCCCCACACAGGTACATACTGAAATGATGTTTTTTGGTGGGCTTATAAGGGACACTCCCCTTGTTCTCCATCCTAAAGAACGCATCGAGTCTTATCAGGAACTCTTCTTTGGTCAATCCGTTCAAGTCCTTTACCATACGGTTGAATTCATAGATCCGTATCTCGGATTCAGGAATCAGGTAGCTCATAAAGTAATTGTAAGGTTCTTGACCCGTATGGCCAGGGTTCCTTTCCTTGGAAATATTGGCCAATACATTGGAAGAGGCACTTCGATGGTGGCCATCCGCAATATACAACGATCCTATCTTTTCAAACTCCTGTACCAATTCCTTTATGGAATCAGTATTGGAAACCACCCAAAGGGTATGTTTGATCTTATCCGGGGTTGTAAAGAAGTACTCGGGCCTTTTTTGCCTCTCGTTATCGATAAGGGCCTGGATAGAACTCTTATTGGGGTAGGTAATCAAAACAGGCTCTGCATTAAAACCGACGGTATCCAGATATTTGGCGAACAATTGTTCCCGTTGGCTTAGTGTGGCCTCATGCCTTTTTATAATATCGTCACGATAGTCCTGGACACTTGTAGCACAGAAAAAGCCACATGTCTTGAACTTATTCTTCTCTATCTGATAAATATAAAAACTATCCTTACTGTCTTTTAAGAAGATATTACTCTCTAAAAATTCCAGATAGCGATTGTTGACCAATTTAAAACGTTCCTCTCCCGATACCTCTTTTGAAAACTTGTACCCGGGATTGATAATATGCAAAAAGGAGAATGGGTTAAAACGCAATGTAGCCTCTAATTCCTCCTCGGAATATTCTTGATATGACCGGGAAGTAACATAGGCCACTTTGTCCTTTGTGGGTCTAATTGCCTTAAAAGGTTTTATTATAGCCATAGGTCTTATTTAAATTGGGGGGAGACCGTCCCTGCCTTCCCTGACTCGTTATAATCATAAAAACCCTCACCTGATTTTACCCCTAGTTTATTGGCCATGACCATATTGACCAATAGGGGACAAGGTGCATATTTCGGGTTTTTGAATCCATCGTACATAACATCAAGGATTGAAAGGCAAACATCCAACCCGATAAAATCGGCTAATTGCAATGGCCCCATGGGATGGGCCATACCCAATTTCATGACAGTATCGATCTCCTGCACACCCGCAACACCATGGTATAAGGTCTCAATGGCCTCATTGATCATTGGCATTAAGATCCTATTGGCCACGAACCCTGGGTAATCATTAACCTCGGTAGGGGTCTTGCCCAATTCCAGGGCAAGGCCCATAATAGCTTTCGTGGTTTCATCGGAAGTATTATAGCCACGAATGATCTCTACCAGTTTCATTATGGGTACGGGATTCATAAAGTGCATGCCAATGACCTTTTCGGGTTTTTCCGTGACGGCGGCAATTTCCGTAATCGATATTGATGAGGTATTCGTGGCCAAAATAGTGTTGGGTCCGGAAATGGCATCCATTTCCTTGAACAGGTCCAGCTTTGTCCCCAATCGTTCGGTAGCGGCCTCAACCACCAAATCGGTGTCCGGTATACCCGTGGATAGTCTTGTATGGACAGTGATGTTCTTCAGGGCCTGTGATTTATCCTCCCCGGTGATCTTCCCTTTCGACATCATCCGATCCAAATTCTTGGTAATCGTAGCAATTCCACGATCAAGGGATTCTTTGGAAATATCGATCAAATTCACCTTATATCCATTTTGTGCAAAAACGTGGGCAATACCATTACCCATTGTACCTGCACCGATAACTGCTATATTTTTCATAAAGAATCTTTTAGAATGAAGCTATAATCTGCGATGCTACCTGTAAGGCATGTGTTCCTTGGCGTAACGAAACGGCAGGTGTCGAGTCTGAGGAAATGGCATCCGCGAATGTTTCCAGCTCATCAAGGATGGCATTGTTGTTCTCTATCCCGGGGTTTTCAAAATATATCTGTTTTTTGGTTCCCTCCGCATTTTGGATGATCATGTCAAAATCCCCAGGGGATTCGGGTGCATCCTTCATTTTGACCACCTCGGCCTTTTTTTCCAAAAAGTCGACCGAAATATAGGCATCCCGTTGAAAGAACCTGGATTTCCGCATATTTTTAAGTGAGATCCTACTTGCGGTAAGGTTGGCCACACATCCGTTCTCGAATTCGATTCGTGCATTGGCAATATCGGGGGAGTTGTTTATGACCGACACCCCACTTGCATTAATCTGCCTTACCTTGGAATTCACCACACTGAGAATGGCATCGATATCATGTATCATTAAATCCAGGACAACAGGTACATCGGTACCCCGAGGATTGAACTCGGCCAATCGGTGGGCCTCAATGAACATCGGGTTATGTATCTTGTCCTTTACCGCCAAGAATGCCGGATTGAATCTTTCCACATGTCCCACTTGACCTTTAACACCATGTTTTACTTCCAAAAGCAATAGGTCCTCTGCTTCCACAAGGGTGTTTGTAATCGGCTTTTCGATAAAAACATGTTTGCCCTTCTCCATGGATTTTTTGGCACAATCGTAATGCGAAAGTGTAGGGGTCACAATATCGACCACATCCACTGCATCGATAAGTTCATTGATATTATCGAAATAAGTGTACCCGAATTCGGCAGCCACTCTATGACCATTGATGACATCCGGGTCATAAAAACCAGTTAGATCGTATTTTGGGGATTCGTTGAGTAGGCGAAGGTGGATTTTCCCTAAATGTCCCGCCCCTAAAACTCCGACTTTAAGCATAGATGGTATTTTTTCCAAAAATAACGATAGTTTGGTAGTTTCGCTACATTGCCCTTCAAAAGTTTTGTGTGGGAAAGTGTAAGTTCCTTAATTCTTAAGGCAAACTTTGTTAACTTCGCTTTTTTTAACCGAACCATTAAGAAATTACCCTTGAAAGATACGCTTAAACATCGCGGAATGCGGAATAAATTGGCCGATGTATTGATTGCCAAAGGAATAACGGACACAAAAGTATTGGATGCTATCCGTACGGTGCCAAGACACTTGTTCATGGACAGTAGTTTTGAAGGGCATGCATATCAGGACAAGGCATTCCCGATTGCTGCCGACCAGACTATTTCCCAACCTTACACGGTCGCTTTCCAAACAGAATTACTGGAAGTTGAACCAGGGCACAAAGTATTGGAAATCGGTACGGGCAGTGGCTACCAAACCGCCATCTTAATGCAACTGAAAGCCAAGGTATATACCATTGAAAGACAACTGGAATTGTTTAAGAAGACCAATCTTTTTTTCAAGAAAATGGGATATCGACCCAAAAAGGTCATTTTTGGGGATGGGTACAAAGGACTTTCCGAAATGGCTCCCTTCGATAGTATAATCGTTACGGCAGGTGCCCCTAAGGTTCCCAAGGCTCTTTTGTCACAATTGGGAATAGGGGGTAGGCTCGTTATTCCCGTAGGGATAGATGATCAGATAATGACCTTGTTCATCAGAAAATCTGAAAAGGAATTCGAGAAAAAGGAATTGGGCTCTTTCAGGTTCGTTCCTTTATTGGAGGATAAGAACTAGCCTGTGTTCGTAAATACAGGTTGATCATCGATTATAACTCTTCTTGATCCGATCCAGGTCACGTTTATTGTCACGGTCTTTCATTGTCTCCCGCTTATCGTACAACTTTTTACCCTTTGCCAGTGCGATGTTCATCTTTGCCAACCCCCTGTCGTTCAGGAACAGGTTCAAGGGAACGATGGTAAGACCACTTGAAGCGACCTCTTTCTGTAGTTTTTTGAGTTCACGTTTGCTCAAAAGCAATTTACGTTCTGCCTTGGGCTTATGGTTAAAATGCGATGCATGTGAATACTCATCAATCTGCATGTTGACAATGAACAGCTCGCCTCGATCATTGAACTCACAGAAACTTTCGGATATCGATGCCTTGCTTTGGCGAATGGATTTTATTTCTGTCCCCGATAAAACAATACCGGCCATGTACTTATCCAATATTTCGTATTCGAACCTAGCCTTCTTATTCTTTATATTGATCTTGTTCTGCATAACGACACAAAAATAGGGACAATAATCCTATCCACAATTTCCTTAAAATGGAATTATCCCCTAACCTCTGTTGTGTCCGTATTATTTTGCAGCCCCATAAAGAAGGACAAGAGGCGTTTTCACAATCACATTAGGGGGGTATCCTGCCCTACGGGGAGAAACAGGCCAACCCTCTGCCTACACATGGGATTGACAGTCTTTTTATTATGGGGAAATCGGATTTACCGTTTAGAACAGGACCGGGAAACACCCAAGTCAATCCGGGCAATTACAATTAATGTTCAAACGCATATCCGTCGCAATACCATTGACGATCTCAACCACGAATAAATTCCCATTTTGATCATCATCAATTTGGTCATATTTTTCCTGACCTATCAGTTTGTTTACAAAATCAGGGGTAGAGTCACTATGTCCGACCACTAAAACCTTTTTGTTTAGATTATCCGCTTTGAACTGCTCCAAGTCAATAAGGTCTGGGTCATAAATTTGGACAGTCAGGTTTTTTTTGACCGCTATGGGGGCAGCTGTCATCTGGGTTCTCTCATAATCGGTTGTGTAAACGGCATCAATAGGCACATCGTCCAAGATCTCGGCCCAATGCATAGCCCTACCTAGACCTTTCTGTGACAGTTCAGGATCTGGATTTTCGGTGTCATACCTCTCTTTTTCCGCATGCCTGATAAAATAAAAGATGGATATGGTATCCTCGACAACGGCAGGCTCCTCTTCCTTGCAACCCATAAAAACGAATACAAGAACAAAAATGGGCAATGCTTTTAAAACCTTCATAATCAGTAATTAATTAGTTTAAAACTTTTCATTCAATCTAACTAAAAATACTTGAAAATAGTATGTAATACCCATTGTTTTTTGTTTTTTTGCATATGGTAAAATTCAAACTGTCTCTTCTTTCCGTAGTATTTATTGGTATCCTTCATGCCCAAAAAAGAGGTCTCCCTGTGGATTTGAGACAGCACAACCTTACTGATTCCAATTCAACTATTTTAAACCCAGCCTTTTCCAATATTTATGGCAATGGCCATTCCATTGGGCTATGGAGTCGTTGGCAGTGGCAAACCATCGATAGTGACCCCTCTACCTTTTTCCTGAATTATACGGGAAAATTGAATGGTGCCTCATCTATAGGGGCAGGATTTTACCAGCATAACACCAATGTCCACCTTAATACCGGAGGGGTTATAAACTACGCATATCGCTATGATTTCGACAATCGTATAAGCCTAACCTTTGGTTTGAATCTTTTTGCGTACCAACAGGAATTCTCAGGAAATCCTTTTCAAGGTGACCCACAGGTCTTATTACCATTATCCACTCCCTCTGAAGATTTTATACTTCAATTTGCCCCAGGTATACAATTTACTTATGATGGCCTGCACATCGGATTTTCTTCAGAGAACATGTTCGATTATAATATGGACCAAAAGGAAGGGAATACCTCTCCTGACGAGAAAATATTCTTGGGAACGGTCTCATATGACATACCTGTTTCTTTAGGAACTTCCAGGGGTACTTCGACCATAAGACCAATGCTCTACATAAAATCAATCCCAAGTTATGATACACAAATAGGACTGAGTACGGTTTTATCAACGAATAAATTTTGGGCACAGGCAGGTTATAACAGCTTTTACGGAATGGCCATTGGCGGTGGCGGAAGAATTATAGATCGTTTTTCTATCGGTGCCTTGGTCGAGTTTGGAACAGATTCCGATTTAAAGGGGAATGACCCAACTTTCGAATTGACCACGGTATACAGTTTTGATAGATTTACCGCAAGGAAAAAAGTGGACAAAATAGATCAGGAAGAAGAACAGAAAAAGGAAAATATAGCACAGGCTCCCAAGATTGATAGATCTTCAAAAGAAGAATTGGGCAAAGCGGAAGCATTGGCCCTTAAGCAGGAAACCAGGGAAAAAGAAAAAATGACCCGTAAAGGGAAAAGGGAATCCCTTAAATTACAAGAGAAAGAAAAAGAGAAAGAAAGGGAGGGGGGCAAAAACATATCCGATCAAGTAGAAAAAGAGCGAAAACACAAGCAGGATTCGATCAATATCGCTAAAGTCACCGCGGAAAATGTGGCCAAAGAAAAACAATTACAGGAGAAATTGGCCAAACAGGCCGAGAAGGAAAAGCCTAAAGCCGACGAGAAATATGAGGAGGCTTCAGGGGAAGATGGCCTAAAGCCCGGTTATTACCTAATAGCCAATGTCTTTGGTACTAAAAAGTATTTAAATGCCTTTATGTCCGACCTTACCAAGAAAGGGTTACAACCAAGATCATTTTTAAGAAACAAGAATAAATTAAACTATGTATATTTAGGACGATATGAGTCCATGGGTGAGGCCCGTAAGGCACGTGATAGTAAATTAAATGGTCGTTATACCGAAAAGACCTGGATATACAGGGTAGTGTCCGAATAAGTGACACTATCCCATTAACCGTGTATGTTAAAAATAAACTGATTTAATATGATGCCCCAGTTCCTGATGGGCGTGGACCATTTCCTATTTACACACTTTATAAGATAGTCCCAATAAGTGAAAAACCGTTATTTCTTGATTTCCTTTTTGACCAGTACTTCTAAATAGGCCACTGTGTTCACAAGGTATTTGCGATCTTGGGTCATGGTACTCATGGCAATGGCCCCTTGCAACATGGTAAAGAACTGTTTTGCAAATTGAAGCGGGGTTACCGGCAACCTTAGTTCATTGTTGTTCACACCATTTTCAAGTACCAATGCGATCTTACCCTCTATGGTCCTTATCGTTTCGCGCGAGGCGGCGGCCAACAATTTATTGTTGTTCTGTGCATCTATCCCAACATTCAATACGGGACAGCCACCCAATTCCTGGATAAAAGTATCATAATGGCTATAAAATTTGGTCAAGGAGAATAATTTATCCAAAGAACCACCATCAATGGCCAGATGCCCATCAATAGCCTTTAAGAGTTTCTTTACGCTGTACTCATAGGCCGCAAGCGCAAGGGCTTCCTTATTTTCGAAATTACCATAAAGAGCCCCCTTGGTCAATCCTGTTGCATCCGTAAGGTCACTCATACTGGTACCCACGTAACCATATTTGATAAAAACCGGGGCAACGGTCTCAATTATAAAGGCAGTCGTTCTTTCAGCTTTAGTAGTCATATTGCAGCTATTTTATACGAAGATAAAAAAAACCATATACTGTATGGTATATATTGTTGATGAAAATAAAGGCCATGACGGTATCGGTCATGGCCTTTATCTAGAGAAAGGACTCTATTAGTTTGCTAATCCATTGTCGTTTCGGAAGACCAATTGGTCATCAAAGGAGTCGATCAAAATTACGCTATTCGCTTTTATGGCCCCGCTAAGAAGCTTTTTGGATAAATTATTCAACACTTCTTTTTGAATCACCCTTTTTATAGGTCTTGCACCATATTGGGGATCATACCCCTTATTGGCAAGATGTGTAATGGCCTCATCGGTGGCATCAATTGTGATGTTCTGTTTGTCCAACATTTTTTTCAATTGTTCCAACTGGAGTTTTACTATCTGTATGATATCTTCCTTGTTCAAAGGTGTGAACATGATAATATCATCGATCCTATTCAAAAACTCTGGCCGGATCGTTTTTCGCAATAGCTCCAGAACATCTACCCGTGCCGCTTCGGAGGCACTATAGATATCATTATTATTCTCGAACTTCTCTTGAATAATATGGCTACCCATATTACTGGTCATTATGATAATCGTGTTCTTGAAATCGGCAATACGGCCTTTATTGTCGGTAAGCCGGCCTTCATCCAGGACCTGCAAAAGAATATTGAACGTATCGGGATGTGCTTTCTCGATCTCATCCAACAGAACAACGGAATAAGGCCTCCTTCTTACGGCCTCGGTAAGCTGTCCCCCTTCATCATAACCAACATATCCTGGAGGTGCCCCTACCAATCTACTAACGGAATGGCGCTCTTGGTATTCACTCATGTCTATCCGGGTCATTGCATTCTCATCATCGAACAAGTAAGAGGCCAAGGTCTTGGCAAGCTCGGTTTTACCGACCCCTGTAGTACCGAGGAACAAAAACGAGCCTATGGGTTTCTTGGTATCTTGGAGCCCGGCCCTACTTCTGCGTATGGCATCGGATACGGCCTGTATGGCCTCATCCTGCCCAACCACACGTTTATGGAGTACATCCTCAAGTTTTAATAGTTTCTCACGCTCACTTTGCAACATCTTGGTTACAGGGATACCGGTCCATTTAGCAACCACCTCGGCAATGTCCTCATAAGTAACCTCTTCCTTGATCAAGGTATCACCTTCTTGCTGTTCCGACATTTCCTGATGAAGGACAACTAATTTCTCTTGGGCCTCCTTTATCTTACCGTAACGCAGCTCCGCTACTTTACCATAATCCCCACTACGCTCGGCACGCTCAGCTTCCAATTTAAAATTCTCTATATCGTTTTTTATTCTCTGTATGGAGTCGACCACGGTTTTTTCACTTTCCCATTTGGCATAGATTTCGTTGCGCTTTTCCTTGATATTGGCTAAATCTTCATGTAAAAGGTTGAGTTTGTCCTGGTCGTCTTCACGCTTAATGGCCTCTATTTCAATTTCGAGTTGCATGATCTTCCTGTCCAAGATATCCAGTTCCTCTGGTTTTGAATTGTTTTCCATACGGAGTTTGGCAGCGGCTTCATCCATAAGGTCGATAGCTTTATCTGGCAAGAACCTATTGGTTATATACCGTTGTGAAAGTTCTACGGCTGCCATAACGGCTTCATCCTTGATCTGGATCTTATGGTGTGCCTCATATTTTTCCTTGATTCCCCTAAGGATGGAAATAGCACTTTCGGTATCAGGTTCATCGACCATTACCTTTTGGAACCTACGTTCCAAGGCCTTGTCCTTTTCAAAATATTTTTGATACTCATCCAATGTGGTTGCGCCTATCGCCCTTAACTCCCCCCTAGCCAAGGCAGGCTTGAGAATGTTCGCGGCATCCATCGCCCCTTGGCCGCCACCTGCGCCCACCAAGGTATGGATTTCATCAATAAAGAGTACGATGTTACCATCCGAAGAGGTTACTTCCTTTATCACTGATTTCAACCGCTCTTCAAATTCCCCCTTGTACTTGGCACCTGCGATCAATGCACCCATATCCAAAGAGTATATGACCTTGTCCTTTAAGTTTTCGGGTATATCGCCCTGAATGATCCTATGGGCCAATCCTTCAGCGATTGCTGTTTTACCAACACCAGGCTCACCCACCAACATAGGGTTGTTCTTGGTTCTTCTTGAGAGAATCTGTAAAATACGCCTGATTTCCTCATCCCGGCCAATAACAGGGTCTAATTTTCCACTGTCGGCCATTTGGTTAAGGTTACGTGCATACTTTTCAAGGGCATTATAGGTCTCCTCCGCACTTTGGGAGGTTACTTTTTCGCCTTTTCGAAGTTCCCCTATGGCTTTTTTAAGGTCTTTTTCCGTGACTCCTTGGTCTTTTAGGATTTGTGCGATTTTACTTTTGGACTTGAGTATGGCCAATAGAACGTGCTCTATGGAAACATATTCATCCTCCATCTTTTTCGCTATAATACCCGCTTCTGTCAAGCTTTTCCCTGCTTCCCTTGAGACCATGATCTCCCCTCCACTTACTTTGGGGAAACTTTCCAGTTCCTTATCAAGGATTTGGCCCAGTAAACCGGTATTGACATTTAGTTTTTTCAGAATGAATGGGAGTACATTCTCATCTACTTGCGAAATTGCCTTGAATAGATGCTCGTTCTCAATCTGTTGGTGGCCCATCCCTTGCGCAATTTGTTGGGCAAGCTGAACGGCTTCCTGTGATTTTATGGTAAAATTATTAAAGTTCATATGTCTTATTTTTTCTTGTTATGGATTATTTTTGATATACGGATGTCAATAATCCTACCAAGCACAAGGAACAGACAAAATGTCTGTAAAAACCTTGAAAAAACAAGACATTAAGGCAGTTTGTGGCATTTGAACCGAAAATGACCTAAAGATAAAGATACATTCATGGGATTATTTAAGGACTTTTTTGGAAAGAACGGAAAGGAACCCGGGAAAGAAAAAGCAAATACACCTTGGAAACCCTTGGTTTCGGTACATCAATTGGATGAAATCGTCGAAAGATCAAAAAACAAACCTCAAATAATATTCAAACATTCAACGACCTGTGCCATCAGCAGAATGGTATTCAATACATTTAATGCCAATTATGATTTCCCCAAGGATCGGTTTGACCTCTATTATTTGGACTTGCATGGTTTTAGGGAGGTTTCCGATGAAACCGGCATCAAATTCCAGGTCGTGCACCAATCACCCCAGCTTTTGGTGATCCGCAATGGGGTAGTGGTCGCCCATGATTCACACGGGGGCATTAATACGATCGATCTAAACGGTTTTCAGTAAAAAAAGCCTGAACCAACCCTGACCCAAGGGCAGAAGGTATACTTCCGGAAAATCCTCCCATTTCGAGGCAAGTATCGGGGGATTGGACCTGCTAGCTGTCGCTCCCTATGATTAAAGCCATATTTAACGATAACCTTACCGACCCTAAACGGCATTATGGGGCATTTGTCCATTGACAAAAAATGATATGATCGGTAATATTGGATCGTATAAATGTATTCTTAAGTTGTTAATTCTTATTTATAAATGCGTTTTTTCTTCCATATTGGGGTGTTTCAATGAATTTCAGACAAAAACCTCATTTATTATAAGGTTTTCCTAGGTCATTGATTCCGTGACTATTATAACTTTACTATCGATAAATAGCTACTCATTGGGATTCAATTACTCCATTATCGATTCTGACGCCACTTCCAATCTGCAATTGCAGCATTTTTTGGAGGAATACGGTGATTTTTCGTGTTCTTCCCTAGCCAAAAACAGCAATGAGGGCCTAAATGCAATTTTAAAATATTCCCCTGACATTGTTTTTGTGAACTTGGATGAAAATGCCCCCGAATATTTCCAAATGGTCATGGAACTCCATCAGTATGTAAATAAATTACCGGTCATTATTGGTATATCCAAGACAAAGGACTATGCCTATGAAGCCATTAAAAATGGTTTTTTCGATTACTGGTTAAAGCCCTACAATGAATTTGATATACGAAAATCCTTACTACGTATCAAAAAGCAGGTACCTGAACCTTTCCCTGTTCATTCACAAGCCACAACGATCTGCTTAAAATCATATCGGGATTTCCAATACTTGAACACGAATGATATCCTTTACCTCCAAGCCGATAACAATACTACGGAATTTATTATGAAAGATGGTACTGTAGTCAATGCTTACAAGACCCTCAAAACATTTGAAAGCCAATTACCTCCAAATTTCATGCGAATCCACCAGAGTTATATTGTCAATACTATTTTCATTTCGGGTATCAGCTATGGTAAATCGGTTTGCACCTTAAAATTCCGGAACCTACGATTGCCTTTTTCAAAATCGTATAAGGCAAATATCGATGAGGTGAAGAACCTTTTATCAAAAACCTCAATCCTTTCCAATAATTAAGCAAATTCTTTCAAAACTTAATTAAATACCCCTAAAACTGTACTGAATACTTGTATCTTTTAGATTACAAAAACTTAGGCCTAGGGTCTTATTAGTTTTACAACGTAATAAAAACAAACAACAACTTGACAAAAATCTTATTTAAAATCGAATTATGAGAAGAACACTTAGTAGTATTTTGGTCGTATTAGCCCTAATGATCGGATCAATGGCGATGATCAACGTAGATGAAACCCAAGAACAGGAGAAAATAGCCTGCGATGACTGTGCACATGATACGGAGAGAAGGGAATCCGTGGCCTATTGCGATGACTGTGCACATGATACGGAGAGAAGGGAATCCGTGGCCTACTGCGATGACTGTGCGCATGATACGGAGAGAAGGGAATCCGTGGCCTAGGGAAGGGGGCCAGGAATACACAACAAAGTATTTGCTTTCCTATATGAACAATTAAAAAGGGGTTCAAATAGAATTCCTTTAAAAACAAAAAGACCCTAATCTTTATAAGGTTAAGGTCTTTTTGTTTACATTAGTGTCACAATGCTTAGAGCCAGTCCTCCAAAAGCCCCCTTTTTAGCCAAATGGTCATTGCATATTCTATTATGCATTGTACTAAGCCTAAATTCTTGTTCCCTATCTGGAAAAAAAACGGAAACTATCCAAATCGTTACGAATGATAGTGTTTTAAGCTGGATATCCCTTGGGAGAAATCCCGAAATACCCTTGGAACAGAAAACCGGGTTGCTTAAAAAGGCATCCATAGCTGCTGATAAAAGCACCATTGATAGCGTACGGACAAAATATTATTCCAAACTTTCCCTGGCCTATTTGGACCTCAATGACTCCTTATTGTTCCGATCGGTAAACCGGAAAGCGATTTCAATGGCCCAAAAAGTCAATGATACAGTTACCGAGGCCAATGCCCACTGGGACCTAGCTGAATTTTTCAAGACCAATATGGTAATGGACAGTTCTTTTTACCATTACTCCAAGGCACAAAAACAGTTTGGATCTATCGGTGATATGCATCATTCAGGACTAATGTTCTATAATATGGCGATTATCCAGACCTTTGTCAAGGATTATACAGGTGCGGAAATAAATGCCTTCAAGGCCATTGAGCAGTTAAAGCCACTGGACAATTACCTTAGGCTTTACCGTTGCTATAATTTACTGGGATCCATTACAAAAGAACTGAAGGAATACAACCGGTCCCTCGAATACTTTAACCTGGCTGGGGAATACCTTTCAAAGGTAAATGATGGAAAAACAAAAAAAAAATTTTACCCCCGCATACAGAACAACATAGGCAACGTCTATAAAGACCAAGGCAATTATACAGCCGCCAAGAAATACTACCAAAAAGCGATGTTCGGCCAAGATAACTTACGGTTTCGGGAACCTTCCCTATACGCCCTGTACCTTAACAACCTAGCCCTTAGCCGATTCAAATTGGGGGATACCTTAAATGTCTTTAGGGATCTGGAAACGGTTAAACAGATCCGGGAGGAACAACATGACATTGAGGGCCTATCACTGCTGGAATATACCCTTGCCGAATACTATCTATCACTAAAGGACACAACCAATGCATTGATCAATGCCCAAAAGGCAAGGCAGCACGCAGAAAAAGGCTCGAACAACAAACGTTTACTGGCCTCCTTGAGCCTATTGGCCCGTATCGATTCAAGGAATTACCTGAAATATACAGAAAGATACACTGCTTTGTACGATAGTCTTGTTCAACTAGAACGGCGGAAACGTAATAAATTTACACGAATACGCTTTGAGACCGATGAATTTATCGCCGAAAATGAATCCCTGACCCGAGAGAATCGAATGTGGACAGGTTTGGCTTTGGTTATTTCATTACTTGGGATATCCGTATACGTGATTTTACACCAGCGCTCCAAAAACCAAGCTTTACGGTTCCAACAACAACTGCAGGACAGTAACCAAAAGACATTTGACCTAATGCTGTCCCAAAAACAAGAAATCGAGGAAACAAAGAAAGCGGAGCAAAAACGGATTTCCGAAGAACTGCACGATGGGGTCCTTGGGAAAATGTTGGGGGCCAGAATGGTACTGACCGGATTGAACAAAATCAACACAGAGGAAGCAATATCGGAAAAAGCCAAGGCTATAGAGGCATTAAAGAATATTGAAGGTGAAGTACGCACTATTTCACATGAATTGAGTTATGCTGCCTATCACAATGCAAACAACTTCATTAATTCCATTCAGGAATTATTGGAGGACACATGTCCTTCGAACCATCTTGACCATTCTTTCCAATATGATGAAACATTGGATTGGGACACCATACAGGGGGACATCAAGATCAATCTATACCGTATGATTCAAGAGATATTGCAAAATGCTGTCAAACACGCAAATTGCAAGAATATTTTGGTTAGTTTTGTACGTACAGATGAAAAAATTGTTGTGACCGTGACCGATGACGGAAAAGGGTTTGTGCCAAGATCGAGGAAAACCAAAAATGGCATAGGTATGCGAAACATCACGTCAAGGATAGGTAAGCTCAACGGGACTTGGGATATTGATAGTGTTATAGACAAAGGAACAACGATAAGCTTGAATATACCACTCGAAAATAAAATCAACACAACGTACTAGAGGAGATAGTACGTAATAGGCGGAAAAATGAAATTTGTACGGATTTTATCGGTAGATGACCACACCATGACAGCCATGGGTTATAAATACATTTTGGAAGGTACGGAGTTTGATGGTTTTCAGGTTAGGGTAGATACCGTCAATACTTTTGAGGGAGCTATGGAAAAAATCGATTTTTCCAAACGTTCGATACCTTATGATATCATTTTATTGGACATATCCCTTTCCCCTACGCATTCCAACGATAGAAGAAGCGGTGAGGATCTAGGTATCTATGCAAGAAAAGAAGTTCCTGCCTCGAAAATCGTCTACATGTCATCATTTAGTGACAGTTACCGTATCAACAGTATATTCAAGGCAGTAGACCCCGATGGCTATATGGTAAAATCGGAAATAGATGGGAAATCCCTTTGCGCAATGGTAATGACTGTATTGGAGAGGCCTCCCTACTACACTGCAAGTGCCCTATCTGCGATTCGAAGGAAAATGGCCAATGATATTGACCAGGTAGACGATACCGACAAAAAAATCCTTCACTATATTTCCATAGGAACCCGTACCAAGGATATTGCCCACTTAATATCGATTGCACCTACAACAGTGGAATCCAGGAAAAGACAATTAAAGCAACTTTTCGGTACTGAACAAGGTAATGATTTTGAACTTATAGAAGAGGCCAGGAAACGCGGGTTCATATAATTCCTGTTTTTTTACATTTTATTTTATTTTTAAATAATTGATTTTAAGATGTTTATAGACTTTGTTATACCTGACAAAGGATAACCTCATATTTCATAAGGTTATCCTAAGCCCTGTTTTGCCTACATACCATTAAATTTGGGGTTAGTTACAATCCAAATAGTATTAAATAATGGCTACGCAACCTGACAATTCCAGAAACAATCTTCCTTCAAGACAAACAAAGGATGTTCACATTAAGGGACTTTCTACGTTCACCAATAATCTTGAAAAATTTTTTTTCTCCCAAATATCAATACGTAATATCCCTACAAATGATAATCAGATCAGTTTGGTCATCGATTTGAATTGCGATCTGAATTTGGTCGATATGGTCACACATTACTATAAAGGTACATGGGGAACATTCAACCAATACAAATATTCACTTGCAAATGAATTGGCATTATTGGAACAGTACAACAACATTCCCTTTGACGTTGAGGAGCTTTCCATCAACCTAAAGGATACAAGTATAATCATAAACAGAATATACGGAAAAAGTATACCAGACCATTTGGACTGTATTATAAACAATCTGGGGAAACACTACCTGCAAATAACCAAGGGAGATGTTGAGATTCCCTATGAAATCTTCGTAGCTGTCTTTGAAGACGACATCCTAACGCCGGATGTAACAAAAAAGACCCATAACTATTCCAGCTATTGGGTCTTATATTTTGAATCATACCAGGATGCTATCATTTATGACCTTAAGAATACCTCGTTAATCTATGAGGATTTGGATTTACATATGCTAAACGACGAATAAGCTTTTCAATCAAGCGTTGAATAAAGCCCTATCCTGCATTAAAGTATTCACTTCTTTCCTAACCTGGGTTATTGTATCCTCATTGTCCATATTCGTAAGTACGCGATCTACGAGACCGACAATGATCGACATCTCATCCTCTTTTAACCCACGTGTAGTGATTGCCGCGGTGCCAAATCGAATTCCAGAAGTTACAAATGGCGACTTGTCATCAAAAGGAACCATATTTTTATTTGCCGTGATATCGGCCTTTACCAGTATTTTTTCCGCATCCTTACCTGTAATGCCCTTATTGCGCAAATCAATCAACATCATATGGTTGTCCGTTCCCCCCGATATAATATTGTATCCTTTGTCAACAAGTGCCGAAGCCATGGCTGCCGCATTCTTCTTAACCTGTAGCATGTAATTCAAGTATCCATCGGTCAATGCTTCCCCAAAAGCGATACCCTTTGCCGCAATAATATGTTCCAACGGCCCACCTTGGTTTCCGGGGAAAACGGCCAAGTCGAGCAATGCGGACATTTTTCTCAAGTTCCCGTTCTTCAAACGAATTCCAAAAGGGTTTTCGAAATCCTGTCCCATCAAAATCAATCCACCTCTTGGGCCACGTAAGGTTTTATGTGTAGTGGTAGTGACCACATGGCAATGTGGAATCGGGTCATTAAGTATACCTTTTGCTATTAAACCTGCCGGATGGGCTATATCTGCCATAAGAATGGCATCGACACTATCCGCAATTTCACGAAAACGCTTAAAGTCCATATCACGTGAATAGGCAGAGGCTCCAGCTATAATCAAATTAGGTTTTTCCTTTAGGGCGATTTCCTGGATTACATCATAGTCAAGTACACCTGTATCGGCATCTACCCCATAAAATACAGGATTGTACAACCTTCCTGAGAAATTTACGGGTGAACCATGGGTTAAATGTCCTCCGTGTGAAAGATCGAACCCCAGGATCTTGTCTCCAGGTTTTAAAAATGCGTGGAAAACCGCGGCATTCGCTTGTGACCCTGAATGTGGCTGTACATTGGCATAGGTTGCCCCGAATAACTCCTTTGCCCTATCAATAGCGACCTGCTCAACTTGATCGACCACTTCACACCCTCCGTAATACCGTTTTCCGGGATAGCCTTCGGCATATTTATTGGTCAATACCGAACCGGCGGCCTCCATTACCTGGGGACTGGTAAAGTTCTCTGAGGCTATAAGCTCGATCCCTTTCAATTGTCTTTGTTTCTCGTCCTCTATTAAATCAAAAATGAGATGGTCACGTTGCATATTTTCTTTTATCTTGAATGAGCCATAAAAATACGAATTGCCCGTTGGTTATTGATCGAAAATAACATATTTGATCTGGAATTTATCAAATACAAATTAACAATTTGGGATACGGGTATACTTGGCCACGATCCTAAATATGTCCATGGATCCCTTTTCTGGACAAACCCCTTGCCCTTGTGGGTACAAACGTGGCAATCGGCAGAGGATTCCCTGTATATTCTTGGCTTTTCCGTTTAATTGCCCAAGAAAACCTTTTGGATGTTTTCCGGAATGCGAATCGGTTTCAAGGTAATTGCATTGAGCAGGCACCATTCAGTAAAGGAACGGACCAAAATCCCATTCGTTTTCCCATTGTACATTTCTACGCAACGTACCGATATAGCCCCTTTTGTGCTCTTAACAAACGTTTTTGCCAAAATCACATCACCTAGGGATGCAGAACTTAAATAATCGATATTATGGTTCTTGACAACCCAAAGAATACCTACCTGCATCTCTTTTGGGGCGGTTGATTGCCAATGTTCTTTTGATATATCCTGGATCCATTGTACGTAACGCACATTGTTTACGTGGTTCAGGTCGTCCAAATCCGCTTTGGAGACTATTATCCTCTTTTCGTAGGGCTCCATTATTTTTTGACGATTTTCACCTCGAACATCTTATCCCAGTTTTTCCCTGTCACAAAAAAGGTCTTACGCTCTGGGTTATAAGCCACCCCGTTAAAAACATCCAACTCTTGGTGTTGGGTTACCTTTTCCTTCAAACCTACAAAATTTACGACCCCCTCGATAGCCCCGCTTTGTGCATCGATGATCATCATGCTAGGTTTTTGGTAGACATTGGCATATATTTTCCCATCCAGGTACTCCAACTCATTGGCCATGTTGAAAACCGATTTGTTGGTCACTGTTTCGATATGCCCCTCTTCGGCTAAGGTATCGGGGTTTAAAAACCATATTTTTTCGGTACCATCACTTTTGAATATTTTATTTCCGTTATGGCAAAGCCCCCAGCCTTCCTTGCTCTTGCCATATTGAAAAGTATCTATCTTCTCGAATTTATCCAAATCATACACGAATCCAATCCCGCTTTGCCAAGTAAGTTGGTATATTTTATGATCCATGATGGTAATCCCTTCCCCAAACTGGGAATCTTCGAGATGTATTTGCCTTAGGATCTTCCCGGTTTTAAAATCGACCTTCCGCAAAGAGGATTTCCCTTTTTTCCCAGTACTTTCATAAAGTACCCCATCGTGGAATTCCAAACCTTGGGTATATGCTTCTATATCATGCGGGAATTCATTGATGATTTCATAGGTATATAAGGCAGGTGGGGTAGGGGCCAATATTTTTATTTTCTTGGAAACCTCTATACTGGTTTCGTCATAATACACAATAGCCTTAAGGGTCTTGACCCCCAAGGTCACAAGGTCGAACGTGATTTTGCCTTCTTTGGCCTCAAGTTCCTTGCCATCAATGGTGTAAGTTACCTTATTGATCGATTTCTCCTTTTTGTTCTTAATACCGATACCTACTGTTTGATGTTGTTTGAAATCGGCCTTATTACCCTCTAGTTGGATCTCGAATAAAGAAGTTGCCTTGGTGTTGCCGCTACCACAGGACATGGACAAAAGCAAGGGAAGGGCAAAAAATGTAAGTTTAAAAAGGTTCATGGACATGTTTATTATTTGACGGTTTAGATACCCCCTATTGTATTACCCTCTTATAGAAACACTTAGGAACATCAATAAAAAAGGCAAGTTAATCTATAAAAATTAGAATATAAAACGATTGAAAAAGTTTTAAAAGATTGTATATTTGCGTTCGGCAAGTCCTACACGACCAGCTCCTGTAAAATCCCCCAGGGTGGGAACGCAGCAAGGGTATATGGTTGTAGCGGTGCGATGTAGGTAGCTTGCCGTTTTTTTATATCTTCATTTTCCATAAAAAATGTGTATTTGATTTCCTGGACCATATTGCCATTGTACTTTAGGGTTCTTTGCAAATCACTTTTCATAAGACCTTTTTTAAATTTTAATTTATAGCTATCATGGAACAAAAAACAGTTCTTATAACAGGAGGTTCTTCCGGGATAGGAAAATCCATCGGCAATTTTTTGAAATCAAAAGGATTTAAGGTCTACGGAACAACAAGGGATTGCAGCAGATACCCCGGTTTCAGTGATTTTGACCTCTTGGAGTTGGATGTTAGGGATACAGGTACGATCGACAAGGCTGTTTCCCAACTTATAGATAAAGAAGGCCGGCTGGATGTGTTGATCAACAACGCTGGCGTGGGAATAACAGGGCCGATCGAGGAAACCCCACACGAGGAGATCCTCAAGGCTTTTGGGACAAATTTTCATGGGCCGTTACATATGATAAAGGCCGTTTTGCCCCAAATGCGGAAACAAGGCAACGGGCTCATTATCAATATAACCTCTATTGCCGGGTACATGGGTTTGCCCTATCGAGGTATCTATTCGGCTACCAAAGGCGCTTTGGAAGTCACAACAGAGGCCCTTCGAATGGAAATAAGGGATTTTGGAATACAGATGACCAATCTGGCCCCTGGTGATTTTGCCACGAACATAGCGAGCGGAAGATACCATGCCCCTGTCTTAAAAGGCTCCCCATATGAAAATGCGTACGGGAAAACCCTACAACTGATCAATGATGATGTATCTTCCGGCAATAATCCCATTCAGGTTGCGGAAAAAGTATATCGCATTATAAATACAAAAAATCCAAAAGTACATTATAAAGTGGGCTCATTTATGCAAAGGTTCTCTATATTCCTAAAACGGACTTTACCAGATAAAGCCTATGAGAAGATGCTATTAAACCATTATAAGTTGTAATTTTGGCACATTCATTATCTAGAAAAACAATTAAAAACAATTTCATGGATTTTTTCATTGACACAGCCAATTTAGATCAAATTAGGGAAGCTCAGGAACTCGGGGTTTTAGACGGGGTAACCACCAACCCATCATTAATGGCCAAGGAGGGCATCACCGGCCGTAACAATATTTTAAAGCACTACGTTGACATCTGTAACATTGTGGATGGTGATGTTTCTGCCGAAGTAATCGCTACTGAATTTGATGCTATGGTCAAAGAAGGTGAGGAGTTGGCCGAACTGCACGAACAGATCGTGGTAAAAGTACCCATGATCAAGGATGGCATAAAAGCTTTGAAGTATTTTTCGGATAACGGTATCCGGACCAACTGTACTTTGGTGTTTTCCGTTGGTCAGGCACTGTTGGCAGCAAAAGCAGGTGCCACATATGTATCCCCCTTTATAGGTAGACTGGATGATATTTCAACGGATGGGCTAAACCTGATAGCCGAGATTCGCCATATATACGACAACTATGCTTTTGAGACTAAAATACTTGCGGCATCGGTAAGACATACCATGCATATTATTGATTGTGCCAAGATCGGTGCAGATGTAATGACCGGCCCACTTTCCTCAATCGAGGGCCTCTTAAAACACCCTTTGACAGACAGTGGATTGGAGAAGTTCTTGGCAGATTATAAAAAAGGGAACTGAAAGTTGTAGTAGTATCCAACTTTTTCGAAAATAGGAATAGACCCGAAAACCATATTGGTTTTTGGGTTTTCTATTTAAAAGAACGATAGATGTCCCCAAAGGCATCAACGATTATCCCATTATCGGTGATGACACATTTGTTCATCGGATAAATGATCAAGGTTTTTGTTAGTTTCTCAAAATTGTCCGAACGGTATTGGTTCTTGGAATTGAGACCCTTTGCCTTGACCAAGGACCTCCATTCATCCGGATTTGTTTTCACATTTATACCTATAAAATCATAATTGGGTTCTTGTTGGCTTAAATACCTGATGCGTTTGGAAATATCATCCAAGTGCTTTTTGTTCAATGCGGACCAAAAATAGAAAACAGTTTTCCCGTCCTTGGCTATATTGGTCAAGGAAATCGGTTCACCTTCAAAATTGGTCAAATTTATATTCGGGATTCTTCTATGGGGTTGAATGTTCCTGATTCCCGCATATAGGTCATTAACCTCGCCAATATGCCTATTATCACTGGATAATGCACGAAAAACCTCCATGAATATTTTGTTGTTCTCTTCTGTATCGTGTGCCTTCAACAGGTAATCAACGGCCACATTCCTAAAAAGGTTGTCCTTTAACTCCTTCCCAACAACCAAACTATCTATAAGTTTTAATTTATGTTTGTTAAAGTGAAGCTGGTTTTTGGCCATCTTATCCTTAATATCACAGCCATGGGTACAGGACATATAGGACAAATTAGCAAAATGGTTCACCATAAACTCATAGTAGGGCCTTAGGTATGTAAAGTCCTTATGGTCATAAGTCAGGTCTTTACGGTAAGCGTAGTAATCCCCATCCAATGTTGGTACTTTTTTGGCCTTCGTCAACCTTTTGTGTTTAAAGGGATAGCGTTCCTTGAACATGGCGTAATTGTAAACAATATCGGCCTTGGCCATTTCGAGTTCCTTGTCCGTCAAGGGAAAGTCAAGGTTAAGGTTGCCCAATAGATCCAATTTCAACTGTTGTAGGGAGTCGATTTTCCTACTGAATTCAGTCGGGTCCAACCAATAATAATCCCCTATGATTCTTTTTTCACGCTCCTTGGCAAGGTAAACCTCCATCATAAAGTTATTCACTTCCTCCCCTTTGCCGGAAAAGACCAAGGACTCATCAAAATCAACCGTATTCAACCGTATTAAAAGACTGTCACCTTTTTTAAGATAAACATTTTGATATTCAGGAGTATGCTTAAAATGGTAAAGGCCATCCTGTATCGAATCCAGTTGTATGGAAAACATATTATTGCTGTCCAAGGCCGATGAGTCGATAACAACATCCCCTTTATAAAGAACGACATACTCACTGGTGGGGTTTACGATTTCACCGCCAAAAAAAACTTTAGAGGTTTTTTTTTCACTATCGCCGCAACCTGCCAATAAGGTAAGAAATAGATAAAGTAAACTTTTGTTCATACGAAGGATATCTGCGATATGCGAACAAATTTAAGGAACGCGAATATGTTTCCCTGTTAATTGGGAGTTAAAAATCCATTGGGACAGGGTTAATGTACCGACTATACACAAGGGGAAAGTTTATTGGTATAGAGCTATTAAATTGTCTATTTTTGCACGAATTTTAAAATAAGGGAGAATGTTATCAGTTTCAAATTTATCGGTTCAGTTTGGCAAACGGGTCTTGTTCGATGAGGTAAATGTCTCGTTTACCCAAGGAAACTGTTATGGGGTTATCGGAGCCAATGGGGCAGGTAAAAGTACCTTTCTCAAAATATTGTCGGGACAGATAGACCCCACCTCTGGCCATGTTCACCTGGAGCCGGGCAAACGTATGTCCATATTGGAGCAGGACCATAATGCCTACGATGAGAACACGGTACTCGAAACTGTGGTCATAGGCAACAAGCCACTCTTTGCGATTAAAAATGAGATTGACGCCCTTTATATGGATTATACCGATGAAAAGGCCGATAAAATCGGGGAACTTCAGGTGCAATTTGAAGAGATGAACGGATGGAACGCTGATAGCGATGCAGCAGCCTTACTATCCAATTTGGGCATTCATGAGGAATTGCATTATACTTTAATGTCCGATATGGATTCGAAATTGAAGGTAAGGGTACTCTTGGCCCAGGCACTTTTCGGCAACCCTGATGTCTTGATCATGGATGAACCTACCAATGATCTGGATTATGAGACCATTGGCTGGTTAGAAAATTTTTTGGCCGATTATGAAAACACCGTAATCGTCGTATCCCATGACCGTCACTTCCTAGATGCGGTCTGTACGCATATTGCGGACATAGATTTTGGCAAGATGAACCTATTTTCGGGCAACTATACGTTCTGGTACGAAAGTAGTCAATTAGCCGCTAGGCAACGTGCCCAACAGAATAAAAAATCGGAGGAGAAAGCCAAGGAGCTACAGGAGTTCATTATGCGTTTTAGCGCTAACGTTGCCAAGAGCAAACAGGCCACTTCCCGTAAAAAAATGCTTTCCAAATTAAAGGTCGAGGATATAAAACCATCAAGCAGAAGGTATCCTGCCTTGATTTTTGATCGCGACAGGGAGGCTGGGGACCAAATATTGAACATTGAAGGCTTAAGGGCATCCTCGGAAGATGGTGAGCTGTTGTTCGATAAGGTCAACATCAATTTAGCCAAAGGCAATAAAGTGGCAGTCATTTCGAGGGACTCTAGGGCCACCACTGCTTTTTATGAAATCCTGAATGGAAACAGCGTACAGGATAAAGGGGATTTCCGATGGGGTGTTACCACTACCCAATCTTATTTGCCTGTCGACAACTCATCTTTCTTTACGGGAAATATCAATCTGGTAGATTGGTTGCGGCAATGGGCCAAGACCGAGGAAGAGCGCGAAGAAGTATATATTCGTGGGTTTTTAGGGAAAATGCTTTTCAGTGGGGAGGAGGCCTTGAAAAAATGCACGGTCCTGTCAGGGGGGGAGAGAGTGCGCTGTATGTTGAGCAGAATGATGATGTTAAGGGCCAACGTGTTAATGTTGGATGAGCCTACCAACCATTTGGACCTGGAAAGCATTACCGCATTCAACAACTCACTTAAGAATTTCAAGGGAACACTACTTTTCACGACCCATGATCATGAATTTGCCCAAACCGTTGCCGATCGTATCATAGAATTGACCCCAAAAGGCAACATTGACAGATATTTGACGTTTGATGAGTACATGTCTGATAAAACCATTAAGGAACAACGGAATAAGATGTACGATGTGACGGCGTAGTTTTATCGGTCCCTAAATCTTACATCATGAAAACCTACAGTATTGCCTACGCGTTTTTAATGCTTTTGACCATAGTAGGATGCAGCAAATCGGATGATCCTACACTTCCCGAAAAAGAAGAAGGGGAAACAACCTATACGGCTGATTATATTCTATTGCAAAAAAGCAATGGCCAATTATCGGCCAAAATGCTTAAAGCCAATGAATCCGGATTAAATCCAAGTAATACGGAAAATAGCTTTGAAAGCATTCCCTTCCCGGAAATTACATTCCAAAAAGCATCGATATTCGCTTTTTATACTCAATTGACAGATTGTGACGGACAAGTGACAATACACGATTTTGATAAGGACGTGTCCACTTCTATTGATGTATTTGGGGATTTATTGGAATGTCACTTAACCGTAAACTCGATTACCCTTGACGATAATACCCTATATATATCCTATATGGTCGAGAAAACATCAAAAACCAACAAATACTATGTAAGGGCCATTGACCTCACTGTCGATGAAAACAATAAAACGGACATTACATTGGACAAAAAACCATCCCAGATGGTAGTGTCCAATGGGCGCTTGTTTGTATTGACCTTGGATTGGGACATAACCAATGAATACGAACTTTCGGTAATTGACACGAAGACCCAAAACGTTATACATAAAATCGAATTAGGGTATCATGTCAAACAGATTTTTGAAGACAACCTGAAAAACATTATTATCTCATACCCGGAACTACATACGGTATTGAATAGTTCTACCATGGCCGTGGAATACGTTAACTATGAAGAAGGTGCAATACCAAGATTCTCCGAATCCAGAATGAATTGTTTCGATACTTTGGGCAGGCTTTTTTATATAAGGGCGGACGACCCCGAATCATTGGGCATACCTGCGATATATGATTTCACCAGTAATCTCGCACTCCTGTATTATTATGAGAATTTTTTAACAGCGTCCCAACTGACTTTTGAATTCAAGATAGGGCATACCTCAATGATAAGTTATGACGATGTGAACAACGTCATGCTCGTAGGTTATCAAAAAAGCAATGATGATAACAAAGGGGGCTTGTTAAGGATACAATTGGAACCGGAACCAAAATTTTTGGATAACCTCGATTTGAACGGGGTTCCCTATCAAATCCTATACAAGAACCAATAGTTGTGGATTTTGGTCACGAATTACAATACCTACTGTTCCAGATAACATGGTTGAAATTCTTTCCTTTGGAAAAACCATAAAACAGAACAATGGCAATCGTCCATATGAACATAAAAACGAACAATACCCAGAACTCATAACCAAAATTGGTTTTTGTAAAAAGCCCAATAGGCGTGATCAAAGTGGCCAAATAACTTAAAATGATCACGGTGACCAATAGGTTTACTATATTCTTGAAAGGCCACATAAATATTTTGCGCAGAGGGTGTAGGTCATTGCCCCATTTGTGTATGAAGTAATAATAGCCATTGCCCAAAGGAACGAACAACAAGGGATCATCCTTATCCTCTAGTTTAAAAAGCTTGGAGGGTGCTATGATCTTAAAACCGGAAAGTTCGGTCTTGTGCTCTTTTTCGATATGCTTTATTATTGATATTGCTTCAGGATGAATAGTGCCTTTGAAATATTCCGAACCCAGGAATCGAAGGCGGTAATCGATACAGATCTTCTTAATGTGGTCTATGTGATAAATATTCTCTGACTTTAAAAGGTCAAAATCGAGCTGGTGCATACACCTAGGACTACCCTTTAAAATGTTTTCCCCGATTCTGTCTGCATGTTCATCTTCGGCTTTGAATATTTCCTTGAGCACTTCTTGGATATCGGTTTCTTTGCTATCCTTATGCTTAGCATGGTCAAGTACTCTTCTCAAATCCGTATTTTCAATAAACATAATATTAACGCTTTAAGCCAGGGTAGGTCAAAGTAATACATTTTCCTTTTGTTTCAAATTTTAAAATGTTAAACCGTAAAATGTTAATGATATGTTAAAATATATGGATTGTCACTTTTCCACATAGGTATATGTTGTATATTGCCGATGATTTAATATAGTTCATCGAATACTTATATATTTTTTACCAAATCCCTAAATTGAACCTAAATGAAATGCTATGACCCCCCCATGGCCTTACTGACCTTTTTTTTAACCTTTCTTGTCTCGGCCCATCTTGTCTCGGCCCAAGATTCATATATAGGTGCGGAAAATGATTTTTTAACATTGGATGTCGAGGAATCGATTATTTCCACCACGACCAAATCTGGAAACCACAAGACCTTGGTATCGGCCCTAAAGGCGGCAGATATGCACAATGCACTTGACTTTGATGGCCCGTTCACTGTTTTTGCGCCATCGGATGAGGCTTTGGATACACTGTTCTCCAATATTGGCACGGATTTGTTGAAAGCGGAGAACAAAAGTGATTTACAGGCTCTTTTAAGATACCATATTATCGCAGGGGAGTTTTCTGCCTCTAAAATCCTCAAGGCATTGTGCAGGGGAAATGGCGAAGCTACCTTTATGACGGTACAAGGCGAGGCACTGACCGCCACAATAAACGGAATAGATATTGTATTGACCGACAGCTATGGGAACTCGGCAAAAATAACAACTGCCGACTCCGACCAATGTAACGGTATCATCCACGAAATAGATAGCGTGATCCTGCCTAGCAAAATAAAACTTTTACCTTAGTTCCGCCCCAAGTTCCGTAGTGTACTTCTGTTGGAGTTTAGACATTATTTTATCGATTTGCCTATCGGTCAACGTATTTTTATCATCTTGAAGCATAAAACTCACCGCATAGGATTTTTTGCCTTGGGGAAGTTTGTCTCCCGTGTATACATCGAACAAGTCCACATTTTTCAAAAGGTTACGCTCCGTTTGGAAAGCGATATCATATATTTCCTTGAACCCGATATGTTCATCCAAAAGTAAGGCCAGGTCTCTCCTTACTTCTGGATATTTAGGAATAGACCTGAACTTTATCTCTGATTTTGGCACAAGTTCTATAATATTGTCCCAATTAAAATCTGCATACAGGACTTCTTGTTTAATATCGAATTGTTTTATCAATGGTTTGTTGACAACACCAAAGTGTACAATTTTCTTCTTTTTGCAGGCAAATGTCAAACCCTCGGAAAAAACAGTGCTTTCAACAGGTTTAGAAGTAATATTCGCAATTCCCAATCGATTTAGGATATTCCCGACCACAGCTTTAAAAAAGAAAAAATCGGTAGGTTTTGCCGGAGAGGCCCAACCAGTATTGTTCCTATTCCCCGTGACCAAAAGGCTTAAGTGCTTGTTCTCTACATGACTATCGGCAGCATATTGGTGATAGGTTTTTCCAAACTCAAAGAACCTTAGGTTCTGGTTTTTACGATTTATATTATACGATATAGTTTCCAGCCCATTCAACAACATGCTCTGACGCATTGTCGACAGATCGGCACTCAACGGGTTCATAATGGTTACTGCCTGATCGTGGTTCAGTTCTTCGATGAGGTCAATATAATCCGGAGAGGTAAGACTATTGGTCATTATCTCATAAAAACCTCTGGCAGCAAGTAGATCACCGATAATATATTGCAGATTGTAATCCTCGAATTTTGAAATAGGTGCGATGGCCGCATTCAGCTTATCACCGAAAGCGATATTATTATATCCATAGACCCTAAGTATTTCCTCAATAACGTCAACTTCACGTTGGACATCGACCCTGTAGGAAGGTATAACCAACCCCATTCCGGACTCGGTCACATTCCTCACCTTTATCCCAAGTGATACCAATATCGATTTTATAGTGTCCCGAGGAATACCCTGACCTACTAGTTTATCTATTTTATCAAAGGATAAGAATACTTGGTAGTCATTTTTCTTATTAGGGTATAGATCAATAATATCGGAGGTAATATCGCCTCCGGCAATTTCCTTGATCAATAATGCGGCCCTTTTCAGGCTATATTCTACATTTTCGATATCTATTCCCCTTTCAAACCGGAAAGAAGCATCAGTATTCAATCCGTGTCTTTTGGCTGTTTTTCTAATTGAAATCGGGTCAAAATAGGCACTTTCCAAGAATATGGACCTGGTATTTTCGGTAACCCCTGTGTTTATCCCCCCGAAGACCCCTGCGATACACATGGGCTTCTCCCCATCACAAATCATCAGGTCCTCTTCATGAAGCTCCCTCTCAATACCATCCAGGGTCATGAATTTCGTCCCCTTGGGTAATGTTCCCACAATTATTTGCTTACCAAAGATACGATCGGCATCAAAGGCGTGAAGGGGTTGGCCCATCTCGTGCAATACATAATTGGTGGCATCAACGATATTGTTTATTGGGTTCAAGCCAATAGCTTTTAAACGGTCCTTTAACCAATCTGGGGAAGGCTGTACGATTAAATTGCTCAAGGTCACCCCACAATAACGTGGTGCCAAACCGCTATCCTCAACCGATACATCTATTTTCAATGAACGGTCGGTAATATTGAAATGACTTGTCGAAGGGGTTATCAACTCTTTATTGATCTCTTTTTGCTTAAGTCCCGCCCTCAGATCCCTTGCAACGCCATAATGGCTCATAGCATCGGCCCTATTGGGTGTAAGCCCTATCTCAAAGACCTCATCACTTTCTATCCCAACAACTTCGGCGAGTGGGGTTCCCGGGGTTAATTCGCGATCCAAGACCATAATACCGTCATGGCCATCCCCAAGCCCTAATTCATCTTCGGCACAGATCATTCCATGACTTTCCTCTCCTCGGATTTTCCCTTTTTTTATTTTCCAGGATTCCCCTTCCTTTGTATAAAGGGTCGTGCCAATAGTCGCAACCGGGACGTTTTGTCCTTTATCCACATTGGGTGCACCGCACACTATCTGTACTGGATTCCCAAGACCAATATCAACGGTGGCCAGTTTAAGGCGGTCTGCATTCGGGTGTTGTTCACAAGTAAGTACATGGCCTACTACAATACCCCTAAGTCCACCCTTAACGGTTTCATAATGTGAAATACCTTCGACCTCTAAGCCTAGGTCGGTTAAAAGTTCCGCAGTATCCTTTGCTTCCCAATCTATATTGAGAAACTGTTTTAACCAGTTATAAGAAATGTTCATTGACTGTATTTAAAGCTGGTAAAGATAAAACAATGAAATAAGACATTCAATACTGTTTCAATCGAATTGTTTTAATTTTTTTCGTAGGCAGCTATCTGTTTTTGGGAATTCCATTTGTATGGAACTTTTATTTTGCCTTTTATGATCTTGTCCATTACCCTGTAAACCTAAGGCGAACTTCCATCCCTGAAAGCACACAACGCGATAAATATCGGTTCAATATAACAGGGTCCCATCTTTCATACCCAGTTTAAAGTGGAGTTGCGAAAAAAGACATATATAAAAAAGCGGGGGGTTTGAATAGGGTACCACTGATGAAAAGGGTGGTTTCCTTAAAAAACATATTTTTTCAAACAACCGGCATTATAATAAATAGGAGGGCATTAAATAATGGTCGATTTGCCAAGACCAATATTCTCATCGTTGATGTTCAGGTTATCATCTGCATCAACAATATTCCTTGCGATAAAATCCCCAACACTGGACGTGCCGTATTTTGTGCTACCCATAACATCTATGGTGACTATCTTTTTCCTAAATGATTTATGAACGGCCGATACAATAGCATTAACTTCTTCATTCAGCCCAAAATGATCAAGTAGGAGTACCGCACTGAATATTGCCGCCACTGGGTTGGCGATATTCTTGCCTTTTGCCTGCGGATAGGAACCATGTATAGGCTCGAACATCGCATTTTCATAACCTATTGATGCTGAGGGCAACAATCCGGGAGACCCAACCAGCACATTACATTGGGCGGATAGAATATCGCCGATCATATTACTGGCCAAAATAACATCGAAGGAACTTGGCTCCAATAATATGGACATTGAGGCATGGTCTAAATACATGCAGGTCAATTCCACTTCAGGATAACTTTTTGCAATATCAGTGACTACTTTCCGCCATAGCCTTGAAGTCTCAAGCGCATGTGACTTGTCTACCAAGGTTAGTTTCCCTTTCCTCTTCTTTGCGGCCTTAAAGGCCATATGGGCCACACGGCTTATTTGCTCTTCCGTGTAGGTGCAAAGGTCAGTGGCAACGGTTCCGTCAGCACTTAAACTTTTTTCGCCAAAGTACATACCGTTCACAAGTTCCCGATAGACCACAAAATTGGTACCTGTAATAATATTCCGCTTTAAAGGGGAATTGTTGATCAATGCGGGAAATGCCTTTATGGGCCTAATATTGGTAAAGAGATCCAGTTCCTTCCGTAAATATAGAAGTCCATCTTCCGGGCGTACTTTGGCCATTGGGTCATTATCATACTCTGGTGTGCCAATGGCTCCAAATAATGTGGCATCGGAATTTTTACAGAGTGCCACGGTTTCCTCAGGAATGGGGCTGCCCGTTTTCTCTATGGCAGCGGCACCGACCAATCCATTTGTAAATGTAAAATCGTGCCCGAAATTTTCTTCAACGGCTTGTAGGCATTTTACGGCTTGTGCAATAACTTCCGGCCCTATGCCATCTCCACCTAAAACGGAAATATTCAATTTCATTTATAAGATGCTTTCAATTTTAATATTGCTACTCTCGATAATCTCATGAATGTCCCCATCCACGATTTCTTTTTTCCGGTCGGCATATTCCAAAAAATTCTGGTACACAATATCCAATTGTACCTTGGTAAGTTCATAACCTACTTTTTTTGCCCTATAGGCCAAAGCCGCCCTACCGCTTCTTGCAGTAAGGACAATGGATGATTCATTTACCCCAACATCGTTGGGGTCCATGATTTCGTAGGTCTGCCTGTTTTTTATAACCCCATCTTGGTGGATACCCGAACTGTGCGCAAAGGCATTGGCCCCCACTATGGCCTTATTGGGTTGCACCAACATCCCCATCTTCTCGGAGACCATCTGGCTGGTGTCGTATAGCAATTTACTATTGATATTGGTGTCGATCCCTAGATAAGGATGCTGCCTCAATATCATAACCACTTCCTCCAAAGAGGTGTTACCTGCACGTTCCCCGATACCGTTGATCGTACATTCAATCTGTCGGGCACCGTTGATTACCCCTGAAATCGAATTGGCGGTAGCCAAACCCAAATCGTTATGGCAATGGCAAGAAAGTATTGCCTTGTGTATCCCTGTAACATTTTCCTTTAAGTATTTCATTTTGGCCCCATATTCCTCTGGGAGGCAATACCCTGTAGTATCCGGGATGTTCAATACCGTGGCACCTGCCTTTATTACCGCCTCGCAAACCCTGGCCAAGAACCCATTGTCTGTTCTACCGGCATCCTCTGCATAGAACTCTACATCCTCAACAAAGGTTTTCGCATAACTTACAGCACTGACCGCTCGTTCAATAATAGCCTCTTTATCCGAATTGAATTTGTGTTTTATATGGGAATCAGATGTTCCTATACCTGTATGTATTCTTGGGGTTTTAGCGGGTTTCAGAGCTTCAGCGGCCACTTCAATATCTTTTTTGACGGCACGGGTCAAACCACATACAGTAGCATTTTTCACGATTTTGGCAATCTCAAGGACCGCATCAAAGTCGCCTGGACTCGAAATAGGGAATCCCGCTTCGATAACATCGGCACCAAGATCATCGAGACGCTCGGCAATGACCAGTTTTTGCTCTTTGTCCAATTTGCATCCGGGAACTTGCTCCCCATCACGTAGTGTCGTGTCAAAAATTTGTACTATATCTTTACTCATTTTTATGTAGTTTTACCGGGGCCTTTTACGAATATATGGCCAATAGGGCCGTTGAATTGGGGCTTAGTATCGAATTTACAACGTTAAGCAACTTTTTAGTCAGTGTAAGTTGTTGAACAACAATTATTTAAACCATATATATTACGATGACAAATACGCATAAAGATGCATTGTTTGTTCTGGTAAAATCACTCTCAAAATCAGAAAAGCGTCAGTTTAAACTTTATGTTGGGCGTTTGGGGGTGAATACCGATGCCAAATTTTTGGCATTATTCAATTTATTGGATAAAACAAAGCGATACGACGAAAAGGTGATTTTGGACAGTGGTATCGTTAAGAAGTCCCAACTTTCCAACCTTAAGGCCCATCTGTACAAACAGATCCTCGTGAGCCTTCGTTTAAACCCTGTCAACCAAAATATTAGGGTACAATTGCGTGAGCAACTGGATTTTGCCACCATACTATACCAGAAAGGTCTTTATAAACAGAGCCTTAAAATACTCGACAAGGCAAAATATATTGCAATAGATAATGAGGAAAAGAATATTGCCTATGAGATCGTGGAACTCGAAAAATTGATCGAGACCCAGTATATTACCCGGAGTATTCCCGATCGGGCAGATGAGTTGGTAGTGCAGGCCAAGCGATTATCCGAACAGAATGTGATGACCAGTAAACTTTCCAATTTATCATTACAGCTTTACGGACTCATGCTAAAGGTAGGTTATGCCCGTAGCGATGGGGACCTAAAGGAAGTGAAGACCTATTTTAAAGATAAATTACCCAAATACAATATAGATAGACTTGGTTTTAGGGAAAAATTATGGTTGTACAAGGCACATTTATGGTATAGTTTTTTAATCCAGGATTTTCTTTCATGTTATAGGTATTCGAATAAATGGGTCGATCTTTTTTATGAGAATGAAAAGATGATCCAATTGAACCCTGTATTTTTCATAAAAGGGAACCATTATTTATTGGAGTCCTTGTTCTATGTGAAATATAGTTCACGATTTAGGGAGACACTGCAACGATTGGAAACCATGGTCGAGGCAAAAAGTTTTCCGAAAAATGACAATATAGCCTCACTTGCCTTCCTGTACATAAATGCCAACAAATTGAACCTCCACTTTATGGAGGGCACTTTCGAAAAGGGATTGTACTTGGTAAAAACCATAGAGTATGGCATTGCCAAACACAGCGACCGATTGGATGCACACCACATAATGCTTTTATACTATAAGATCGCAAGTTTGTACTTTGGCATTGGTGACAACAAAAATTGTATTCTGTATGTAAAAAAAATCATCGACAACAAGAACTTGAAAATGCGCGAAGACCTTATGTGCTTTGCCAGGGTGTTGAGTTTAGTGGCCCATTATGAGGCTGGTATGGATTACCATATGGAACTCCAGTTGAAAAGCACTTATAAGTTTTTGATGAAAATGAACGAACTTCATGCTGTTCAGAAAGAAATGATCAAGTTTTTACGGAACTTAGGTAGCATTTACCCCAGTGACTTGCGCAATGAATTCCAAAAATTGCACAACGAACTCAAAAAATACGAGAACCACCCGTATGAGAAACGTGCTTTTCTATATTTGGATGTCCTCTCTTGGCTAGAAAGTCATTTGGAAAACAAACCTGTAGCCCAGATCATTAGGGAAAAAGCCATGCGACAGACCCGATAAGCCATAGTTTGAAGAACCATAAACATTTTTCCCATCTGTTGGAGATAAATTTGGCAATGCTTTTTGTCAGTACATCAGGGGCATTGGGAAGGTATGTTGATTTACCGGTACCCGTTACTATTGCAGTCAGGGGCATGTTGGCCTTTTTTGTCTTGCTTATCTACTGCAGGTACAAGGGAATTTCCTTGCATATCGATGCTAGTGACAGGTCAATGGTCGTCTTAGGGGGTGTTTTGATGTGTTTTCATTGGCTTACATATTTTTACGCATTGCAGATGTCCAATGTGGCCATAGGAATGTTGTCGTTGTTCACCTATCCCGTGATTACCGCATTTTTAGAACCCGTGATATTGAAGACAAGGTTCCAGTGGATCCATGCATTATTGGGGTTGTTGGTTTTATGTGGCATTTACTTTTTAACCCCTGATTTCAATATCGGCAACTCAACGAATGCAGCCATTGGCATGGGTATATTGTCTGCCTTGTTTTATGCCTTAAGGAACATTATACTTAAATCAAAATCAGTAACTTACCACGGATCTACATTAATGGTCTACCAAACCGGGATAATAGGGTTTTTATTGTTCCCTGCATTGTTTTTTGTTGAACCCCAAACACTTTTTTCCCAATGGAAAGGAATAGTTGCCTTAGCTGTTTTGACCACTGCCATAGGCCATACCCTTTTTCTAATGACCTTCAAGCATTTCCCGATTACCTCAATCAGTATTATTAGCAGTATCCAACCTGTTTATGGTATCTTGATCGGAGTTGTTTTTTTATCCGAGATTCCGGCTTTGACGACTATTATAGGTGGGGTGTTCATTTTAGGGGCGGTAGTCATCGAGAGTGTAAGGACTTCACGATAAGACCATGCCAGATGATGGATGGTAATCGTTTTTCAATCATGGGATGGCATTTTGTTTCCGTACTAAAAGTAACAAAAAACCTCAACAAGCGTTCCAAACGGGATCATTGGGCACCGGGGCAATAATTTCCAAGCGTTCTTTTTGTACAGGATGGATAAACGATAATTTCCTTGCATGTAGATGGATACTCCCATCTTTATTACTTCGGCCGAAACCGTATTTGAGATCACCCTTTATCGGGCAACCGATTGCGGATAATTGTGCCCTGATCTGATGATGCCGCCCTGTTTGCAAATTAATTTCCAATAAAAAATAGTTGTCCAACTTTTTGAGCAGGCGATAATCCAAAACGGCTTTTTTACTATCCGTTACTTCCTTGTTGTTGGCATAGGACTTGTTTTGCTTGGTATTGCGGCGCAACCATTGGGTAAGGGTATCGAGATCTTTTGGTGGTCTGTTTTTTACGATTGCCCAATAGGTTTTTTCGACTTCTTTTTCGGCAAAGATCCTATTCAGCCTTGGTAGGGCCTTTGAGGTTCTTGCAAAGACCACAATACCCGAAGTAGGGCGGTCCAACCTGTGTGGAACACCTAAATAAACATTACCGGGCTTGCTGCACCTGCCCTTGATATATTGCTTTACGACTTCGCTCAGTGGCATATCCCCGGTCTTATCACCTTGGACAATATCACCTGGACGCTTGTTGATGACAATTAGATGGTTGTCCTCATGGAGGATTTGAAGGTTTTTCGGATTTGAAACTATCTTTGCCATCCTTTATGTTAAATTGATGTCCCTATACCTAATGGTCGTGAAAAGCACTCCGGTTATAAAAACAAAAGCCATTGCCAGCCAGCGGTTTAGGTTTTGTATGGTTCTGGTCAACAAAACCAACAATACGATTAAAGGAACCCCTTGTAGCAATACGATTTTTGGAATAGGGGATAGGCTCTGCCCAAACCCTAGCATGGCCCCGGTATTCCCAACATTGGTCAGGATAAAATCATCATTCACCAATTGAATGTAATCCACAGGGTCAACGTGTTTTCGAACAAGTCCTTTTGATAATCGATCGCACCCAACATTCAGGAGCACGAATACAACTATGCTAATTCGTTTCAATATGTGCCTTGAATTAGTGAGGGCCATGAAAATCAATACTGTTCGTCATCATTTGGAAAATCCTTGGTCTTCACATCATCGACATATCGTGAAATGGCACTACCCATTTCTTCATATAAATTCATGTACCTTCTGAGGAACCTTGGATTGAACTCATGGGTCATACCTAAAAGGTCATGGATAACAAGTACTTGTCCATCAGCATATTTACCGGCACCTATACCTATTGTAGGGATAGAAATGCTTTCTGAAACCCTTTTTGTCAGTTCTGCGGGTATTTTTTCAAGGACTATCGCAAAACATCCCAAACGTTCCAATAATTTGGCATCGGCAATCAATTTTTCAGCTTCCTCTTCTTCCTTCGCCCTAACAGTATAAGTCCCGAACTTATATATTGCCTGTGGGGTTAGGCCCAAATGCCCCATTACGGGAATACCCGCATTCAGTATTCTTTTTACCGATTCCCCTATTTCCTCACCACCTTCGACCTTTACGGAATGGGCCCTGCTCTCCTTCATGATCCGAATCGCGGAACGCAAGGCTTCCTGAGGGTCGCTTTGGTAACTACCGAAAGGGATATCAACCACGACCAATGCCCTTTTCACGGCTCTCAAAACCGATGAGGCATGATAGATCATTTGATCCAAGGTAATGGGCAGTGTAGTTTCGTAACCGGCCATTACATTACTGGCAGAATCCCCTACAAGGATAACATCGACCTTGGCGGCATCCACTATTCTGGCCATTGAGTAATCATATGCGGTAAGCATTGAAATCTTTTCACCGCGTTTTTTCATATCAACGAGGGACTTAACGGTAACCCTTTTGTATTCTTTTTTTGCTGTAGACATTATATTTAATTTACAATCGATAAAAGTAATGATTTTGTAACTGTTTAGAGGTTGATGGATTATGATTTTTATAATGTTCATTGATCTGGTTTGCCCTTTATCTATTTTAACTTATTTTTGAAGGAAATAAAGGGGTATTAAAAGTTCATGCCACTGGTGTTGTTTCTTGTTTTTACGGATGTGGTTGTCCGTGCCAGGATAAGACAGGCCATTGGCGGTTTTTTGAAAACTTCCATCCCAAAGATTCCGTTTTGGCGAAGCAATTTTACGGGCAGGGGATTTCAACAAGTTTTCAAAATCAGGATATGGACACCCAAGGGAAGTGAAAGTTGGAAACAATAGAATGTCTTTACAGTAAAACCTAATAAATACAATTTTACAATGAATAAAATGAATAAGAAGATCAAGATAATCGCGGTAGTAATGCTCGTTACCCTTTCATTCCAATTAAATGCACAAGAGTCAAAATCACTTGAAGGAAGATGGAACCTGACCATATTACAAGATGGCAAGGAACTTCCCTCTTGGTTAGAGGTTACCCATTCAGGTTTTAACACTTTGGTGGGGCGCTTTGTCTATGCTTTTGGAAGTGCAAGACCCATAGCGGAGATAAAATCGGACAATGGGAAATTCAGTTTTGCCATACCTCCACAATGGGAGCCCGGCAAACGCTATATGGAGTTTGAGGGTAGAATGGAGGAAGACCGACTAAAAGGCAAGATGGTCTATACCGATGGTAAATCATATGATTGGGTAGGGACCAGGGCCCCTAAGTTGGATTATAACCCACAACCCGTATGGGGCGGGCCAAAACCATTGTTCAATGGCGAAAACCTAGACGGATGGCATGCCACTGGTGAAAACCAATGGATTGTAAAAGAAGGAATCCTTACCAGCGAAAAACCAGGTGCCAATCTCGTTACCGATGAAAAGTTCGGTGATTTTAAATTGCATGTTGAATTCCGTTATCCCAAGGGAAGCAATAGTGGAATATACCTTCGGGGAAGATACGAGGTGCAAATTACCGACAGCAAAGGATTGGAACCTGCAAGTGTCCAGTTTGGAGGGGTATATGGCTTTCTTACCCCAAACGAAATGGTAGCGAAAGCTGCTGGGGAATGGCAAGCTTATGACATCACCTTGATTGGAAGGAGGGTGACCATCGTGGCCAACGGAAAAGAAATAATCACCAACCAAAATATACCGGGTATGACCGGGGGTGCCCTCGATAACAATGAGGCAGAACCAGGACCGATCTTCATTCAGGGAGACCATGGGCCTATGGAGTTCAGAAGTGTTGTAATTACCCCAGCTCTTGATTAAGGGCCACTCGGCGACATAGGAATAAGGCGTTAGGATGATTTTCCTAGCGCCTTATTTGTATATGGCCCTATAGGGTCCTTATGTTTTTTGGGAGTTTGGGGCCTATACCCAAAATTCCGTGCCTTACATCCTCACAACAGTAAAGGTGTCCCGGAATATATAGGCGCAAGCGACAACACCCCCAAGAACAAGTATCGAAAAGGCGTATTCCAAATTTAGGATCTGCATTAAGCTACCCACGATTATGGCCAAGGTTCCAAACACCATAGCAATATTCCATAGTAGTTGCAGGGTATTGTTCTTTGTGTTTTGACCGTCATGGGCAAGATAGTCCGTACCTTCAAATATAAACCAGAGCACAAAAGATACGGCAATGGCCAATTGGATGAAAATGGTATGTTGTACATCCAATATGTTCAGTATTCCATTTATGGCCCAGGAAAGAATCAAAATCAATTTGTTGCAATCATTGAATTGTTTCAAAGGTTTTTTCCAGAAACGAAAACCGTAAAGTATACCGATGATCGAAAAAGAAAAAAACATAACCCCTGTAGCCATAGGCCAATCAAGAATCTTCATTAGTAGACCAATCAACATGGCCACAATGAAAACGCGTAATGGCCGGGTCAATATTTTTCTGGTATTGCTCATAGTTTCATTTTACGGTTGTACGGTATTCTTGACGGGGATCAAATGACTTTGATATTCGCCTTTAAACCTTCCATTATCCCTAGGACGTTATCTACGGTTTCCTTTAGGTAATATTTGACCAGGACATGCGGTATGCGTATTGTGGTAAATCCGTTTTTAAAGGAGTGCATGGTCTTTTCCAGATCATTTATGGCCTGTTCATGGGTCAACCTACTATACTCGGCATCGATTTCAATATTCAGTTTCACCCTTGAAATGGCTATGTCAACGGATTTATTGCCATCCCACCATTCCAACATAGCGTTTACACCGGCTTCTTTTAGGCCATAATAGAGTTGTATGGCTTCGACAGGTGTATTTTTCATCTCTATCAATTCGACCATTCGGGCTTGGTGGTTCTCACAAAGCGCAACACCCAAAATATCCATTGACTTCATATGTTCTAAATAATCTAGTTCCTTTTTACATTCCAAACAGGCCATTTTAATCAGTTTTGATTTTGATTTGGGGTAATAATAACCTTGTATTTTTGGGATTATTATATCTCCTCGATGTATGACGCCCCTCTTTTAGACGAACTGCAAATTTTTAGATGAACGGCAAACGATAGTGTTAAAACTGTGGTGAAACATACATTTTGGGACATGACGTTTTTCAGTAAGGAATTAAGCGTTCTATTTGGCCATAATGTGTAACTTTGGCAGTTATTCAAGATTATATATTATGGTTTATGCTTACGCAAGGTTCGGTGCGGTGTTTTTCTTATTGTTTTTTATGTTCGGCTGTAAAGAGGGGTTGAACCAATATAGTCCGACTAAAGAGGAAGTGATCCGGCCTAAATTGGATTTTGCAGAGGCCAATAGGTTGGCAAGGTTACCTTTCGGATGTATGCAGACGGAATACCCGAATAAATTGGGGCAGACATTACAGGATTCGTCCCATCTCAAAAATCCGAAATCGCTGCACCCTACATTTTATGGCTGTTTTGATTGGCATTCCTCAGTACACGGGCATTGGTCATTGGTCTCACTTTTAAAACAATTTCCCAATATAAATGAGGCCGTAACAATTAGGGCTAAACTTATGGAGAACTTATCCAAGGAAAACATAGAAGCCGAAATAAGCTATTTTAGGATGAAAGGGAATAGCACTTATGAACGTACCTATGGTTGGGCCTGGTTACTGAAATTGGCAGAGGAGCTCAATACTTGGGATGACCCTATGGCCAAGGAATTAAGTGCCAACCTTCAACCCTTGGTGGATATAGTCGTCCAAGGGTATATTGATTTTCTACCCAAATTGAATTATCCCATCCGTGTTGGTGAACACAGCAATACTGCTTTTGGGATGTCATTGGCATGGGATTATGCAAAAACAATGAATCATGGACAACTCCAAGAAGTAATCAAGAATAGTGTTAAACGCTTTTATATTAAGGATATTGAATGTCCCTTGGGTTGGGAACCAAGTGGTTTCGACTTTTTGTCCCCTTGTCTTCAAGAGGCGGATATAGTTCGTAAGGTACTGAACGCCAATGAATTTAAACATTGGATCAAGATTTTCTTGCCACAATTGACAAAACCATCATTTACCTTGGAACCTGGGAAAGTGTCCGATCGTACCGATGGTAAATTAGTGCATATCGATGGACTTAATTTTAGCAGGGCATGGTGCTTATATGGCATAGCCAAAACACTTCCTGAATTTTCGTATTTAAGGAAGATTGCCGATGAACATGTAAATTATTCCTTACCTAGTATCGTAGATGATAATTATGAAGGCACCCACTGGTTGGGAACTTTTGCCTTGTATGCCTTAAACCATTCAGAATAGTATGTTCAAAAAAATGGGCCCTGGGGTTTTAGTGGCAGCCGCCTTTATCGGTCCAGGGACCGTTACGGCCTGTACCTTGGCCGGAGTGGGTTTTGGTTTTGCTCTTTTATGGGCCTTGTTACTTTCTATTGTTGCCACTGCGGTTTTACAGGAAATGTCCGCAAGGTTGGGAATCATTACCCAAAATGGTCTGGCCGATGCCATCAAGGACGAATTGGATATCCCATGGGTGCGCACAGTACTTATAGGTATTGTATTGGCCGCCATAGTAATCGGCAATGCGGCATATGAAGCTGGCAATATCGGGGGGGCTACCCTAGGGATGAACGCATTGTTCGGTACCGAAAACCCAGTGTATTATCCCATTATAATCGGTGCCATGGCATTTATATTGTTATATATGGGCAATTATAGACTCTTGGAAAAGGTATTCATTGCCTTGGTCTTGACCATGAGTGTTTCCTTCCTTTTAACAGCCATGATTACCAAACCCGATCTAATTGCCATATTGAAAGGAACCTTCGTACCCACGGTTCCAGAAGGTGGCATATTGAATATCATAGCCTTGGTAGGCACAACGGTTGTACCATATAACTTGTTCTTGCACGCTTCCCTGGTGAGTGAAAAATGGAAACATAAATCGGATCTCCCTTATGCCCGAAAAGATACGTTTATGGCAATAGCCTTGGGAGGGGTGGTTTCCATGGCAATCGTTATTGCAGCAGCCTCCATTCCCAGTGGGGAGATAGCCGGGGTCATGGATCTGGCCAAAGGCCTGGAGCCCCTGTATGGCGATAGTGCCCATTACTTTATGGGGATAGGTCTGTTTGCGGCAGGAATAACATCCGCCATAACAGCTCCCTTGGCCGCTGGCTATGTAGCCAATAGCTGTTTTGGCTGGAAAGCCGGTTTAAAGGATATGAGGTTCAGGATCGTTTGGATGATTGTTCTGGGATTGGGTGTGTTTTTCCTCTCTTTTGGGATAAAGCCAATCAAAATTATCAAATTTGCCCAAGTGGCAAATGGGATATTACTTCCCGTAATCGCTGTTTTTCTCCTCTGGATAGTCAATAAACCAACAGTTATGGGGAAATATAAAAACACTAAAATGCAGAATGTCCTAGGTCTTTTGATCATAGTGTTGTCATTGGTATTAGGAGTTAAAAGTATCATTAAGGTATTAGGGTTCCTATAACTGGGCTCCTTTTGTAATAAAGAATGGAAAAAGTAACTATCGATATCAATTGCGATGTAGGGGAAGGGGTAGGCAATGAAGCAGGTATACTCCCCTTGGTATCATCCTGCAATATCGCCTGTGGCGGACATACGGGGGACATCGAATCCATGTCCCGAACGGTGGTGTTGGCCAAAAAAAACGGGGTGCTCATGGGAGCGCATCCATCCTATCCCGATCGGGGAAATTTTGGGCGTTCCACAATGGATATTGAAGACAACTTTTTAAGGGAGAGCATCAAACGGCAAATAAACGACCTGAAAAACATTCTGGATAGGGAACAGGTTCCCTTACATCATATAAAAGCCCATGGGGCCCTTTACAATGATCTGGCCAAAAACCCCGACTTGTCCCACTTGTTTTTGTCCGTCATTGAACCTTATAAGTCCAACACGCTATTATATGTGCCCCCAGCTTCCATAATAGCCCAAATAGGTAAAGAACGGGGTTTTTCAATAAGGTTGGAAGCCTTTGCGGACAGAAATTACAATCCAGACCTAAGTCTGGTATCCAGAAAGTTGCCCAATGCACTTATTAAGGATCCCAAAGCCGTTTTAGATCATTTGGCCACCATGGCCAAAAAGGGAAAGGTCAGCACCATCAATGGGGTTGATAGGGATTTACATGCAGATACCTATTGTCTCCATGGTGATACCCCTAATGCGTTTCAGATTTTAATGTATCTTTCACAAGAATTGCCCAAGCAACAAATCTATATCAAAAAGTGACAGAATATCAGATTTCAATACGATCCTTTGGTGAGCATGCCGTTTTGATAGAATGGCCCAATGAAGTAGATGAGGCCATTTTGGAGGACATTATCCAATTTAAATCCTTTCTAGGACAAAACTGTTTAAACCCAGGGGAATGGGAAATGGTTGCAGCCTATAGTTCCATTACCTTGATCAATAGGGAAAACACGATCGACCATCGGTCGTTCAAGGCACAGCTAAGAATTTGGTATCGCAATCGGGTGGGGGTAAAGGACAGGGAGAGGTTCTTGTGGAAATTGCCTGTCTGCTATGATTCCGATTTTGCAATAGACCTTGGGGAAGTTGCAGAAAAATTAGGTAAGACGGCAACCGAGATCATTGCCTTGCATACATCAAATATTTTTACGGTATATGGTATCGGTTTTTTACCCGGTTTCATGTACTTGGGAGGCCTTCCAAAGGAACTGGAAGTGCCTAGACGTTCAGAACCACGACAGAAAGTAGAGAAAGGGGCGGTAGGCCTTGCTGGAAAGCAAACGGGAATCTACCCACAGGAATCCCCCGGGGGTTGGAATATAATCGGCAATTGTTCGGTTTCCATTTTTGATGCTGAAAGGGAAGAACCCTGTTTTGTGGATGTGGGCGATAAAATACAGTTTCACGCTATTTCCCGGGCAGAATATAATCTGCATAAGATTCAAGGTGAGGTAGGGATCTATCAATTTGAAAAAATAAGGTTGGATGCTTAAGGTATTGAAATCCGGTTTTTTCACAACACTTCAGGACGAAGGGCGTTTTGGATATCGGGATAAGGGTGTTCCCGTATCGGGGGTAATGGATGTTGACGTTGTCCGCAGTGCCAATATGCTATTGGAAAATGATTCCAATGCAGCTGTATTGGAAATAACCATGACAGGACCAACCCTGCAATTTGATGAAGACACCTATATTACATTGGCTGGAGCGGAATTCGAGACAACCTTGGACAATGAACCGATATCCAACAATAAAGTCCATAAGGTAAAGGCAGGGAATATTCTTTCCTATGGTAAATTACGAAATGGTTTCAGGGCATATTTGGCCATTAAGAATGGTTTTAAGTCCCCCAAGGTTTTGGGAAGCCGATCTCAATATTATCCGATAACGGAAAGAGGCTCTCTCAAAGATCATGGGGAATTGAACTATGGGGAGTGTACCGGTTTTGAGCCTAAAATAAGTGAGTTAAAGGTAAGATCACTTTTGGATGAAACGGTCTTGGAGGTTTCCAAAGGCCCTGAATTTAAGTTTTTGGACGATACACAACTGGAAGACCTTTTTAAAAAGGGGTTTTCCGTAGCCAAGGAATACAATAGAATGGGGTATCAGTTCAATGAAAAGATCAGGGGCCATGATTGGTCCATGTTGACTTCCGCAACCTTACCGGGTACGGTACAGCTAACACCTTCGGGCAAATTGATCATCTTGATGAAAGACGGGCAAACAACCGGGGGGTATCCCAGAATACTACAATTAAAAGATAAGGCCATCTCCATTTTGGCCCAAAAGAAAATGGGTGACACCATTACATTCAAGTTGGCCTGATCTGTATAAAAACAGCTCCTTCCCCTTATTGGGGGAAAAGCGGGGGCCATAGTTATATTGGCCTTTAAATTTTATGGTAGACCTCATCAAAAGGCACTCTGAACCTTGGTCCATACACCCCTTCTTCATCCCGAATGCCACAACCAATGACCATATTGATCTCCGCTCCCCATGGGAGGTTCAATATTTTTTTGACCCTCAAGGTATCGTTGCCTTCCATAGGGCAGGTATCATAGCCGATTGCCGCCATTGAAACCATGAAGTTCTCTGCGGCCAATGCCGCACTTTTATGGGCCACGACACGCATATCCGAATTTCGCACCTGTCTGTAAGTAGGCTTGAAAAGACCTAGGACCTGAAAGAAAAGATATTTCAATGCACCCAAAACACCCAAGAAATCCATATAGACCATGGGAATAAGTTGACTATAATATTTCAGTGCGAATTTATCCCGTGTAGAATACTCTTCCATCGGCTTATCCCCAAGTCCGTTCCTTAAAAATCCAAGATTGGCCTTACTCCGCTTGCGCCAAAGATCTTTACGTGTAACGACCACCACCAATTGCTGTGCGGTTTTTGCTGCGGGCTGGTCAAGACAAGCTTTTGCCAAGGCCTTGAGTTTCCCTTTGTCCGTAATATGGTAAAATTCCCATAGTTGCATATTACTACTGGTCGGTGCCAGGGTGGAGTTAACCAGGCATTGCCGTACTTTTTCGTCATCCAATGGGGCATCATCCATATAAATACGTATGGATCGGCGATACTTAATCGCTTCTGTAACTGTTCTCTCCATAATCTCTAAAAAAGATGTTTTACTTTTTTTATAAATTTCAAAGGGAAGTTGTAAGGAGGATAACGGAGAGGGACATCCAACCAATTGGGTTTTTTTATGATCGCCTTCTGGTGTGAGTACATTTCAAAGGATCTTTTTCCATGATAGGCCCCGATACCACTTGGGCCAACACCTCCAAATGGCAGTTTCTTGTTGGTAATATGGATTACCGTATCATTTATGGCCCCACCTCCAAAGCTATAATCGGTGATGATTTTATCCTGGAATTTCTTATCGGTGGAGAATACGTAGGCAGCCAAGGGCTTGCCATATCGGGTTATATACTTATGGATATCACTATCGCTATCATAAGCTATAATCGGGAGTATTGGCCCAAATATTTCCCCTTCCATTAGCTTACTATCGATTTCAGGTTCATCGACCAGGGTAGGGGCCATAAAATTGTCACTATCATTAGTCTCCCCTCCAAATAAAATATCCTCTCCCCGTAACATTTCCTTTAGGCCTTCATAATGTTTTTTGTTAACAAGACGGGCATAATCCGGGGAAGCCCCTGATTCCCCATAACATTGTTCAATGCTGCGTTTCAAGGCCTCTATAAGTTTATCCTTAACACTACTTTCCACTAAAATATAATCCGGGGCAATACAGGTCTGCCCGGCATTTAAGAACTTACCCCAGACAATTCTCTTGGCGGCAAGGTTCAGTGCTGCGGTCTCATCCACGATACATGGGTTCTTACCTCCCAGTTCCAAAGTAACCGGAGTTAAATATCTAGCTGCACTTTCATAAACGATCTTGCCTACGCGGGTACTCCCTGTAAAGAAAATATAGTCCCATTTTTGGTCGAGCAATCGTTGGGAGGTCTCCACACCGCCCTCCACGACCGATACATGTTCCGGCAAAAATACAGCAGTTATGATTTCCTTAATGACCCTTGATGTATTCGGTGTGGCCTCAGAGGGTTTTGCCACAACGGTATTCCCTGCGGCAACTGCCCCGATAAGTGGTGCGAATACCAATTGAAAAGGATAATTCCAAGGGGCAATGATCAAGACCGACCCATAGGGTTCCTTATAGACCCAATCGGAAGAGGGCCAGTTCAACAACGTACCCGATTTTCGCTCAGGGCGAGCCCATAATGCAACATTCTTAATAGCCAATTTCAGTTCGGAAAGGACAAACTGGGTCTCTGCGCTCAGGGTTTCGAATTTGGGCTTCTTGAAATCAGCGTACAACGCATCGCAAATAGCATCCTCCCTCAATTCGATTTCCTTTTCCAATCGCTTAAGTGCCTTTTTTCGAAAGGCCACACTCTTTGTCCGATGGGAATCGAAAAAAAGACGCTGCTTTCTTAATACATCTAGTAATACATCCATAAGATTGAAATGAAATCAAATGTAGCAAAAAAAAGGTGACCATCATGATCGTTCCCTTGATTGGGCCATTATTTATTGATTACAATGGGCAACCAACAACCTTGACCCAAACCAGGGGAACAAGATATACTTCCAAAAAAAATCCCCTTTTCAGAACAAGCCTCGGGCAATCGAATCCTTTTGGGCTATCATCCTTTAACTAAAATATTCCGGAACAAATTATCGCCATTGTCCTTTGGCCGGTATCGGCAACCCCGCCCCACACTTTAAAAATGTGCCCCAAAAACATATTAAAAGTATTGAGTATGGTATAAAAAGTACATCTAATCACCTGACAAACAATATTTTAGACAAATTAAACAAGTATTGGATTTAGAGCAGGAAACATTGTTAAAAATTTAGCTTTTATTATTAAATTATATTTGATCGTTGAATAACATGTAGCAGCATAGATCATCGATAATTATTTTCCAGATGGAACTGAATAAATATAGTAAAAATGTAACCCAAGACCCTACACAACCTGCCGCCCAGGCTATGTTGTACGGAATTGGTTTCAAGGATGGGGATTTTGACAAACCATTGGTCGGTATTGCAAGTACAGGTTATGAAGGCAACCCCTGCAATATGCATTTGAACGATCTGGCGAAACTGGTGAAGGAGGGAGTCAACTCAAAAGAGACCGTAGGGTTGATCTTCAATACTATCGGTGTCAGTGACGGAATTTCAATGGGAACACCTGGAATGCGTTTTTCCCTACCATCAAGGGATATTATTGCGGATTCCATGGAGACCGTTGTACAGGGTATGTCCTATGATGCCTTGGTCACAGTGGTAGGCTGTGATAAAAATATGCCCGGGGCCTTAATGGCCATGTTACGCCTGAACCGACCCGCCATTTTGGTATATGGGGGCACTATAGCATCAGGTTGTCATAACCACAAAAAATTGGATGTCGTTTCCGCTTTTGAGGCTTGGGGGGAGAAAGTGGCCGGCACCATGAAGGAATCTGATTTTAAGAGTATTATCAAGAAGTCAATTCCAGGAGCTGGGGCATGTGGTGGCATGTATACGGCCAATACCATGGCCTCAGCCATAGAGGCATTGGGTATGTCGCTGCCCTATAATTCTTCCAACCCGGCCATTAGCGACGATAAGGAGGCTGAGTGTTTGGCCGCAGGGAGACAAATGCGTGCCTTAATAGAAAATGATATTAAACCTTTGGATATCGTAACCCGAAAATCATTGGAAAATGCCATACGTTTGGTAACGATACTGGGGGGGTCAACAAACGCAGTGCTTCATTTCCTCGCTATCGCGAGGGCTGCGGATATTGAATTCACACTACAGGATTTCCAACATATTAGCGACACAACGCCTTTCATTGCCGATTTAAAACCAAGTGGCAAGTACTTGATGGAAGATGTACACCAGGTAGGTGGAATACCAGCGGTATTGAAATACTTGCTAAAGAACAATCTTTTACATGGTGATTGTTTGACCGTTACCGGTAAAACAATGGCCGAAAACCTGAAGGATGTGCCTGATCTGGAGGAAGGCCAGGATGTGATCATGCCCTTGGACAAACCTATCAAACCTACCGGTCACCTACGGATCCTTTATGGGAATTTGGCAGAAAATGGATCCGTTGCGAAGATTACAGGTAAAGAAGGTTTACGCTTCAAAGGTAAGGCGAAGGTATTCGACAGTGAATACAATGCAAATGATGGAATACGAAACGGACTCGTTAAGAAAGGGGATGTTGTCGTAATCCGATATGAAGGCCCTAAGGGCGGTCCAGGTATGCCCGAAATGCTAAAACCAACCGCTGCCATTATGGGAGCAGGTTTGGGAAAGGAAGTCGCATTGATCACCGATGGCCGGTTTTCAGGCGGCACACATGGATTTGTTGTGGGGCATATATCCCCAGAGGCACAGGAAGGTGGGGTTATTGCCTTGGTGAAGGATGGGGATACCATAGTAATCGATGCCGAAACGAATTCCATAAATGTGGAAGTCCCGGCAGATGAACTTGCACAGCGTAAAACCAAATGGACACAACCAGAATTAAAATTCAAGAAAGGGATATTGTACAAATATGCAAGATCCGTCTCATCGGCGGCCCAAGGTTGTGTTACCGATGAATTTTAGAAAATTATAATCAAAATTTGCCCCTTTTTGGGGAGTTAAAGGGTGATATTTACGACCGCCCAATATAGTGTTAACAGTTATGGATATTTTGAAGGAAAAGAAAAAAGGTACAGAAAAGCCTGCTACCATTAGGATAAGTGGAGCTGAGGCGATCATACGTTGTTTATTGGCCGAAGGTGTCGATTTACTTTATGGATACCCTGGTGGGGCAATTATGCCAGTCTATGATGAACTTTACAAGTTCCAGGATAAACTGACCCATATCCTTACCCGCCACGAACAAGGAGCGGCCCATGCTGCCCAAGGGTATGCAAGGGTTACCGGTAAAGTGGGTGTGGCCATGGCCACATCGGGGCCTGGGGCCACCAATTTGGTCACAGGTTTGGCAGATGCACAAATAGACTCTACCCCAATGGTATGCATAACTGGGCAGGTGACACGCGAATTACTGGGTTCCGATGCTTTTCAGGAAACTGATATTGTTGGTATCTCAACCCCGGTAACCAAATGGAATCATCAAATTACGGAAGTCGAGGAGATTCCAGAGATTATGGCCAAAGCATTTTATATCGCAAGGTCCGGTCGTCCTGGACCTGTTCTTGTGGATATCACCAAAAATGCCCAGATTGATAAATTGGACTTCAGCTATGAGCATTGTACCGGTATCCGCAGTTATAAACCCGTACCAAAACCTGAGCCAGCGGCAATAAATGCCGCCGCAGAATTGATCAATGCAGCCAAGAAGCCCATGATCGTATTTGGGCAAGGGGTTATTCTAGGCCATGCCGAGGAAGAACTGAAAGCATTGATCGAGAAAGCGGGGATTCCTGCCGCATGGACCATCCTAGGCCTTTCCGCCTTGGATTCAGACCACCCATTGAATGTGGGAATGGTAGGCATGCACGGTAACTATGCACCAAATATGTTGACCAATGAATGCGATTTGCTTATTGCTATTGGCATGCGATTCGATGATAGGGTAACCGGTAACCTGAATGCCTATGCCAAACAGGCGAAGGTTATCCATTTTGAAATAGATCCCGCTGAGATAAACAAAAATGTGATCGTCGATATTGCCGTATTGGGGAACTCGAAAGAGACCCTGGGCCTGTTGCTGCCCAAGATCAAGGAAAACAAACACGAAGCTTGGCACAATGAGTTCAAGAAAAAATATAAAATAGAGTACGAAACGGTCATAAAGCAAGAATTGTATCCCACTAAGGAAAAAATGACCATGGCAGAGGTGATCAATGAAATCAATATTTCCTCTGGGCATAAAGCCGTTATCGTTAGTGATGTAGGGCAACACCAAATGATCGCATGTAGGTATTCAAAGTTCAAACAATCCAAAAGTAATATTACTTCAGGCGGATTGGGAACAATGGGCTTTGCCTTACCAGCCGCAATAGGGGCCAAGATGGGTGCTATGGAACGGGAAGTCGTTGCCATAATAGGGGATGGGGGATATCAAATGACCATTCAGGAACTGGGCATCATCTTTCAAAACAAAACACCGGTCAAAATCGTAGTCTTGAACAACGGACATCTGGGAATGGTACGCCAATGGCAGGAGCTCTTCTTTGAAAGCAGATATGCCTCCACCGTTATGAGCAACCCTAATTTCGTCAAGATAGCCGAAGGATACGGTATCAAGGCCAAAAAGATTACCGAGAGAAAGGACCTTAAAGCCACGGTTGCGGAAATGTTGGCCTCTAAAGATGCTTATTTTCTGGAGGTCAAGGTAGAAAAGGAAGAAAATGTTTTCCCCATGATCCCATCAGGGGCTTCCGTAACCGAAATCAGATTAAAATAGAATGAACAACCAGACATAGTATGAAAAAACAATGGTTTACAATTTCAGTTTATGCTGAAAACAATATAGGGTTACTGAATAGGATATCGGGGATATTCTCAAAGCGCCATATCAATATAGAGAGTCTGAACGTTTCAAAGTCGGAAATTGAACACGTATCGAAATTCACGATAGTCGTAAATACGACTAAGGACTGGACACAGAAAATAGTGCAACAGCTTGAAAAGCAGATCGAAGTGATCAAGGCCTTTTATCATGATGATGATGAAATCATATATCAAGAGTCCGCACTTTTTAAGGTAGCGTCGCATCTTCTCTTTGATGAGCGCCAAATACAGAATATCATCAAGGATAGCAATTCACAGATCGTAACGGTCTCAAGGGACTTTTTCGTTCTGGCAAAGACAGGCCGTCGACATGAGATCGATGAAATGCACGAAGCCCTATTACCTTATGGCATTATGCAATTTGTACGTTCAGGAAGGATAGCGGTATCAAAGGGAGAGATGCCGATCAGAAAACTATTAAGTAACTTTTACCAAGATTAATAATCAATCCCGATAGCTATCGGGACTAAAAAATAAAATTTAAAATGGGGAATTATTTCAATACACTATCATTAAGGGATCAATTGACCCAATTGGGGAAATGTAGATTTATGGATTCCAGCGAATTTACAGATGGTGTGACCGCCTTAAAAGGCAAAAAGATAGTAATCATAGGTTGTGGGGCACAAGGTCTTAACCAAGGGTTGAACATGAGGGATTCCGGTCTTGACATTTCCTATACCCTTCGTGAAGCGGCCATCAAGGAAAAAAGGCAATCCTTCATCAATGCCTCCGAAAATGGGTTTACCGTGGGTACGTACGAGGAATTGGTGCCTTCTGCCGATTTGGTGATCAACCTGACCCCCGACAAACAACATACCAATGTGGTAAGTGCCGTAATGCCATTAATGAAACAGGGTGCCACATTATCGTATTCCCATGGTTTCAATATCGTGGAAGAAGGCATGCAGATACGTAAGGACCTTACCGTGATCATGGTAGCCCCCAAAAGCCCAGGTTCCGAGGTCCGTGAAGAATACAAAAGAGGTTTTGGGGTACCAACGCTAATTGCGGTACACCCCGACAATGACCCACAAGGAAAAGGACTGGAACAGGCAAAAGCCTATGCCGCCGCTACCGGGGGCCACAAGGCCGGGGTATTGGAATCCTCTTTCGTCGCCGAGGTAAAATCCGACCTTATGGGGGAACAAACCATACTTTGTGGCCTGTTGCAAACAGGATCCATCCTTTGTTTTGACAAGATGGTCGAAAAAGGGATCGATGCCGGCTATGCCTCAAAATTGATCCAGTACGGTTGGGAAACCGTTACCGAAGGGTTAAAATACGGAGGTATTACCAATATGATGGATCGGCTGTCAAATCCGGCCAAGATCAAGGCCTTTGAACTGTCCGAGGAATTAAAGGATATTATGCGCCCCTTGTTCCATAAACATATGGATGACATTATGAATGGCCATTTTTCCAAGACAATGATGGAGGATTGGGCCAACAATGACAAGAACCTTTTGGCCTGGAGGGCCGAGACCGGTGAGACAGCCTTTGAAAAGACCCCTGCCAGCGATGTGAAAATAAGTGAACAGGAATTCTACGACAACGGAGTCTTAATGATAGCCATGGTACGGGCAGGAGTGGAATTGGCCTATGAATCAATGACCGAATCAGGTATCATTGGGGAATCGGCTTATTACGAGTCATTACATGAGACCCCATTGATTGCCAATACCATTTCAAGAAAAAAATTATTCGAAATGAACCGCGTCATTTCGGATACTGCGGAATATGGTTGCTATTTGTTCGACCATGCCTGTAAACCTCTATTGTCCGATTTCATGAAAGGTATTGATACCGATGTAATTGGAAAACATTTTGGGGAAGGTAAGGACAATGGTGTGGACAATGCCAAATTGATTGCTGTGAACAAAGCACTTAGGGAGCATCCGGTCGAGGTCGTCGGTGCCCGTTTAAGAGCCTCAATGACAGCGATGAAGCCTATCGTTTAATAATAATGGACCATAAGTGTTTAAACCTATCGGTCGATCAACAACCTCGACCCATGGGTACGGGGCATGCTTCCAAAAAAACTTTTCCCATTTCGAGGCGGGCCTCGGGAAATAGGACCATTTTTGGCTATCGCCCTTGCGATTGAAAGTCCGACAGGTTTCCTCATCTTATGGAGCCTATTGCGCAATCATATCGCTTTAGGTATTTTTCCCATAGAGTATGATGTATCTACCAAAAATAGAAGATATAAAAGCTGCCTCGGAGATTATTCGCAAGGTAGCAAGGATAACCCCCTTGGACGAGAGTATTCGGCTATCCAAACAATTTGGGGCCCAGATCCTTTTAAAAAGGGAAGATCTTCACCGTGTACGGTCGTATAAGATCAGAGGGGCCTTCAACAAGATGAGCTCCCTTGGCCAGGAAGAGCGGCCCCATGGCGTTGTCTGTGCCAGTGCGGGAAACCATGCGCAAGGGGTGGCCTTTGCCTGCAACCATATAGGCATAAATGGCACGATATACATGCCATCGGTGACCCCCAAACAAAAGGTTGAGCAAACCAAGATGTTCGGAGGTGATAAGATTACCATAGTGCTGGAAGGGGATACTTTCGATGATTCCTCCAAAGCAGCTTTACGATTTTGCGAGGAGAACCATAAAACGTTCGTACATCCTTTTGACGATGAAAAGGTGATTGAGGGGCAGGCGACAATAGGGCTAGAGCTCTTGGACCAGGCAGAGGCACCGATAGATTATGTTTTCGTCGCTATTGGTGGTGGTGGACTGGCCTCTGGTCTATGTGCCGTTTTTAATGAACTATCCCCGAACACAAAAATAATAGGGGTGGAGCCCGAAGGGGCACCTTCTATGAAAACCTCGATAGAAAAAGGAAAGAATACCCGTTTGGAAAAAATCGATAAATTTATTGATGGTGCTGCCGTGCAAAGGGTAGGGGACCTGACCTTTGCGATCTGTCAAAAATACTTGGACGATACACTCGCTGTCCCAGAAGGCAAGGTCTGCCAAACGATATTGGACCTTTACAATAGGGACGCCATCGTGGTAGAACCTGCAGGGGCCTTGACGATATCGGCATTGGATACCTATGCCCAGGAGATAAAGGGGAAAAATGTAATCTGTATCGTGAGTGGAAGCAATAACGATATTATCCGCACCCCCGAAATCAAGGAAAGGGCTTTGTTATACAAAAAATTAAAGCATTATTTTATCGTTCGTTTTCCACAGCGTCCTGGTGCCTTAAAACAATTTGTAGATGACATATTGGGGCCATACGATGATATTACCCATTTCGAGTACTCCAAAAAATCGAGCAAGGAGAACGCCCCTGCCATAGTGGGAATCGAGTTGAAAAGTCCGGATGACCTCGCACCTTTGATCGAACGGATGAAAGCTGATAATTTTTATGGGGAATACCTGAATGACAAACCCGATTTATTCCAATATTTAGTGTAGTGGTGTAACATTTAGGAAGTTATTTATTATAAAAACCACCCCATGGATGTTCTTTCCCGTTAGATCCATAATTTTGCAATTGAATTTTTAATCCTATAAATAAAATAGTATGGCAATACCATCTGAATATAAAATCACGAAGACCCTGAACCAGACCACATATCTGGTCAATGGTGAATTAAGGGAATGGAGGGGGAAGGTTTCCGAGGTATACTCCACCATTTCCAGCACCGATAAATATAAACCTACACTGTTGGGAACCATTCCCGATATGGGGGAGAAAGAAGCCTTGGACGCCTTGGATGCCGCTACGGGAGCCTATAATAGGGGCCAGGGGGCCTGGCCGACCATGTTGGTCAGGGACCGTATTGCCTGTATGGAAGCATTTGTCGAAAAAATGAAGACCAAACGGGAGGAAGTTGTTAAGTTATTGATGTGGGAGATAGGAAAATCCCTGCCCGATTCCCAGAAGGAGTTTGACCGTACCGTGGAATATATCTGCGACACCATAGAGGATTATAAACAAATGGACCGGGATGCGGCCAAGTTCACAAAACAGGACGGTGTCTATGCCCATATCAAAAGAGGGCCACTTGGGGTCGTTCTATGCCTAGGCCCTTATAATTATCCCCTTAACGAGACCTTTGCCCTTTTGATCCCCGCAATCATCATGGGGAACACTACCATATTCAAACCTGCGAAACACGGGGTGTTATTGATAGCCCCATTGATCGAAGCTTTTAAGGGCAGTTTCCCAAAAGGTGTTGTGAATATCCTGTTCGGCAGGGGTAGGGCGGTAGCCACACCGATCATGCAGACCGGAAAGATAGATGTCCTTGCCCTGATCGGCAACAGCAAATCGGCCAATGCCCTTCAAAATGAACATCCAAAGAGCAACCGTCTACGGTTGGTCTTGGGCCTAGAGGCCAAAAACCCGGCGATTATCTTACCAGATGCCGATCTTTCCCTAACGGTCGATGAGTGTCTGTCGGGCACCTTGTCCTTTAACGGGCAACGCTGTACCGCACTAAAGGTAATATATGCCCATGAAAATATTGCGGACGGATTCAACTCCCAATTCGCGGAACGTGTAGATGCCTTGAAGTTCGGCAATCCTTGGGATAACGGGGTTGACCTAACACCATTACCAGAGCCTGGAAAACTGGATTACATTCAGGAGGTTATTGATGATGCCCTGGCAAAAGGTGCCAGGATATTGAATAAAAAAGGAGGAAAACGCTTTGATAATTTTATTTGGCCAGCGGTTTTATATCCGGTAACCAAAGATATGCGCGTGTACCAGGAAGAACAATTTGGACCGGTAATCCCTATTGTGCCTTTCAATGATATAGGGGAACCCTTGAATGATATGGCCGAAAGCAACTATGGACAACAAGTGAGCCTGTTCGGTAAGGATGTGTATGCCGTAGCCCCATTGATCGATACGTTAGTGAACCTGGTATGCCGTGTCAACCTGAACAGCTCTTGCCAAAGGGGACCGGACGTATATCCGTTTACAGGAAGAAAGGATTCTGCCCAATCCACATTGAGTGTGCATGATGCCTTGCGGTCCTTCTCCATAAGAACCTTTGTGGCCTTTAAGGATAATGACCTGAACACGGAGATCGTGGAAAAATTATTGGAAGCCAAACTGTCCAATTTCATAAGTACGGATTACATTCTTTAATCGGATCCATCAAATAGATCACTCCCGCAAAAGTCAGGAACACGAATAAAAATAGCCTTCCCAATAAATAGGAAGGCTATTTTTTTAAATCGTCATTTGGCCTCATTGGAAAAATGGGACGAAATTACTGTTAGAAACAATTGCCCTATTCCAAAAATAGGACAAAATGTTCCGTTCGATCATATACCACACTTCTACACAGCGCAAATTATAATGGAATAACTAACCTGAGTTTCCTAAAAAGGAGGAGCAAGATGAGTTTGTAATTTTGGGATGTGAACTTCAAAAACAAGTCAAAATGCCCTAGGACAAAGTTATGGCAATATATTGTTTGGCAGACGACCTATTGAAGGGAATGAACCATAAGGAACACAATGACCGGAAAACCACCGATGGACAGGTGATCACCACGGCATTGGTCTCGGCCCTTTGTTTCCGTGGGAACCGGACAATGTCGTTGGCCTATATGGGCAGCCATGTTTTCGATGGTATGCCCAAAAGGAGCGGTTTCACCAAACGCCTCCACAAGCTGAAGGAAACCTTGATGTTCATTCTGTTGCGTATCGGCAGGATATCCAGGTACATGTGCCGCGAGATGGAATACATCATCGGTTCTTTTCCGGTAAAGGCCTGCCACAACATACGTATAAGCCGTTGCAAGCTGTTCAGGGACGAGAGGTACAGGGGTTGCAACGCATCGAAACGGGAACACTTCTACGGGGTGAAGATCCAGTTGGTGACCACCGCGGACGGCATCCCTGTGGAGATGTACCTTGTCCAAGGTGCCGAACATGGTCCCAAATATCAAAAAGGATGTACCATGACCTGCCTCCCGAGAGTTCGCTCTTCGGGGATAGCGGATACACCAACTATGAACTGGAGGACATGTTCATGGAGGCCGGGCAGGTGGACCTGCAAATCAGCAGGAAATCGAACTCGAAACGAAAGGATATCCCAGCGGTGGCCTTTGTCAAGGAACACATGAGGAAAAGGATAGGGACTTCCATAAGCCAAATCCGCACACTTATGCCCAGGCATATAAACGCGGTAACCGCGCAGATGGGTCCATTATCAAATTGATCCTGTTCGTAATGGCATTTCAATTTGAAAAAACAGTATTATTATAGGAAACTTGAGTTAACTAATAGTAAATTCCTAGTCGAGATATAGTCAAGTGCAATGTTTACTCCCAAAGTTTTTCAAACCGCTGGACTTACTATATTTGACTGGACATAAGGATAAGAGCGTGTAGGCTGTTTGAATTAACTTTGGGAAATGTCAAAAGAAAAAAGGAATTACACCGTAGAGTTCAAACAAAAAGCCGTAGGACTGAGCTATGCCAGGGGCAATGCCGCAGAGGTATGTAGGGAACCGGGACTGAACCCCTCGGTATTGGGTCGCTGGCGCAGGGAGGCCAAAAAATACGGGGAGAACAGTTTTCCGGGAAAGGGAAACCCAAAATTGACGGACGAGCAACGGGAGATATCGGAATTGAAGAAAAGATCAAGGGATGCCGAACTTTCTATCTTTCAATGGATCGAAACCTGGTACAACAGAAGAAGAATACATTCTGGCTTAGGGTATAAAACAATAGAGGAATTTGAAAACGGAATGTATAATCAAAAATCAGCGGCATAACTCTTATCTAATTGTCCACTTTTTTGTTGCAAGTCCAACATAACTGGAAACGTAGTAATCGAAAATAAGCTCGAACAAGACAAGGATGGAGCTACGTATGATATGGGTTTCTTAAAGCGTGGCGTCTACATAGTACAATTCATATATGGTAATTCAATAGGTTCAGAGAAAATTATTGTAAATTAATGGTTAAAAAAAAGGAAATATGGAAAGAATACTTATATCGTTTGCGATGTTCTTCCTAACATTGGGTTGCTCCGACAAAAACGACGACCAATTTCAAGAGGAAGATTTTTTAGGCACCTGGACATTAATCGAACAAAGGGAATATGGCGGAACACCGAATACCGATTGGAGGCCCGTTGTAAATGGTTACCAAATAGAACTGAAGGCGGATGGGACCTTTGTAACGGATAAGTTTTCTCCCGAATGTACAGAGGGGGAATATTCCATATCAATTACAGATAACACCCTGACGTTCAGTTTTGGTTGCCCGGGTTTTTCAGTTGAGGGCTTATCCGATGATAATGTATTTATAGAAAAATACAGTTTCGAGGGCGTCTACCTAATTTTATCACCGACATATTTAAGCTGTGATGAAGGTTGTGCTTTCAAATTTAGCCCAGTTGAAGGCTAGCTGTCATTGACTTTCATTTGGCATAGCCCCTTTTTTATTTTTCCAAGTGCCCAATCAACTTCATTGCGCATAATCATGGAAAAATAAAAAAGGGGTTTTTGCCTATTCGGAAGAGGTAGCGACCATGAAGCTACCGCAAGCCCAAAAGCTGCCCAGAACGCCTAAAAATGATTGCATCAATAGCCCGATAGATGTCCGGTTACTTATTATTGGAAACTACTTTATTATACTCTTTTAGGATAGGGGTCTGAAGCCCATAGGTAGGTAAATGTACGCTAAGGCACTTAAATATCTACATTTGAAAAAGTGGGGGGGGTGCATTATCCATACCCTTATCGAAAATCATCTAAATCCGACAACTAAGGGATATTCGGGCATACCGATCAACACCCTCGTCGACCCAAGGGTACGAGGTATGCCTTCCAAATTTTTTTTTTGTTATTCCAAGGCAAGCCTCGGGGAACCAAACCCTTTTTGGCTATCGCCCTGCGATCGAACCCTGAACCGATGCGATGCAATAAAAAGGGCCCGATGAAATCACCATCGAACCTTTTGATCCTTATTTAAATGTTCTTTGCCAACCAATCACCGATCTCACTCGTCTTATATGCCTTGCCCCCTTCTGCAAGGTCTTCGGAAACAATACCCACATCCAAGGATTTGTTTACAACATCACGTATCGCCTGGGCCTCATCGGTCAGGTCCATATCCTCAAAAAGCATGGCAGCCGATAGTACGGTCGCCAAGGGGTTTGCGATACCCTTACCTGTAGCTTGCGGATAAGAACCATGGATCGGCTCGTATAAGGAAACTTTGCTTCCTACAGAGGAGGAGGGCATTAATCCCATAGACCCGGAGATCACGGAAGCCTCATCGGTCAAGATATCCCCGAACAGATTTGCCGTGATTATCACATCGTACGCACTTGGCCATTGTACCAAACGCATGGCTACGGCATCGACAAACTCATATGTGACCTCGACCCCAGGGTAGTCTTTTTCCATGGCCTGTACGGTTTCCCTCCATAATCGGGAGGATTCCAACACATTGGCCTTATCCACGCAACAAAGCTTCTTGGAGCGTTTCATCGCCATTTCAAAACCTTTTTTGGCCAAACGTTGTATCTCATAACGTTCGTAGGTCATGGTGTCATAGGCTATATCCCCATTGTCCTTCCTTCCCCGTTCCCCAAAATAGACCCCCCCGGTCAATTCCCTTAATATGATCATATCGGTTCCTTCGATACGCTCCTTTTTCAAGGGGGATTTATCGATCAAGGATGGAAATGTGAAAGTAGGGCGGACATTGGCGAACAACCCTAGTTTTTGGCGCATCTTCAACAGACCCTGTTCAGGACGCACCTTTGCAGAGGGATCGTTGTCGAATCTAGGGTGGCCTATCGCACCGAACAATACGGCATCGGCATTTGCACATATCCCATGGGTTTCGTCGGGATAGGGATCCCCAACGGCCTCAATGGCCGCAGCCCCGGTAAGGGCAGGTTTCCAATTGATCTCATGGTTGAACTTCCTTGCAATGGCATTCGATACCTTGACTGCCTGATCGATTACTTCCGGACCAATCCCGTCTCCGGCTAAAAGGGCTATGTTTAATTTCATTTTTGTTCGCTTATCGCATAGTGCACTGCACGGTATGCCTTATTTATTATAGTTAATATTGATTTGTTTCCCGTATGTACGGTGTTTCTGGTCATATAATATTCAACATTTTCTCAGTTGCCTTAATGGCCGATACGGTCTGGTCGGAATCAAGGCCACGGGTTATGAATTCCTTACCGTTATTGCTCCAGGAAATAATGGTTTCGCAAAGGGCATCCGAATTACTTCCCGGAGGTATGCGGACCGTATAATCGGTTAATTTCGGAAAATCCTTTTTTTTGACCTTATAGACCTTGTGCAGGGCATTTATAAAGGCATCGTACTGCCCGTCGCCCTGTGCGCTGGCCTCATGCAATTCCCCATCTATTTCAACAGCGACCGTGGTTGAGGGTTTTAGCCCCTTGGCATGGGTCAGGACATAGGATCTAACAAACACCTTTTGATGGTAATCACCACTGTTCAGGACATCGGAAATAATATAAGGTAGGTCATCTTTGGTAACCCGTTCTTTCTTATCGCCCAACTCAATGATACGGTTCGTGACTTTCTTAAGCTCGTCATCGTTCAAGGTAAGGCCCAACTCCTGTAGGTTCTTCTGGATGTTCGCCTTGCCAGAGGTCTTGCCCAATGCGTACTGGCGTCTTCGGCCAAACCTTTCGGGCAAAAGGTCATTGAAGTATAGGTTCTTCTTACTATCCCCATCCGCATGAATCCCTGCCGTTTGGGTAAATACATTATCACCGACAATCGGTTTGTTCGCAGGAATACCAAACCCGGTAAAGGCGGACACCAATTTACTTACCTTATACAAAGAGGGTTCATTGACCGCGATATCGACCTCTGGGAGGAAATCATTGATAACGGCAACGACACTGGCCATTGGTGCATTGCCGGCACGTTCACCCATACCGTTCACGGTCAGGTGTATACCATGGCAACCCGCTTTTATGGCTTCCATTACATTCGAGACCCCAAGGTCATAATCATTATGTCCGTGGAAATCAAAATGGGAGTCTGGATACCGTTCCACGATTTCGGAAACATATCCAAAGGTTTCCGTATGGGTCAATATTCCCAAGGTATCAGGGAGCAGAATGCGTTTTATGGGCTGTTGGGTCAGATAATCAAGATATTGGAATACGTACTCTTTGGAGTTACGCATACCATTGCTCCAATCCTCAAGATACACATTGGTCTGGATACCCGATTCCTGTGCCTGCCCTATAATTTTTGAAATATCCCCAAAATGTTCCTCCGGTGTTTTTTTCAACTGGTGGGTAAGATGGTTCAAAGAACCCTTTGTCAATAGGTTTTGGACACGGGCACCCGCTTTTTCCATCCATGCCAATGAAACCCCATCATCTACGAAAGTCAATATCTCGATCCTATCGAGATAGTTTTTGTCCGTGGCCCAATCCGTGATTTCCCGGACAGCCTGAAGCTCCCCTTCGGAAACCCTGGCCGAAGCGATTTCAATGCGGTCGACCTTAAGCTCATCAAGAAGTAATTTGGACAACGTAAGTTTTTCGGATACCGAAAAGGACACCCCGGATGTCTGTTCCCCATCACGAAGTGTAGTGTCCATTATTTCGATCCGCCGTTTGTTCATTTATAGGGAGGGTTATCGGTTATGTATGATTACAAAGGAGTGTCCTGGGCGTATTCGATGATCTTATCCTTGATATTCAACAAGAAATCGATATCGTCGAAACCGTTAAGCATATTCCCTTTTTTATAGTCGTTGATCTCAAAGTTTTCCTTTTCCCCTGTGGCAAGTATGGTAATGGACTGTTCCGGAAGGTTCACTTCCAATTCGGTTTTGGGGTCTGCCTCGATAAGCGTAAAGATCTTATGCAGGAATTCCGGACTTACCTGAACGGGCAATACCCCGATATTCAAACAATTGTTCCTAAAGATATCCGCGAAGAAACTCGAGACCACGCAACGGAAGCCATAATCATAAACTGCCCAGGCAGCATGTTCCCGTGAGGAACCCGAACCGAAGTTCTTGCCACCCACTAGGATCTTGCCACTGTAGATAGGGTTATTGAGCGGGAAATCCTTTTTAGGGGTATTGTCCGGGTTATAGCGCCAATCCCTGAAGAGGTTGTCACCAAAGCCTTTCCGTTCCGTAGCCTTTAAAAAACGTGCTGGGATTATTTGATCGGTATCCACATTCTCAATGGGAAGCGGAACCGCTGATGATGTTAGTATATTGAATTTATCGTATGCCATATCCTTTTCTTTTGCTATTAGTTAGCCATTATGTCTTTTATCAACTAAGGCAAATGGTCCTTGGCGTATTGCTAGACCCTTTCCTTTTCCATCAATTCCCTAGGGTCGGTCACCTTGCCTGTTACGGCGGCGGCGGCGGCTACCAATGGGCTTGCCAACAACGTTCTTGAGCCGGGGCCTTGACGGCCTTCAAAGTTCCGGTTCGATGTACTTACCGCATATTTCCCGGCAGGGACCTTATCGTCGTTCATGGCCAGACAGGCAGAACAGGCAGGCCCGCGCAATTCAAAACCTGCCTCATTAAGTATATCCAACAATCCTTCCTCCTTAATGGCCTCCTTGACCTTATGGGACCCGGGAACCAACCAGGCCGTTACATTGTCCGCTTTTTTCCTTCCTTTCACTATGGATGTAAAAGCCCTGAAATCCTCGATCCTTCCGTTTGTACAACTTCCAAGGAAAACAAAATCGATGGGTTTTCCCATCATACTGTCACCTTCATTGAAATCCATATACTGGAGCGATTTCCTGTAGGTAGAGACACCCCCTTCAACATCGTCCGCATCAGGGATACCCTTGGAAATTCCGATACCCATTCCCGGATTGGTTCCGTATGTGATCATTGGTTCTATGTCCGAGGCATCAAAGGTGATCTCCTTGTCGAACTTGGCGCCTTCATCGGTATACAGCGATTCCCAATAGGCCATGGCCTTGTCCAGGGCAGCGCCTTTGGGGGAGAATTCACGTCCCTTTACATATTCGAACGTTTTTTCATCAGGTGCGATCATACCACCACGGGCACCCATTTCTATACTAAGGTTACATACGGTCATTCGCCCTTCCATCGTCATATCACGGAAAACCTGACCGGCATATTCCACAAAATACCCTGTGGCCCCTGAGGTCGTTAATTTCGAGATAATATACAAGGCAACATCCTTGGGGGTTACACCATAGCTCAACGCCCCCTCTACATTGATCCGCATACTCTTTGGCTTCGCCTGCATGATACATTGGGTAGCCAAGACCATTTCAACCTCCGAAGTCCCTATGCCAAAGGCAATGGCACCAAATGCCCCATGGGTGGATGTATGGGAGTCACCACATACAATGGTGGCCCCAGGTTGTGTAATTCCGTACTCCGGGCCGACAACGTGCACAATACCGTTCTTCTCATGCCCTAACCCCCAATAGGGAATACCGTAGGTGGCCGAATTTTCTTCCAAGGCTTTCAACTGGTTGGCGGAAAGTGGGTCCTGAACAGGTAAATGTTGGTTTACGGTAGGGGTATTATGATCCGCGGTAGCGAATGTCTTTTCGGGATGCAATACTTTGATACCCCTGTTCTTCAGCCCTAAAAAAGCCACGGGGCTTGTAACCTCATGAACCATATGGCGATCGATGAACAATACATCGGGGCCATCCTCTATATGTTCTACCACATGGGAATCCCATACCTTATCAAATAGTGTCTTTTTTGAACCCATATATAATGCTATTTCTTCTAAGCCCACAAAACTATTAAAAGTCCCATCCCCAGAAAGTCGTTGAAAAGGTAAATTACGATGTCCAACATGGTCGAATATCTGGTTTTACTGTGTAAATGTGTAAATATGGGCATAACCGCCTTTTTTACCATGCCCACTACTTACACCTTAACACTTTATCGTGTTGCCACAAAACCATAGCCCCACAGGGCGTAAACTAAAAAACGCCTATAAACTTACCCATACCCACCACTAGTGGATACCAGTGGGAGCCTTTGGATTCGAAAATAAAATATTCACTTAAATTAAGATCGTAATGGTTGTGGTGGGATTTCTTTACCTGGTTATTGACTCCCAAATTACACCTAGAAAAGATTGTCCATTGACTAAAAACCAGATTACAACTACACTTGCCAATAAAATTATACCCGAACTACCTAACTTAAGTTTCCTATTTGAAGAAAGCATTAAAGATGCTTGCATTGTCCTTTGCAAGTAAACATTCTGCCTGCCAATTACATATGGATCTACTTTTGCATAGCCACTGTTATAACTTATATCTTGTGGGGCTATGCATTTCACCCCATCCCCTCCCTTGATTTGGATGCGTATGGAAAAAACCATTTGCATTAGCAGGTTTAGCTGTTGGCGTAAGACCTGCTCCACTTCCTCCTAAAAACCTATTTAATAATGGTCGATTGTGCCTTTTGATTCACTATAAATTACTGTATATTTTATCTTTCTTTTAGTCGTTTAATTAAGTCCTCTTTGGTGTGGTTTTTCTTACTCCAGTAGACAATTACAGCGTCGAATCCTCCTGATTTTTCTTTTTCGAACTTGTCAAAAACATACAAACTGCTTTGAATAAAAGTATGTCTTGCAAATTCATCAAAATATCTTTGTTTGTCAGAAAAAACCAACCCTCCCGGACCAAAAAAGAACACTTTTTTATTCGTAAAGCCATAGTCTCTAAGTTGAAATCTCAAATTAAAATATTCTGCTTCGTGTTTATTTAAAAAGAACGAATTATCCTTACCCATTTTATCAAAATATCCTAATGTATCAGCAATGTTCTTTTTTGCAACTATAACTCTATATTGATAAATTCCGTATTTTTTAGACCCCAATGTTTCAATCTGCAAAATATTATCAGATTGAACTTGAAGGTGTTTCTTCAGTTCAGTTTTAACAACATTTAGTCTGCTATCGCTATTTGTTTGTTGGTCTAATCTGATTCTCACTGAATAAACACTAACAAGCGAGTCCTCATACGACTTCATACAATCAAAAGATTTGAGCATTTGAGCATGTGAAATTTTACAAAAAACCAATAAGATTATTAAAAATATTTTTTTCATCTCCATCTCGTTAGGTGATATGAATTATTTATTAACGCAGGTGCAATCCCTGCATTCCAAAGCCATACAGAGGCTTGTACGGTGTAGGGATGTATAAACAAAGGGGTACTCCTGCCAAATTTAACGCCAACCCCGTGTGCGTTGAACAAGAACTGTACAAGAAACTATACGGGGCTAATCCCTTATTTGATAAATAGCTTAACATTTTTCCATAACCCTTTATCGTAGTTGTATTTACTCCTCTCATAATAATATCCCTACCGTGAATCGGATAATCATTACTTCCTCTTATTCCGCCAAACATTTTTCCATAATGTTGTGCAGAGGACATTCCATTAGGCTTGCTACCAAAATAATTGTATTTAGGGGAATTGGGATTATCTGGTCCGTAAGAAATTACAGGGTTACCATTAGTTTCTTTAATTGCTGAGTGGTTAATTACATCTTTCTTTTCTGTATTTAACAATAAATCGCCTGCTTTCCCTAAATCAGATAAATTCGCCATTGCCCCCAATCCATATCCAATATTTTCCAGTGTACGATTTCCTTTTTTACCTAAATAACCCCATTCTCCCTGAGTAAAATCATAAGAAGCAACACCAAAACTAATTGACACGGGTGTTTGTCCATCTGTATAAATATGAGTGCCAACTGAATTTGTAAATGAAGCTCCCGCTATCGCTGCCGTATTTGCCATCGGTATTTTCGATGTAGCTATAGTTCCTCCGACATAACCACTCAAAGCTCCTACAAGAGCACCGCCTAACATATAGCCCCAAGTTTTTCCACTACTCCAATCCCATTGAAAAGGGTTGTACTGTCCATCATTGGCAATAACACCACCAGAGTAAGTGCCTATTACAGCACCTATGGCTATGGCAAACCAGAAAAACTCCCCGCTCGGATCCACATACATCAACGGGTTGTCAGTACATACCCATACCTATTGTAATTCTGGGTGCTGAAAGGATCCTGTACATGATTGTCCGGGGAAAGGAACCTTCCCAATTGGGCATCGTACATACGACCGTTCATATGGATCAATGAAACCTCAAAAAAGTGTTCATGGCCCGTATAGCCCCTGCCGAGAAGACTCCCGTGCCCGAAAGTGGTACTGCCGGTACTGTCCAAGAACTTATCGACCGTGCCCCATGCCCCAAATTGGAGCTCTTCCCTGACATCACCATCGGCATCGGTAATGGCCAAGATACTACCTAAATAATCCCTATGCAAATAATGGTACCCATCTATGGCGTCCGTTCCTGTCCTTTTGATATGGGCAATAGGGGCACTATAGGCGTCCCCGCCCACATAGGTCACTATTTTGGAGGTATTGGCCTGGGTATCCTCCACGATCTCCACGGGTATAATGGAGGAATAGTGCTTGCGATACCTCCGTAATGACCTATCCTCGTCCCCACCACCGTAATAGGCCGTACTACGGTTCATCAGCGGGCCGTATTCAAAACTTACCCGGCCATGGCCCTGTTCATGGATCTCGACAGGTTTCTTAAAGGCATTATAGGTAATTTGTTGCGTGGGATGTTATCAGTGGCCTCCGTAATCCTATCAATAGTATATGCCTTTATGTATTGGGGCACACCTATTTTTCTGTTTTTCAAACGGGCCTAAGCTGTTTTTGGATATAGTCCAGGATCAGCATCCAGTTCATCTTTAAGATCAGGGCTGCCGTAGGTACATTATCATCCTCGATCGCTGAAATGATCCCATCATGCTGATTGTCCGATTTGGCGTAAATAGAATCATCGGACATGAATGCCCTTTCGTAAAAGATGATACGTGTTTTAAGATCGGTCAAGATCTGATGTGCAAGGGCGTTCCTGTAATGCTGGGTAAGGATCTTATGGAATTCGAGCTTTGCATGGATACGGGACAAGGTATCCCCGGAATTCTTGAACTTGATCTGGGTCTGTTTTAGGGCTTGGATCGATGACTCCTCGAAAACGGAATTCCCCAAGGCAAGGACTTCCAGTTCAGCTACCAGTTCATAAAGGTCCTTGGCCTCGGAATAGTTCAATTCGGAAATAACAAACCCCCTGTTGGGAATAGCCTTGATCAGCATCGATTGTTGCAGTTGGGTCAACGCCTCCCGGATCGGGGTCACGCTCACATCCAGTTTACGTGCCAATGCAGCCAGGTTTATGGTCTTTCCCGGTTCCAATTTGCCATGGGTCATTTCGTCCAGAAGATGCCCCCGTACCTGATCACGTAAGATTATTTTCGGATTCATGCCACTAATATACTATATCGTATATGGTTTAACGGTATTCTTTATAACTTAGTGCTTTAAAATCATATCGATGCTTGGGGATCGGTAATGGTATATACGACCATTTTTAAGGAAGCACCTATATTGTTCCGGATCATGAAAAAACACACCTCTTTATTCTTTGTCCTGCTTATTGGTTTTCTAGGGATAGCACAAAAAAAGAACGACTCTTTCCGGCTACATATCAAAAAGGCGACCTCACCCATAGTGGTTGATGGTGTGGCCGATGACCTGGCCTGGAAGAATGCCGAGGTGGCCGATGACTTTTTCATGGTCTTGCCCATGGATGACCGCAAGGCCACCGAGAGGTCCGAAATACGTATGGCCTATGACGATAAGTATATTTACCTTATCGCTACTTTCTTCAATAACACCAAGGGGAAGAATGTCGTTGAGTCCCTACGTCGTGATTTCAGTTTCGGCAAAAACGATAATTTCCTGCTCTTCCTAGACCCCTTCAATAACCAGACTACTGGATTTTCCTTTGGTTCCAATGCCGCAGGTGCCCAATGGGACGGCACCATGTTCAGTGGTGGCAAGGTCGACCTTAATTGGGACAGTAAATGGGTTTCCAAAGTAGTAAGTGACGAGGATAAGTGGGTTTTTGAAATGGCGGTGCCCTTTAAATCGATACGATATAAGGACGGGGTAAGCGAATGGGGCATCAATTTTAGCCGTTTGGACCTAAGGGCCAGTGAAAAATCGAGCTGGACACCCGTTCCACGACAGTTCCCTACTGCCTCATTGGCATATACCGGGGTATTGGTCTGGGACAACCCACCACCTCCACAGGGGACAAACATATCCATCATACCTTATACATTAGGAAGTGTGGACGATGATACCGAAGGGGAGCGTACTTTTGACAAAAAAGTAGGGGGGGATGTAAAGATAGGCCTTACCTCTTCCTTGAACCTCGACTTGACCGTGAATCCTGATTTCTCACAGGTAGAAGTAGACCGACAAATCACCAATCTGGATCGTTTTGAACTGTTTTTTCCTGAAAAGAGACAGTTTTTCCTAGAAAACGGTGACCTTTTCGCCAATTTCGGATATTCGGGCATACGTCCTTTCTTCTCAAGACGTATCGGTCTGGGGGTACCTATTAGGGCAGGGGCGAGGATCAGTGGCAACCTGAATGAGAAATGGCGCCTAGGGGTTATGGATATGCAAACGGCCGAAGTCGATGCAACAGGCCTCCCCAGTCAGAATTTCGGTGTAATAACCTTGCAACGCAAAGTATTCGGTAGGTCCAGTATAGGTCTAATGGTCGTGAACAAGGAATCTACCAGCTACCCAAAAAAAAATGATTCCCTAACAACCTTATACCCGAAATTCAATCGAAACGTAGGGCTGGAGTATAATTTGGCCTCCTCGAACAATATGTGGGACGGAAAGGCCTTTCTTCTAAAATCGTTCTCCCCCGACAAAGGGGGCAATGGCATTACCCAGGCCGCCCATTTGGAATACAAGAGCAGAAAATGGAACTGGCGGATCCAGGAAGAGTTCGTAAGCGGGAATTACAGGGCAGAGGTAGGCTATGTGCCTAGGAACGGCTACATAAAGACCCAATCGTTCCTAGGGTACCTTTTCTTTCCGAAATCCGGGCATATTTTAAGCCATGGCCCCACCTTGAACACACATTATTATTTTAACGAGAGTTTTGAACGTACCGATAATACGAGTTATTTACAATATTCTTTCGACTTTCGCGACCGGAGCAACCTTGAGTTTTTCATATCGGATGATTTTGTGGAATTACTGTCCCCTTTCGATCCCACGCGATTGGGCAAACAAGAATTGGCGACAGGCACCAAACACCAATGGAACGCTTTTGGTTGGATGTACGCCTCGAAACCCCAAAGCCTGTTCACATATACCTTTGATGGTCGTTTAGGCGGGTATTATGAAAGGGGGAACAGGACCAGCCTTGCCACAAAGCTCGGATATCGGTTCCAGCCCTATGTGAGCCTCAGCGCAAACTTGAATTACAACCATATAAGAATGCCCGCCCCATGGAATACGAACGAGTTCTGGCTTATTGGGTCTGAAGTCGACATTACCTTTACCAATAAACTGTTCTTTTCCAACCTCTTCCAATACAATGAACAATCAAGGAACTTCAATCTCAATTCACGCTTCCAATGGCGTTACAAACCTGCTTCCGATCTATTCATCGTTTATACCAACAACCATTCATTGGATCCTTATAATGGCCGGACCTGGTCCCTTACCCTAAAACTCAATTATTGGTTCAACCCGTAGTCCTATGGCACAAACCTGGTCGGTGCCCGCCAAGATCCAGCCAAAAACAATTGTACCTATCCATGGTCTTGATACAATCAATGCTTTTTATAAATCCGGTTTGTCGTTCTTCATGGAATTACAGTGCCAAATAACATTTATGAACAACAATTTTGTATTTTTAAATCGTTATTGTTCCTTATCCATGATAATGAAGTACATCATTGAACCCAAACACTGGGAATACAATAATTTTTAGATATAAAAACTAACAAATATCATGTTATTGCCATTAATGTAATTTTAGATTTGCAGGACATCAATATATAAACCATTATCCCATGAAGATATACGACGATAAACACATAAAGAATATTGTTCTGGTCGGGGCTCACAACTCTGGTAAGACAACATTGGCCGAGACAATGCTTTTCGAGGCCGGATTGATCAATAGGAGAGGTACCGTGGAAAACCTGAATACGGTCTCCGACTATCATGATATAGAGCATGAACGGGGAAACTCGGTTTTTGCCACCCCTCTACATACCGAATGGAGGCAGTATAAGATCAACATCATGGATACTCCCGGATTGGATGATTTTATTGGGGAGATCATTTCCTCGATACGTGTGGCAGATACCATTGTAACGGTCATTAATGGACAATATGGTGTAGAGGTGGGTACCGAGATCATTTGGAATTATATTGATAAATACCAGAAACCGACCGTTTTCGTAATCAATCAAATAGACCATGTAGGCCTTAAATTCGATGAGAGTTACAATAGCCTTAAAAACCTGGTAGGCAATAACCTGGTCAAGATACAATACCCCATAAAAGTGGATGGTGCACAGTGCATCATCGATGTTCTGAAAATGAAGATGTACAAGTTCGGGCCCAATGGTGGAAAACCGGAAAAATTACCCATACCCGAAGACCAAAAGGAATTGGCGGATGAACTGCACAATGAACTGGTTGAGAAAGCCGCGGAAAATGATGAGGACCTAATGGAACTCTATTTTGATAAAGGAACCTTGAACGAAGATGAAATGCGACAAGGGATCAAGGCCGGTATGTTGAACCAAGAGGTATTCCCCGTATTCTGTACTTCGGCCCTTGAAGATATGGGCAGCGGTCGTTTAATGGGGTTCATAGACAATGTAGCCCCTTCCGTTGCGGACCTAAAACCGCAACAAAGTGTTGAAGGCAATGCCATAGAGCCCAAAAAAGAAGCCCCCACATCACTTTTTGTATTCAAGACCATACACCAACCCAATCTGGGGCAGATTACCTTCTTCAAGGTCAAATCAGGGGAAGTAAGACAGAATGACAAACTGGTGAACTCAAGAAATGGGGAAACGGAGATCCTGAACCAACTGTTCATTATGGATGGCAAAAAACGGGAACCAGTATCAAAACTGACCGTTGGGGATATCGGGGCGACCTTAAAGCTAAAATATACAGAGACAAACGACTCCTTGCACGAGGCAGGTAAGCCCATTACCATTAAACCCATTGAATTCCCTGAATCGAGAACAAGGAAATCGATTTCAGCCTCGAATAAAAAGGAGGAGGAAAAATTAAGCGAGGCCTTAAAGAAAATACATAGCCAAGATCCAACGGTAGTCGTTTCATATTCAAAGGAATTGAAGCAAATGATCTTGGGCTGCCAAGGTGAACTGCATTTGGCAACGATCGATTGGACCTTGAAGAACAGTTATGGTATCGAGGCTAAATTCGAGAAACCCAAAATAGCCTATCGTGAAACCATTCGGCGATCTGCGAATGCCAGCTACAGACACAAAAAACAATCTGGTGGGGCAGGACAGTTTGCCCAGGTACATTTGAAAATAGAGCCTTGGTACGAGAACATGCCCGAACCCGAAGGATTCAACATTCGGGGCAAGGAAGAAGTTGATCTGCCATGGGGCGGTAAACTCGTTTTTTATAACTGTATCGTAGGTGGGGTGATCGACCTTAGATACCTGCCCTCGATAATGAAAGGTATTTTGGAAGTAATGGAAACCGGACCTTTAACAGGCTCATATATACGCGACGTCAGGGTAATGGTCTATGATGGCAAAATGCACTCTGTCGATTCCAATGATATTTCCTTTAAAATCGCCGGTGCCCATGCCTTTAAGGAAGCTTTCCTAAATGCCAGCCCCAATTTATTGGAGCCCGTGAACGAATTAACGGTCAGGGTTCCTGAAGAAATGGTGGGTAACGTTATGACCGACCTACAATCGAGGCGTTCCATTATCCAGGGAGTCAATACTACGGATAATTACCAGATACTGAAATGTTTGGTGCCCGCAGCCGAATTATATGGTTACTCTACCCATTTACGGTCTATGACCCAAGGTAGGGCGACCTTTAAATCCGTCTTTTCATCCTTTCAGTCCGTTCCCTCGAACATACAGAAAGAGTTGGTTAAACAGCATGGACAATAAATAGCCAACAACCCAAGCAAGAGAGGGCGTACTTGTTAAAAGTACGCCCTTTTATTTTTTACACCAACAGCCCTGACCCAAGGGTTCGGGGTACACTTCCGAAAAAACCTTTATTGTTTTGAGGCAAGCATAAAAAGACCTGAAATAGGGGGAATGGTTTGCATAAAGGGGCAAAACATCCTTTTTCATTGGAATACAAGAACGTACAAAGGACCACCTAAGCAACAAAAGCTTTTCCTTCTATTATTAAATTAGTTGGCAAAACCTTATATTTGCATAAATTTTAGAATCAGGGATTATTTTTCAATGAAATGACCGTATCTTTTCCCAAGATCGTTTTTTTCATGGCGGAATTTATTTTAAGTCCTTTTTCTTAAATTTGAAACGAAAATTTATTGTAATAAAATATGGCCAAGTCGCAACAGACATTTAACAAGAGTGAAAAAGAAAAGAAACGTTTGAAAAAACGTGAGGAAAAACAAAAGAAAAAAATAGCCCGGAAAGCTGCTGCCAAGGAAAGTGGTGGTGGTATCCAGTATGCTTACGTTGATTACAACGGTAATTTAACCGACACACCTCCCGATCCATCCCAGAAGATAGAAATAGAGGCAGAGGATATTGTATTGGGAATCCCCAAGAAAGAGGAAAGTGATGAAGAGAAGTTCGATCCTGTAAGAACAGGTAAGGTTTCCTTTTATGATTCTTCCAAAGGGTTTGGGTTCATTATAGACGCTGTCGACCAGGAAAAATACTTTACCCATGTTAGTGGTCTGATCGATGAAATCGCGGAAAATGACAAAGTATCCTTTGAGCTGGAAAAAGGACAACGGGGAATGAACGCTGTCAGGGTCAAGAAAATCTGACAAGATACCATTTCATAACAGATTTGATTTTAAGGGCCGTAATACTTTTACGGTCTTTTTGTTCCTTGTTATATCGATTGGACCCCTTTTTTTTCCAAGGATGTACATACGGACTGGCATAAAGGATAATCACTTTTTGTCCTATTTGAATCAACAACCTCGACCCAAGGGCACGATATCTTCCGAAAAAACTTTTGTTGTTCCGAGGCAAGCCTGGGGGAATCAGGCCCTTTTTGGCTATCGCCCTGCGATTTAAAAAACCATCATTCCCTTTAGTACGCCCGATAATGTGCTTTCATAGGATTCCCATGCTATTGTCGGGAAGGAATGTGTACTTTTACCAGCGTGCCTTTTTTATTAGGGTCTTACCATATAGACCCAAGGGTGATCATATTAATGGGTTGTATTTAATCTAAGGGATGGTAAATGGTTAAACCACGGTCTTCAATTCTTATTCTACTGGCATTCTTCTCCATATATGTTATTTGGGGGTCAACCTACCTTTTGAATAAAATCGCCGTAAATGAACTGCCTCCTTTTATGCTTGCCGCCATACGGTTTATTATTGCCGGTATATTGATATTCATCATCACCAAGGTAATGGGGAGAAGTATAACCATTAGCTGGCGACAATTGAAGAACACCACGATCGCCGGTTTCCTGTTCCTTTCTTTTGGTAATGGGGGAGTGGTCTGGGCCCTTAAGTTTGTCGATAGTGGTTTCGCCGCTTTGGAGATTTCCGCACAGCCATTGATCGTTCTTCTGCTCATGCGCATCTTACAGGGTAAGAAAATACAGATGATGTCTATTGTTGGGGTGATCCTTGGTTTGGTCGGTATTTATCTATTGGTAGGCCAAAAACAGGTCCTTGGCCAAGAGAACTCCATATTGGGAGTGGTCATGATCTTCCTGTGTATGCTGTCCTGGGCCTACGGGAGCTTATTCGTGAGCAAGACCGATTTACCAAGGAATCACTTTGTGAACACTGGTTATCAAATGTTGATAGCAGGTATCATACTTGCGATCTCAAGCCTGCTTTTTGGTGAGACTTGGAGTTCCCCCTTGGCATGGAGTAGCCCCGTGCAATTCTCCGTAATCATGCTTATAGTTTTTGGTAGTATCGTGGCCTTTACATCGTTCAATTATCTATTGCAGGTGGTTTCCCCTGAGAAAGTGGCCACCTCTACGTATGTGAACCCTATAATCGCTTTGGTCTTGGGGTGGTATTTTTTGGATGAGGAAGTTACCCGACAATCGATCATTGCCGCCATTATGTTGCTTACTGGGGTTTATTTCATCAATACCAAACGGAAATTCATCGTTTTTACCCGTTTTTTCCGGTCATGACCACTTCCTAAAATCCATGGGCGGGAAACCTTGTTTTATGGATTCTATGGGAAGTATTTATACCGATACCCGTATTGTTCCCCTATATTTTTTTAGATTGGACTAAAAATATTTTGTATTTTTACCAAAAACCATTGCGATAATGTTGTCCCAGACCGAAGAGAATTATTTAAAGGAAATCTATACGCTGGGTAAGGAAACCCAGAAACTGGTAAGCACCAATTCCATTGCAAAAAAGATGAATACCAAAGCATCTTCCGTTACCGATATGCTTCAAAAACTCGCCAACAAGGGGTTGGTCGATTACACAAAATACAAGGGGGCCAGACTTTCCCAAGAAGGGAAGTCCATAGCCATAGCCATTGTTCGCAAGCATCGTTTATGGGAAACATTCCTGTTCGACAAGCTTGGTTTTAGTTGGGATGAGGTACATGATATTGCAGAGCAATTGGAACATATCCAATCGAAAACCTTGACCAATAGACTTGACGCTTTCTTGAAATACCCTTCCCATGACCCCCATGGCCACCCCATACCCAATACAAAGGGGAAGATCGTTGCATCGGAGAGTATTATACTGGCCGAGATGAAGGCAGGCCAAGAAGGGCTTGTAGTCGGGGTAAAGGATGCCTCTGATGATTTTTTGAAATATTTGGACAAGATCAATATTACCATTGGGGATACCATTAAGGTACTGGAAATAGAACCTTTTGACAATTCCATGACGATTTATAACAATTCACATCAAATTACAATATCCGGGAATGTGGCTAAAAACCTTTATATAAAAATCCAATGAGCTCCTATAATCCACTTATCGCACTTTTGGTGTTCTTCGGCATAAGCCTCTTGGCCTTCTTCCTGTTCAGGCCTAACAAGGGTTGGTTCTGGTTGATCAAGAAAGGGTTCCAATCGACGGACAAAATTATTGTAGAGGATATTCTTAAACGACTATACCACAATGAGAATTCCGGTAAATACATGAATATCAACGATATCGTCAGAACACTGAAACAAAATGACAAAATGGTCATTGATAGTATCGATAATATGACCACCCTGGGATTGATACGTATTTCGGGCGACATCATAAAATTGACGAAATCGGGGAGTGATTATGCCCTACGGATTATAAGGGCACACAGATTGTGGGAAAGGTATCTTGCCGATAAGACCGGTTTCAACAAGACCGAATGGCATCAGCGGGCCGAAAGAAAAGAGCATGAACTATCTATGGATGAGACCAACCTCTTGGCCCATAAACTTGGAAACCCACAATTTGACCCACATGGGGATCCCATACCCACCACTACAGGTAAGATGGCTAAATTAAAAGGGGTTCCCGTATCTGAACTGAAAACACATACCATTGGTAGGATAATCCATATAAAGGACAAGCCCGATATCATTTACAAACAGATCATGGCCGAGAACATCCATATAGGATCTATTATACGGGTCATGGAGAAATCCCCAGAACGAATTGTCTTTCACTCCGAAGGGGAGGCCTTTAAATTAGCCCCTATTATAGCAGGTAATATCACTGTTTCCATTTTGGAAAAAGATGTCTCCTATGAGGAGAATGTTCTAAGGCTTAATACCCTAAAGGAAGATGAAAAGGCTAAGGTCATTGGTATTTCAAGGGAAATAAGGGGGGAAAGCAGAAGACGGCTATTGGATCTGGGATTTGTAAAGGGAGCAAGTGTAAGCATTGACCTTTTAAACCCCTTGGGGGAGCCCAAAGCTTATTTGATAAAAGGAACAAGTATCGCCTTACGGAACAATCAGGCATCAAAAATATTAATTAAGAAATAGGCCATGGATGTTAAACCTAAAAGTGCATGTGATACCTGTGCGCATTTCAATGCGGACGGATTAAAGAAACTGGGGGTGAACACCTCCTCCTTTGACTACGTTATCGCATTGGCCGGAAACCCGAATACAGGCAAAAGTACTGTTTTCAATGCCCTTACCGGCCTACGCCAACATACGGGTAATTGGCCGGGAAAAACAGTGACCAGGGCAGAGGGTGGCTTTGAATACAATACCAAAAAGTATAAACTGGTGGATTTGCCAGGCACCTACTCCTTATTATCGACTTCGGAAGATGAGGAAGTGGCACGGAACTTCATCCTTTTTGGAAGGCCCACGGTAACGGTGATCGTCGTGGATGCCAGTAGATTGGAAAGAAACCTGAACTTGGCCCTACAGATATTGGAAATTACCGATCGGGCCGTGCTTTGCTTGAATTTAATGGATGAGGCAAAACGTAATGGCATAGAGATAGACACACGTACTTTGGCAAGGGACCTCGGTATTCCCGTAGTTGCCACAAGCGCAAGATACAATGAGGGTATTCCCGAATTGATACAAACGATCAGTGAGGTTGCGAATGGCACTATCGTTTGCAAACCCCATCGTATCAAGAATATTCCCAAGAATATTGAAAAGGCCGTTGAGGATTTAAGTATGAAGATCCTAGGGGAATACCCGGACATGCCCAACAGTAGATGGATCGCCTTTCGTCTTTTGGAGGGGGACCAACACATCATTGATTTACTCCGAACAGGTGAATTTGAAGAATATACCACATGAAGCAAAGTAATATAGACAATATCATTGCCCTCTCCGACGACCTTCGGTGGCAAATCGGGGATGAATTCCATGATAATCTTGCCGAAGGTATCTATGCCGATGTAGCTGAAATCGTAAAGGTTTCCGTTCATAAGCCCAATGGTGATAAAAAATTGCGTTTGGATGCCAAAATAGATAAGATCATTACCAGTAGATTATGGGGGTTTCCATTAATGTTCCTCATACTGACAGTGGTTTTCTGGCTGACTATCGTTGGTGCGAATTACCCTTCATCAATGTTGGCGGAATTGCTTTTGGAGAATATTCACCCGGCATTGAAGGGATACGCCTCCGCCATCGGCCTGCCATGGTGGCTAGACGGGTTTTTGATCGATGGGGTCTATATGGCAGTGGCTTGGGTCATTGCGGTAATGTTGCCACCAATGGCCATATTTTTTCCGTTGTTCACCCTTCTCGAGGATTTTGGCTACCTACCACGGGTCGCTTTCAACTTGGACCACTTGTTCAAACGATCAGGGGCCCATGGCAAACAGGCCCTTACCATGAGTATGGGCTTTGGTTGTAATGCCGCTGGTGTCATCTCCACACGTATCATTGATAGTCCCCGGGAACGTTTGATCGCCATTATCACGAACAATTTCTCGCTCTGCAATGGGCGATGGCCCACCCAGATCTTGATCGCTACCATATTCATCGGTGCCGTGGTACCATCTTCTTTTGCCAACATTGCCTCCTTAGGGGCTGTTATCGGTATCGCTGTACTTGGTATTTGTCTTATGTTCCTGGTTTCATGGGCCCTGTCAAGAACAGTCTTAAAGGGGGAGGTCTCTACCTTCAACCTCGAATTGCCACCATATCGCCCACCAAGGTTCTGGAAAACGATTTATACCTCATTGATCGATAGGACCATTATCGTCCTATGGCGTGCAATCATTTTTGCCGCGCCCGCAGGTGCCGTAATATGGCTTATCTCCAATATTTATATCGGCGACCTAAGTATTGCGGCTTGGATGATCGATTCCTTTGATGGGTTTGGATTCCTTCTTGGAATGAACGGTGTGATCCTTGTCGCCTATATTGTCGCCATACCTGCCAATGAAATCGTAATACCCACCATCTTAATGCTTACAGTCATGGTTACGGGAATCTCAGGTGGGGCAGGGGCAGGAGTGATGTTCGAACTGGACTCGGCCAATGCGACCGGTGAAATCCTTAGAGCTGGGGGATGGACGCTTTTAACAGCCATCAACCTGATGCTGTTCAGTTTGTTGCACAACCCTTGCAGTACTACGATATACACTATCTATAAGGAAACCAAAAGTGCCAAATGGACGGCTATAGCTTCCCTTCTACCTGTGGCTATGGGCTTTGTAGTGACATTTCTTGTAGCACAAATATGGAGGTTGTTCGAATAGCATGCCTACCCCATGGGTGAAATGGCAAGGATCCCAAGGACTGGCATACCGTATTATGGAAACGGACAGTGTTCCTAAGGCAATATCATAAATCAGTACAATCAGTACAACAAGTCACTTACTGGCTGAACGGTACCCGGTTCCATGGTACCCAATGTCATTTTCCCGATCCTGACCCTTACCAGGCGTAAGGTAGGAAAACCAACTGCTGCCGTCATTTTTCGTACCTGCCGGAACTTCCCTTCCCTTATTGTAATACTGATCCATGAATTGGGTCTGTGCCGTCCTATCCGGATACTTTTATCGGCCTCTGGCAACTTAATGTCAAATGGGAGCCTTTGTACATTACAAGGTTTGGTGACATACCTTTTTCCCTCAAAACCGATTTCCACACCTTTTTCCATCAATTCAATGGCCCCATTAGGGATTTCCCCATCCAACTGGGCATAATATTCCTTTTCGATCCCAAAACGGTTTATGGTATCACTCAATTTTCCATCGGTGGTCATGAGCAATAATCCTTCTGACTTCCCATCAAGCCTTCCAACAGGCATTATCCCTTCGGGGAAATCGTATAATTCACCCAAAAATCGCTTGGTACGGTTCTGTCGGTCTTCATTGGAGGTCATTTGACTGAGCATCCCAAATGGCTTATAAAGCTTGTAGTGGTTATGTTGTTTCGCGGACATATTATGGTCACAAAAATAATAAAGGTTGTGGTTTCATGATTTTTTTGGTTAATTATTCGGAAAACTGTAATTTGAAATCTTATACCATCATGGATCCCATGAAACGGGGTTACATCTGGACAGGCACAAAAAAGATATACTTGAATAAATGAAACTGACATTTAAGATTATTCCCCTAAAAAAAAGATTTCCCTTAAAGATCAGCCGTGGATCCGTAACTGGATCCAACAACCTTTTTGTAGGGGTGACCAAGAACGGTATTACGGGCTGGGGTGAAATGGCGCCTTCATCAACCCTGGGAAATGAATCTGCCGAGGATGGGCAACTATTGCTCGAACAATTTCTAGAAACCGGTATCGATAATTGTTCCATTACCGAAATATATAAAAAAGGAAGGGATTTTGGATTGCCTTTATGTGTTTTGGCCGCCTTGGATATTGCCTTATGGGACCAACTGGCCAAAACGGCACAACTCCCACTGTACCAACTGTTCGGTATTCCCTTGCCTAAAGTTGCTACTTCGGTGACCATAGGGATAAATCCTCCCGAAGTGGTCAAGGAACGTATCCCTATACTTTTGGAAGGTACCGGGGTTCGGTTCCTGAAAGTGAAACTGGGCTCCAAAGAGGGAATAGAAGCCGATAAGGCCATGTTCTCCCAAGTTGTTGAAAGCACCAAGAACCGTAATGTAGGCCTCAGGGTCGATGCCAATGGCGGTTGGGATGTTGACCAGGCCATACATATGATGAAATGGTTGGCCGAATTGGGGACCGACTATGTAGAACAGCCTTTGGTCCACGGTAGGGAAGGGGACCTACCTTTCATTTTCAAGAACAGACCGCTTCCTATTTTTGTGGATGAATCCTGCTGTTTCTCTACCGATATCCCCAAATGGGCACATTCGGTAGATGGCGTGAATTTGAAATTGATGAAATGTGGTGGACTGACGGAAGCCCTTGGGATCATAGCCACTGCCAAGGCCTTTGGACTTGGAACCATGATAGGATGTATGGGGGAATCTTCCCTTTCTATTTCCGCAGCAGCAGCAATAACGGGACTTTTGGACCATGTAGATCTGGATTCCCAACTCAATTTAGATCCAGATCCTTTTTCCGGGGCTCAATTGGTCAATGGAATAATCATGCCTACAGAACGTTATGGGCATGGAGCAATTTTAAAAGAAGGGTTCTGATTATGATAGGAAAAGAAAAGAAACTGGCCATTTATATGGAAGGTAATTTGGACTCCATCTACGCCAAAATGGGTTATGGGGTTATGCGTTATTCCGAAAATCCCATTGTATGCGTGATCGATTCCGATCATTCCGGGAAAAAAGTGAATGAAGTCATAGACCAACCTTTTGGGACACCCATTGTTCCCTCGGTCGAAAGAGCGGTTGAAATGGGAGCGGAAGTCCTGGTCCTGGGATTGGCCCCGACAGGAGGGAAACTACCGCCCACCTGGGTCCCCAATATCAAAAAGGCCCTAAAACTAGGCATGTCATTGGTCAATGGCCTACACGACCTCCTTGGTGAACGTTTTTCCGGTCTTTTGAATGCCGATAAGCCCGATCAGGTCATTTGGGATGTCCGTAAGCCTGTAACCGACTACACCATCGCCAGGGGAAGGGCTTGCCCCTTGACCAACAAACGGGTACTTATGGTAGGTACCGATATGGCGGTTGGAAAAATGACCGCAGGATTGGAGGTCTATAAATGGATAAAGGCACAAGGCATATCCACCGATTTTCTGGCTACGGGCCAGATTGGTATCACCGTTACGGGAAAAGGGATCCCTTTGGATGCCATAAAGGTAGATCAGGCCTGTGGTGCCGTTGAACATTTGGTCCTCGATGCCAAGGACAAGGACATCGTTTTTATAGAAGGTCAAGGTTCTTTATTGCACCCGGGCAGTACGGCGACCTTACCCTTAATGAGGGGTAGTTGCCCAACACATCTTATTTTGTGCCATAAGGCCGGAATGAAGACATTAAGGGATTCCACGGAAATAAATATCCCACCCTTTAACGAGATTATTGCATTGAATGAGGCCGTAGCCCATGCGTGTGGTGCGTTCGCAAAGGCAAAAACGGTGGGCATTGCCTTGGATACCCGTAGACTAAGTGAAAATGAAGCCCTACGTATTATTGATGGAATTGAAAGGGAAACAGGTTTGCCCGTTACCGATGTTGTGCGTTTTGGAGCGGAAAAATTGGGCCGGACACTAGTCTGACCCATACCCAAATGAAATATCCTATACGGTCTTTACCACAATAGCAATAATTGCCCTGAAAATAAGAACAGGTCCGAGGATAAGGGTACTTAAATTCGGGGCATATATGTATCTTCGATAATTATATTCGATAAACGACTATGGACTTAAGGACGAAAAGACGCTGGATTCTCATTCGGGACTATATGGTCGGGTGGACAGTAGCCTTTCTATTTTTGGCCATTATTCGGGGGGTAGGGACTATTGAGGTAAGCGCCATACATTTCGAATTCAAGGAAGCCTTGTTGGTATCCTTTGTTTTCGGCCCCATTTTCGGGAGTATTTCCGGTTTTGTACAGAATTTGACCGAACATAGGTACAACCAAAGAATATCGATATACAGATTGATCGGGTTTAGGCTGCTATATGCAATCGTATTCTTATTTTTCCTCGTCCTTATGGCCTATATCATGGCAACCCTTTTTTTTGGGGAAACCAAAGGGTTTATGGCCTTTGCCTTTGAGCCGGGGAGCATTCCTATATATTTCTATATCCTTACCGTTGATGGTTTTATGCTGCTCGTACGACAAGTCAATTTGATGTTGGGTGAGAACAATTTGTCGAAACTATTGATGGGAAAGTTTTATAAACCAAGGGAAGAAGAGCGTATTTTCATGTTTCTAGACCTTAAATCCTCTACAACCTATGCAGAGAACCTAGGCCATGTCGCATACAGTCGCATGCTACAGGATTGTTTTAATGATTTGGGGGTCGTTATCGAGAATGAGGCTGAGATCTATCAATATGTAGGTGACGAAGTGGTGCTTTCCTGGTGTCTGAAAAAGGGACTGCGCCATCAAAATTGCCTTAATGCCTTTTTTGCCTTCAAGAATAGGCTCCACAAGAAGAAAGACTATTATCATACCAATTATAATTGTCTGCCTTTCTTCAAGGCTGGCCTACATTCGGGTAAGATCATGGTAACCGAGGTCGGCAAATACAAAAAGGAAATTGCCTACCATGGGGATACGATAAACACCACCTCGAGAATACAGGACAAATGCAATGAATTGAACCAAGACCTACTGGTATCCCAACAATTAAAAAACCAGTTGGCCATGACTGGTTTCAACTTTGAGAATATGGGGAAAATCCCCCTTAAGGGAAAAGAAAAGGAAGTAATCGTCTATGGGGTTACCCAAGGTATACCAGATATGGATTAAGTCTTGGGCAGGATAGGGCATTTTTAGGGAGTGGCCACCGAACAAGTGGGATATAGGTCGATAAGAATAGGTTCGGGCCCTTCATTTCTAAAGGGAAAAAGCTAATTTTACACTATATTTTCAAGATTGAATGGAATACTATTAGAACCAAGGAAGTACAAACTTTTTAAAACAACAAATTGATATGAGAAAATCGTACCTAACCATTGTAGCACGAATTTTGGTAAAAGAGGAGCACAGGGAACCCGTAAAGGCGGAATTGGTGAAATTATTGGATGTCACAAGGGCAGAGGAGGGCAATATAAGCTACGACCTTCATCAGGATAATGATAACCCAAACTTATTCTTGTTTCATGAAAGATGGGTAAACCAGGATTTCTTGCTAAAACACACCCAAACGGAACACTTTGTACAGTTCCAAAAAGTCACGGAGGGTAAATTGGAAGATTTTACAGTACACAAAATGACAGAAATAGGCAACTAACACCGGTAACAAAAGTGCACTCTTGTCTTGCCAAGAGCGCACTTTTGCCCTTTTAGGCCAAAATAAATACACCGTAAACAAACATGGGAGAGTCCATGGGGAATCGTTCGCTTATGCCTTGGGCAAAGTATCAGCGGATTATAGGTTGTCAATAAAATACAAGGAATATGTCTTTAACATTATCGAATATGATGGAATTGGGTACAAAGGCACCTGATTTCACTTTATTGAATACCATAACGGGAAAAACTGTTTCCCTTTCCGAGTCGAAATCGGACATAGCGACCGTTATTGTTTTCATCTGCAATCATTGTCCGTTCGTACATCACATAAACCCAAAATTGGTGGAAGTGGCAAACACCTACCAAGCAAAAGGGATTAAGTTTATCGCCATAAGCAGTAATGATGTGGATGGTTATCCGCAAGATGCACCGGAATATATGGCGCAGGTAGCTAAAAAGGAAGAATATCCTTTCCCATATCTGTATGATGCCACACAAGGGGTCGCAAAGGCCTATAGGGCAGAATGTACTCCGGACTTTTTTGTTTTTGACCACAATATGGAATGTGTATATAGGGGGCGTTTTGATGAAACCAGACCCGAAAGGGGGCAAGCCACCGGCAAGGACCTATCCGATGCCCTGGATGCCTTATTGGATGGCAAAACGGTGAAAACAGAGCAAAAGCCAAGTATGGGCTGCAATATCAAATGGAAGCAATAGCCTGTTTTACAGCCTATTACAGTCACTAGTGTTAAGCTATACATAATCGATAATATGCCTTTTACACTTGAATATATGTGTGAAAGTCCATATCATATGATACGGATTAAGGCGTTGGGAAAAAAACGATTGGGCGGTTGTTCGTTCAATATTCGATAAACTGGCCAAGGTATAAGTAAAACCTGATCTGTATGGTCGTAAAAACAGAATATAAACATACTTTTGTACTTGATTCAATGGTATTTCTATTTTAGAACATATGCGCTTAGTACTATTGTTTACCGGGTTTCTTTTGTTAGGTAGCTGTAAGCAGGGTGAAAAACCAATACCTGAACGTTCCGCATTGAGCGAGTATTCCCAGATTTTCTTGGGCAATAGGCTGTTCTCCGAAAAAACATGTATTACCTGTCATGATACATACAAGAAAAAGACAGGCCCTTCGATCAAGGAGATCATGAAAGTCTATAAAACCAAAAATGGTGATATCTTCGCTTTCCTTAAGGGTGATGCCGAACCCATTGTCGACACCACGGCAAGTCAAGTGGCCATTATGCAGGACAATATCAATGTTTTTTTAAAAGGGGTATCCGATGAAGAGCTAAAAACCATAAATACCTATATGCTGCATGTTGATGGATTAAACCCTGACAAATAAATTCCGGACAAACATATCCCCATTACATACATCTTTGGCAATACCCCCATATTAAACCATGAATTCCATTTTTGGATCGGTTTACTTTCATATCTTTGATTAGCCTCGCCTTAATGGGGCCTATTTCTTTAACCAATACATTCCGATATGTCAAAACCAATCCTAACCACACTATTATTTTTATGTCTGGGTCTCCAACTTGGCTATTCCCAAAAGTCAAAAAAAGCAACAGAACAACCCCTTGATGAAATTTCACTTAACGGACTGAAATGGCGGAGTATCGGTCCGGCAATGACCTCGGGAAGAATTTCCGATATTGCCGTGAACCCTAACAACCCGTTTGAATATTATGTGGCTACCTCCTCGGGGGGAGTCTGGAAAACAGAAAATGCCGGGGTTTCCTATACGCCTTTGTTCGATAACGAAGGCTCCTATTCCATTGGCTGTGTAACCATGGACCCAACCAATCCGAATGTTATCTGGATCGGTAGTGGGGAAAACAACAACCAACGTTCCGTTTCTTATGGTGATGGCGTCTATAAATCAATGGATGGTGGCAAGAGCTGGGAAAATATGGGGCTAAAAACATCCGAACATATCGGAAAGATCATTGTACACCCAGAAAACCCGGACATTGTTTATGTCGCGGCCATAGGCCCACTATGGGGAAAAGGTGGTGAAAGAGGACTTTACAAAACCATTGATGGCGGTAAGAGCTGGAAAGCGGTACTGACCGTGGACGAGCATACGGGAGTGAACGATATTGTCATGGACCCCAGGAATCCGGATATCCTATACGCATCCACACACCAACGCCGGAGACATGTTTACACTTATGTTGGTGGTGGCCCGGGATCGGGAATGTATAAAAGTACCGATGGGGGCACTACATGGATGGAAATCAACAACGGACTCCCCACCGTGGAACTGGGGAGGATAGGTTTGGCCATTTCACCTGCCAATCCGGAGATCCTATATGCCATTGTGGAAGCAGCTGATGAAAAAGGCGGATTTTATGCCTCAACCGATAGGGGGGCGAGTTGGGAAAAACGTAGCGACCATAAGACCAGTGGCAACTACTATCAGGAAATCATAGCCGACCCTATTGATGAAAACACTATCTACTCCATGGATACATGGATGACCGTTAGCCACGATGGTGGCAAATCATTCAAGAATGTCGGGGAGGATTCCAAACATGTGGACAACCATTGTATGTGGATAGACCCCAACAACAATGACCATTGGCTGGTAGGCTGTGATGGCGGCATCTATGAGACCTTCGATGCTGCCAAAAATTGGGATTTCAAGGAAAATCTTCCTGTGACACAATTCTATAAAGTGGCCCTGGACAATGATAAGCCCTTCTACAATGTATATGGAGGCACTCAGGACAACTTTAGCCTTGGAGGCCCTTCCAGGGTACTTACGAACCATGGCATCCGCAATAGCGATTGGTTCATCACCAATGGCGGGGATGGTTTTGAGTCCCAGATCGACCCCAATAATCCGGATATCGTCTATGCGCAATCGCAATACGGTTTTTTGGTACGTTACGATAGGAAGAGTGGTGAAAAAGTAGGTATCCAACCTAAAGAGCGTAAAGGTGAGGATGCCTATCGGTTTAATTGGGACGCCCCATTGGCCGTTAGCAAACATGCGAAAGGCAGATTGTATTTTGCAGCGAACAAATTGTTCCGTTCCAATGATTATGGCAATAGTTGGGAGGTCATCAGCGATGACCTTTCACAACAAATAGACCGAAACAAGTTAAAGGTTTATGACCGGGTGGTAAGTATCGATGCCGTTGCCAAAAATGAATCCACTTCGTTATATGGTAGTATAGTAGCCTTGTCGGAATCCCCCATAGATGAAAACCTTATCGCCGTGGGTACTGATGACGGCTTGGTGCATATCACAGGGGACGGTGGGAATACCTGGCGGAAAATCGAGAATATAGCAGGGGCCCCAAAACAGTCCTACGTCAACAACGTGTACTTGTCCCGACATGACCCCAATGTGGTGTATGCCGCCTTTAACCATCATAAATATAGCGATTTCAAACCGTATATCTTTGTATCCTTGGACAAAGGTAGAAGTTGGAGGAGTATAGCTTCGAACTTACCGAAAAGAGGTAGTGTATATGCTATCGAAGAAGACCCCGTAAATGCGAATTTGATTTTTTGCGGTACGGAATTCGGTGTTTATTTTTCTCCGGACAGAGGACAGCATTGGAAGGAACTTTCTACAGGGCTGCCCACTATTGCTGTTCGCGATATCGCCATTCAAGAACGTGAGAACGATCTGGTCCTGGCAACCTTTGGAAGGGGCTTTTATATAATGGACGATTATTCACCCCTACGAACCATCAAGAACGTGGCCCCGTCGGAAAAAGCCATCCTATATCCAGTACGTGATGCCTTGTTGTGGGAAGAAAGTAGTCCGTTGGGACTACCCGGTAAATCGTTTCAAGGTGATAATCTGTTCACTGCCCCCAATCTTGGGCCAGAGGCAATGATTACTTATTATTACGATGAGGATTATAAAACGTTGGCCGAAAAAAGAACAGAGCGAGAAAGTGGGCTTATCAAGGATAAAAAAGACACCTATTACCCCAACTATGAGACCTTGAAGGCCGAAAAGGAAGAGCGGGCCGCCCAACTTCTCTTTACGATTACCGATGCAAAGGGACTTGTGGTGAAAAAAGAATTCGTAAAGCCCTCGAAAGGTCTTCAACGATTCCATTGGAATCTTCGGTTTACCCCCCAAGACCCTATAGATTTAAGCCCCCCAAGCTTTTACAACCCCTTTATAAGTCGCGATGAAGGTACCTTGGTCGCTCCGGGAACCTATACTGTGACCATGCAGCGTTATGGGAATGGCACCTTGTCCGATTTGGCCGGTCCGGTGGAATTTCAGGTAAAAGCCTTGAAGAATACCACCCTACCTGCAGAAGACAGGGAGGCAAAAGTGGCTTTTCAACGGGAAGTTTCCAAATTACAGGCCGATCTTCAAATCTGCCAGAACATGATCAAGGAAAGTAACCATAAGCTTAAATATATAAAAGCGGCCATAAAACGTTCTGAACAACCTTACGGAACCCTTGTCAAATCGGTTACGGACATTGAAAACAAGCTGAAGGAGACAGAAGCAGCCCTTTATGGTGATCCCATTAAATATAAATTGGACATGGGCCAACCCCAGACTACGGCCAATAGAATAGGGGCCATAGGTTATGGACAAAAGTACTCTACCTCAACACCGACCAAGACACATAAGGATAACTATGCCATAGCCAAAACAGAATTGGCGGTCATTAAGAAAAAGGTGGAAACCATTTTCAACAGTGATATAAAACAGTTGGAGGATCTATTGATAAAATCCGGCGCACCTTATACACCTGGGCGTGGATATGAGCCTAAAGAATAAAAGGGTATGGCCTTACCAATATCCAAAAAGAGGGTGTCTAAAAAGTTAGACACCCTCTTTTTTTTGTTTTTTCATCAATAAAACCACGAACTCGTTAAAAATCATTTATTGCGGTTTTATTGATGAAAAATACTTTATCTTGAATCTTTTTCAAAGTGGTCTTCTGAAAAATTACTTTTTAGGCAGCCTCTTCTTTATAAGATATGTATTATATTCACCCTCTCTACAATAATTGGGATGTTTTTAAAGCAACTATGGATGAAAGCCCTAAAATAAGCACCAGAAAGTCCAGGATAAGATTACTGCACCAATATTATTCCTATACTGGTTTTTATGCATTTGTCAAATCCAGTATGGGTAAGGTCATCGTGCCCATATCCTTGTTTATAATTGGGTTATGGCTTGTTCATTTATTCGTGATCGATTTTAATGACCTGTTCATCTCGGTTACGACAAAATACAGTCCTTTGGTCATCTTAAGTGTTTTCCTTGCCTCAGAATCCATCCTAGGCTTGGTGCCACCTGAGATATTCATTGCCTGGGCCGGGAAAACCAGTACACCGATTTCATATTTATCGGTACTAGCATTATTATCCTACCTTGGGGGGGTATTTTCCTTTTTTATGGGAAAGGCTATTTCAAAAATACCATCGATGAGTGCCTATTTTGAAGTGAAAATGGCAAAACATGTGAAGATGATACGCAAATGGGGCGGATTTCTGATTATTGTCGGTGCCTTATTGCCAATTCCTTTTGCAATGACAAGTATTGCTGCCGGACTCATACATTACCGGTTTTCAAATTATCTGCTCTTCGGGTTATTGCGTTTTGTGCGTTTTTACCTTTATGCCTTGGTAATATTCAATATTTTTTAAGTGCCGTCACTTACCTTACCATATTATTCATCGTAGAGTTGATACTATCCGTACATCTGTCCAAAAGACAACCTAGAAAAGGGGGTGTTTTATTGGCTATTATTTACAGATAGTCCAACTGTGTTATGCTAGGTGCTTATTTTAATGCGTTCAATATCCAATTTGATATTTCCGTCAATGCTTTTGGTGAGAAAGTTTGTTCGATTACGGCATATTCAGTAGGCAAACCTGTTTCACATTCTTGAAACAAATGATTTAGACCCGATAATTCTTTTGTGGTAACATCCTTATTTCCACTTTTTTCCAAAGCGTCCTTAATTGCCTTTAGGTTTATTTTGGCGGGTACCTGTAGATCTTTTGCCCCATTAAGTGCTAAAACAGGGCATTCCACTTTTTCCAATACTGGTGCGGGATCGTGTTTTATAAAATATTGCATCCAAGGATTTGCAATTTGCCCAACCTGTAATTCAACAAACCCATCATCGCTCATCCCTTCTGGTTTTTCAGCATTTGGATTGTCTGCCAAAGTTTGTTTAAAATAGTTGGTCAAGTCAATTTTCAGTTGTTCAAGACCTTTTGATTTTTTTACAATATCAAATGCTCTTCTATTTATCAATTCCATTTGTTGTAATTCCCCATTACCAAGTCCTGATGCTTTTCCTATCGATTGTTGCTGCAATAAAAGTAATTGGTCCCCTTGAATCCCGGTACCTGCCAACAAAATCACAAATGCCACATCCTTGGATTTGCCAGCAACTATCGGCGCAATAATTCCCCCTTCGCTGTGACCAATTAGACCTATTTCATTTTTATCGATCTCTTTCCTTGTCTTTAAATACAAAATAGCACTTTCTACATCTGTCACAAAGTCAGCAGTCGTTGAAGTTCTAAAATCCCCTTCCGATTCCCCAACGCCCCTATCATCATATCTCAAAACACCAATTCCATTTCTAGTCAAATAATCAGAAATCACCAGGAATGGTTTATGCCCTAATAATTCTTCATCCCTATTCTGTGGCCCACTGCCCGAAATCAAGACCACAACTGGGAAATTCCCTTCTTTTTTTGGCAACGACAAAGTTCCTGCCAAAGAAATATTTGCTTTGTCATTTTGAAAAGCAACCTCTTCCGTATAGTAAGGATAAGGTTCTGTCGGCTCCTGTGGTCTTTTTAACTTCCTTTTTCCAATGGCATTCCTAGATAAATCCATCGGGAATTCATGACCGCCTTGTTTAAAGGTTCCTGTAAAAATGGCATCCTTGCCCAAAGTCCCTTCGTACCCAATACCTGCATTTGATATTTCAAGCTTTAAAGTATCCTTTTCATAGCTTATGGAAGTTACAGGAACTCCTTTCACCCCCTGATCCGGACTATCCATTGTTGCGCTGTAAATATTATCTGCTCGACTTATGTTGAAAACCAGCCTTAATTGGGTTCCTTGGACTTCCAATACCCCATACCAATGACCTGTGGCATCTTGACCAAAAATTGGGGAAATCGTAAAAAATGCAAATACAATCAGTGTTATTTTACCCATTATGAATCAGTTGAATTGATATACCAAAATTTTTGACAGAACCTCTGCAAGTAAGACAGATATGGCAAATAAAACACCCGGCATCTTGCCCTTTGCATTTGAAGCCACTTTAAACCCATTGAACAACAAAGTAATATACCACACTAAGGACCGATTGGAAAGAAAACAACACACTATTTTTTAGCGATGAGGAGAAAGAAATTCTAAACGACATCAAAAAAAATCCATGACTGAAGTTCGTTGCTTACTTAAAATCGAATATATTCAAGTACTTCTTCATCCCCTATGGTTTTAAGGGCGCAAAAATAGCATTTGGATTTTTGTATGCCCCTAAAAGCACTAATAATTAGGGGATTGACAACTTACCATGGTCTTGAACCCAGTAATTTCTCGCCAAGTGGGGATAATTTGGCAACACCATATTTTGTTTGTTCCCAATTCCTGGGATCTCCAGGAAAGGCATAACCATCAGGTGCAATTCTATTTTTCCAAGAATTTATCCTCCAATTTTTCAGTGCTTCATTATCCTCTTCAGCCGGCATCATTGAAATATATTGTGCAATCCTCACTTTATCTTTAGACTGATTGGGCCTAATACCATGTGGTTGTGTACTATTGAAAATCATTAGGTCGCCTGCTTCTAGTTTTACCTTTACAATTTTATCTTCTAGTCCAGAAATGTCTGGCTGAAAACGGTCCCTGTTTTCTGGTTGCGTTTTTTTCCATTCCTCATAATTTCGATATAACCAAGGAATACATTGGAATCCGCCCATTTGTTCATCTGTCTGGTCAGCCAATGCAAGAACTCCCTGAACATTTTGTGATTTGGTTTCCGGGTCATAGTCCCAATGAATAAAACCTTTGACTTCATGCCCTGGCCGGTTGGGGAAATTTAAATTGGCCCGATCAATGGTTACCCATAATTTTTCGGTTCCCCAAATATCCGTAAATGCATCATACACCCTTTGCGTTTGCCTGTTATCCCATAAATGCTGGTTGTTGTATACCTCGACCATACCCGTACCTGTGAGTTCCTTCATTTTCATTTCTGCCCTTGGTGGGGCATACCACGATTCTGGATTGGCTGGATCTTTTTCTTCAAACTCCCAAAGAAAATCGGCGGTTTTTTGTGCTTGTTCCTTCGATATGGCATTCTTTATGACAATATAACCATTGGTGATCCAAAATTCCCAATCCTCTTCCGATAGTACTTTTAAAGGCACGCCGTTTGAACGATCGTTTAATTTCAACTTACTACTTGTCGCAGTTGACGGATTTCCCGGAATCTCCTCATGGGCCTTATTGGCCATCTCTATATTGCTATTCGCTTTTTCCATGATTATTGTTTTTTATGTTATATCGACAAGACAAATGTATGGCCAAAGGGATGGTACACCCAACCTTGATATTGACCAATACTTGAACAATATTGATAAATTACAATTATTTTAAACAAATGTTTTGTCAATTTTATTAAATTAGAGTGATGAAAATACAATTGGAAACTTTTAAGACGGATAGTAACAGTCCGTTTAGAATTCTTCATAACCCACGCTTGAACAATTTGTTTTACTGGCATATACATCCGGAATTCGAGCTTGTATATATTGAAGGGGCAAGTGCGACAAGACATGTGGGCAAACATATTTCAAAATATAAAGAAAGTGATTTGGTATTTATAGGATCTAACATTCCACACCTTAATTTTGATTACGGCGTACAAACCAATTACCTGAAAGAAGTGCTTCATATAAAACCATTTTATAAAGAAAGAGTAGTAGGTGATATTCCTGAACTAACACATATAAAAGAGCTATTTGAACGCGCTGGTCATGGAATTGCCTTTCATGGGGCAACCAAAAAAATTATTGGGCAGAAACTAAAAAAACTTCATACTTTATCCTCATACAAACTATTTGTCGAGGTTCTGGAAATCTTAAGAATTTTAGCGGAAAGTGACACCTATGGATTGTTACATGAAAAGCCCTTTGTAAATACGTACAGTAAAAAGGAACAAACCCGCTTACGAAATATTTATGCGTACGTAGATAAGCATTACCAACATAAAATCGAAGTTATTGAAATAGCTTCATTATGTAATTTAGGTAAAGAAGCTTTTTGTAGGTATTTCAAAAAAGCGACTGGGGTTACTTTCGTTAGCTTTTTAAATCAATATCGGATTAGCCAGGCCAAACGTCTTTTACTGGTTGGGAAAAACGTAGGGGAAACTTGCTTTGAATGTGGGTTTGAAAGTTTATCTTACTTCAACAGGACATTTAAAAAAATAGCCCTTGAAAGTCCGTCTGGATTTAAGAAAAAACATTTCTTGAAATAATAAAAGAACATTTACTTAGTCTTTTTTTTTCCTTTGTTTGGGCGATTGGCTGTACGGCATATAGTACTGACTTTGCTCTGGTTACTGCAGAAAAATAAAGATTGGGAATCTTTCTTTTTTGAGCGAGATGGTGTACGGGCTTAGCTGTTGAAACCCTCATCGATTTTTTCTTTTCAAATGTTTCTTTATAATGTTAATGGAACACTCTTTTTACGAAACGACGAGATCATTCCCGAATTATAAATACGAAGCTAAAAGTTTTTGCTTTTTTTGGCGTTGGCAAGCGATGGATGATTGTGTTTAGAATATATTGTGATAGCAATTTGATTTTATAAAACAATCGAGCCGTTTGGCAGTGGCTATTTTACATAGCGTCTAATTATAGTTACATTTTATCAGTTCTGATCTTTCTTGAGAATCTCGTATTTAAAAAATTATGGATGGGATCGTACAGGATATCAAATTTATACGAAAGGCTAAATTTACTTGTACGAGAATGTTTAGGGGCCCGAGCAAAATAGTTCTTATGAAAATTTAATACTGTGGGATATTCTACATAGTATAACATTATGGCTACACATCTAAATTATTCCGACGAAGCCACAATTAGGCTTGTACATAATTGCCATCAAATAAATCTAGAGGTTAATGGGCCGTATTTCAGGCTATACAGAAATCACCATGCATTTGTACTATAATTTATATTATGTAAAATAGAGTGTTTTGAAGTACAGGTATACGCTATAAAGCTTTACCCGAAACTATCCAGATGTTACAACTAATCTATTATCGCAATCCCTTTCCTAAAAAACAAAATATATCCTTGGATATAGTTCCAGATTCATATCGATGAAATACACTTGTCCAATTGGAAAATGTTCTACGTCGGAATTTCCGCCCTTTTGGTAGAAAAGTCATTCCTAAATACAATATGATGTACAACTATTTATAATTTTGGGGAGAATAAACAACACTAACTATATAAATATGAAAATTAAAAAGTTCCTCCCATCGGCCCTAGTAGTTCTGTTTGTAATGGTTCTAACCAGTTGTAAAAAAGATGATGTTGAAAAAGCCGTTATTCTTCAAAGTGTAGAATACCGGATTTATGATGTGTCCGGCTCCGGTGTTTCCGGTACAGCGACTTTCACCCAGGAAGATAATGGTTCTACCCACGTATTGATTGAACTGAAAAATACCAATACCGCTAAAAATCCTGCTTACATACGCTTTAACAGTGCTGCCGAAAGTGGTGCTATTGCCATTACACTTCACGCTTGTGAATGTTCCATCAGTAACACTACTATCACAAAACTGGATAATGGGAGTCCCATTACTTATGAAGGTCTAGTTGTATTGGACGGACATATAACCATACATGGCGTGAACAATGAGATTGTAGCCGTAGCGGATATAGGTTCAAACTCAACTAATTGATTGATACTAATTGATCGTAAGGGGTTCTTTTATATATAGATATATAGAGGAAACCGAAAATCACCCACTACAATGAGTAGTGGGTGATTTTGTTTTGTCCATATATTCATCCACCCCCTGTTTTAAGGCATTGAATTCGGGGTATTGTTCCTGTACCTTTTCTAAAAACGATTGTATGGGTTCCTTACGATCCTTAATCGATAGGATAATATCCTTGTTGACCATGGTAAACGCTTCCAATTTGTTTCTCAAGGATCTTAACCATTTAAAATCCGTATAGGTCTGCGGTTCACAACTGTAGGAATTCAGATAGTTGCGTAATAGGCCCACGTCCTTAAGATTACGTTCCAAGCGATGGATCAACACATTTTCCTTAGGTTCAAGACTTATTAAACCCCTTGTATACAATGATATTCCCATGGAATTTTGATTTAAAGGGATGAACAAAAACTACTCTAATACCATAATATACCATCAAGTTACGAAATTCCCCCCACTCTTTTGGGTTCCAAATTCCTTATTGCCAATATTTAACGGTAATTTAATAGTTCTTTATGGGAACAAAGCATGGTGATTTGACATAAAAAAACCTCCGGTAATACGGAGGTTTTTTTATGATCTGTTTCGGTTCCCAACGGGGTTACTGGTCCTCCCCGTCCCAGTCCCAGTCTTCAAAATGAATCTCGGCCATGGTCTTGTTCATCTGGTCCGAGAACGGGTTTTCGTCAAGTTTCCTCAATAGTCTTTGCCTACGTCGTTCGGAAATATCCAATGTATCCAGAACACTCTTTCTTAGGGCAATGGAACTTTCCCGTTTTTCCTTTAAATGTTTGCGTTCATCAACACTGAGAACCAAATCGGGCTCATACAGTTCCATAACCGTATGCTTCTTTACGTCATGTGCCAAGGGTTTGTACTCTTGGGCCATAATAAGGTCGGTTCCCGATATAAAAAAAAGGAAACCCACCGCAGCTAGTAGTATGTTTTTTTTCATTTTCGATAAGAGATATAGTGTGTCTAACGAATTACAATATAATAAATGTAATTTAAATACTCTTGACAAAAGACTGCTTTTATCGAGTAAATACAGCCATATATCGTAAACTTGCCCCTATTCCAAAAATGGGGGTGAAATAGGGATCTAATAATTAAAGAGACTGCCTTGCCAAGAATCGTTTCATTGAACAAGGAAAATCTCAATAATAACCGAAGTGTATTATTTATTTCGGGAGACGATAAAAATAAGCTAAAGCCAAAATCACAACGAAAAGAATATCTTACGATTGACAATAGCCATATATATGTTTAACCCGTTGTGCATTTTAAATAATGCTGATTTTAATATTGTTGATATTTCTATTGAAAATGAACCTGTTGATATATTGAATGGTTGTTAAGGCGGTTAT
>PDPR01000002.1 GCA_002749285.1 Maribacter sp.
ATTTTCGATTCAAATCGTCACGCCATCAAAAACTGTCGCAGATACGATATACAAAGAATTTCAAAGAACGTAACTTATTTTTTAATGCCCACTAGTGAAATACCCTTACTAAATGCCAAAAATGAAATTGAGGGCATTGTCGGTATGTCATTGGACATTACCGAAACACGTAAAGCGCAAAGGAAACTCGAGGAAAAAGAGTGGAACCTCAAAAGTATATTCAACTCTTCCTACCAATTTACAGGTATCTTGGATTTAGATGGCACCCTTATCGATATCAATGACACTGCCCTTAACTTTTCAAACACCAAAGCTGAGGACCTGATCGGCAAAAAAATCTGGGAAGCTGCTTGGTGGCCAAAGAACGACACCTTAAAAGACAACATTTCGAACACCCTAAAAGCGGCAAGGGATGGAAAATTGATCCGCAAGGAATTACTTGTCTATGATAAAAACAATAATAAGATACCTGTCGATTTTTCATTAAAGCCCATTTACAACGATAAGAAAAAGATAGTCTCGTTATTGGCCGAGGGCCGAATGATTGCCGAAATGGTTGCCGCAAGGGAGAAAATAAAGGAAAGCGAACTAAAGTTCAGGACACTCTACGAGATGTCACCGGTCGGCTTTATACTATATGATCTTGAAACAGGAAAAATAAACGACTTTAACACCTCTTTTAAGAAGACTTATGGATACGACAAGGAAAACCTTGATAAGATAACGTTCTGGGATCTTTTCAATGGTAGAGACCACAGCTATAAAATACAGGCACAGGAAGCATTGAACGCCAAAGGTACCTTTGGTCCATTTGGAGAGAAATTGATCCATAAAAACGGCACTGAACATACGGTAATTGTGAACATGTCCCTGATTATCGACAAAAAAGGCAAAAAACAGGTATGGACGATCATACAGGACATTTCCGAAACAGAGAAAAAAGAACGCCAGATCCGGGAAGAACGTAAATTACTTAAAACGGTAATAGACAATCTACCATTGAATGTTTATATAAAGGACAGGGAATCGAGAAAGATCTTGGTCAACAAGGCCGAAGTGGAATTCCTAAATGCCAAAAGTGCTGATGATATAATTGGAAAAAACGACTTTGAACTTTATGACAAAGAAACCGCCCAATTATCACGTGACGAAGACCTAAGCGTCCTGAACACATTAAAACCAATTTTAGGTGCGGAGAAAATCAAAAAAAGCAGTGATGGCAAAATCGCTACTTTCTTAAACTCCAAGATTCCTTTAAAAGGAGAAGACGGGAAAGCATATGGCCTTGTAGGAATAAGTTTGGACATCTCTGAACTAAAGCAAAAAGAGGAAGAGCTCAGGAACCTTATAGACGTGACCTCTTTACAGAACAAAAAGCTGCTTAACTTCGCACATATCGTTTCACACAACCTCAGGTCCCATTCGGCCAATTTCTCAATGCTGTTGGAGTTCTTGGTCAATGAAAAGAGCAAGACCAAAAAACAAGAATTGACCAATATGCTTGTAGAAGCCTCGAACAACATGCTCGAAACCTTGGAAAACCTAAATGAGGTTTTGGCAATCGGCAAAAATACCAATACCCCGAAAAACCCAATTAACCTAAATAAGAGTGTCGATAAGATCCGACAAAACCTTTCGGTGGCCTTAATGGAGAACAAGGTAGAGGTCATCAACACCATACCTGACGATGTCTATATCAAGGCCGTACCGGCATATACCGAAAGTATTCTTATGAACCTAATAACGAATGCCCTGAAATACAGGTCTCCAGACAGGACTCCCAAGATTGTACTCAGTACGGAAAGAAAAGATGGATACACCATTTTAAGTATTACCGATAACGGGTTGGGCATTGATATGGAAAAATACGGGGATAAGATATTCGGGTTGTACAAGACATTCCACAACAACCCTGATTCAAAAGGTTTTGGCCTCTATATGACCAAGAACCAGATTGAGGCCATGGGTGGAAAAATAACCGTTGACAGCAAGGTTGGAATCGGGTCGACTTTTAATATATTTTTTAATGAAAAAGATTAATTCAATCCTCATTATAGACGATGATCCGATTACTGTTTTCGGAATTCGAAAAATGTTGGATATGTCTGTCAAGTACAACTCATTAAAGACTTACGTAAATGGAAAATCAGCAATTGACGATATAAAGGATAAGCTAAAGAACAACGACCTAACTGTTCCTGATATTATTTTTTTGGACATTAATATGCCCATTATGGACGGATGGCAGTTTTTAGGGGCCTTTACCGAACTTCCCATTAAGGAGAGGGTCATCATTAATATCGTAACCTCCTCCATAGACCCTGTCGATTATGAAAGTTGTGAGAAATACAAAAAAAAGAGCCATCATTTGATCAGGTTTAACAACAAACCAATAACAATGGCAAGAATAACCGAGATCACACAACCTTAAGGGCAACCCTTCACTATTACCGTAGGCCGATTTCCTTATTCACCGAACAAGGATTTAATGTTGATATATGAATTGGCCAAGGCTTTCTTTATTTTTTTAGGGCCTTTCCATTTCACTTTTTCGATTCCTTCACTCTCCTGACCTATCAATTCCCCTTCATATGATGTTTTCATGGCGAACCAATGAACTTCCTTTAACCTGTATTCCCCATTTCGTTTAAAGATGTGATATGTCGTTTTAAGGAAGTTCTCGATTTTCAGTTTTTTCACCCCTGTTTCTTCCATTACCTCACGAATTGCACATTCCGCTATGGTTTCCCCCCTATCCAGCTTACCCTTGGGCAAATCCCATTTATCGTTCCTGTATATAAACAGGACCTTCCCCTTTTTATTGGTAACTACCCCCCCTGCCGCTACCTCTTTGGGGATGGTCTTGCAGAATTTTTTAAGTATCTCCTCATGATTGGGATGATAGATATAGGCTTGGGTCAATTTTCGCTTCGACAGGGCATCTATCGCCTCATGTACAGCACCACCATTCAATAAAAAATACTTGCTATTTGCGATTTCGGACAATTCATTTGTTAAAATCAAGGGTAGTTCTTTAACAAAAACTTTATACATTTGTGAAATGGTTTTAGATAAAAACACGGCAAAAAAGACTGCAGAGCTTCTATTGCAAATTAATGCAATAAAGTTGAGACCCGAAAATCCTTTTACATGGGCTTCCGGTTGGAAATCCCCGATTTATTGTGATAACAGGGTGATTCTTTCATATCCGACCATTAGGAATTTTGTTCGGGAGAAAATGGCAAAACAGGTCGAGGGCCTTTATGGCAAACCAGATGTGATAGCAGGTGTAGCCACGGGTGCTATTGGTATCGGGGCCCTGGTGGCCGATTATCTAGGCTTACCCTTTATTTATGTCCGTCCCGAGCCAAAACCACATGGTCGTAAAAACCAAATCGAAGGAGCTCTCGGGCAAGACCGGAACGTAGTGGTCATAGAAGACCTGATCAGTACCGGCAAAAGTAGCCTGAACGCTGTGGATGCCCTTTTGGAAGTTGGGGCGAACATCAAAGGAATGTTGGCCATATTCACATATGGCTTTGATGTAGCCACAACAAATTTCGAAAAAGAGGAAATTGAGCTGCACACCTTGTCCGACTACACCCATCTGATCGAACAGGCCTCAGGCAGTGGTTATATCAAGGAAGAACAACTGAACACTTTATTGGAATGGCGTATGAACCCGTCCCAATGGAAACAACAATAACCCATTATGCATATCGAAATCCCTAAAAACAAGATCAACAAAAGTGCAAAAGAAGTTTTTGAATTTCTTACAGATCTTAAGAATTTTGAGAAATTGATGCCTAATAACATCGAGAAATTCGAGGTCATTAACGAAGATAGGTTCCTTTTTGCACTAAAAGGTATGCCACAGATCGTACTACAACGACAAGAACAGAACCCGAATGACAAAATAGTCTTAGGTGCTGCCAGCGACAAGCTCCCGTTTACCTTAACGGCCGATATAAATTCCTTGGATGTGGACACATGCGAAGTAATGTTAAGCTTCAGTGGTGAATTCAACGCCATGATGGCCATGATGATCAAATCGCCCATTACGAATTTCATGGGGGCACTATCCAAAAATCTAAGCGACCTATAAACTGCTCAATAAAGTAAACTTATTTCCTTCATATCAAATTCTTTTTGGGCATTGTCCTCAAGGGTGACCATTAATCTGCCCTGATCGGAAACCCCCTTGATAAAACCCATGAACATTTTGCCACCGGCATCCTTGAATGTAGATGGCTTATCTTTTCTGAACAATACATTTTCATATTCATCCCGCATAAATACAGACCCTTTATTTTCCATCTTCAAAAATGATCCCTTAAGTTCATCCTGAAATAAAAAAAGTAGCTCTTCCAGGTCAAAAGTCTTCCCCATTAATAATTTCAGTGACGAGACATTCGATAACCCAATGAACTTTTCTTGGTTCACATTCAGTCCAATTCCAATTACCGAGGAAAGTAATTGGTTTCCCGATAAAATATTTTCAATTAATATCCCACATATTTTTGAGTGTCCTGACAGAATGTCGTTAGGCCATTTAACCTTCAGGTCGGGTATGCCCAATTTCCCCAAGGTATTGAAAACCGCCATTGACACACAGATGTTAAGTGAAAAAAGATTCTTGATCCGTGCTGTCTTCATTTTTTTCAACACACTGAATGTTAAGTTTTTACACGGTTCGGATTCCCAGGTCGTACCCATTTGCCCCCTGCCAAGGGTTTGGGTATCGGCAACCACAATAGTAAAATCCTCCAATGAATTTTCGCTCATTAGATTCTTTAAGTACAGGTTTGTAGAGTCCGTGGCACTAAGTTTGATAATCCCCATCTATCGTCCAATAAAAGAAAGTAACAGCTATTGTTGAAATTTTTAAGGATAAAAGAACAAAAAAATAATAACTTTGTAAAAATTAAAATTTTTGAATGCAGAAAAGGAAAGCCAGTACAGATGAATTAATCGCATTGATTTTACAGGGAATAGAAGAAGTAAAAGGGCAAAATATAAATTTACTCGACCTAAGGGAAATAGAAAATACCGTATGCGATTATTTCATCATATGTGATGGTACTTCGAACACGCATGTGAATGCCATAGTGGGGTCGATCCAAAAAACGGTCAGTAAGGCTATAAAGGAGAAACCTTGGCACGTTGAAGGCGAGGATAATGCCGAATGGGTCCTAATGGATTATGTCAACGTAGTGGTACACGTTTTCCAAAAACAAATCAGGGAATACTACGATATAGAAGGTCTTTGGGGAGACGCAAAGTTCACGACTATTAAAAGTAGTACAAATCAGTAAAAAAAAAGAATGGCTAACGACAACAATACAACCCCCAAAAAACCAAAGTTCAGTTCATGGTGGATCTATGGACTCATTGCTATATTTCTTATTGGGTTTCAGTTTATAAGTGGGGACAACCTTAACAGCACAAAAAAAACAACAACTTCAGAACTACAGGAATACCTTAGATATGGTGACATCAGTAAAATACTGATCATCACAAATACGAATCAGGCCAAGGTTTTCCTTACTGATGAGGCCTTGCAGAAAGAAGTACATAAAGACGTCGCAAAAAAACCCTTTTTGCCCACAACAGGTGCTATTCCCCAATATATATTGGATTATGGGGATCTTCAGATCTTCCAAAATGAGATTACCGAGATCAAAAAAGAAGAAAACCTCGACACCATTGTAGAATTCGATAAGGAAACGAACTATATCGGCGATTTATTATTGGCAGCCCTACCCTTTGTGTTGATCATAGGTATCTGGATCTACCTTATGCGTCGTATGTCCGGAGGTGCTGGTGGAGGTGCTGGTGGACAGATATTCAATATCGGCAAATCAAAAGCCAAATTGTTCGATGAAAAGACAGACACCCGGACTTCTTTCAAGGATGTTGCAGGCTTGGAAGGTGCCAAGGAAGAAGTTGAGGAAATCGTTGAGTTTCTAAGAAACCCCGATAAGTATACCTCTTTAGGGGGCAAGATCCCAAAAGGAGCCTTATTGGTAGGCCCTCCCGGTACTGGTAAGACATTATTGGCAAAAGCTGTTGCCGGTGAGGCCAAGGTTCCCTTTTTCTCACTATCCGGGTCGGACTTCGTTGAAATGTTCGTCGGCGTAGGTGCATCAAGGGTACGTGACCTGTTCAAACAGGCCAAGGACAAATCACCTGCCATTATCTTCATAGATGAAATAGACGCCATTGGTAGAGCTAGGGGCAAAAACAATTTCACGGGATCCAACGATGAACGTGAGAATACACTAAACCAACTATTGACCGAAATGGATGGTTTCGGGACCAACACCAACGTCATTGTGCTTGCCGCCACGAACCGTGCCGATGTACTTGATAAAGCCTTAATGCGGGCTGGTCGTTTTGATAGACAGATTTATGTAGACTTACCGGACATACGTGAGCGTAAGGAGATTTTCGAGGTACACCTTAGACCGATCAAAACCTCCGAAACCCTGGATTTGGATTTCTTGGCACGACAAACACCTGGTTTCTCGGGAGCGGACATTGCCAATGTCTGTAATGAAGCGGCCTTGATCGCTGCCCGTAAAGAGAAAAAGGCCGTCAACAAACAGGATTTCCTTGATGCCGTGGATCGGATTATAGGTGGGCTTGAGAAAAAGAACAAGATTATCACAACTAGTGAGAAAAAGACAATTGCATACCACGAGGCCGGCCATGCCACCATTAGTTGGATGCTGGAACATGCCGCACCTTTGGTCAAAGTAACCATCGTACCTAGGGGACAATCACTTGGTGCTGCCTGGTACTTACCTGAAGAGAGACTTATCGTTCGGCCAGAACAGATGAATGATGAAATGTGTGCCACCCTTGGGGGCAGGGCTGCCGAGAAAGTTATATTCAACCAAATATCAACAGGTGCCCTAAGTGACCTGGAGAAAGTAACCAAGCAGGCACGTGCAATGGTTACCGTATATGGACTTAATGATGAAATAGGCAATCTCACCTATTACGACTCCTCTGGACAGAACGAATACGGCTTTACCAAACCCTATAGCGAGGAGACAGCCCGAAAAATAGACACTGAAATCTCAGCGATCATTGAAGAGCAGTACAAAAGGGCAATCGATGTCCTGGAAAAAAACAAAGACAAGCTCATAGCCTTGGCGGAACGCCTTTTGGAAAAGGAGGTCATCTTCAAGGAAGACCTGGAAAAGATATTTGGGAAAAGGCCTTTCGACAAACATTTCGATGGCAAGGGCCAAGAAGTGACCGAAGAGGAAATCGAGACTGAAAAAATCGCAAAGGCCGTAGCGGAAACGGAAGTAAAAGAGACCGGGGACGGCAACAAGGAAAATAAATAAACAACATTCACGTTGTTCATAAAAAAACAAGGACTTGGTATATAGTATAGTAATATGCTTTAATAAACTTAATGGGGCTATTTGATAAATTATTTGGTGGTGGAAAGAAAAAGGTGCCCAAAGAAACTGCGGAAACCCGTGGGGTACATATGCCTGATCTGAATATCCCCGTTGATGAAAAATTCACCATCCATTTTAAAACCAATGGAGGCAAATTCATCTATTGCGATTCTTTCCAGGAAATCTCGGAAGCACTTCGGAATATTGTAAAGGAGAACAATTGGGGAGACCATCCTTTTTTCATAATGAACCCCATGTTGGAAAAACGATTTTCCAAACAAAAAGTGACTTTCACCAATAATATCAAGGATAGCGAAGTGTTTTTCACAACCTGCGAATACCTTATTGCCCAAAATGGATCGATCCTAGTATGCTCCAATCAATTGATGGAGAAAAAACTCAATGAACTACCTGGCAACATCATTGTCTTTGCCACAACAAGTCAATTAGTCGAGTCTATTGGGGAGGGACTTAAAAAAATCAAAAGAAAATATAGCCATAACATACCGGCCAATATCACTACCCTCAAACACTTTTTACCCACCAATGAAAATTCAAAAGATTTTTTAACATACGGTAGTAGTTCCAAAAATCTGTACCTTTTACTCTTGGAAGACCTATAGTATGAAAGAAGTTTTAAGAAGGGCACTTTCCGGGGCAGTTTATATCATCCTATTATTATCGGCCGTATTCCTGAGTTCGGATGCCTTTGATTTTTTGTTCATGACCTTCGGCCTTGTTTGCCTATACGAATATAAAAGACTGGTACACCTTAAGGGTTTCCATATTTTCATTGCATACCTGGCCCTCTGGTGGATCTTTATCTACCTGGTTCATGATGAATGGCTGATCTACATTCTAATGTTCCTGACCATATCAACGAATATCGCCCTACTCTTTTTTCTTTTCTCGAAAAAAGACAGGTTTTTCCAGTCATACCATAAATTCCTTATCGGTCTATTATATATTGGGGGGGGGTGTATCTTCTTGACCATGATACCGTACAAGGACAATGATTTTGCCAAATTGCTCATAATGGGGATCTTTATCCTAATCTGGGTGAATGACTCCTTTGCATATCTTGTGGGAAGTACTATGGGGCGAACGAAATTATTCCCAGCGGTCTCACCCAAAAAGACCATAGAGGGCACCTTGGGCGGATTGGCCTTTACTTTGATTGCCGCTTATTTACTTGGCATGTACGAACCTATGATAAATCCGACACAATGGTTGATTTTGGCTTTTGTAATCGTATCATTTGGAACTTTGGGGGATTTGATAGAGTCAAAATTCAAAAGAACTGCAGGGGTCAAGGACAGTGGGGCCATTATACCTGGTCATGGGGGCATGCTGGATCGGTTGGATAGTATGGTATTCGCAGCACCTTTTGCCTATTTAACATTAAAAATATTTACATATGTTTCATAAAGAAGGTCAGACCATTATCCTAACAACCTTTTTAATCGTAGTAGCAATTGTCCTACTCTCCGGATTCTACGTTACGAATGAGTGGTTACGTTGGGGCTTACAGATTGGGGCAGTTGCCGTATTGGTACTAATCCTTCAATTTTTCAGGAACCCAAAAAGGGATGCCAATAATCTTTTTGATGAAATCCTGGCCCCTGTTGATGGTAAGGTCGTGGTTATAGAGGAGGTCCTTGAGACTGAATATTTTAATGACAAAAGGCTTCAAGTGTCGATTTTCATGTCCCCTTTTAATGTACATGTTACCCGTTACCCTATTAGTGGTACGATAAAATACTCCAAATACCACCCTGGGAAATATCTGGTCGCATGGCATCCCAAATCAAGCACGGACAACGAACGGACCACCGTAGTAATAAACACCCCCAAGTTTGGCGATATATTATATAGACAGATTGCCGGGGCCATGGCAAGACGTATAGTGAATTACGCCGAAGAAGGCGAAAGCGTACACCAAGGTGGGGATTCTGGTTTTATTAAATTTGGTTCCAGGGTAGACTTATTATTACCTTTGGATTGTGGCTTGGCCGTAAGATTAAACCAAAAGGTAATAGGTGCGAAAACATGTATTGCCACCTATGTAGACAAATATGAAGGAAAAGACTTTGCGTAAAAAATTTAAAGAAGCTGTTCTCTTTGTGAATTCCTACACAGAGCCTTTACCTGCCGATTTATTACTTAACCTTTATGCTTACTACAAAATAGCCAATAAGAATTATGACAATCCGGGCAGTAAAACACCCCTGATCAATGCCTTTAAGGCCAATGCATTGTTCCAAGCGCAGAATATTGGCCGTGAAGAGGCAATGGAAGCCTATATCGATTTGGTGGAAAAAGAAATCAAGAAATAATTTGACCACCAACCATGAAGACCATTCAAATCGGTTTATATGGCTCAAAAAAGCCCCTTGTTTTTCGGGTCATATCCCTAGGCCCATTTTATTGGTATGTGCTTCCTTATGCATAAAGCACTTGAACCTACCCAACGATCGGAACCTACATACCGAACAGATATATTCTTATAGGGAATCTTAGGCTTAAAATCATCATCAGTGATCCTCCCAGTAATCCTCCTTTTTTACAATTTTCTTATTGTTCCCTACACTTTGCTGCCATAAGTCATATCAGCGGAAACACCATGTGTGCATGATCTGTATTCCTTTTTCATATTCAAAGCTTTTGTTCCCACTTTCAAGTTCCGGTGATTTTTACCCTAAATTATCATATCAGGGTCTATCCTTATGGAATCTGTCCGAGTTTGGACCAAATGATTTGTACAAAATATACCTATTTGGGGATTTTGGCAGCCTTACGCCAATTGCCAACAATATATTAGAATTCACCTCTTAGTTAAAAACTCGATTGGGATGGGTTATTGTACCCTAATGATAACCTAAATGATACCAATCCCCGAAACTACCGAACGATCGTATCGTGATGGGCCCGTAAAAAGCTATGGGGGGGGCAAACATTAAGTAATAATTTTCGTGCTTGAAGTATCTTTTTCCAAGTACGTAAAATAGATTCCTGCTACAAGGGTAATCAGAAAATAGAGGGCAACCAATGCACCACCAAAATCAAAATAAGCATTTATACCAAACCAATCCCCTGTAAACCAAATAACGACAATACCGGAAAGGCCACGTACTACCTCGACCCACACAACATAGGGATTCCTATCCATCAAAGAGGTGTACCCATAGATACCAATGAACACAAATGCCCCGAAGAAGAGCAATCCATCAAACCCTATCACCTTATAATTATAGAACATGAACATCATTAAAAAAGTGGTGAAAAGGACTTGAAACACAGCGTACACCTTTAAAAGGGAAGATGCCTCGGTTTCATACTTCTCAAACTGGTACACATCCTCAATAATAGATATGAGGTATTTCCACTTAACATCGGCAGGACGCCAACCTGTAGGCATAAACCATATACGGAGCTTGTCGAAAAAACTACGGGTACGCCAAGCATCTTTCATCAACCGCCATAAATGCTGAAAATTTATTATGATGGGATTCCATGTCGAGGCAGGCTTTAATACACCATATTGCGGTGGAATACTCTCTAATTCTTCTTGAAATGTCCCGAACAAACGGTCCCAAACACAAAGGACCTGGCCTAAGTTCTTGTCGATATACTCCTTATTGATCGCATGGTGTACCCTATGTTGGGAGGGTGTTACCATAATATATTCCAAAAACCCCATTTTTCCGATATGTTGGGTATGGTACCAAAACTGGGCGAATAAATGGACAGGGGTCAAAATAGCTATAATGGTATCAGGTACCCCCATTATGGCTGCCGGGACCAAAAAATAGAGAAATAACCCACCAAATTGGAAACAGGTTGCCGTAGGGCACAGGCCAAATTAAACTCCTCACTGCTATGGTGTATGACATGCTGGTTCCAGAAAAAATTGATTTTATGACTCAATCGATGGTTCCAATATCCTGCAAAATCAATGGCCAAAAACGCAATCAACCATACCAACCAAGTCGATTTCAGGGAAAACAATGCCAAATGCCCCAACAAAAAAGGATTGGTCACAATTACAATACCGATGCCCAAGGAATCCTTTATAATGTTCGCAAGTCCTGAACTGATACTGGAAACTGAATCCAATACCTTATGCTTTTGGTTTTTCACTACATACCCATAACCCATTTCCATGGCCAAAAGAACCATAAAAAAAGGAATAGCGTACAATAGGGCTTTTGCGTAGATTTCCATTGTTCTGATTTTACCAATGAAAGATACCAATAAATTATGGAAGCCATTTATCTTTTACAACATGGACCTTTAAGGACAATATCGAATATTGGATTTCCACTTGTGCGACCGACCGTTCCCCAATTTACCCAAGAGGCCAATATACGTACTTGGCATGTTGGTAGTGTTCCCATAGGATATGGGAGACCTAGCGCTTCCCAAAGGGATATGTCCGACTGCTATTTATAAGGTATTGCCTTTAGCACATAATCAATGGCCTTTAGCCGTGCCTCTGTCTTTTTATCAGCTTTGATGACAACCCAAGGGGCGTGTTCCGTATCCGTGTCCCCCAACATCACTTGCTTGTACTTTGTATATTCGTCCCAAAGGTCTTGGGCCTTCTCATCCACTACCGACAGTTTCCATCGTTTTAGGTCACTTTTGCGAATATCCTCAAAACGCTTTTTCTGTTCTTCCTTCGTGATTGAAAAATAAAGTTTGATCAAATAGGTGTCGGAGGCAATGATCATCTTTTCAAAATCATTGACTTGGGACATGAACCTATCATATTGTTCTTGGTCACAAAAGCCATTAACCGGTTCCACCACTGCCCTATTGTACCAACTACGGTCGAAAAACACGATTTTGCCCGGCTTTGGCAGTTCGTTCACATATCGTTGAAAATACCACTGCCCCTCTTCATCCTCGGTTGGTTTGTTCAATGCGACGATCCTATAGTACCTAGGGTTTATATGTGCTGCCATTCTTCGTATGGCCCCTCCTTTACCAGCAGCATCCCTTCCTTCAAAGAGGATGACGATTTTCTTCCGGTTTTCTATGGCCCATGTCTGAAGTTTTACAAGTTCCGCTTGTTGTTCCCGCAACTTAAATTCGTACTTCACCTCTGCCAAGGTTTTTTCCAGATCGATCTTTTTACTTCCGAACAAACATCTCAGACCTAGTTTGGAGTTGAGCAATTCCAGATCATCATTGGTCAGGGTCATTTTTTCTGTCTCCTTCATAATCTATATATCGATTTGTTTGGCGTTCCTATAGTAACGAACGATAATATTGGGGTCTGGCTGCACTAAATCCATTATTGCCCTCTTATCGGTATAATCGAACATCGAAAGCAAATACCGCATACTCTCCAAACGGGCAGTCTTCTTGTCATTGGTCTTTACAATGATCCAAGGACTAAAATCCGTATGGGTCTTGGTGAACATCTGTTCCTTGTAAAAGGTATAATCATCCCAGAGTTTCTGCCCCATTTTATCCACAGGACTGAATTTCCATTGTTTCAAAGGGTTTTTGAGCCGGGCATTGAACCTTTTATTCTGGACTTCCTTTGAAATAGAGAACCAAAATTTTATGATAATAACACCATCCTCGTACAACATATGTTCAAACTCAGATACCTGTACCATAAATTGGTTGTATTGATCTTTGGAACAAAACCCCATCACAGGTTCTACAACTGCCCGGTTGTACCAACTTCGGTCAAAAAAGACAATTTCCCCAGGATTGGGCAATTCTTTGATATACCTTCTAAAATACCATTGTCCCTTTTCATTCTCGGTCGGTTTTGAAAGGGCCACAACACGTGAGGAACGGGGGTTTAAATGCTCCCTGAACCGCTTGATGGAACCTCCTTTGCCAGCTGCATCACGACCTTCAAAAAGTACAGCGACCCTTAACTGGTTCTTGTTGATCCATTGTTGCAGGTTTACCAACTCACTTTGAAGCTTGCCCAGTTCTATCTCGTATTTGGTGTTTCTTACGACATTGCCGATATCGATTCCTTTTTTCTTTGCAATGGCGACCAGATCTTTTCTTGTCTTGGCCGATAATAAGTCTTCTGCGGTAAATTTCATATATGCTGCCCTTATTTTAAAAATACAAATCCGGCCTAACCAATAGATGATGTCCTGAAGTTTGGTTATGATTATTTACATTCCGGCCAATAAACGGGGTAGAATCCAACTTTGATCGAACCCGACTAATAAAATATTTTCCTAAAGATAATAATCTGTATCTTAATCCTGTAATCAAAGTTTGAAAAAATCCTTGGTCTTTATCTACCCTGGCCTTTTATTTTATCGGGGTTCTTCTTCTGTCTGGACACCCTTGGCAGGCACGTCTGGCATAAACCATATGACAGTGTCTCTTTCCAAGACCATCCTTCAGGTTTTCCTATTCCATTTAAACCATCTTCACAACTGTATTATCCCAAACTCGCCAGACTTTTTTCCAAGGTAGCTATCTTTGCCTCGGCATCGGCCTGTTTTTTTCGTTCTGTGGCAATAACCTGCTCTGGGGCATTATTTACAAAACGCTCATTGGAGAGCTTCTTCTGTACAGACTGCAGAAACCCTTTCGTATACTTTAATTCTTCCTGTATCTTTATTATTTCGGCCTCAATATCGACCGCCCCACTTATGGGGATGAAATATTCGTTGCTTTTTACCCGGAATGTCAAAGCACCTTCCACAGCGGTATCAACATAGGAAACACTGGAAACATTGGTCAGTTTTTTTATTATAGCATCCCAGTCTTTACCTTTTCTGCCTACGTTCAGTACCAAAAGCTCAAGACTTTCCCCCATAGGTATATTCTTATCCTTTCGAACGGTTCGTATACCGGATATGACCTCGGCAGCGAACCCAAACTGCCCTATCAGGTCATTATCCACTTTCCCTACCTTTGGCCATTGTGAAACCACCAAGGCTTCTTGGGGCGAACGTTCTGCAATATGCTGCCAAACCTCCTCGGTGAGGAAAGGCATAAAAGGATGTAGTAATTTGAGGTTGCTTTCAAAAATACCTATGACCTCATCAAAGGTTTTCCTGTCTATGGGTTGTTGGTAGGCCGGCTTGATGATCTCTAGCAACCAAGAACTATAGTCGTCCCAAATCAACTTGTATATTGACATCAAGGCATCCGAAATACGGTATTTACTGAAATGATCCTCAATTTCGGCCAAGGTTTGGTTGAACTTGGCCTTATACCAAGTTATTCCCAATGAGGATGCCTCAGGTTGTGGTATATCCGCAACTTCCCACCCCTTAAGCAACCGGAAACCATTCCAAATCTTATTGGCAAAGTTTTTACCCTGTTGGCAAAGGTCCTCATCGAACAGCAGGTCATTACCGGCAGCAGAGCTCAACATCAACCCTACACGAACCCCATCGGCCCCATAGTCCTCTATCAATTTTAAGGCATCCGGGGAATTGCCCAAGGATTTTGACATTTTTCGTCTTTGCTTATCACGTACAATTCCCGTAAAATAAACATTGTCAAATGGTTTTTCATCCCGGTACTCATAACCTGCCATGATCATTCTGGCTACCCAAAAGAAAATGATATCGGGCCCCGTAACCAAATCATTGGTAGGGTAATAATAATCGATATCTTCATTATTGGGCTCCAAAATACCATTGAAAACCGTCATCGGCCATAACCACGAGGAGAACCAAGTATCCACAACATCCTCATCCTGTCTTAAGTCATCCAATCCCAGATTGGGATCGCCTGATTTGGCCTGGGCTTTTACCAAGGCCTCTTCCTTGGATTCCGCTACGACAAAATCATCCTGGCCATCCCCAAAATAATAGGCCGGTATCTGCTGTCCCCACCATAATTGCCGGGAAATGTTCCAGTCCCTGATATTCTCCATCCAATGGCGATAGGTATTTTCAAATTTTTTGGGGAAGAAGCTGATATCATCGGTTTCCAGAACGGATTTGATGGCAGGCTTTACCAAATCCTCCATTTTCAAGAACCATTGTTCTGACAAACGGGGCTCAATAACAGCCTTGGTCCTTTCAGAGGTCCCCACTTTATTGATATAGTCCTCGGTTTTTACCAAGAACCCCTTTTCCTCAAGTTCCCCCTTTATCTCCTTACGGACCACAAAACGGTCCTTCCCTTGATAATGCAGCCCAAAACTATTCATTGTAGCATCGGGGTTGAATATATCTATAGTTTCCAAATCGTGTTTTACGCCCAAAGCCTTGTCATTGACATCATGGGCCGGAGTGACTTTTAAACAACCTGTACCAAATTCAATATCGACATACTCATCCTCAATAATAGGTATGGCCCTGTTACAAATAGGCACTATGGCCTTTTTCCCCTTAAGATGGGAATAACGCTCATCGTTGGGGTTGATACAAATGGCCGTATCCCCCAATATGGTCTCTGGCCGTGTAGTTGCGATGGTCACTTTTTCATCCGACCCTTCTATGGGATAGGACAAGTAATACAGTAACCCTTGTTTTTCCTCATAAACAACTTCTTCGTCAGATAAAGTGGTCTGTGCCTCCGGATCCCAATTTACCATGCGGTACCCCCTATATATCAATCCCTTATTGAACAAATCGACAAATACCTTTATCACTGAGGCGGACATGGTGTCGTCCATGGTAAAGGCCGTACGTTCCCAGTCACAGGAACATCCCAATTTTTTCAATTGCTCTAGGATGACACCCCCATACTCATGGGTCCAATCCCATGCGTGCTTCAGAAACTCATCCCTGGAAAGATCCGATTTGCTTATGCCCTGTTCCTTGAGTTTTGCCACGACCTTTGCCTCTGTTGCAATAGATGCATGGTCCGTACCAGGCACCCAACAGGCATTCTTGCCTTGTAAGCGGGCCCTACGTATCAAAATATCCTGTAATGTATTGTTGAGCATATGCCCCATGTGCAGTATTCCTGTAACATTGGGGGGGGGGATCACAATACTGTACGGCTCCCTATTGTCAGGGGTCGAATGAAAATAACCATGTTTCATCCAGTAATCATACCAATGATCTTCTACCTTTTGAGGCTCATATTTTGAAGGGATATCCATTTTTTGGAACGGTTTTTGTTCATAGTTGTAATCGTGACAAAAAGACAAACCTGTAAACTTATGTTAAATAATATTTTCCACAGCCTTTTTGACCCAATATTAAATACGAAACAAAAATAAGTAACGTTACTATATAACAAAAAGAATTTTGGACGTTCGTCTAAAAAGATTAATTTTGAAATTCACCCAAAACCAAATATGATGAAAAAAATAGTACTTGTATTATTTGTAGGACTATTAGGATTTAGCCTTACTGCCCAAGATACCGGGGCAAAAATTGAATTTAAGACCGAGACTGTCGATTATGGCCAAATAGAAAAAGGTAGTGATGGTATACGTGTATTCGAATTCACAAATACCGGGAACGCCCCATTGATAATCAGCAAGGTTAGTTCTAGCTGCGGATGTACAATCCCTAAAAAGCCGAATGGCCCTATCTTGCCAGGAAAGACCGGGGAGATCCAGGTAAAATATGACACGAACCGTGTTGGGCCGATCAGAAAGGCCATTACCGTCATCTCCAATGCGGATACCCCAACAAAAGTCTTAAAGATAAAAGGGGAGATAAAGGCTCCTGCCAAGTAGGGCACTTACTTTATACTTTATAAAAACACCTAAGGAAACCCTGGTTACGTTCATTCACTTAATCAGGGTTTTTTATGTTTGAACAGATCCTCAGGAACAAATGAGAACAACAGATTCCTGTTATACCTTTCTATGAGCACCTTTACTTTTTTACCTTGCTTCTCATCCAGCATTTGCATAATTTCCTGAATCTTATACCTATGAACGCTCTTTCCGTTGACGGCAAGTATGATATCGCCCTCTTTGAGTCCTGCCGTTTCGGCAGGGCTACCTGCCCGAATACCGGAAACCACAATCTCGGGCACCAGACTCAACCGGGTTTGGCCCTCAAATAAAATCTGGACATTCCCGAATGAACCTTCCTTGGTTTTAACCACCCCGTGTCCATCTGAGATACGTTCGGATACCATTCTCACTCCATCATGTTGCAGTGTAATTCCACTAAGGTTATAATGAAACGGTGATTTGAACATACTGTTTTTCCTAAGGGTCACTCGACGTCTGGAATAATCAAAAACAATATTGAATCGCTTTAGCACCTCCCCACCGACACTTCCGTCCCTATTCGCAAGATTCTTGATGGCCATAAAAGAACGTGTATCGGGAAATGCGGCCTTGGCATTGTATAGTTCAAAACTACCGATCCGGATATTGTTCACTTTTGTGCGTTTTCCAAAAATATCACCATTCAAGCCTTTGCCCAGGTAATCATCGTAATGCTCGGTGGGTATCCCTATTTCCCCATCCTCAAAAAGCCAGATGGCATCGGTACTCCCGGTATCGACCAATAAATGAACGGGGATGCTACCGGAATCGCCAATACCAACATCGGCATCGAGGTAGGCTTTCTTTCCATGAAGGGCCAAAGGCAACGTCTCTTCCCTTTTACTACGCCGATACACATACTGTTCAGGGTCATAAAACTTTATGGTCTTCGATCCGTAATTGATATCCACCACAAAATCCCGGAAAAGATCATAACCAATGATACCGTGCACGGGAATTCCCAAACTGGTCGATAAATCCAAACTTTTATCTATCACCACATACAGCAGTTGTTCCCGGTTGATGATATTCTTCAATTTAAAGGAATTGCCGTGGGAACCCAGTGCCTTTATCGATTCCCCTTCACCCAATCCCTTGATCTTTATCTCGGATACGTTATTGATCTGAATGGAATCTTGATCGGTAATATTAAAAAGAATGGGCTGGCTAACGCCGGTATCCAACATGAACGATAGTTCGGTGCCATTTACCTCAATGGGCAAGATAATGAGATTGTTTACGAGCTGGAATTTGATCTTTTCGAATTTCTGGCCCTTGGGCAGTTCATAGAATTGCGCTGTTCCCAATATGGGGAAACACCATAGCAACATCCCAAAAAAAGCCTTCCGATTTTTCAAAACCAACCTTCTACATTGTCAACCCCCGTTAAGATACTTAATACCCCCCTGTTTTTTTTAACATATTGAAAACACATGAAATAAACACGGGTACTGTTGTTTTGTCCATAATGATTTCTCATTTTTGTTTAAAATAATATAGATTATATGCCTTCCATATCGAAAAAAGGATTTACCATGCCGGAATCACCCATTCGAAAATTGGTTCCTTTTGCCGAAAAGGCAAAAAAAGAAGGGGTGAAAGTGATACACTTGAATATTGGACAACCCGATATCAAAACACCCAAAATCGCACTGGATGCCGTAAAGAACAATTCCATTTCGGTATTGTCCTATAGCCGAACCGAAGGTTCCGAAGCCTATCGCGAAAAATTGGCCCGGTATTACGCAACCCATGGGATCGAGGTTTCCGCCCAGGATATACTGGTAACTATCGGTGGCTCCGAAGCACTTTCCTTCATCATGGGAAGTATCGCCGACAACAACGATGAGATCATCATCCCTGAACCCTTTTATGCCAATTATAACGGATTTGCCACTGCAATGGGCGTTACGGTCGTACCCGTGGTCTCTAAAATAGACGATAATTTTGCCCTGCCCCCCATAGAGGAGTTCGAGAAGCTGATTACGGAAAGGACAAAGGCCATACTGATCTGCAATCCCGGCAATCCAACAGGATACCTGTACACCCGGGAAGAGATCAAGAAATTAGCCACTATTGCCAAAAAGCATGATCTTTTCCTGATTGCCGACGAGGTATACCGGGAATTCACTTATGACGGCAAGGAACATTATTCGATATTACAGGAACCGGGAATGGACAAATTTGCCATTATAGTGGACTCCGTTTCCAAAAGATACAGTATGTGCGGTGCCCGGATCGGCTGTATAGTATCCAAGAACAGGGAGATTATCCGGACAGCCCTTAAATTTGCCCAAGCACGGTTGTCCCCTCCGACGTATGCGCAGATAGCCAGTGAGGCCGCCTTGGAAACCCCCCAAAGCTATTTTGAGGATGTGAAAAGGGAATATGTTTCCAGAAGGAACCTACTGATCCAGGAACTCGAAAAGATAGACGGGATCAAAGTCGGCCATCCCCATGGGGCATTCTATTGTATTGCAGAACTCCCCATAAAAGATTCCGATGCTTTTGCCCAATGGTTGTTGGAGGAATTCAGGGTCGATGGCGAAACCGTCATGGTAGCACCAGCAGCTGGTTTCTATGCCTCTGAAGGGTTGGGTGAAAACCAAATACGAATTGCCTATGTTTTGGATAGGGACAGCCTCAAAAGAGCCGTTCATATTCTAAAAGAGGCCCTTAAATCCTACACGGGCCAATGAATGTCCAAGAAAACATCTCACTAAAGCAATACAACACCTTTGGGATAGATGCCAAGGCAAGTTTTTTCTGCGAAATACGTACTGTGGAAGATTTGAGGAAAGCCTTGGGAATCAAGATACACCCAAACATTTTCATCATTAGCGGAGGCAGCAATATGCTGATTACCAAAGACATCAATGCCTTGGTGCTTTACATAAATATCAAAGGAAAGGAAATAATCAAGTATGATGGTGACCATGTGTACCTAAAAGTTATGGCCGGTGAGGTCTGGCACGATTTGGTGCTTTGGTGCCTAGAGCAGGATTTTGGCGGTCTGGAGAACTTATCGCTCATCCCAGGGCACACCGGCACCGCACCCATACAGAATATCGGGGCATATGGTGTTGAGCTCAAAGATACCATAGTAAGTTGTGAGGCCATCAACATCAATGACCTTTCAACCAAGGTCTTCACCAAGAAAGAATGTCAATTTGGCTATAGGGACTCTTATTTCAAAAATGATGGCAAAGGCAAGTTCATTATAACATCGGTCGTATTCAAACTCACCAAGAAAAACCACGGGATCAATATATCATACGGGGCCATTGGCTCCCAACTGGAACAATGGAACATTGAAAAACCGACCATCCAAGAGGTTTCCAAGGCTATAGTGGCCATACGGAGGAGTAAATTGCCAGACCCTAAGGAATTGGGGAATAGTGGCAGCTTCTTTAAAAACCCTATTTTATCAAAAGCGGAATTCGAAGACTTTATCTCCAACCATGCGACGGCCAAATACTATAAAATATCCGACAATGAATACAAAGTGCCAGCCGGATGGTTGATCGAGCAATGTGGATTTAAAGGCAAGCGCTTTGGCGATGCCGGGGTTCATAAAAACCAAGCCTTGGTATTGGTAAACTACGGTAACGCCACAGGTGGGGAAATTGCCAACTTAGCACAAAAGATCATGGATGTTGTTTATGATACCTATGGAATTCGGATATACCCGGAAGTGAATATTATAAATAACCCCTGTCAAAGAACAACAGGGGCTATACCAAACCAAACTAACCAAAATTAAATACACAATAACCGGTTGTGTATTTATAGGATTGAAATTTTGAGATAACACTAGCTATAACAATCAATTTTATAAATTAGCGTTTAATGGATATACGGTCAAGATTACTTGATTGGATGCCGAACATAAAAATATTTTCGAAGCCATACTGGTATATGAGCGTACTGCTAGAGAAACATATTGTCGAACTACTACAGGAACGGAATGAAAAAGCCATTTCACTCTTGTACGAACACTATGGCGACACCCTTTACGGTGTGGCAAAAAAAGTGGTTGGCAATGAGGAGCTCGCCCAAGATGTACTACAGGAAAGCTTTGTGAAAATCTGGAAGAAATCAGATTCCTACGATGCCACAAAAGCAAAGTTGTTCACATGGCTGTTTCGAATCACCAGAAATACCGCCATAGACAAATTACGAAGCGTCAACACAAAATCCGACAAGGAGATCCAAATGGATGTTTCTGACGTATATAATCTAGGTGTTGGTGGCATTAATCCTGAATTGATGGATATTCGTGAAAACCTGGACAAAATAGAGGACAAGTATAAAATTGTACTGGAAGCCCTATTTTTCCAAGGTATGACACAGCAGGAAGCCAGTGATGAATTGGATATTCCCCTTGGAACCATAAAATCGAGATTGAAGATCGGCCTAAGGGAATTGAAGAAGATATATGGCCCATCATGATGCCCACACTCTTATTAAACCTGTAGCAATGAAAGAGAAGATCAAACTATTTTTAGATTCGGATTTACTTGAGAAGTATTTATTGGACACCACAGACCAACAAGAATCCTTGCAGGTAGAAAGGTACTTGGCCATGTACCCTGAAGTTAGGGAAACCTACAACCAGCTTCAGGATAACCTGGAGACCTTTGCCAAACTACATGCCATCAAGACCCCAGAGGGCTTAAAGAACAAGATCATGGCTCGGATAAGATCCGAGAATGCCGGCAAGAAGAGATTCCTCAAGTATACCATCGCTGCCAGTTTTGCGGCAATAATGTTCGCCGGGGCCTCCTATTTCCTTTGGAACCAGAACCAGAGCTTACAAGAGGAGAATATCATCGTGAACAACAAGATCGAGACCTTGAAAGAGGATATGAGACTTGAGTTAGAGGATGTTCGCAACCAGTTTATCGTATTGAACAATCCACTGACCAGAAGGTACAATGTCAAAGGAAACAAGAAAGCGAGGGAGCTAAAGGCCGTAGCCTATATCAACCCTGTGAAAAAGCTATCCTACATCAACGTTAAAAAGCTTCCCCACCTTCCTGAAAACCAAAGTTTTCAAATGTGGGCAGAGGTCAACGGCAAGATGGTCAATCTAGGGATTATCGATGAATCGGTCGGACAAGGGAAGTTACTGGCCCTACCTTACGCCGACAAAGCGGTGAGCTATATCACCATTGAACCAAAAGGAGGCAATAATTCCCCAACTATAAAGAACATTGTCGCCAAGATCGATTACTAGCCATTAAAGAACGAGAACTATTTCCTAAGCCCTGACAATACAGTCAGGGCCTTATTTTTATATCTTTGTCGAAAATCCGAATAAAAACAATGAAATTAGTCCTTTTAACAATTGGTCTTTTAGCAATAGCCTTTACAGGTATTGCAATTAAAATATGGTCTAAGAAAAATGGTCGTTTTGCAGGTACATGTGCAAGCCAGAGCCCTTTCCTTAACAAAGATGGCGAAGCATGCGGAATGTGCGGAAAACTACCTGGCGAAAGGGATTGCGAAGAAGGGACCACGTCAGAATCGCATTAAAACAATGTACTTCAGGATAGAAACCCTGTTCAGATGTGAATAATACCGAAGACACTATACTTGTTACGATCAACAAGGCAAAAATGGGCAACCAAATTGCCTTCAGCACACTATTGGACACTTTTTGGAACGACGTCTATGGCTTTCAGTTAAAACGTACCGAGAACGAGAATGATGCCGAGGATATTACCGTACAGACCTTCTCAAAAGCCTTTGACAAAATCGACACCTTCAACGATTCGTACAAATTCAGGACTTGGCTTATTACAATCTCAAAGAACATCCATGTCGACCTTGTCCGTAAACGAAAAAAGAACCTATTGGGAACACATGGCAGCAACGATGCCATCTCCAAGGTTCTTGATGATGCCCCCACCGCCGAGGACCATCTCATCACTGAGCAGAACCTGGCGACCCTTTTACAGAATATAAAAAAACTAAAACCGCATTATCAAGAGGTAATCAACCTCCGTTATTTCCATGAGTTGAGTTATGCCGCTATCGCCACCGAACTCAACGAACCGATGAGCAACATAAAGGTGAAGTTGTTAAGGGCCAAGAAATTACTGGCGGAAATCATACAAAAGGGATAATAAACCCCTCGAACATCCTTTATCGCACCATTACCCAATAGCACACCAACACCTTTATGATAGCCAAGCGTTATATTATATTGTTCGTATATTTGGAGAAAATCAAATTATGGCTGTAGATAGCATTGCGCCTCCAAAGGGTAAACCAAAATGGTTGCGTGTTAAATTGCCAACGGGCAAAAATTATACCCAATTACGCGGATTGGTGGACAAATACGAACTGAATACCATCTGCACCTCAGGCAGCTGTCCAAATATGGGTGAATGTTGGGGCGAAGGTACTGCGACATTCATGATATTGGGTAACATATGTACCCGCTCATGTGGTTTTTGCGGGGTACAGACAGGCCGTCCCTCTACCGTTGATTGGGAAGAACCTGAAAAAGTGGCAAGATCCATTAAGTTAATGGGCATAAAACACGCTGTGATTACTTCGGTCGACCGCGACGACCTAAAAGATATGGGATCTATTATATGGTCGGAAACGGTAAAGGCCATTCGTAGAATGAACCCAACCACTACCTTGGAAACATTGATACCTGATTTCCAAGGAATCGAAAGGCATTTAGACCGTATTATAGAAGCCGCCCCTGAAGTAGTATCACATAATATGGAAACCGTTAGGAGACTTACGAGGGAAGTCCGTATCCAGGCCAAGTACGAGAGAAGCCTTGAGTGTTTGGCTTATTTGCACGACCAAGGGGTGAACCGAACAAAATCAGGGATAATGTTGGGACTTGGGGAACTTGAGGAAGAAGTCCTGGAGACCATGGAGGAGTTAAGGAAAGCCAACGTAGATGTACTTACCATTGGGCAGTACCTGCAACCTTCCAAAAAACATTTACCCGTAAAAGAATTTATTCTTCCAGAACAGTTCAGGAAATATGAGGAAGCCGGGCTTCAAATGGGTTTCAGGCATGTAGAGAGTGGTGCATTGGTACGCTCCTCCTATAAGGCACATAAACATATACGGTAACTAGGGCAACTCCTATGGGAAAAGAAGTCAATATCGGTATAAATGGTTTCGGTAGGATCGGCCGCACCCTATTCAGATTGCTGAATGGCCACCCCCACCTCAATGTAGTTGCCATCAACGACCTGGCCGACGCAAGGACATTGGCCCATCTATTAAAGTATGACAGCATTCATGGTGTTTGGCACAATAATATCACCCATGACCAAAATGCCATTATTGTCGGGGATAAAAAAACAATGTTGGGCAATGCCCCCTCACCCGAACATATACCATGGTCTGACCACAATGTTGATGTTGTAATTGAATGCAGTGGCAAATTCAAGACACGTGAAGCGCTTCAACACCATATAACCAACGGTGCAAAAAAAGTCATTCTCTCCGTACCCCCCGTTGGGGAATCGATCAAAATGGTTGTCTTCGGTGTCAATGAAGGCATGATCACCACAAAGGACCATATCATCTCCAATGCTTCCTGTACCACGAACAACGCTGCCCCTATGATCAAGGTCATCAAAGACCTATGTGGTATTGAACAAGCCTATATCACCACCATACACTCTTACACCACCGACCAGAGTCTACATGACCAGCCCCACAACGACCTTAGAAGGGCACGTGCGGCTTCCCAGTCCATCATCCCCACAACCACTGGGGCGGCAAAAGCCCTAACGAGGGTTTTTCCAGATTTAGCAGGTGTTATTGGGGGTTGTGGCATAAGGGTTCCTGTACCCAACAACTCGCTGACAGACATTACCCTGAACGTCAAAAAGGAAATATCGATTAAAGAAATAAACGATACTTTTGAGAAGGCATCACACAATGAACTGAAGAACATCCTTTTTTACTCGAAAGACCCAATAGTATCTGTCGATTTGAACAATAGTTGCCATTCTTGTACGTTTGACTCTTTGATGACCTCTGTAATTGGGAAAATGGTAAAGATCATTGGATGGTACGATAATGAAACCGGTTATAGTAGTAGGATAATCGATTTAATCAACCTATTGACAGAAAAAAAATTTATTTGAACCTAAAAATACCATATACACGCCTTAGGGAATTAACATTGGTCTTGGTTTTTGTCTGTTTTGGCAACAGTATGTTTGCCCAGGCCAACACAGTTCAAAACGACTTTGAGACTTATTTCGATGAAGCCAGGACCTACAGTAATAGAAACAAAATAGACCTGGCATTACAATCCTTGGACAAGGCTGCCTCCATAGCCGAGGAGAACAAGGATGTAAAAAAGTTGGTAGACAGCTATAATATGTTCGCTTTAATCTATCTAAAACTGGATAAGGTAAACACTACCAAATACTATTGGGACAAGGTGAAAGTACTTTTGGAAGAGATTGAATATCCTTATGGTTATGCCATTTATAAATATATCGAAGCCATACTCCTTTTCAGGGACAACCAGAACTTCCAGGCTCTTTTTATGCTCAATGAGGCTCGGCAACTCAATAACGACCGTAATTTTTTCAACAACTTACTATTGACCGAGGGCGAAATTTACCTGAATCTCCAAAAATATGAGGCTGCCACAAAAAACTTCAATTCATTGGTCATAAACACCGATGTTTATGAAAAGGAATATTTAGCTACAAGGGCGTATTTAGGGCTTGCCCAAACCCAATCGGAAATGGGCAATTATGGGGAAGCCATAAGAAATGCCGAGAACGCATTGGAATTAGCTGGCCAAAATGGCTTTTCGACCGAGATAGTAGCCAGCAATAGGTTACTAGCCAAAACCAATGAAGAGATTGGCAATTATCAAAAGGCCCTAGTTGCCACCCAAAACCTGGAAATAGCCAAGGACTCGCTTTTTAGCTTCGAAAAATTAAGTCTCGAAACCAAAACGGCCAATGAGATACACAATGATAATATGGCCAACGAAATCAGGCGACAGGACAAACGTATAGAAGAGTTGAGCAAATCGGCAAACCGATCCGAGATCGCGGTCATATTGATCTCTGCTTTTTTGATCATAATCTCGTTGTTGGCGGTATCCTTATATAGGAACAATCAGATAAAATTAAAAACCAACGAGCTACTACACACAAAAAACAGTGAGTTACAAGCCGCCAGGGATGAAGCTGTCAACGCCATGGAAGCCAAAACGAATTTTCTATCCACCGTCAGCCATGAATTGCGGACCCCACTTTATGCGGTTACAGGTCTTACCCATTTATTATTGGAGGAAGACCCCAATGAACACCAGATAGAACACCTTAAGGCCTTGAAGTTCTCAGGGGATTACCTCTTAAATTTCATTAACGATATTCTACACATCAATAAAATAGATGCTGATAAATTAGAACCATTGATTATGGAGTTCAATCTTAAAAAAGTTCTAAAAGAGGTTATAAACTCCTTGGAACAAAGCGCCAAGACAAACAACAACAAACTTATCCTGGATTATGACGAGAACATACCCTCCCATTTGATGAGTGACCCCTTAAAACTTTCCCAAATTTTCATAAACCTTATCGGCAATGCCTTGAAATTCACTAAAAATGGGGAAGTTTCCGTAAAAGCCAAAATGGTACACAAGGAAGAAGATGAAGTTACCCTTTATTTTGAGGTCAGGGATAATGGCATTGGTATTTCCTTCGAACAACAAGAAAAGATATTTGAAGGGTTCGAACAAGGCTCAATCCAAATCAACCGGGAATATGGTGGCACAGGACTTGGACTAACCATTGTAAAAAGTTTACTTGGCCTGTTCAACAGCAATATAAAACTGACAAGCGATATAGGCAAGGGTAGTTCTTTTTACTTCGAATTGAAATTAAAGAGCAAGGATGACATCATCGATGACATCCCCTTTGAGGTTGCTAAACAGGATTATAACCTTAAAGGACTCCATATAATGATTGTCGAGGACAACAAGATCAATCAAGTGATCACCAAGAAAATGCTGTCCAAAAAAGAGATTACATCCGATATTGCCAATAATGGGACAGAAGCCATTGAACTGGCCCACAAAAACAGGTATGATGCCATCTTAATGGATATACATATGCCTGGCATTAGTGGTGATGAAGCAACAATAGAAATCCGGAAATTCGATTCGAAAACACCTATCATTGCATTAACGGCCATCTCCTTGGATGATAGCTTGGAAAGTTTTTATGCCGCTGGCTGTAATGATGTCATTACAAAACCTTTTAGACCCGAGGTCTTCTATCGAAAAATCGGGGAGAATATTTTCGGAAGGCAAGAAAACACTACGGCATAATACCTTTTATCGAATTATTCAAGATTTCCCCTCCCCCACTTAAAAAACCATGCCTTACCTCTATATAATATAAATGGGCGACTTTCCCCTTTAACCGGGCAAAATCCTTTTCGGTGGTCAGTACAATCGATCTTGAATTGAAAAGTCCAATTTCCGACGTACTGAAAAAATGATGGTCCCTGAATTCCAAATGTTCCAAGTCAATCCCCTTATCCGTCAAATACCGAACCAAAGGCCCAGGGTTGGCTATACCTGTGACCAAGGTTATTTTCCGGCCTAAAAGCCCCTCCAAGGTCAACGTAGGAACATTACCTTTTAATCTATCACCGTATTGCAACCGGCTAAACAAAACTTGTTGTCCCTCTTTGGGCCTTAGCCATTTCCGTATCTTTAGTTGCCCTTCTCCATCCAAGGTATCCGGACATTTAGTAACAATGATCACATTGGCACGCCGAGCCTCTTTTTTGGCATCCCTCAAATTACCCGTTGGCAAATACCAGTCCTTGGTATACAGATTACCATAGGCCGTAAGCAATATTGAAAAAACAGGTTTTACCTTTCGATGTTGGAAGGCATCATCCAAAAGAATGACATCAGGCCCCACGGATTCTTCCAAACGGGAAATCCCATTACACCTATCGGCATCGACCGCTACCGTTATATCCGGGAATTTATTGAAAATCTGATAGGGTTCATCACCCACCTCCTCGACCTTACCGCCACTCGATGCCATTTGAAACCCCTTTGATTTTCGCTTATACCCACGACTTAGTACAGCTACCGTATAAGAGTCCTTAAGCTGTGCGACCAGATACTCGATCATAGGGGTCTTGCCCGTACCACCAACACTCAGGTTACCCACACAGATCGTCGGGGTCTTGAAGGATGAACTTTTTAAAAACCCAATATCATAAAGTCCATTTCGGATATACACTACCAAGGCATAAACCAGGGAAATAGGGAAAGCTATTTTTCTCAACAGTTGCATTAGAACGAAATTATAATATTTTATCTTTGATAAGCGTAAATAAAACCATAAAATGATTGTAAAAGAAGTTACGGGGATATTGGAGGGATTGGCACCGTTGGATTTTGCCGAGGACTTTGACAATGTCGGCCTCTTGGTCGGTGACCACAACCAAGAGGTTTCCGGAATCTTGGTAACCTTGGATACCTTGGAGAATGTGGTAGACGAGGCCATTGACCGAAAATGCAACCTCATCGTTAGCTTTCACCCCATAATTTTCAGTGGACTTAAAAAGCTAACGGGCAAGACCTATGTTGAACGTGTGGTCATTAAGGCTATCCAAAACAACATTTCCATCTATAGTATGCATACCGCCTTGGACAATGCCAAGGATGGGGTAAATGCCAAAATCTGTCAGGTTCTGGACATTATGGAGCCAAAGATCCTTATCCCACAAAAAGATACTATCAAAAAACTAACTACCTATGTACCTATAGAGGCAGCTGACCAGCTAAAAGCCGCACTATTCGAAGTTGGGGCAGGTAATATAGGCAATTACAGCAACTGTAGCTTCTCTACCAAAGGATCAGGTTCGTACATGGCCAATGGGAATGCAAACCCCACAAAAGGCCGAATAGGGGAAATCCACCACGAGAAAGAGCTTCAAGTGAATATCACCTTTGCATCATCTGTCGAGAAAAAGGTTCTGAACGCCCTCTTTAGGAACCATCCTTATGAAGAAGTGGCCTATGAGGTATTGACCCTTGAGAACACCAATCAAGATATAGGCATGGGCATGATAGGCAAACTGAAAAAACCGATGGAGGAACTCCATTTTCTTGAAATAGTCAAGGAAAAAATGAATGCCTGCGGTATTCGACACTCCGAATTACGGGAAAGGCCCGTTGAAAAAGTAGCGGTCCTAGGGGGTAGTGGTGCCTTTGCCATAAAAGCCGCAATGGCTGCCGGAGCCGACATGTTCATCACTGCAGACGTAAAATACCATCAATTTTTCGAAGCAGAAGGAAGAATGGTGATTGCCGATATAGGACATTATGAAACAGAGCAGTTTACAAAAAATCTTTTAGTTGATTATCTTACAAAAAAAATCCCTAATTTTGCAGTCCGTTTATCGGGAAGTAAAACGAATCCTATCAAGTATTTATAAGTATGGCAAAAAAAGGTGAAATAACCGTGGAAGAGAAGTTAAGGGCATTGTATGATTTGCAATTAATCGATTCTAGAGTTGATGAAATACGCAACGTTAGAGGTGAGTTGCCCTTGGAAGTCGAGGATTTGGAAGATGATGTCCTTGGGCTTAAGACAAGATTGGACAAGCTCAAGACAGATGTTGAGACAATAAACTTCGAGATAACAGCCAAAAAGAATTTGATCGACGAGTCCAAAGCATTGATCAAAAAATATACAGAACAACAAAAAAATGTCCGGAACAGTAGGGAATTCAATTCAATAAGCAAAGAGTTGGAGTTCCAAGAATTGGAAATCCAGCTTGCCGAGAAGAACATTAAGGAATTCAAGGTTCAAATTGAGCAGAAAAAAGAGGTTGTCTCACAAACCAAGGAGAAGCTAAGTGAGCGAAATGCCCATTTAAAACACAAGAAAAGTGAATTGGACGCTATTTTGGCAGAGACTGAAAAAGAAGAAAAAGCCCTTTTGAACAAATCGTTGGAATACCAAGAGCAAATCGAGGAACGTTTGGTGAAGGCCTATACAAAGATCAGGAACAATGTAAAAAACGGCCTAGCCGTTGTGCCAATTGAAAGAGGTGCCTCAGGAGGCTCTTTCTTTACCATACCACCACAGGTCCAGGTAGAGATAGCTTCCAGAAAAAAGATCATAACCGATGAGCATAGTGGGAGAATATTGGTAGATCCGGTCTTGGCAGATGAAGAGCAGGAAAAAATGGGGAAAATGTTCGCAAAAATCTAAGTGCGAAAAAACAACATAAAAAAGGCCGTTCCAAAAGACGGCCTTTTTTAGTTAATGAACTCGTTTAAACTTTTTTTGGATTTAAACGAGCCAATTACAACATCGCCAAAATACTGGCCTCTACCTCGGCACTGTCCCATTTTTCCCCAATACCGGGAAGTTCCATTATCCGGGCCATTATCCCCTCCTGTTCATCACCAATGGCCAAAGCCTCCGCATATGGACGATCCGAAAAGGTGACCCTGGAATACAATGGCATCCATTTGTCCGGATATTTATTGGCAAACCTTTTTTCTATCTTTTTTTGCAGTAGGAACTTGGGATCTGCCGTTTTTTTACTCATTTCAATGAAATTTCGATAACTCAATTCCGCAATAGCATCTGCATTGGGCTTGCGTTCTTTTTGATAAGCTTGGAAAATGGCCTCCCAATCATCACCATACTGCTTTATAATATTATTGAGTGTATGGATGTCCTCAAAACCGGCATTCATACCCTGTCCATAAAACGGTACTACCGCATGGGCAGAATCCCCCACCAATGCCACTTTGTCCCAATAGGTCCACGGGTAACATTTCATTGTGACCATGGCACTTGTGGGATTATTGAAGAAGTCCGTGGTCAAATTTTCTATCTCATGGTCCACACTAGGGAAATTGGTTTCAAAAAACACTTTGGCCTCTTCCTTTGTCTTTATACTCTCAAAAGAAACATCCCCTTCAAAAGGCATGAACAAGGTACAGGTAAAGCTACCATCCAAATTGGGCATGGCAATGAACATATACTTCCCCCTTGGCCAGATATGAAAGGAATTCGCCTCTAATTTATGGGTACCATCGGCATTAGGTGGAATGGTCAGCTCCTTATAACCAACATCTATAAAATCCTGGGAATAATCAAAACGGCTACGGCGCTGCATTTTGTGCCGTATCCTCGAAAATGCACCGTCACACCCAAATACCAGGTCGAAACCATACTCCTGCCACTCCCCTTTTTCGGTATCCCCTGTATACAGTTTAGCTTCAGGAAGGCTTACATCCCACACTTTTTCCCCAAACTTGAAGGTAACCCCTTCTTTTTCGGCCAAATCGATCATTCGCCGATTCAACACCCCTCGCGATATAGACCAAATCGCCTCACCATCATTTCCGTATTTTTGAAAATACATTGGTTTCCCCACTACATGCACGGCCCTCTTGTACAAGGGTATGGCTATCTTTTTCACTTCCTCCTCGATACCGATCTCGGAAAGTGCCTTCCAACCCCTATTACTCATCGCCAAATTAATTGAACGCCCAGAGAAAACAATGGTCCGAATATCGGGCCTGCGATCAAACACGGTTACGGTATGCCCATGTCTTCTGAGGTAAATGGCCAATAGGGAACCTACCAAACCAGATCCAACAATAGCAATATTCCTTGGTGTCTGTTTCATTGCAAATAGGGGGAATAAGGGTTAGTATGTAAATTTAACAAAAATAAACTTTCTTTAAAGCCCCATCGCATCCAAAGTTGTGGGATTCGGCATCATGCCTTACCATAGTGGTCCGGCAAACTTTTTAAAAACATTCAAGACACCCTCCCCTGGTACAATCCGCTTCGGTGTCCATCCATAATACTAAAGAAAGTCCTTCACAATACAATTGCGAAGGACTTTCCAATAGCCCAAACTATCATCGATGGCCGAACTATCTTAAAATTCCATCAACGATACCATAAGCTATGGATTCTTCAGCGTTCATCCAATAATCCCTATCAAAATCCTTGAGTACCTTTTCATAATCCTGTCCACAATTATCGGCAAGGATCCTTGCACTCAACTCTTTCGTCTTAATGATTTCCTTGGCCTGGATCTCTATATTCGAAGCCTGCCCCCTGGCACCTCCGCTAGGTTGATGGATCATCACCTGGGCATGGGGCTGAATGAATCGTCTTCCCTTTTTGCCTACGGAGAGCAGTATGGATCCCATTGAAGCCGCCAGACCCGTACAGATGGTAGATGTTGGGCTTTTTAATGCCTTTATCGTATCGTACATTGCAAAACCTGAAGTGACATATCCTCCCGGACTATTAATAAACAACTGGATCTCTTTATTATTCTGCATATCCAGATACATTAGACGATCGATTACGTGCTTGGCAGATTCATCATCGACCATGCCCCAAAGAAAAACCTTGCGTTCCTCCAGTAACTTTTCATCTATTGCTTCCTGTACTTTTCCCTTTTTCGAACTCATCCCGATTTTTTTTTAATAACCCAAAACTAAGCATTTTATTAAAAATACACAGACATCGTACGTATCGAATTATATTAAGAACACCATAACCCATAGCCCACCATTTACAAACACACCGGTGTCATGACCAAAGGACGGATTTTTAGGTCTCTTCCCAAAAAACCGAAACGGACTTCATACCAGTATCCGCCTGTTTCCTTTTTTTCAGTACGATTCCATTGTATTTGAACAAATCACATAATCATGGGAACAAGCAGAATCATTCCGTTGCCCCTCCTATTCATCGGTTGTAAGACAGAAAATAAAGAGACAGGGGCATTAGGGGAAAAGACATACCCTTCTTGGAAAAATAGCAAATACATGGCTTTCAAAATTGGGAAAACATTGGGGGGGGCTGCACCTACGAACATCAGGAAAATGAAGTAGCGCCACTAAGCAAAAAACCCATGCATAAATTAACCATTGTCTATGGTTCCGAAGACGGCTACACCCCAGGTGATGCCTATGATCTTTTCTTTGGGGATGATTACCTAAAGGAATGGGCCTATAGAAAAGGAAATCAACCAAAACCTTCCCTAGCGACCACTTGGAAAGGCTATATAGAAAAAGGCGGACTCCAAATTACCCAAAAGCATAACTGTGGCGAAGGATCCAACCTATATTCCACCAATCTTCAAGTAAAGGAGAGGTGGACCCTAACTTAAGAATCCGTAGGTTTCCGATTCAGAAGTGACGTTGCCGTCAATATGACATTGGCGCGAACCGACAAGACCATAAAACAGCTTAACAACGGCCATTGCTTGGCGATATACCCGAAAATGGGAGAGGCAAACAGGAAGCCCGTATATCCCAAACCTGCAATAAAGGAAACCGCATTTACGGAAAGGACCAGGATTACCGCCAAAAGCATGTGCAGGGGCGGACTGCCGATGGTTATGATAAAAACCACCTAAACCCCCTAAGCTGAAAAAGCCATGGGCAGCGGACATAAACTTACGTTTGTCCTTTTTTTCAATCTCGGTGACAAGGGTATTCATGGGAATATCGGCAAGGCCATTAAAGGCCCCGAACAGGTACAACGAACCCATGAGCATGTAATAATTGGGGGCAAAAAGTGGTAACAGGGCCATAAGGCCAATACATAGGACACCTAAGGAAGTTGCCCTCCCCACCCCGATTTTATTGATGATTTTGGCAGCAGTGGGAAGAATGGTGAATATACCCAATGACAGAAAAATGGGAATCCCCAGATCGGCATTACCAATGCCCAATTTATCCTTGACCGATGGAATATGGATTGCCCACTTACCAAAAGGAATGTTCAGACTGGCGAATACCCAAACAGGCCCAAAATAGCGCGGATCGCCCAAGATCGATCGAAGTGGATTCATCTATTATAATGGTACTTTTGCGCAAAACTACTTAAAACAATCTATACTAATCATTTTGTGTTAGGATACCTTCCTTTAGGATCTGTCCGAACCGGTACATATCACTATACGAACAATAAAAGGGTGCTGGTGCCAAACGCATTACGTTGGGCTCCCGCCAATCGGCAATGACCCCTTGCCCCATTAGATAGTCGAATAAGGGCCTCCCTTGGCCATGCAACAAAACACTAAGCTGACAACCCCGGTCCTTGGGGGTAATAACCTCAAAACTTCCATTGACTTCCTGGGCAATTTCATGAAGTATAAACTCAAGATAGGCAACAATCCGCTCTCTTTTTGCGATCAAGGCATCCATACCCACTTCCCCAAAAAGCTGCAAGGAGGCCAAATAAGGGGCCAATGCCAGTACCGGTGGATTACTTATCTGCCAAGCATCGGCCGTTTCCATAGGCTCAAAAACGGGTTTCATTAAAAACCGGGTCTCCTTTTTCGTTCCCCACCATCCTTCGAACCGTGGTATATCATCCCTACCCAAATGTTTTTGGTGGATAAATACACCAGAAGCATTCCCTGGACCACTATTCATGTATTTATAACTGCACCATGCGGCAAAATCAACATCCCAATCGTGCAATTTCAGGGCTACATTACCAGCAGCATGGGCCAAGTCCCACCCTACCTTGGCACCCACAGCCTTACCGGCCTTGGTAATGGCCTCCATATCGAATACCTGTCCGTTATAGTAATTTACCCCTCCGACAAGAACCAAGGCGAGTTCATCACCCAATTCCGTTATCTTGGAAAGCACATCCCCGGTACGCCAAAAATGCTCCCCTTCCCTTTTCTTGACCTCAACGATAGTATCTTCGGGATCCAGGCCATGAAACCGCACTTGGCTGTTCAAAAGGTACTGGTCACTAGGAAATGCCTTTTCCTCACATAAGATCTTAAAACGGGTCTTTGTAGGCTTGTAAAAGGACACCATCAACAAATGGAGGTTTACACTCAAGGTATTCATTACGGAAACCTCTTCAGGTCGGGCACCAACGATATCTGCCAACGGAACCGCCAAACGTTCATGGTAGTCCCACCAAGGCTTTTCGGCATGAAAATGACCTTCCACACCCAGATTTTTCCAATCTTTCATCACCCCGTCGATATACGACTGGGCAATCTTGGGCTGCAAGCCAAGGGAATTCCCTGTAAAATAAATAACCTGTTTGCCCTCTATCCTTGGAAAATGGAATTCCTTCCTATAGGGGCGAAGTTCATCCCTGGCATCCAACTGTTGCGCAAAGGCAGGTGTGTTTTGAAATTGCATAGTGTTCTTTTGTTCAAAAGTACAATTTCAGTTTAAAAAAAGAATACATTACCACTACGGTTATCCCAGACGCATTCCAACCATATGTCTCTTGAATCCAGCTTTTTCATATGCCCTTATGGCACTTTGGTTATCACAATAAACGTCTGATCGGATTTCTTCCAATCCTTTGGCATACGACCATTCCTTTAAGTCTTCCAAAATCATGGTATTCACACCTATCCCGATATTCAGGTACCGTATACATAAGACCCAAATATGGATAACGATCATGCATCAAATGCGGTCTAGCTGTTCTGACCAAGACATAACCCGATGCGATTACCCCCAACCAAACGGGTATCATCATCCAAGATCAATGCCCTAAGGTCATAATAGGATATGGGACCGGCGCCCAGAGTCACATCAAGCAATTTTTCTGCATTCACCACCCCTTGCCCAAATTACCGCAATACCCCCAAATCATTGAAGATCGCTTCCCTAATTGTTATAGTGCCCATGGATATCCATATTAAAACATCGACATATTGGAATTCCAAGGTAGTACATAATTATATACCTTTACAAAAAATCATGTATGCATTTTTTGTCCGCTATAATTGAGGAATATATTCAGGGGCATTCGGAAGACGAACCTAGATTGTTACAGGCCCTTTCCCGCGAAACCCATGTCAAGGTCATTCAACCCAGAATGATCACCGGACATTTCCAAGGAAGGGTACTTAGCCTACTCTCCAAGATCATCCGGCCCATGAATATTCTCGAAATAGGCACCTACACGGGCTATTCGGCCCTATGTCTTGCCGAAGGGCTCCGGAAAGACGGACAACTGCACACCGTAGACATAAACGAGGAACTAAGTGCCATACAGCGGAGGTATTTTGACCAGAGTGGATTTGGCCCCCAGATCATACAACATACGGGAGATGCCCTAAAAATAGTCCCTACGCTTGACATCACCTTTGACCTTGTATTCATTGATGCCGAAAAAAAGGAATACCCCGATTACTTTGAGGTGGTTATGCAGAAAACAACATCGGGAAGTATTATTCTTTCCGATAATGTACTATGGTCCGGCAAAGTGGTCGAACCTGTAAAGGAAAAGGACAAGACCACTAAAATACTTTTGGAATACAATCGGATGTTAAAGGAAGACCCACGGATTGAGACCGTACTGTTGCCGATCAGGGACGGGCTAACCCTAAGCAGGGTACGATAATCCGTTTATACAGGTTATAAAATGCAAATGCCGACCCTGCACCTACCAAGGCCCCTATAATAATATCGACAGGGTAATGCACCCCTACATATATCCTGCTCAGGGCGAACAACAAGGGCCAAACATAGAAGACCCAACACCATCTTACCTTTTTCCGAAGAAATAGGACAATGATGGTCGTTATCGAAAAAGAACTGGCAGCATGGCCCGAGAAAAAACTAAAAGTGGACGGGTTGTGCAATATCCTGATCAGATGATTTACATCTGTATCATTATTGGGCCGTATCCTTTCAAAAAAATCCTTGGTCACGTCCGTGGCCATCAGGATAAAACCGATCAAGGCCAAAACCGTCAGGGTTACGTAAATAGCCTCCTTTTTTTTGTATTTCCAAAAAATCAAGATGAAAAAAAACAAGAACAAGGGGATCCAAGTGTAGATATTGGTTATCGTAGACCAAAAATGATCATACTCCTCAATACCCAGACTATTCAAATAAATCAGTGTTTCCCTATCCCATTTCAGAATTCTCCCCAGCATAGGCAACCCTTTTTATTGCCGCTTTATGGATCCCGTAACATCCTCGACATTCTTTTTAACGCTCTGAACACCTTTTTTCAGGTCACCGCCTATACTGGACTCTAGATTGTCCTTGACTTCCTTGATATCCTTTTGTATATCATCAACAAAACTCGTGTCGATACCTTGTTTATCGGCACTCCGCTGAATCTCCTGCTTTATATCCTCGGTAGCATCCTTAAGTTGCCGCATACCTTTCCCTAGACCCTTGGCAATACCAGGGATCTTATCGGCACCGAATATCATTACCACAATGAACATGATAAAGAAAATCTCGCCTCCACTGATAAATAAGAATAACATCGAATACATACGCCAAATATAGTGAAGATTAATTGCTAAATAAAAAAGTCCCGATGATAATATCATCGGGACTTTTTTATTGAACTCATTTATAAGATCTGGAAAACCAACTAGTCTTTGATACTTTTCTTAAACCTTTCAAAATCATTCTGTCCCTCTTTCCTTGGCCACGAATTGTTGGTGGTGTCAATATCGGCGGTTTCCGCCTTGGGATCCACAACGATACCCGTCAATTCACTTTGGGAGGAAAACACCAATTTTACCTCAGTGTCGTTCTTCCTCCATATTTCGGGCGGATAGGTAATATCTTCCTTGCTACCATCGGCATAGGTATACTCTACGATCAATGGCATGGGTATCCCCCCCGGTTTCTCATAAGTGACCTCGTAAAAGAACTTGGGATCTTTAACAGCGGCCCTTTCTTCAGCGGTCATGTGGTCCATCATGAACTCCTTAAGGGTTTCTGAGTTTTCAGAAGGTGACCTGCCCTTGAGTTTGGGGTCAAAATCCCCTCCATCCTCCTCGACCAGATAGACCAATGGTCGCAAATCGGCTACCGTAAGATTTCTAGCGGCCATATATTCCCGCATTTTTTTACCGGGCTTATCGGAAACATGATATTTTTTGATTCCCTTTATCCCTATATCAACATAATCGGTAGAATAAAACCACCCTCTCCAGTACCAATCCAGATCAACAGCAGAAGCATCTTCCATGGTCCTGAAAAAATCCTCGGGGGTTGGGTGTTTAAACTTCCATCGCTGGGCATAGGTTTTAAAAGCATGGTCGAACAATTCCCTACCCATAACGGTCTCCCTTAGGATATCAAGGGCCGTGGCAGGCTTAGCGTAGGCATTGGCACCCAATTGGTATACATTCTCGGGATTCGACATGATAGGCGCCATTGCACTTTGGTCCCCACTCATGTAGGGGATGATCTTACTAGGGCCTACCCTTCTTGAAGGATACACTTTATTGGGGGCTATAACATCCGGATGTTCCTCCCCAAATGCCTGTTCGGCCAAATACTGCATAAAGCTATCCAAACCTTCATCCATCCATCCCCATTGACGCTCATCGGAATTTACGATCATAGGGAAGAAGTTATGCCCAACTTCGTGAATGATCACACTGATCATACCATATTTTATACGATCGGAATAGCTACCATCCTCGTTGGGCCTTCCGTAATTCCAACAGATCATAGGGTATTCCATTCCCTGGTTTTTTGCATGTACGGATATGGCCTTGGAATAAGGATAATCAAAAGTATGCTCTGAATAGGTCTTCAACGTCTGCACCACAGCCATTGTGGAATAATCTTCCCATAACGGGTTTCCTTCCTTAGGGTATAGGGAAACGGCCATTACATCCCTTTTACCCATTTTAACGGCCTGCATGTCCCAAATGAACTTTCGGGAGGTGGCAAAAGCATAATCCCTTACATTCTTGGCCTTGAACTTCCACGTTTTCTTTTTCTCGGAAAAACCTTTCTCAGCAGCCTCGGCCTCGGCCTGGGTCACGATAATTATAGGTTTGTCATATGATTTTTTTGCCTTTTCGTAGCGATCCATCATTTCCTTGGTAAACATTTCCTTCCTATTCTGAAGTTCCCCTGTCGCATCGAGTATATGGTCTGCCGGTACGGTAATGTTCACTTCATAATCACCGAAAGGAAGGGCAAATTCACCACGACCCCAGAATTGATGGTTCTGCCAACCCTCTACATCACTGTACACCGCCATCCTAGGAAAGAACTGGGCGATCACATAAGACCTATTGCCGTCCTCTGGAAAATACTCATATCCCGACCGTGCCCTATCGATGGTATGATCGGGAATATTATACCACCATTTGACCGAAAACGAGACCTGTCCCTTACTCTTTAGCGCTTCGGGCAAATCTATCCGCATCATGGTTTGGTTAATGGTGTAGGGCAAGGGATTCCCAGAATCGTCTTTTACATATTCTATATTGAACCCCCCATCAAAAGGTTGTTTCAAATATTTACCGACAAAACTTTCCGGTAGTTCGGCCATAGGAGCCTCACCACCATCCCTCAAGGGGGACTTACTATCCTTGGCCCTTACGTTCTGATCCAGTTGCAACCAAAGAAATTCGAGATTGTCCGGGGAGTTATTGGTATACGTTATGGTTTCTGTACCATAGATCTTGGTATTCTTATCATCCAACTCAATATCCATCTTATAATCAGCCTGTTGCTGGTAATAATCAGGACCTGGTGTTCCTGATGCGGAACGATACGTATTCGGGGTTGCGAACTCCTGGTACATCTGCCTGAACCTACTTTGGTTGGTGTGCCCAGGTTCTTTTCCACCCTGTTCAACCTCCTGTGCGGTCATAACCGTCGCAAACAAGAGGAAAATCGATACGAAACAATACTTGATTCTATGCATATATATAATTGAATAGATTAAACGAAAGAGTAAATTAAAGTTTTTTTGCCTGTTGGATAAAATTTGTTACATTTTTAACATTCCTTTATTATTCTCCCTGATAAGGACGAAACTTTTCTTTCGGCCCAAAATCTTGAAATGGACCACGTTCTGCTGCCCTTCAAAAAGGTCGGTAAGTATTTCGTTCTGAACGGAGATGGACCTGATACTATCTGCAGCTACCTTGGGGACCTCGATATAACAGACCATAATATCCTTGTCGTATTCCTTTCCCAAAAAGTCATACTGTTGTTGCTCTCCATTGATGTAGACCAAGAATTTGGACCTTAGGTATTTTTCGATGTAGGTATCGGCCGATCGGGATTCCGTTTGGGTCGCCAGATCTGGTTCTATACCATACCGCTCTTCGAGGACGTCCCCAAAATCATCGATGAATATTCGTGAGGTAATCTGTACAGCCTGATCCTTTTCGGAATAGGTGACATTGGTGACACTCAGATAAAACTTGTGGGCCACCGCAAATGCGAGCAAAGGCAAAAGCAATACCACCAAACTTCTTTTCAAAAACCTCATTTTCCAAAAATTTTAATAAAAACCAAACAATCCTTATGCCAGATTGTTATTCAATCCAACCCATTGTTCTCCCTATAGGCAAAACTCTTCTTCCTCATGAATTCCCAGATCTTGAATCGGTCATGACCATCGACCAGCATCTGAAAGGCAGGATCCACCTCACAGAAATACATAAAGTCATCGATATTTTCTTGGGGGATCTTAAACTCGATCGTATAAAGTGAATCCGCATAAAAGGTCCGTACCCGTTGGGTTCGTTCGTATTTCCGATTTCTTGCCAACCGCTGTCTCAACATTTTGGTACGACCGGAAATCGCATTGATCAAAGGGTCAAAAGACATAAAAGGGTTGGCAGTTGCCGCAAACAGTTCCCGTTCGGCCTGGGTAGGCAACTTGATATTGGCATTGGGCAACCCCAAGGTTGAGGAAGTAACTACGGGATCAATAATGGTACGGCCAAGATCGGTAGCCATATCCCCGGTAAGGTTATAGGGCATTACAACAACCTCATCGAGTTGGGTAAGAACCTCTTCCATAGGTATATAGAGCAACTTACTTTCCAATACGGACTGGGTGACACACATGCTCTTTCGTTTGTACTGTACCCCCGAAAACACCAAGGTATCGTTCAATCTGGCAGTAATCGTAAAGAAACCGTCCTGATCGGTAATCGAGGCTTTTTTCAAGGTAACGTTCAATACATGGATAGCGGCCACATCACCGTTATCACTGTAGACCCTACCTTCAATTCTTTTGTTTGGCAAGTTCTGTGCACCTACACCAGCCCCCAGTACTAAAAATAAGGAAAGAAGTAGCTTACTCCTCTGCATCGATTTGGTTCAGGAAGGTTTTACTGTTATTGACCAGAAAATCGATCAATTGGAATTCATTCTCCTTCTTCAACAAGGTACGGGCAGGCATCTGATAGTCACAATAGACCAAAAAGGCATCGATCTTGTCCTGGGGAAGTTTTAGGTCGTTCACAAAAAACCCATCATCGTACACTTGACGTATTACCTGACTCAACTTGAGTGGAGGTCGCTTTTCCTCTGTAGTCTTATTGGAATTTACCAACGCCTTAAAGATATTCACGAAATTGATACCGTCTTTCATCCCTCTTTGGTATTCGGGCATGGCGATATTCTCGACAACACTGGAGCCATCATCCTCATACTCATACTTCTTGAATTGTTCGTTCTTTACCTGAAGGAACTTTTTCTGTTGTTCCGGTGTAACCACTACTTCATCCAATTCGGTCACCTTTTCATTCACCTCTACAACCAATCTTCCCTTTCGTATGATATCCCCGGTAACGGGCACTACCCGTAATTGGTAATTTATAGCGGTAAAAACCAACTCATCACCCACTTTTACCCGGATTACAAACTCCCCTTTGGCATTGGTGATCGTCGCACTTTGGGCCGTGGTATTGATCACATTCTCATTGGGCACGAAACTATTGCGGTAAAGCACCTGCCCCCTGAGGAAGTTCCGACCGTCATTATCCTGGGAAAACCCTGTGCCAATAAACAACAAACAACATACGGAGAATAGGAATTCTTTCATCAAGCTAATTTTAGAGGATATAAAGAAAATACAACTAAACGGTTTATAAAAGGAGTAAGCCGTAAACTTTTGTTAATTTGCCCTTAACATGCAAAAAAAGGAGCTGGTTTTACCAAAACCTATAAAAACAATTGATTTAAGGTATTTACCCTCCTATATATTGACCCTTCAACCCAATAAGCGATTATTTTATCCTGTAAAGTTAGCCGTGTATTGATATAATCCTATTTTTGTTGATTCCCAACCTGAATGGTCTGTCAAAGAAAATACTCTTTACGAACGATATGAATAGTAGGAAAAAGGGACAAACCAGGGGGGCTATAGACCCCGAGACCAAGGGAGCCAAATCCGCTCCCTAAGGAATGGGTTAATTGGGGGAGGTAGGATCGACCAAGGAAGTAATTAAGACAAACATATGAAAAGGACACTTTTTTTAGTGGTTTTGGGGCTTTTATTCGCAACAAAGGCCAAAGGCCAGATCAAGATCGGGGACAATCCCCAGGCCATTGACCCTTCATCGGTACTGGAACTCGAAAGTCGTTCCCGGGTCTTGGTGGTTACCCGTGTAAATACGGAGGAGATGAATGCCATTACCCCCCTGCCCGGTGCTGTGGTCTATAATACCGACCTACAATGTGTACATTATTACAATGGTACCGAATGGATCAATATCTGTGAGGAAGTAGGCGGTATTCCCAACCTGACCACAGAACCTTTTGTCAATACAAGAAGTACTTTGGTCATAACCCCCAATGGGGAGGACAACCATATCGAGGTGGCCCCGAACAGTATCCGTACCGAACATATCGTGGATGGGGGCATTAATGGGAATGACATTCAGAACAACAGCATAGGACAGGATAAAATAGGCAACAATGCCGTGGGAACGAACGAACTCGAGGAAAACGCGGTTGGGGTGCTGGCCTTGAACAATATAGAGGTAGAGGACTACCTTTCAAATACGGTGGGTTATATCACCAATGCGGATATTATAAGCGGGGATACCGGCAATGACATTACGATTGGTATTGACGGCGGGGCATTTTATGACAATACCCCCGTATTAACTGCCATTCAGGGAAATACCGATGCCATTGCTGCAAATGCAGGGGGTATTGGCACCAATGCCGGGAATATACAGACCAATAGTGATGCCATAACGGTCAATTCGGGGAACATAAGCACGAATACCAGTGCCATTAACGCAAATACCACGGCTATTGGCACCAAGGAAGACGCTGCCAATAAATCGGATGATACGGCCTTAGGCAATTCTGCCGTCCTCTTCCCTACCCAGAATGCCGTAAAAACCTATGTGGACAATGCTACCGGAACGATCAGTACATTAAGCAATGGTGAGATTTATGTCGGCAATGCATCCAATGTAGCCACTGGTGTTACCATGGGTGGGGATGTAACCATTACGAACACAGGAGTGGCAACCATAGAAGATGATGCCATTACCACAGCGAAAATTGCAGACGATGCAATCACATCCGCCAAGATCGCACCAAACACAATTGTCGCCGACGATATCAGCATAGGGGCGGTAACCACTGACGAGATATCAAAC
>PDPR01000010.1 GCA_002749285.1 Maribacter sp.
GAAATTACAAGTGATTTAGTACCTTTTGAAAATGCCAATCCACCGGGAACAGGAGGAAAAAATTTACTTCTTGTAAGAAATGATATAAATGTAACGGTAACGGTAAACAAAACCTGCACCACTTTAAGCGACCCTCTTAACGGAGCTGTAAATGTACCCATAAACACAGGTTTAACCTGGAATGCTAACCAAGGAGCTTGTGGATATAAATTAAACGTAGGGACAACTTCTGGAGGAACAGATATTGTAACCGATGAAGATGCGGGTAATGTTACTACCTATAATTTTGCAAGTAATCTTCCCGCTAACACCGAAATATTTGTTACCATTACGCCTTATTTCTCTGATGGAAATCTAACTGGTTGTACTGAAGGAAGTTTTACAACGGGCACCACCCAAGTCGCCCCAACGTGTACCAACGTTACCACGCCTACCAACGGAGCTACGGATGTAAGCATCAGCACCAATATTATTTGGGATGCTGTAGCCAATGCCGATGATTACCTGTTGACCATTGGAACATCATCTGTAGGAAACGACATTACAAGCACCACTGTTACAGGAACCACTTACGATATTCCTACCAATTTAGCTGAAAACACCACCTATTACGTTTCGGTAATTCCACAAAATGTGGTAGGACAAGCCACAGGTTGTACTGAAATCAATTTTACTACCGAAACGATGGCCACTGCCCCAACGTGTACCAACGTTACCACGCCTACTAACGGAGCTACGGATGTAAGCATCAGCACCAATATTGGATGGGACATCGTTGCCAATGCTGATGATTACCTGTTGACCATTGGAACATCATCTGGAGGAAACGACATTACAAGCACCACTGTTACAGGAACCACTTACGATATTCCTACCAATTTAGCTGAAAATACCGTTTATTACGTAACCGTAATTCCGCAAAACAGCACCGGACAGGCCACGGGCTGTACCGAAATCAGTTTTACTACCGAAACCCTTGCTACTGACCCAACGTGTACCAACGTTACAAGTCCGGCTAACGGAGCTACGGATGTAAGCGTTAGCACCAATATTGGATGGGACATCATTGCCAATGCCGATGATTACCTATTGACCATTGGTATAACATCAGGAGGGAATGATATCGCAAACACCACCGTTACAGGAACCACTTACGATATTCCTACGGATTTAGCTGAAAATACCGTTTATTACGTAACCGTAATTCCGCAAAACAGCACCGGACAGGCCACGGGCTGTACCGAAATCAGTTTTACAACAGAAACGCTTTCTACTGCCCCAACGTGTACCAACGTTACAAGTCCGGCTAACGGAGCTACGGATGTAAGCGTTAGCACTAATATTGGATGGGACATCGTTGCCAATGCCGATGATTACCTGTTGACCATTGGTATAACATCCGGAGGAAACAATATTACAAACACTACTGTTACAGGAACTACTTACGATATTCCTACCGATTTAACCGAAAACACCACCTATTACGTTTCAGTAATTCCACAAAATGCGGTAGGACAAGCCACAGGTTGTGCCGAAATCAGTTTTACTACCGAAACGATTGCAACCGTCCCAACGTGTACCAATGTTACCACGCCTACCAACGGAGCTACGGATATAAGCATCTCCACCAATATTGTTTGGGATGCTGTAGCTAATGCTGATGATTATCTTCTAACCATTGGCACAACATCCGGAGCAAACGACATCACAGACACCACCGTTACAGGAACAACCTACGATATTCCTACGGATTTGAACCAAAACACCACCTATTACGTTTCGGTAATTCCGCAAAACAGCACCGGACAGGCCACGGGCTGTACCGAAATCAGCTTTACTACCAAAGAGCCTGTATTTTTTGTAGATGAAACCAAATATGGCTTTTCGCCAGATGGTGATGGTGTCAATGAAACTTGGAAAATCGTGGGAATCGAACAATATCCAAATAATACCGTTTCTATTTTTAATCGTTGGGGCGATTTGGTTTTTCAAGTCAATAACTATGATAACATCAATAACGTTTTTAGAGGAAAAGCAAACAGATTAACGGGCTTAGGTGCAGATGAACTCCCGGAAGGTACTTATTTTTTCAACATAGCTATTCAAGGAACACATAACCTAAGGAAAACAAAAGGGTTTCTTGTTTTAAAACGATAAGCAATGCGATATTTATATACGATCATTTTACTTTTCTCTATAAACAGTCTTCTGTTCTCTCAACAAACGCCTGTTTTTTCAGAATATCATATAAATCCTTTTTTAATAAATTCGGCTTATGCAGGTTTAACACCAAAACAAATCACATTAACACATAATGGAAATCTTGGAGGATTTGAAGGTGCACCTTCAACATCTGCATTAAGTTTTATTTCTGATGTTGGGTACAGTAATATTGGCTACGGATTTGGGGTGACAAACGACCAAATAGGCGTTACAGAGAACACCAGTATTTACGGAGCCTTCTCTTATAAATTAGAATTTGACCATATAGAAAATAGAGCGGATTGGGAAATTTACGATATGAATGTCCTGTCCTTCGGTATAACAGCAGGCCTACAAATGTATCGTGACAATTTACAAGAATTGGGTATAGATGATGATATTAATTTCGCTCAAAACATAAACATAACCATACCAACTATTGGAGCAGGAATTATGTACAATCGAGCCAATTTTTTTGTTGGTTTTTCATCACCAAATTTAATAGGTACCGCTTTGGTCAAAGATGATTTTATTGAAATTACACCTCAATTTTATGGTTATTCAGGATTTCGGTTCTATACCAATCAATTTGAAGACCTGCTTATAAAACCGAGTATTTTAGTAAAATATCAAGAAGGGGCACCTTTACAAACCGACTTTAATATATCTGGTGTGTATAAAAATAGATTCGAGTTAGGGTTGGGTTACAGAACTACTTCGGCTTTTAGTGCCTTAGCAGGATTTTACCTCAATAAAAATTTTAGGCTGCTATACAATTTCAATTATTATACCAATGATTTTGTATTGGGCAGTACGCATGGTATTGGGGCAAGCTATCGTTTTATGGATAAAAACAGGAGATAAGAAAATTTGATTCCACGTTACTTTACCTATATCCATATATTTACTGGCCTTATGACAAATATAATCATATGAACCTATTGCGTTTTATGGAACAGTTTCCGGACGAGGATTCGTGCCGCTCGCATTTACGGGAGACCCGGGGAGGGGAGGGCGTTGTCCGCAAGAAGTGTCGCTGTAAGAAACACTATTGTCCCAAGGCCAAACAGGGAAGCCTTCAGGTGCATATCGCTATGGGCAAGCAAAGCTAAATATCCCCAGCTTTGTTTAAATGGGCCCATCTATAAGCCCAATAGAAGGTACTTTGGGGAAAGGATTTCCGATAGACCAGTGATAGCTGGCATTACAGTCAATGGACACTAAACGGATATACAAATCTTGTGATATTACAATTTAAAAACCCATTATCTTAATGATGTTGTAATTATCAGAATAATTTATTAAAATTAACATAATATTTATAGGAGTTTTAACACATAATTACGAATTTAGTAATTGCTAAATCAAAACAATCATAAAATGAGAACAAATCTAAATGGAATCTTCACATTTTTATTAGCGTTCGTTGTGCACATGACGTTTGCGCAAGAAAAAATGATTTCCGGCGAAGTAAAAGACCCTAGTGGCCTGCCCTTACCAGGAGTCAACATTTTAATCAAAAACACCACTCATGGTACCCAAACCGACTTTGATGGCAATTATACCATTAAAGCAAATGTGGGGCAAACCTTGATATTCACCTACCTTGGGTTTAAAGAGCATGCCCAAGTAGTTGGAGCATCAAGCACCATAAATGTTCAAATGGAGGAGGATACAGAAGCCCTTGATGAAGTTGTGGTAACGGCTTTAGGCATTAAGAGAAATCCAAGGTCACTAGGTTATTCTGTCAAATCTGTTGAGGCTACCTCAATTACGGAAAACTCGGAACCGGATTTAATAAAATCACTTAATGGCAAAGTACCAGGGGTCAATGTAAATGTATCGACCGGTGTAGCTGGTGCCTCTAATAAAATAAGCATAAGGGGTACAACTTCTTTCCAAGGAGGAAACCAACCTCTCTTTGTTGTTGACGGAACCCCCTATAGCAACGATCAAATAACTACTTCTAGTCAAGTAACTGGTGGTGGTGGTTATGAAACCGGCATTTCATCTTTAGACCCTAATGATATTGCGAACATAGAGGTTCTTAAGGGAGCGGTCGCCGCAGCACTTTACGGTTCCAGGGCAGTAAACGGGGTAATTGTCGTTACAACCAAGTCTGGAAAATCAGGTGGACTGTCAAACAAAAAAATGGAAGTATCAGTTAACACTGGTGTATATTTCGAAAAAATTGCCAATCTTCCAGATTACCAGAATACTTATGGTAATGGCACCAATTTCAACTATAATAACGCAAACGGCTCATGGGGTGCAAGATTCGATTCCCAAGAAACCATCCCAACATGGCCAAATTTACTTAATGCGTTTCCTGATCAATTTGGAGCAACCGTGCCATATGTGGCACAACCAAATAATGTAAGTAACCTATTTAAAACAGGATTTGTGGCCGACAATTCAATTAATATTAGTTCTGCCAATGAAAATTCTAATTTCAACCTTACATTTTCTAATTTAGACCAACATGGGTATATCCCCTTTAACTCCTACAAAAGAACCAATATATCTGCCGGTGGTAATTTTAAATTAGAAAATGGTTTAAAAGTTGGAGCAAACATCAGCTATTCGGATAGTTATCAGGTCGGCCCATTCCTTGGGGAAAACCAATACTCTGGATCTGCTTCATCTTTTGCGAGAACATTGATTTTAGGTAGAACATGGGACTTAAGCCTGCCTTACGAGGATGCCAATGGTGCACCAGTAATTCCCAATGGTGGTTGGGATCACCCTCTTTGGTCTTGGGAACATAACCAAATTAGAACTGGAGTAAACAGGACTGTAGCCAACGTAAATTTCTCGTACGACTTTAACAAGCATATCAATGCAAGATATCAACTTGGTATCAACAAGTATGATTTAGCACGTACTGAAATAACCGATAAAGGATCCAGGGCTGCTTCAGGAACAGGTCGGGTTGTAACCGACGATTATGGTAGCGAAGAAATTGAATCAACTTTTGTGTTAAGTTTCAATTATGATTTGACCAACGATTTAAGTATGAACTTTTTAGTTGGGAATAATGTTAACCAACGTTCAAGCCGGCGAGTAGGTTACACAGGCACCAATCTAATTGCAGATGACATCTTTACCGTCAACAACACGGCTAATGTGGTATCCGATTATGATTTGACCGAAAGAAAAAGAATAGTTGGTATTTTTGGTGATTTAGGATTGTCATATAAAGATTATTTATTCTTGAATGCTACGGCAAGGAACGATTGGTCTTCCACACTTCCTAAATCTGACAATAGCTTCCTATATCCTTCCATTTCTTCCTCTTTTATCTTTACAGAGGCCTTTGGAATATCGAATGATTTTCTTAGTTATGGTAAGATTAGAGGTGGCTGGGCCAATGTTAGTAGGGATGCCGACCCTTATCAAATCAATAAAATATTTACTGTTGGAACGGTTTATGCAGGACAACCATCAGTATATGTGCCTGCAACTCTTGGCAACCCCGCCTTAGGCCCTGAGAACACCGAAGAATTTGAAGCTGGTGTAGATTTAGAATTGTTTAACAAAAGAGCCATCATTGACTTTACTTGGTACAAAAAAACAACAACGGATCTTATTTCCAAAGTAAATGTTCCAACGTCTTCTGGCTATACTTCTTTATTGACCAATATCGGTGAAATGGAGAACAAGGGTATTGAGGTCGGATTGACATTGATTCCTGTAAGAACCGACAACTTCAAATGGTCTACATTCACATCTTTTACCAAAAACAAGAATGTGGTAAACAAATTGATTAAAGGACTTGATAGATTTCCCATTAATGTAAACGAAATAGCCTTTGTAGACGAAGGTCAACCTTACGGTGTATTTTATGGTTCTGCATTTGCTAGGGATGATGAAGGCAATTATCTGATTGAAGAAGGTGGAGGAGGTGTCCTACAAGCATTGGACAACCAGATTATAGGTGACCCGAATCCAGATTTCAAAGTAGGATTCACCAATACCTTTAAGTACAAAACACTTAGTCTACAAGCTCAAATTGATTGGAAAGAAGGTGGGGATATCTCATCAACAACCGTTGCTTCTCTTTTAGGAAGAGGTGTCACCAAAGACACTGAAGACCGCGAACGCACTTTTATCATACCAGGTGTTTACGGGAACCCTACTACTGGGGAAGCCATTCTAGACGATTCTGGAAATAAAATCCAAAATACCACTCAAATAACAATGAACAACATGTATTTCTCTCCTACTACAAATAGTAATACCTTTGGTATAAACACTGTAGATGAAGGTAATATTTATGATGGTACTGTGTTCAGATTGAGAGAAATCTCATTAACTTATGACATCCCTAAAAAGTTTTTGGAAAAAACTTTCATTGGATCCATGACTTTTTCAATAGTTGGAAACAACTTATGGTTTTATGCTCCCAACATACCTAAGTATACCAATTTTGACCCAGATGTAAATGCATACGGCTCTGGCAACTTACAAGGCATAGAAGTCCAGTCTGCACCAAGTTCGAAAAGATATGGATTTAAACTGAACGTAAAATTCTAATTAAAAAATTATGGAAAATATATTTAAAATCAATCCAAAAAGCCGTACAATGTTAGCCCTAGCATTGGTGTCTTTACTGTTCTACAATTGTAGCGACTATTTAGATGTCAATACTGATCCGAACAACCCAACGGTCGCCCCTATTGATCAACTTTTGACGGATACTCAGAGAAATTTCAATGCCGTAACAGAATTTAGGGTTTATATGGCCGAGGAGCTTTCTGCTTACGTACACCAATTCACATATCGTGAAGAGCAAGACCAGTATGGCACAAAGCAAGACAATGGCGATATCCAAAACTCATGGGATGCAGCATATGCAGTAATCACAGAAGCTGATATCATAATTGAACAAGGTACCGCTGAAAATGAGATGATAATGGTTGGTATGGCCAAGGTCATTAAAGGATACACCGCAACCATAATTGCAGATGTTTGGGGAGATGCCCCTTATTCCGAAGCTTCAAAACTTGCTACAGGAATAGTAAGTCCAGTTTTTGACAATCAAACAGATATCTACGAGAATGCCCTTTCACTTATTGATGAAGGACTAGCCAACATTAATAGTGGCAAAGGATCAAACCCTGATACTCAAGATTTGTTTTATGATGGAAGTATTCCCCAATGGAATAAATTTGTTAACACTTTAAAACTAAAGTTATATAACGAAATCAGGCTATCATCTGTATTCGATGCAGGTAAACTTAATGCCTTAATTGCAGCAAATAATTTCATGGAGAGTAGCAGTGATGATTTTGAGTTTCCATATTCCACTACCCAGTCACCTGCTGAGGAAAGAAACCCTCTTTTTAGAGCATCATATTTAACCGGACAAACTTCACATTATGTGAGTCCATGGTTTTATGAGATTCTTAAAGGCTGGAACCCCACTATACACAATGGCATTGAAGACCCTAGGCTTCCTTATTATTTCTTTAATCAATTAACCCCTGGTCAATTACCTCCAGATGTTGGAGACCCAGAAACAGGTGACCCAAAAGCTGATTATTGGGATAGCAGTACAGGATTTCACTCCATAAGGTTTGGTAGTATAGGCCCAAATAGGGATTTCGGCAGCAGAGAGTCTTCCACCTATCCTGGAATATATCCTTGTGGAGGTAGATATGACGATGGTCTTGGTGGCAAGGCCAATGTTGATGCTGGAACCGGTGCGGCCCCTCATAGATTGCTAACCTTTCATGAATATTTGTTTATCAAAGCTGAATTAATTCAAGCCGGGGTAATTCCAGGGGATGCTAGGGCAACTTTAGAGGAAGCGATAACCGCAGCATTTAAAAAAATTGATGATGTTGTAGCAAATTCCGAAACTACACAAACAGTACCCACACTTACAGGAACTACTGCTGTAGATGATTTTATCTCTGGTATTCTAGCCGAATTCGACGCTGCTTCAGATACTAAGAAAATGGAAATTATTATGACCCAAAAGTGGGTATCTACATTTGGTGACCCATTTGACCAATACAACGATTACAGAAGAACTGGATTCCCCATTTTGGCAGATCCTCTTGGAACTTCTCCTGAATATCAATTAGACAATGGTGACGAATGGCCTTTAGTCGATAGTGAAACAACATTGACAAGACCTTATCAAGTTTCATTATTTTGGCCACAAGCCGAATTGAACGTTAATGAGAATGCACCTGACCAAAAAGATGCAACATCATATAAAATATTTTGGGACAACTAATTCATAAAAACATATCATGAAAAATACATTTATATTAAGTCTCTTTTTAGTTCTATTCGCACTAAACACATCTTGTGATGATGACGGAGGCTCTTCTGTAATACCGACTAAGAATGGTGCCTTACCTGATTTTAAAGTCGTAGAAGGTAGTCCAGCATTTATTGACCTAGTCGCCTTAGATGAACTAACTTTAAACTTCACTGTAGGAGTAGGTGTTGGAACACCAACCTCTTTCGACTTAAAAGCATTCTATATTACTGTTGACGGTGATTTGTATGGACCGGCAACTTTCGATACGGGAGTAACCTCATTTCCTAAGGAATATTCCATATCAGGACCTGAAATTATTAGCTCATTTTCGGAACTAACAAGTACCGCAGATGTTCAGGTTGGCGATAAATTGAAATTGTTTACATCTTATACATTAAAAGATGGCTCACAGATTGAAGTACTTAATAGTAAAGCTGAACCCAATTATTATGCTGCCGATTTCAATCAAATTTCAGATTTTAAGATCAGTTTAGATTATATCGTCTCTTGTGCTTCTAATTTAGGAGGCAATTACAGGGTAGTAAGTAGTGGGACATCTACTGATGGAGGGCCAGTAAATAATCCCTTGGTCGATTTTGCCTATGACGTTGTTTTAACTGATGAAGGCGGTGGCACATATTCAATTTCAGATGGAGTCGCAGGAGTTTATCAAGATTGGTACTGTGCACCTTATGGATACTGCTTTGAAACAGCAGGAACCATGACCGATATATGTGGAAATCTTAGTGGCACATGGTCCGAAGCCTTTGGTTGTGAAATCAACCTTACAGGTACGGTAAATGCCGATGGCACACTTACCATACATTGGGAAAATTGCTTTGGAGATTCTGCCGATGCGGTGTATACTCCACAGTAAACCTTTCTAAACCCATTTCAGAAATGGGTTATAAATTTAAAGAACCGTTAAAATTTAATTTTAACGGTTCTTTTTTACCCCGAAATTTAAACTTAACATACCTACAATAGCAATACCACTTATATTTTTGTGCACGCAATATCAAAACCAGTATTTATCTCTAACTTATTCTCTACCTTTACCCTATGCAGAAACCCACTCGAATTTACGGTATCAGGGCCATCATCGAAGCGATAAACGCCGGTGAGGCCATTGATAAGATATTTATACAAAAAGGACTTAAAGGCGATTTATCGAAAGAACTGGAGGGTCTCATACGCAAGAACGGCATCAATGTATCCTATGTTCCCCCAGAGAAGTTGTATAGGCTCACCAAAAACAACCACCAAGGGGTTGTTGCCAGTATCCCGCCCATTACCTTCCATGACCTTGAATCCTTAGTCGAAGAAGTCCTGGAAAGCAAAAAAACACCACTGTTCCTATTGTTGGACCAAATTTCCGATGTCCGTAATTTCGGGGCCATTATCAGAACTGCCGAATGTACCGGTGTTGACGGAATCGTTATACAGAAAAAGGGGGCTGCACCCGTAACTGCGGATACCATCAAAACGTCTGCCGGGGCTGCCTTTAAGGTTCCAATCGCCAAAGTGGACCACATTAAGGATGCGATCTACCATCTTCAGGCATCGGGTATCCCTGTTACAGTTGCCACTGAAAAAACATCCAATACCATATATGACATTTCTTTTAAGGAACCTTCTGCCATTGTAATGGGGGCAGAGGATAAAGGTGTATCCCCTTCGGTCATAAAAGCTGCGGACCATACCGCAAGACTTCCATTATTGGGCAAGATAGGGTCATTGAATGTTTCCGTTGCCTGCGGTGTGTTCCTTTATGAGGTTGTCCGTCAAAGAATGGATTGATCAATCCTTGGCCACATCCCCTTCGTCCTTTGCCCGGTAATGATAGGTAACCTGTACAGTAGGTTTAGCTAGCTGTTCCATTACTTCGGGCTTTGTTTCGATAAAATTGCCGTCTTCATCAAAGTGTTTCAAAAATTCGTCTGCCTCCCCATTATAATCCTCATGTTCCCAATCGAACTTTTTGGGCGAGGGTGTTTCGGCCTTCATGAAAAAGGCAAGTAAAAGTCCGGCAACGAACCCCCCTAAATGTCCTTCCCATGAAATACCATCCTCTATCGGGAAAACATACCACAAAAGACTTCCATAGATAAACACTACCACCAACGATAGTGCCACCAACCTGTAATACTTTGAGAAAACACCCTCGAAGAATATAAAACTGGCCAGCACATAAATCATACCACTGGCCCCAATATGATATGAATCCCGACCTATGGACCAAGTAAACAGCCCCGAAAACAACAGACCGTACACCAACACCTTCATAGCTATATCCCTGTAGAAATAGAACAAGGAGGCCGTTAGTATGGCCAAGGGCATGGTATTGTTATACAGATGCTCAACAGACCCGTGGATAAACGGACTCAGGAACACCCCCCTTAGTCCTTTCAAGGTTCTGGGACACACCCCATATTCATTGAAATTGGCATGAAGCTGTAGCTCTAACCAAAAAACCATCCATATTAGTATAACACCCACTAAAGGCGCGATTACCACAGAGTTGGTGAACTTAAAATATTTGCTTTCAGACATTCTTTCCAAATAACTTCCTCCATTCAAAAAACCTACCACGATCTACAAACATGATAAATTGTCATTTAACCCCAATGGAATCCTTCGATTGTTCACAATACTATATTATAAGAAACGGATCAATCGTAACTTTGTTTTAAATTTACCCCATGAATGAACCATTGGCAGAAAGGGTACGCCCAAGGACCTTAGAGGAATATATCAGTCAAAACCATTTGGTCGGTGAGCAAGGTTCCTTGACCCATCAAATTAAAAAAGGGACAATCCCATCCTTGATACTGTGGGGGCCTCCAGGAACAGGGAAGACTACCCTGGCCAACATCATTGCCCATGAGAGCAAAAGACCATTCCACACCCTAAGCGCCATCAACAGTGGCGTAAAGGACATTAGAGAGGTTATTGGAAAGGCCAAACAAAGTGGCGGACTGTTCACCCCAAAAAATCCGATCTTATTTATCGATGAGATACATAGGTTCAGCAAATCGCAACAAGATTCACTTCTGGGCGCCGTTGAAAAAGGATGGGTGACCCTTATTGGCGCTACTACGGAAAACCCAAGCTTTGAAGTGATTCCCGCCTTATTGTCACGTTGCCAAGTGTATGTCCTGAACGCATTCGGCAAAGAAGACCTAGAAGCATTGCTCGCTAGGGCCATACAGCAAGACACCTACATGAAATCAAGGGACATTGAACTTAAGGAAACCGAGGCTTTGTTACGTTTATCGGGCGGTGATGGCCGAAAACTCCTGAACATCCTTGAATTGGTGGTGAATTCGGAACAGTCAGACACCATCACGATTACCGACAAATTGGTCTTGGGCAAGGCACAAAGCAATACCGTCCTCTACGACAAGACCGGCGAACAACATTATGATATTGTCTCGGCCTTTATCAAATCGATTCGGGGAAGTGACCCCAATGGAGCGGTCTATTGGCTGGCACGAATGATCGAGGGTGGGGAAGACCTAAAGTTCATTGCCCGAAGAATGTTGATATCCGCCTCCGAAGATATAGGCCTTGCAAACCCAACTGCCTTGGTCATCGCCAACAATACCTTTCAGGCAGTTACCACAATAGGCTATCCAGAAGCTAGGATCATCCTGGGACAATGTGCCATTTATTTGGCAACTTCCGCAAAAAGCAATGCCAGTTACATGGCAATCAACGCTGCCCAACAGACCGTAAAACAGACAGGCGACCTATCTGTCCCCCTACATCTACGGAATGCACCGACCAAGTTGATGAAGGACTTGGGCTATGGAAAAGAATACAAGTATGCCCATGGGTATGGGAACAACTTTGTGGATGAGGAGTTTTTACCTGATGGGCTTACGGGAACCCGTTTCTATAAACCCGGTAAAAACCCACGTGAAAATGTCATTGGTGATTTTTTGGAAAAACGTTGGAAAGATAAATACGGATCCTAGAACTTAATGTTCAAGGTTTCCTTCTTTATCTGCCCATCGGAAGAATACTCCAAATACCATTTTCCATCCTTCTTGAACACTACACCATTATCCTTGTCATATTGGACACTGAAGACATCCTGTAAGGAAGTGTGGTATATTTTTAACCGAATCTTAGGTGTACCATCCACAAGTTGGTAGCCATTTGCTATTTGTTGGGCATAAAGCATATCCGAATTACCCTGTTCCCCTGACACCCCTGTCCGTTCTACGGACTCGGCCTTCTTGATCGTTGATTCAACGGGGGCAATACTTTTGTACAATTGGTCCTTGGGATTCGCGACTTGTTTGACCACGGCCCCATCCACCTTATTCCTAGGATGTTCTTCCTCTGGCCGGGGAGCCGTCCGCATCATTGCCGTTTTTTCCACTTCCTTTGGTGAATATCGGTAGTTTAGCGCCTTGATCGTCGTAAAAGCCTTGGTCAATGCATCTCTATACGAGTTCTCGTATTCCTTCCCCTTGCTACTCCCCATCATTGTAGTCAAAACCTCTTTTGAAGCGCAATCCTTTAACAACAAAGCCGTTTTGGTCGTGAACATTGATGACTCATCAATCAAAAACACCTGTAGCCCCAAACAACGATTCCTTTTCAGCTCAGTAGGCAAAGCATCATCATAAACCACATTGAACCCCTCTTTTACGAATAGGTATTTGACCAAGGTGCTGGTCTTATATTGATTCTCCTTTTTGAAAGGTTCAAATTTTTTCGGTACGATTATATACTTATAACCATTCAGGTTTTCTTGGGAGTACCCAACAACCACACTAAATAAAATAAGGAAGGCACTAAGTTTTTTCATAAACTGGAATATATCATTTCTTACCCCAAGATATGATATTTAATCCGAATTGGAAAGATGTATAATTACTATCCGCTATATTCCCATAAGACAGCAAATTATCTGCCATAAGATAGAAATTAACAGAACCGGTCTGGATGCTTGCCCCTAAACCTATATTGGTAAATGTGAACTTATCGGCTGTATAAGTGGCCTTTATTGACATAAAATTACCAAACCTCCGTTGATAAAATGCGGTAACGGCACTTTGGGGTCCCCTAGGCCTATTCACCACATAAATTTGGCCACCAATACTATTGCGGTATTTAACAACGTTAGGGCCTTTTCCTTTCACACGATAACCACAATCACATTGCGCCAAACCCCGCATGGGCTTCCCAAAATTATGGCGGATAGAACCGTATAGCCTGGTTGGCCTAAAAGTCAGATAGCTCTTTATTTCCTTTTCAAAAGGAACGAACTGTTCTACTTCATCTACAAGTTCTTGCCAAAAATCCTGATTAGGGTCCGACAAGGCATCCGGCAAAATAATCCCCACACCTTCAATCGTCGCACTTCCCTTTAACGTAAAATTCTCAACATCATTCGCATGATGGATGAACCCGAGATCCAATAGACTACCGGTCAGAACCGTTTGGGAACCCAAATAATACGTAAAGCCAAGATCGACCCCCAAGCCAAGATTACCCCCAAAAAGACCCCTCTTGATAATCGTCGATGGTATATTATCATCATCAAGGGCATTATCAATGGCGTTTATACCGGAAGTCCTTAACCCTAAATCGGCATTAAGCGTATTTGCAAGAATATTGTTCTGGCCCTCAGTGGTTACGAAGTAGCCTTCATTATCTGTCGAATTGAAATCAAATATACTGGAGTAGATCTTCCCCCTTGCCCCAAGGACCAAATTACCGCTTATCTTCTTATTTATCCCAAAATGGAAAACATTGAGCATTTCGCCCCGGGTCTTAAGGTGGCCCAGATCAAATCGTTGGCCAAGCCTATCCGCATTTCCTTCATAGCCCAAGATAGCATAATCCTTGAACCAATAACCTATGGCATCACCTTCATTGTACAATCCAAAGGAGTAAAAAAAACTTGAATCCTTGCCCCTGAACCCACCATTAAGAATCTCCAATTGATAGGTCCCACTCAACTCATCCCGAACAGACATCCCATATATTAGCCTATCACGGATTTTATCATTGATATCGAGACCGTCATCAGCAAAAATATCATTGACCGAAACACCGTTGGACCCTGCTTGAAAGGAAACACCGGACAAAGCGGGTATACCTGCATACCATGAAAAATCAGTTTCCATACCAGGGTTGACCATCAAGGCCTGGGGCACTTCGGTAAAATCATATAATAATTGTTTGTTCTGGGCATGCACATATAACCCGACCCACAATACGGTTATTATAAAAAATCTCCTTGCTATCATTGTTTTATATGAACCTTGAATTTAGCGCTACTCTTTAGGGTAAACACAGGATTCTCTTGGGTAGATGTGCTTGAAGTGTCTCCAAGGTTCGTGACAACAACAAAAAGACTAGAGGTGTTCCTTATAATATTTATATCCCCATTATATGGGCCATAGTGGGTTTCCTTTGTCAAAACTGCAGTGGGTTCGGGACCCAAGGTGAATTGTTCGGCATCCAAAACGGCTCCGTCCCCATCCAAAAACCGGACTTCAACCTCTAAAGGTTTGCTTGTCGTATTCCCAACTTCATACGTAAGCACACCCTCCATTACCCTTTTTGAGAAAATATCCTCTGAAAAGGCACCAAAATCAAAATCCCGTGAGTAAACGTTCGTCCCAGTCAATTGATTGACCGATCTTTCGGGAACCTCTAAATAAAAAAGACCGGCCTCATAGGTTGGGGTAACACTAATATCCTCATATTGATTGAAATCCTGTTCCTCAACACATGATACAACCATCAAGATAGCGAATATAGTCCACAAACAAGTTCCAATCCTTATCATTACAGCAACCTTTTTTATCGATAAAAAGTGTCTTATACACGACTTATAAACTCTACAAATACTTTTTTATTTCACTTAAATCGTAGATTATCTCGCAAATTTCGTGCTCAGGTTCATTATGTGCGTTAAAGTGCAAGGCATAAAAGCCTGCCTCCTTGGCCCCAAGGATATCGGCCTCCAGACTATCCCCGATCATAATTGAACTTTCGGAAGTGGCTTGCGCCTTATCCAATGCCCATTTGAAAATCCGGGGATCAGGTTTTTTGACCCCGGCAACCTCTGAATTGATTACCTGATCAAAATAATCCCGGATTTTGGCATTTACCAACTTTTTCTCCTGCACCTCCTTAAAACCATTGGTAATGATATGGAGCCTATATTTCGGCTTTAAATATTCCAACACCTCCAAGGCATTGGGAAAAAGGTGGTTATATGAAGACAGCTGCTCAATATAATCAATCGCCAATTGATTTATAACCGTATCTGACAGTTCATGGCCCAAGTCATCAAATACTGTTTTCAAACGCTGATAACGCAATTCGGCCTTTGATATTTTCCCTTCCCGATACAGTTTCCAATACGCTAGGTTTATAGGTACGTAAACTTCGAGAAAATCACCCAAATCGACCTCAACACGATTCGCCTTCAATATCTTCCCAAAAGTAAGGGCTGAGTTTTTCTCAAAATCCCAAAGGGTATGGTCCAGGTCAAAAAAAACATCCGACACCTTTTTGCTATACATGGTAATTCTTGATTATCTCCTCATAAATCACTTTCCAATCTATATGGTTCTCGGCCCCTAAAAGTTCGTTCGAAAAGACCGATACCAATTCCCCATTTACTTTCTTCACTTCTTGGTACAACAACTTTACCTTGTTCAAGATATCCTCAACAGACCCCTCCCCATGCAGTGCATAATCATGGAATGCAAAGGGATGGACCCTAATGGGCTGTTGCAACTCCAAATTGATATCGTATAAATAAAATGGGAATGAAGTACCTGCCCTAAACCCGATTTCATGGGTGTATCCCATTGTAAAATCGTCCGTAAACTCGGCATCGACCAAATTTCGATAGGTCTGGGGCACATCTACCCTATTATACCGCATTCTTGAATACTTCACTTGCCTGTTGATCACCTCTGCCAAGTTCTTCTTTTCCTTCCTCAATACCTCTACATCGTTGAACGAACTGTATGAGGCTGCCAAGGAAACCTTACAATAATCCGCCATGGATTTTATCAGAAAACGGAAATTGTTATTGTTCGGGGATACATTCTTATCATAGGTGGAATACATGGCAAACTGAAAAAAGAACATACAGTTGATATCGTACTCTTTCCTTTTTTCTATTAAAAAATCAAAATTATCATAGGGATCCCTTCGTAGGCCAAGCCACACTAATATCCTTTTGAACAGACGTTTCAACCTAAGGTTCACCAAATCGAGAAGAAAACCTGCAACACTTCGTGTGAGGCCCTTATGCGCAAAACAATGTGATGTGGTCACATCGATAATCGAAGTATACCTGTATGTAGGTTTCCTGACCTCCATATCGGGAAATCGTTCCAGCAATCTATCCAACAGCTTATTGGCCCAAATATCGACTACCGGTAATGTCAGGAAACCATTCTGGTAGGCAACACTATCCTTTGGGGAAAATCTACCGTGCATATCCTTTACATGTGGCAGATACTCCTCATAACGGGAGAGTAAATAAAAACTGGCGGAAAAAATATCGAAAGGCAAGGCACTGTTCCCGCCCGTTGTAAAAAAACAAGGCACACCTTCCCAATCCGCCACATTGATTTGGATGTCATTGATACCCTGTTCAAAAAGAAGGTCATTGCTTCTTACGAAGAACTCATTCTGCAAAGGTTGTTTGGTATAGGTCATCTTGGCCCCGGTATGCTTTATAAAATCCTCGACCTTGGTCGTATAGGATACCTTTATCCCCAAGACCCTGGTAAATATCTGGCGCATGACGTAACTAAACCGTGGTGTTATCTTATAGGTATAGATCAGTAACATCTGTGCTTTTTATAGAGGTTTATAAAATAGATCGATCAGCAAAACTAAAGTAATCCTTTTGGGTAATGATCAGATGATCCAAAATTTTTATGTCCAAGGAGGCACCTGCATTTTTAAGTTTCTTGGTCAATTGTTTATCCGCATTGCTTGGTCTTAAACCGCCCGAAGGATGGTTATGTGCCAAGATAAGGGCTACTGCGCCAAGTTCCAATGCCTGTTTCATAACTAGGCGGACATCTACCAAAGTACCTGTAATGCCCCCCTTGCTCAATTGGGCCATATGAATCACCTTGTTCGAATTGTTCAGGTAGACAATCCAAAATTCCTCATGGGGCAATTCGCCCATATTCGGCTGCAATAACTCAAAGGCATCCTTGCTACTTGTTATCTTGCTTATTTTTTGGGCCCCTTCCCCCCTTCTCCTTCTACCGATTTCCAAAGCTGCCGCAATCGTTACCGCTTTAGCCTCACCAATACCCTTGAACTTCATCAATTGCTTTATAGAAAGTCTCCCAAGCTCGTTCAGGTTATTATCCACGGAAGAAAGAATCCGCTTCGATAACTCCACAGCACTTTCATCCCGGCTACCAGAGCCGATCAAAATGGCTATCAATTCAGCATTGGACAAAGTGGATTTGCCTTTATGTACCAATTTCTCCCTGGGCTTATCATCATCGGCCCAATGCTTTATAGGGAAAGAGGTTGGCTTTTCTTGCATCCGCTAAAGATAATGAACAATTTTCCCCAATACGAAGAACTTGTTGATTTTCATGACCAAAATTATCCACCTAACGGCAAGACATTACTGTTATGATGACAAAATACCTGTTTAAAGGAAAACCCAAGGCCAAAATGGCCGTCTATCTCACCCCTCTATCAAATTCTTCACCGCCTTGAGGTCAAGTCCACCATAATTTCCCGAACTCATAAGAAGCAAAACGGAACCATCATAATCTTCACCAAACACGAATTCCTTAAACGCATCGGATTCCGTGAAGATTCTTAGCCCATTGTATTCAAAGGCTTCCGAAATTTGATCGGGGGTTACCTCTTTTAATTTTTTGGTCTTCACCGATTCGGGCAAAAAGAAAACAATGGCCTCGTCTGCTGCATTCAAAGTCCTTTTATATTCCCTTAAAAAATCGGCATTGAAACTACTGTAAGTATGTAATTCCAAACAAGCGATCACCTTTCGATCTGGGTATTGTTCTTTCACTGCATTCGTAGTTGCCATTACCTTGCTTGGTGAATGCGCAAAATCCTTGTACACTACGCACGATCCACTTTCGGCGATTTTCTCCAAGCGTTTTGAGGCACCCGAAAATGTAGCTATAGCCTCATGGAAGTCATCCTCATCAACACCCATATTTTGGCATATCCATTTGGCACCGGCCAAATTATTCAGATTATGTCTTCCGAAAACCTCAATAGGCATAGGGCCTTCCGGGGTTTCCAAAAAAGTTTGGCCGTCTTCCACCTTATATTCAGGAGTCCTATAAGGTAATTTTCGAATTGCATTTTCCGATGCCTCCACTACCTTTCTAACCTCTTTGTCCTCCTCGTTATAAGTGATGCTCCCACCTTTCACTATACAATCCACGAAAATCCGGAATTGCTCCACATAATCATCAAAAGTCGGGAACACATTGATATGGTCCCAAGCTATACCACTCAACAACGCTATATTAGGCCTATACAGGTGGAATTTTGGCCTACGGTCTATCGGTGACGACAGGTATTCATCCCCTTCCAATACAATAAAATCATTCTCCTCGGTCAAATGTACCATTCGGTCAAATCCATCCAATTGGGCCCCTACCATATAATCGACTGCTATACCATGATAATTGAGCACATGTAGGATCATCGAAGTAATCGTCGTTTTGCCATGACTGCCCCCAATAACCACGCGGGTCTTATCTTTGGATTGCTCATACAGGAACTCTGGATAGGAATAGATCCTAACCCCCAATTCCTGGGCTTTTAAAAGCTCAGGATTATCCGGCCTTGCGTGCATCCCAAGTATGACGGCATCTAAACCTGTATGTATTTTCCCAGGAAACCAACCGAATTCGCTAGGCAGCAACCCCTTATCGGAAAGTCTTGTTTTTGAAGGTTCAAAAATGACATCATCACTCCCAGAAACGGTATACCCCTTATGGTGAAGTGCCAAGGCAAGATTGTGCATGGCACTACCCCCTATGGCGATAAAATGTATTTGCATGAAAATCTATTTACACCGCAAAGATAGACATTGATCTCTCGAAAAAAAACACCAAAAGAACTGTATTCCAAACACACCCGATATCGACAAAGCGGTTAAAATACCTGACGAAATGCATATTTTCCGTCTTCTACCCTACTTAATCGATAAGGTTCAACTTTCAAAAATATACTTTGACAACATCTATTATCATCAGCGATGCCATTCCGCTTTACGAGCAACTACTGTCCCGTAACAAGAGCTCAAAACCCATAAAGAACCTTGCCGATTGTTACTATCACACATCCAACATGAAAGCGGCGGCCCTTTGGTATGGGTATCTGGCCCCCAATTATGGTGAAAATATTATTGATGAGAGCTATCATTTCAAGCTCAACCAATCCCTAAAGGCCATTGGCGGATACAGAAAAGCCAATTTAGAACACTGTATAAAAAATTATAAACAGAACGGATATTTTAGAGGAATTGATTTGAAAAATCTGAATAAGGAATAAAAAAACATGTACAACAATGGCAACCATAATTGCAGCGGGTTCCACTTCGTCTGAATCCTTTCTGTAATTGCCCCCACCTGTGAATAATCCGAAATCTTTGCTACTTTAGCCACAACCAACGGTTATAAGTAACGTTGGCTTCAAGCTAAAAGATAAGAAAATGAAAATTAAAAACCTATTGGCATTCACATTATTGACACTTTGCATCTTCGTAAGTTGTAAAGAAAAAAAAGAAAGTGAAGTTAACAGAACCGTTAATCAAAAAATAAATCCTGAATTGGAAAAACAAGCGATTTTGGAAAGGCTGAACAACGAAACAAAAGATGCTTTCCAGAGAGATTACGAGGCTTGGACAAAAAATTGGGTACACGACCCAAGCATCTCTAAAGTCTATATGAATTTTGTGGACAGTACTTTTTCGGAATCTATCGGATGGAAAGAAATAAGCCAGTTCGTCAAAACATTCATAGAGGAACATCCGGAGCCCGAACCTGTTCCCAAACTGTTGGACAAAATCAATGTACGCCTTTACGGAAATGGAGCTTGGGTCACTTATAGGCAACAGGACTCACTTCGAGGAATAAAACGTGAGACAAGACTTATGGAGAAAGTGAATGGCGAATGGAAAATTGCTGGAATGCAAACAACTATTTATGGATTTGAAAAGGACTAAAAAAGCAAAAAGCCTCCGTTAAAAACGGAGGCTTTAGATTTCAAATCAACTCCAAAGGGTTGATTGAGGTTACTGGTTATGCACTTGATATTCGACATGTATCCCTTCAAGCGACTGCATCTTGACTTAAATTACCTATCGATCCAGTTTCGTATTTTCAAAATCAGAACTTATGTTAAGACTTGATAGTAGCTGTAAATTTGGGATGTATGCGCCACCCACCGATACGCATAAGGGTCTTGACATGTGCAAACGGAATTATCCAAGTCTCCCACGGATAAGTCGTCTATATATCTGTAAACAAGCTACGCAACAAGACCAAACTATTGCAATGGTGCCCAGGCGGTCTTATATTGTATTGCAAGCGTTTGGAAAAAGGCATTTTTCCGATGGAATTACTATTGGTAATTTATCACAAAAAAGCAGGTGTAAAACTCCATAAAATATTTGTTTTTATTGCTGTATCTGAGTATTTTCATGCTGTGGCAATGGTGGGGACCCCAACCAAAAGACCAACAGCAAAAACTAAGGAATAGCCGCTTTAAAAAAACAACTAGATCAGTTGTTGAAACTTAAAACAGTTTTAAATCGGAGCGTTTTTCCAGTTCGCAGCCCATGCTTGGGCCTACCCTATTCGATATCCCAGAAGAATCAGTTCTACAAGAGATGCCCAAAGAAGACATCGGCTATTCTAGGAAAAAAGCAAAACACCAAAGCCGACCAAGTCAAAAAAGATTCCACCTATATTGAAAACACACGTGCAATTGGCGAACGTTTTAAAATCGAGAACCCCAACATCACTACTATTCCTTGTGTTAACCATAAATTTACCTGACAATATCCTGCTAAAAAACAATACATGGTCACCATGGCAAATGGCGTATCCAAAAAACACATATCACCTTCATATATATCTTTAACCCATTTATTATTGCCGTTGGCATAGGTTTTGCACATCTTTGTTCACTAATTCCATAACCATGAAGTATCTCATTGCAATATTAACCATGATTCTATTTTCCCAAATGTCACATTCCCAAAAAAGCGACGAATCCTATGAAGTCCTATGGAAAAAGGTAACCCAATTTGAAAAGGAAGCCTTGACCAAGTCTGCCCTAGGGATAGTGGAAGGTATCTCAAGAAAGGCGAAAAGGGAGAATAATACCACCCAAACCATAAAGTCGCTTCTTTATTTATCGAAATACACCATGATCTTGGAGGAGGATGCCCAACTACAGATCATCAATGATTTTAGGCAAGGGATAGCACAAGCGAAACCACCGACCAAAAATATATTGGAGAGTTACTTGGCCAATCTGTATTGGCAATTTTTTCAGCAAAACCGATATAAATTCTACAATAGGACCAAAACCGGGGCAAAGACCGACCCGATTGATTTTAGGACTTGGGACCTGACAACCCTCTTTGAGGAAATCAACATCCATTTTGGGAATGCATTGGCAGATCCCAAGACATTACAACAGGCCAAGGTAGGTTCTTTCAAGGAAATCCTGCACGGACAGGAGGGCTCAGAGGCCTTCCGCCCTACCCTTTACGATATTATCGCCCATACGGCCTTAGATTTTTACAAGACCCAAGAGACGAATATTACACGACCTGCCAATAAATTCGAAATCGACAATCCCGAATTATTATGCGAGGCCCAATCGTTCATCACAGAGAAAATAGATACCTCGGACGACACCTCATTGCAATCCAAGGCATTACTGCTATACCAACAACTACTCGGGTTCCACTTGGCCAACAAGAACACGCAAGCCTTGGTGGATGTTGATCTAGACCGCTTGAAATTTGTACAACAACATGCTGTTTTCCCGAATAAGGAACAATACTATCTGGAAGTATTGCAGAATTCCGTGACGGAAACAGCACCCGACGAAGTATCCGCACTTTACAAATATGAGATTGCTTCCCTATACTACCAATGGGGCAATACCTACAACCCAGAAACCAACAAAAACCACCAATGGAAACTAAAAGAAGCAGCAGCACTGTGTGATTCGATAATCAAAAAATTCCCGAAAAGTAAAGCGGCCGATAAAAGTAGGGACCTTACATCATCCATTCATGAAAAAAAACTGCAATTAAGGGCAGAACGTTTTATCCCTATCGATAAACCTTCCCGACTATTGGTCGATTATAGAAACCAACAAAACCTACATCTTTCAGCCTATACATTGAAATTTAGCGACCTAAAGCGGCTGAACAAACTTTACCCGGAAATTAAAAAGCTCGCTTTCATAAAAAAAATGGAATTGGCCAAATCATGGAAGGCCTCCCTAAAGAACGAAGGTGATTTCCAAAACCACGGTACCGAGATCATATTGCCCAAATTGGACAATGGTCTCTATATCATCCTTGCCACCCCGGAAGGTAAAAACAATTCGTTCGCCTACACCGATATACAGGTCACCAATCTGGCCATGGTCGAGACCCGCACACAAACACACCATATTTTCCAGGTAATCGACCGTAACAATGGACAACCCAAGCCGGATACGAAACTGGAACTATCATACCGGGAGAACTATGATCGGGCTTTCGTGACAGGGACATTCACCACCGACAATCTAGGCGAGGTTAAAATACCATTGCCCGATAAACAATGGACAAGTATCGGCGCAACGATTACCACCAATAACGATACCGCCTATTTTGGGGATTATCACATTTATGAAAAAACAAATCCACCAATCGCACATGAAGTAAACCATAATGCATTTGTATTTACGGACCGTAGTATTTACAGACCTGGGCAACCTGTATATTTTAAAGGGATTGCCGTCTCACAACAGAATGGAAATTCCGGTATCCAAACGAACACAACGGTTCTTGTTACGCTTCGTGACGTCAACTATCAGGAAGTGGCCCAACAAAAGTACACCACTAATGAATACGGTTCCTTTACTGGTGAATTCATCCTGCCCAACAACGGTCTTACCGGTAATTATACATTGCAGGTAAGTTCAGGCACCATCAGCATCAATGGGGCTGCCAATTTCTCTGTCGAAGAATACAAACGTCCAAAATTCGAGACTTCATTCAACCCAATCACCGGATCCTTTAAGGTAAATGATAGCATTATCGTTAACGGAAAGGCCATGGCCTATTCCGGAAGCGCCGTCACCAATGCCAAAGTCACATACCGCGTAAAACGAATAGTCAACTACCCAAGATGGTGTTATTGGTACTGGCCCACCGCACCACAGGAAATAACACAGGGGGAAACATTGACCGATGGGTCGGGAAACTACCAACTAAAATTCAAGGCGATACCTGATGAATCCGCCGATAGGGACAGCTCCCCTATTTTCAATTATGAAATAACGGCCGATGTTACCGACATCAATGGGGAAACCCACAGTACCAATACAACGGTCCGTATAGGGTACCATGCACTTACAGCCAATATGTCCGTAGAGGGAATGCTCAACAAGGATAAGAAGGATCCCATAATCACCATAAAAACCCAAAACTTAAATGGTCAATTTATACCTGCCAAAGGGATTATTAAAATTTACAAGTTAAGACCCCCTAGGAACGTATTGCGGGACCGACCTTGGAAATCACCCGACTATGCTGGTTTCAACAAGGAAGAATTCAAAGGTCTTTTCCCCCATGACGCCTATAAAAACGAGCATGACCCCAGACAATGGGAAAATGGGGAAATGGTCCTCGAAAAATCATTCGACACCAATACATCCAATGAAATCAGTTTGGGGAACATCAAAAAATGGGCCTCAGGGAAATACCGTATCCTACTGGAAACCAAGGATAAATTCGGGCATATAATAAAAGATGAGGCGCAAACGACCCTTTTCAGCGAAAAGGACAGGACATTGGCGGACAAACAACTGTTCAGCATCAAAACAAACAAGGATAGTTATTCCATTGGGGAAACTGCCCGTATCACTTTGTCCTCGGGTGCCGGGGACCTCTTGGTGACCCTCCATATTGAAAAGGGCCAAAGAATAACCGACACACAATCGATCCGTTTGAACAATGGTTCCAAGACCATAACTGTTCCGGTCAACAAGGATGACCTTGGTGGTTTTTCCATTAACTATAGTTTTTCCGCCTTTAACTCCTTTGTTTCGAATACCCTCCCTATTATAGTCCCATACCCCAAAACCGATTTAGAGGTAGAGACCTTGACCTTTCGGGACAAGCTACAACCTGGCAGTGATGAAACATGGGGTTTCAAGATCAAGGGGGCCAAAGGGGAAAAAGTGACTGCCGAAGTCTTGGCCAGCATGTACGATGCTTCCCTGGATGTGTTCAAAGGTCACTCATGGACTTTCCACCCCTTATACGACCCTACATATCATTCAATTTACCAAAGCAATGCCTATAAGAGCTTTAGCAGTACTTCCTTTAGGGTGTTCAATGACCATACCCATAAAAAATGGTATAGGCAGCAGCAGTATGACAGCTTTGATTGGTTTGGGCTGTATTTTGGACAACGGTCCGGAAACTATCGGGCAAAAAGATTTATGGAAAATGCCGTTCCAATGATGGCCATGGATAAAGCTGAGGGGAATGCCTTGAATGGGATGGCAATCATTGAGGATGACGGTAACCTTGCATATACTGACAAAAAGGAGAATGTGACCGATGGGGAAAACCAACAAAAAAAAGGCCTGAACACGGTCCCCATTCGAAAGAACCTACAGGAGACCGCTTTTTTCTTTCCCCAACTGCATACCGACAAAGAGGGAAATGTCTCTTTCAGTTTTACCGGCCCAGAGGCCTTGACCCAATGGAAGCTACAACTTCTGGCACATACAAAATCCCTACAAAGTGCCATTACCACCTTAGAGACGGTGACACAAAAAGAATTGATGGTCATGCCCAATGCACCTCGTTTTCTACGTGAAGGTGATGAAATCGTAATAAGTTCCAAAATAGCCAACCTTACCAAAAACAAACTATTGGGACAAGCTGAATTGGCATTGGTCGATGTTGTTTCCGGAAAGGATATCTCCAAGGAGTTACTATCTTCCAAAACCGGGAAACAACCTGGCAAGGTTTCTTTCTCCGTAGACTCTCTGGGCAATACCCAAGTATCATGGCGATTGAAGGTCCCCACCGATTTACAGGCCGTTCAATATACGGTTATTGCGAAAGCGGGGGATTTCAGCGATGGGGAACAGAATGTACTCCCAGTATTGACCAATCGCAAAATGGTGACCGAAACCTTACCTATGTGGGTACGCAGTGACCAAACCAAGACGTTTACCTTGGACAAATTGAGGGACAACACCTCAACCACCCTAAGAAACCATAAACTCACCTTGGAGATCACTTCCAATCCTGCATGGTACGCCATACAGGCCTTGCCTTATCTAATGGAGTACCCCTATGATTGCAACGAACAGGTTTTTTCACGCTATTATGCAAATTCCCTAGCGGGCCATATTGCCAATAGCTCCCCAAGAATCCGTGATGTTCTTGACCAATGGGCAAGTTCGGACGCCTTATTGGGTAATTTGGAAAAGAACAAGGAACTAAAATCCCTTCTGATCCAGGAAACCCCTTGGTTACGGGATGCCCAATCCGAGACTGCCCAGAAAAAACGGATCGCCTTCCTTTTCGACCTGAACAAAATGAGGGATGAACAGGCCAATGCCTTGAACAAACTCCAACAAAACCAGATGTCCAGTGGAGCTTGGGCATGGTTTAAAGGTGGACGGGAGAACCGTTTTATCACCCAACATATCATTACCGGACTTGGCCACCTGAAAAAACTCTCCGTCGTACCAAGTAAAAACAACAAACAGAAAGAGATGATTGCCAAGGCAATCCGCTATTTGGATAACGAGTTTGTATCGGAGTACGAACAAATGAAGAAATATGCAACCAACCCCAATGATGACCATCTAAGCCATATGCAAATGCATTATCTATATATGCGCAGTTTTTTTAATGAGATCAAGACCTCTAAGAAAGTGGATGGCATTATGGATTATTATCGGGGGCAGGCCAAAACCTACTGGACAAAACGCAGTCTTTACAACAAGGGGATATTGGCCTTGGCCCTATATAGGGGCAATGATACTTTGACAGCGAACAAGATCCTGCGATCGCTCAAGCAAAATAGTATTGATTCCGAGGAAATGGGAATGTACTGGAAAGAGAATACCTCATCCTGGTTCTGGTACCAGGCACCTATAGAGACCCAATCCCTACTTATCGAGGCCTTTTCTGAAATCGGAAATGACATCACCATAGTCGATAACCTTAAGGTCTGGTTGTTAAAAAACAAACAGACCAATCAATGGAAAACGACCAAGGCCACTACCGATGCGGTATACGCATTGTTACTACAGGGCAACGATTGGCTTTCCGTTACCCAAGCCGTAGATGTCCTAATCGGTGGTGAAAAGATCGAACCTTCCAAAATGGAGAATGTTTCCGTTGAAGCCGGCACGGGATATTACAAGACATCATGGAACAACAGTGAGATCAAACCTGGAATGGGTGAAGTCCAACTTGCCAAAAAAGGGGATGGTATTGCTTGGGGCGCCTTATACTGGCAATATTTTGAGGACCTGGATAAAATAACATCCGCTAGGACACCCTTACAACTAAAGAAAAAATTATTCCTCAAAAAAAATACCGATACAGCTGAGGTAATTTCGGAAATCACCGAGAACAGCACCCTGAAAGTGGGTGACTTGGTGCGTGTACGCATTGAGCTCCGTTCTGACCGGAATATGGAGTTTGTCCATATGAAGGACATGCGTGCTGCCGGACTTGAACCCATAAATGTAATTTCAAGCTATAAATGGCAAGACGGTTTAGGGTATTATGAAAGTACCAAGGATGCCAGTACCAATTTCTTTTTCGATTATTTACCAAAGGGTATTTATGTGTTCGAATACGACCTAAGAGTGAACAATGCAGGGGAATTCAGTAACGGTACCACTACGATCCAAAGTATGTATGCCCCGGAATTCTCAAGTCATTCAGAAGGGTTCCGTGTAGTGGTAGACAGTGGGGATGGACAGTAAGGGAGACATTGCCTACAGAAGGTAGTGGGCCTTACGAAAACGACTTTCTATACGTCTTTATGAATGGTCGGGATTCTGGCCGAATATCATAAATCCCAAAAAACAGTACCCATAAACAACTGATTTTCATTATATTCGTACAACAAAATAAACCTATGCATTATGAACCCACAAGTCTTCATGGCCTTAAGAATACTTTTCGGCCTATTCGTCCTAGCCTTTGGGCTCAATAAATTTTACAGTTTTATACCTATGGACAACAGTGCAATGAGCGAAGCCGCCATGGGATATATGGGAAGTATGGCAAGTTCAAGAACAATGTTTTTGGTAGGGGTTGTTGAAGTTTTGGCGGGTCTGGCCTTCCTCCTCAACAAATACGGTGCTTTAATGGCCCTTATCCTAATGAGTGTTTCCATCAACGCTGTTCTCTTTCATATCACCTTGGCACCTTCCACGATAATAGGGTCACTTATTCTTCTTATCCTGAATATTGCCATGTTGATAGGTTATAGGAACAAGTACAGGAACTTACTCAACTAATCGTTGCTATTACTTAAGTGGAATTTCATTTCTTGGGTTTTGGTGGGTACTTCGACAACATTTTCCCCACAATTTCCTGAAGTTCAAGTTCCCGCTCCATCGGAGTGGTTTTTTCATTAAAGCCACTGCTCGTTTTGGCCTGCCAGAACAATTGTCCGTTTTGGCTATCGACAAAATCGAAAATGATTTCGCGTTGTACTTTGGCCTGTCCGACAGGAACACCAACGGAGACACCCCCGCCAATATTTCCTCCAACACCCCCTATACCCAGTCCAACAGTATTATTGTTTCGGGCTTGATAGACCTCACTTTGGATATTGACAAAAAAATCAGGCTCTTCCGAAAGTAGTAATCCTTTACCTTGCATGGCCACATCAAAAATCCTGATCAATCGTTTTTCTTCCAATCCACCCAAACCTGTGTCGAGGCCATCGTAATAATCATATGTCGTATAATTGGAGAAATCCGTTCCCTTTTCATAATCGGTCTGCACGCGAACCGCTTGGCAAGAAGCAGACAAAAGAGCTATCAATAAGAAACAGTATCTATTTTCCATCATCTTTACTTTACCTAAATGTAAGTAAAACACGGCTTTTATCTAAGGTAAAAGCTTTAATTTCGATTAACTGTTAAGCATTTTCCATAGTTCATCCTTCAACTCTTGGATGCCAAGCTGGGCAACAGAGGAAATGAACATATACGGAACGTCCTTAAAATCCTTATCCAGCCCAATCCTCATTTCATCCATCAGTTCGGTATCGAGCATATCACATTTCGAAATGGCCACCAAACGTTCCTTATCCAATAGTTCAGGATTATATCGCCGTAATTCGTCCAACAGAATCCTATATTCCCTGCTGATATCATCACTATCTACCGGAATCAGGAACAAAAGGGCCGAATTTCGTTCAATATGTCTTAAAAAGTAGTGCCCAAGACCCTTTCCTTCCGCGGCACCCTCTATAATACCCGGAATATCGGCCATGACGAAACTTTGAAAATCGCGATACCCAACAATCCCTAAATTGGGTTTCAATGTGGTAAACTCATAATCCGCTATTTTGGGTTTTGCGGATGTAATGGCCGCCAATAAGGTAGATTTACCCGAATTGGGAAAACCCACCAAGCCCACATCGGCCAATAACTTCAACTCTATGGTAACATCAATCTCTTGCCCTTTTACACCTGGTTGTGCATAACGGGGCGTTTGGTTTGTAGCGGTCTTAAAATGCCAATTGCCACGACCTCCCATACCACCTTCAACAAGTATCCTTTCCTCCCCTTCCTCGGTAATCTCGAATAGGATCTCATTGGTTTCGGTATTTCTGATGACCGTACCCAAGGGAACATCCATATACACATCCTCGCCATCGGCCCCTGAACTTCGGTTTTTACTGCCATGTCCGCCATGACCTGCCTTAAAATGATGCTTGAACTTAAAGTGGACCAAGGTCCACAGGTTTTTATTGCCCCGAACGATGACATGGCCACCACGACCGCCATCACCTCCATCAGGGCCGCCCTTGGTAATATATTTCTCCCGGTGCAAATGTACGGAACCCTTGCCTCCATTACCAGAAATGGCATGGATCTTCACATAATCAACAAAATTGCCTTCGGTCATTTTTAAATGTATTTACCATTAATTAGTGTGACTTGTACTGGGACAATTTTAGTTTGCCTGTGATCTATTTTCCAAAAAAACAAAGCTTTTGACCATAATAGAAGAACTATCCATATGGCATTTGCATACCTACAATTCCTCTATTACCTTGCCCAAACGACGGGTAATATCCTCAATGGCACCTACACCATTAACACTATGGTATTTGCCCTGGGCTTCATAATAGTCCTTCAGTGGGGCTGTTTTTTGGTTGTATTCCTCGAAACGGTTCCTGATCTTGGACTCATCCTGATCATCCGTCCTCCCACTGATCTTACCACGCTCCAAAAGACGTTGTATCAACAACTCATCGTCCGCATCGAGGGCAAGGGTAGCATCTATCTTCATATCCTTGGTCTCCAGGAATCCATCCAAGGCCTTGGCTTGTGCCACTGTCCTTGGGAAACCATCAAAGATAAACCCACTGGCCTCAGGATGCTTTTCAACCTCGTCCTGCAACATTTTAATAGTCACCTCATCAGGCACCAGATCACCTTTATCCATATAGGATTTGGCCAGATTCCCCAATTCGGTCCCGTTCTTTATATTGTAACGGAAAACATCACCCGTTGAAATATGTTTTAAATTATACTGGCCTTTAAGAAATTCGGCCTGTGTACCTTTTCCGGCACCTGGCTTGCCAAAAAGAACTAGATTGATCATATGTTTTTCATTTAATTGGTAAACTTCCCTAAGATTACGCCCCAACTCATTATAATCGAGACCATATCCCACAATAAATTTATCTGGAATATCTATCCCGATATAATCTATCGAATACTCTCCATTATACACTTCGGACTTGTAGAACAAGCTAGCGATCTTATATTCCTTTACATTGATATTATTGAAGAGATGTACCAGTTCCTTGAGTGTGCGCCCGGAATCTATGATATCCTCTAGAATGATCACGCTCCTTCCCTCCAAATCATCGGGAGGATCCAACAAGGTCTCGACAATCCCCGTGGAGGTCAGGCCTTGGTATGAGCTTAATTTTATGAACGATACTTCACAAAGGTGCTGATATTCTTTTAAAAAGTCCGCCATGAACATAAAGGACCCATTCAATACCCCCACAAAAACAGGTATCCCATCCTTATAATCCACGGCCACCTTTTGGGCAATGGACCTCACTGCTGCAAGAATCCGCTCTTCACTAAGGAAAGGCTTAAAGTACTTATCGTGTAGTTTTATCAATGGTTTAGGTTTTTTAGGATTACAAAGATACCATTTTGATTTCTCTTTTTGGACCACAACCATCCCGTTTTAAGAATTCGATGTATTTTTGTTATCGACACACAACGAACACTAACCCTAACCCCACAAACCAACACACATGGATTTTTTCTCATCTGACTTTAAACTAGGCATATTAGGCGGTGGCCAACTAGGTAAAATGATGTTGTATGAAACCCGGAAATTCGATATACACACCAAGGTCATGGATGCTTCCAAGGACGCCCCCTGCAGAATAGCCTGCGATGCGTTTTTTATCGGCGACCTATTGGATTTTGATGCCGTCTACAATTTCGGGAAGAAGGTCGATGTACTGACCATAGAGATTGAGAATGTGAATGTGGATGCACTTGAAAGATTGGAACACGAGGGGGTAAAAGTATATCCGCCTACGGTGGCATTACGTATTGTACAGAACAAGGCCAGACAAAAATTGTTCTATATCGACAACGATATCCCAACAGCACCTTTTTCATGCTTTGCCTATGCCAGTGAAATCAAGGATAGCATCGAAAACAAAAGTCTGTCCTTTCCCTTTGTTTGGAAAAGTGCCCAGTTCGGGTATGACGGCCAAGGGGTGAAGGTCATACGAAACATTGGTGACCTGGAAGGGCTACCCCCTGGCGAGTGCATTACCGAGGACATGATTCCTTTCAAGAATGAGCTCGCTGTAATCGTGGCCCGGAACACAAAGGGCGATGTTACCACCTACCCGGTCGTTGAAATGGAATTCCATCCTGAAGCGAACCAGGTCGAATACGTTATATGTCCGGCCCGTATTGATGACAAAGTAGCGGAAAAAGCCAAGGAAATCGCACTTAAAGTGTCCGACCATATACAACATGTTGGGCTATTGGCTGTTGAAATGTTCCAGACAACCGAAGATGGGATCTTGGTCAACGAGGTGGCTCCCAGACCACACAACAGTGGACATTATAGTATTGAGGCCAGCTACACAAATCAATTTGAACAACATATCCGGGCCATTCTGGGACTGCCCTTGGGCAGTACGGAAAGTAAGGTGGCGGGGATAATGGTGAATCTGGTAGGTGCGGAAGGACATACTGGAAATGTGGTCTACCAAAATATTGAGGACATCTTGAAACTGGATGGGGTTACCCCCCACATCTATGGCAAAAGAGAGACCAGGCCTTTTCGGAAAATGGGCCATGTTACCATTGTTGACAAGGACCTAAGTAAGGCAAGAGCCATTGCGCAACAGGTAAAAGAAACCATTAAAGTAATAAGCAAATAGGATTTTTTATGAGGTGCCCAAGCGTTCTTTTTTTCCTTTGCCCACTTGTAGGCCATAAAACCGAAGATGGGGATATGTGCGGACAGCCCCTAGTCAGGCAATATTTAATGAAACCGATTACAAAATCGTACATAAAGGCTTTTTTACTGACGACCGATAATGTTAGGTTTTGACCTAGCTAATGGCAATGGGTTCAAAGTATGGGAATTCCTATTCATGACCTTCTTTTTTGGAATTACCATGTCATTAATATTGGTTTCCTTTCACAAATACAGACTTAAAAAAATGGAGTCCAAGAAATAACAGACCAAAATTCAGGTGTAGGCCAAAAGAAAAACATTAAATCAGGATTTAATAAATCCGAACTGATAAAAAAGCTTAAAGCGGATCCAATAATCGGAAAAATGAAAATGACGGAAATTGAAAACAACCTTAATCGATTACGGGAAAAACCTTGAAAATGTGAACCGAATAAAAAACATTGCCCAACAATGACTATGAATAATCACTTGTTACCACCTACTTCTAAAAATCCTTATAGATTTTTAGTTTAGTGCGTACTTACAAGGTTTAACGTTAAACCACGAGGTTACTCATAGCCCAACCATTCGATGACATATGAAAAAATATCTATTTTTAATATTATTATTCCTATTAAACTCTTGTTCAAAAACAAAAAAGGGAGATTTTGAACTTGGGAATTTATGGAAGGTTACCTCTAAATCAGGAATAGAGTCTTATCTATTCGGAACAGTTCATTTATATCCCAAAAATCAGTTAAAGCTCTCTGAAAATGCAATATCAAAGCTTAAAAAATGTAAGGTTTTAGCATTGGAAAGAGATATAACGGATAAACATGGACAACAAAAATTCATAAACTTTGAAATGCCTGTATTCTTCACTGAAAACTACAAGGTATTAATTTCAGAATATGGAAATGATTTAGTTTCAATGGAAGGTCAACTAATTGAAATCGCAAATAACAATGAGATTAAAATATCTGGACTTGAATCAACCGAAGAAATCTTAAGAATTATGACGGATTTAAGTGAAATTGAATTTCTCAAAACAGATTTTGAAAAAGATAGAATTATTCAAGTTTACCAACAGACTCTAGAAATGTACAAAAAAGAGCAAATTTTGGCATTTAAGGACAGTATGGCATCACAAATGCCAAGAAAAATGGTCGAATTGAGCGTTAACGTAAGGAACAACAACTGGACTGAAGACATAATAAATCTTGTTGAAAAAGAGCCGGTTTTTATTGCTGTCGGCATGGGACATTTGGGAGGAGAAAATGGACTTCTAAAAATACTTGTTGACAAAGAATATAAATTGGAAAGAATAAAATAAAAATATACCGCCCAACAAAGAACCGAGATGAAAAACATAAGGCATTTATATTTAACCAAGCAACAAGCCGAAACGAAAGTGCCCCAAAACCCTAGATACACAAACCATTGGCAATACATTGGAAGATGACAGAAGTTGATAAAATAGCGTTTATTGAAACAAAAGATGGACAAATCCTCAGTACAAGATCTAAAGGAAAGACGAAATACTATATCCCAGGGGGGAAAAGGGAATTAGGGGAAACTGATGAACAGACCCTTATCAGGGAAATATCAGAGGAATTGGATGTGCAGATCAAAAACAATACCATTGAATATGTTGGGACTTTCAAAGCACAATCAGACGGGGCGAAAGAAGGTGTTCTGGTTAAAATGAGCTGTTACAGAGCTGAATACAATGGGATTTTAAAGCCTACAAGTGAAATTGAGGAAATAAAATGGTTGAATTATAAAGACTTGGATATTATATCCGAAGTAGATAAAAAAATATTCGGATTTCTTAAGGAAAAAGGGGAACTGGAATAAAAAAGATAAAACAAAATGCAACCTTTTGGCTAAGTTCTTAATCGAAAGTTCAGTACTTTTAATATTCGTACCAACCAAAACCGATACGACAACAATACATCACGATCCGAAACCCATACGAAGGCCTAAATATTGCCAATCGAAAAAAACAAGGCAATTATTGAAGTTGACGACAAAATTTATACTATTTCAACAAAAAAACAAAAATTATGAGCAAGGTAGCAGTAGTAATGGGAAGCACCAGCGACCTACCGGTAATGCAGGATGCCATTGACATCCTTAAGGAATTCGACATCGAAGTGGATGTTGATATCGTATCGGCACACCGCACTCCGGAAAAACTTTTTGATTTCAGTAAAAACGCACATAAAAACGGTATTTCCGTTATAATCGCGGGAGCAGGTGGGGCGGCCCACCTTCCGGGCATGGTCGCCTCAATGTCCCCACTTCCCGTTATCGGAGTACCCGTAAAAAGCAGTAATTCGATAGATGGGTGGGATTCCGTACTATCGATCCTTCAAATGCCTAGTGGTGTCCCTGTTGCCACGGTCGCTTTGAACGGGGCCAAAAATGCCGGTATCCTGGCCGCACAGGTTATAGGCAGTTCCGATAAACGCGTGCTCGACAAAATCATCCTATACAAAGAGGGGCTGAAACAGAAGGTGGTCGAAGGTGCAAAAAAAGTGAGGGACATTTAGCAAGGAACAAAAAAAAAAAAAACGATCACACAAATCTATTTTCATACAGAATATAATGAATCCTCTACTTACGCCATTTGATACCGCACCATTTTCCAAAATAAAAAACGAGCATTTCAAACCTGCCTTTTTACAGGCAATCGAGGATGCCCGATCGGAGATCGATGCAATAACAAAGAATACCGATACACCAACTTTTGGGAACACCATCGAAGCGCTGGAGTTCTCAGGACAACAATTGGACAGGATCTCAAGCGTTTTCTTCAATTTGAATTCGGCAGAGACCAACGGGGAAATACAAGAAATCGCCCAAGAAGTATCTCCCCTCCTTTCCGAATTCAGTAACGATATCACCTTGAACGAGGCACTTTTCAAGAGAATAAAGGCCGTTTATGAGCAAAAGGACAAACTTGGCCTAACCATTGAGCAAGACACCCTGCTCGATAAAAAATACAAAAGTTTTAGCCGTAATGGTGCCAATCTACCCGATGATAAAAAGAAACGCCTGCGCGAGATAGATGCCGAGCTCTCCAGATCCAAATTGAAGTTCGGGGAGAATGTCCTGGCCGAGACCAATTCATACGAAATGTCCCTTACCGATGAAAATGACCTGGACGGATTGCCGGAAGGCGAAAAGGAAGCTGCGGCCCAACTGGCAAAATCGAAGAACAAAGAAGGGTGGCTGGTCACCTTGGACTACCCCAGCTATATTCCGTTTATGAAATATGCCAAGAACAGGGAACTCCGAAAAGAACTTTCCCTGGCCTTTGGGAGCAAGGCCTTTCACAATAACGAATTCGACAATCGGGAAAACGTACTCAAGATAGCCAATCTTCGCCATGAAAGGGCAGTTCTCCTAGGCTATGCATCACACGCACATTTTGTGTTGGAAGAGCGTATGGCCGAGACACCGGACAAGGTATATGGTTTTTTGAACGAGCTTTTGGCCAAAGCAAAACCCGCAGCCGAAAGGGAATTTAAGCAATTGGAGGATTTCGCCAAGGAATTGGACGGGATAGACCAGCTACAAAAATGTGATAGTTCTTACTATGCCGAGAAGTTGAAGCAGGACCTTTTTGACCTTGATGACGAAAAACTAAAACCCTATTTCAAATTGGAAAATGTAATAGCCGGGGTTTTTAAGGTTACCGAGAAATTGTTCGGATTACATTTTACCGAGGTCTTTGATATTGACACCTACCACGATGAGGTAAAGACATACCGTGTAACCGATGACAAAGGGAACCCTATCTCCTTGTTCTATGCCGACTTTCACCCAAGGGCAGGCAAGCGCGGTGGTGCATGGATGACATCCTTTAAGCCACAATACATGGAGAACGGGAAGAATGTTCGCCCCCACATCTCAAATGTTTGCAATTTTACCCGCTCAACACCGAGCAAACCTTCCTTATTGACCTTTAATGAGGTCACCACCTTATTCCATGAATTCGGCCATGGCCTACATGGGATGCTTGCCAACACCACCTACCCTAGCCTTTCGGGTACTTCGGTGTATTGGGACTTTGTAGAGCTACCAAGCCAAATAATGGAAAATTGGTGTTATGAAAAAGAAGCCTTGGAACTCTTCGCCACCCATTACGAAACCGGGGAGACCATACCCATGGAATTAATCAACAAGATAAGGGAGTCCGCCACCTTCCACGAAGGTATGGCGACCTTACGCCAATTGGGCTTTGGGTTTTTGGATATGTCATGGCACGGTGCCGACCCTTCGGGCATCAAAGATGTCAAATCGCACGAAACCAAGGTTTTCAAAAGCACACAACTATATCCCGATACTGTCGAAACCTGTATGAGTACGGCCTTTTCCCATATCTTCCAAGGTGGTTACTCCTCGGGCTATTATAGTTATAAGTGGGCCGAGGTGCTAGATGCCGATGCCTTTGCCTATTTTAAAGAAAAGGGGATTTTTGACAAAGAGGTTGCGACAAAATTCAAGGACAACGTACTGTCCAAGGGCGGTACCGAAAAACCTATGGTCTTGTACAAACGTTTCAGGGGTGCCGAACCAAAGGTCGAGGCATTGTTGAAAAGAGCTGGGTTATTATAACAACCTAGGGAACAACACTTGATGGCTTCCTATAATTCGTTGGGAAACCAAGAAAGTCCTTGACCTTCAGAACGGGCCAGGAAAGCCACAAACAAGGGAAACCCCTGATTGTGGCTTTCCTCCCCTTTCTATATTTCAACAGAGGACTATTCCTTTGCCGCCTTATAAGCGATATAACCTCCCTTTAGGTTGAACACCTTATTATAGCCTAAAGAACCCAAATACTTGGTTGCATTGGCACTACGTTTTCCACTTCGACAATACAGGTAAATGGTTTCATCCTTCCCTATTTTTTCAAATTCGGAAATAAAACTATCCCCCATCCAATCAATATTTCGGGCATTCTCCAAATGACCGGCATTATATTCCTTTGGAGTCCTAACATCTACCAATAGAATGCTATCCAATTCAGTCCGGGCAACTTCAGTAATATGCTTTTCCTTGATCTGTGAACAGCCTATATTTAGAAACAACACAACACTGGTCAATAATATTGATCTCATAATATTTCTTTTTTTCAAAAATAGGTATAATCGAACTCTTTTAAACTTTTTCGGCTTGCTAAAAAACTGCTGTTTCCTGCCCTATCTTTGCCTTTCTTTACTTCCGCAGCCCTTGCCATATAACCTAAAAAGCCTTCAACAGAACAAAAACCCACTGATTTTCGCCTAAACCCAAAAAGTTTAAACGAATTTATCATTAAATTTGGTTTAATCTTGACAAGAGCAATAAGACCCATGGCAGATTACCAACTACGTCCCGAAACATGGGTGGACAAATATGCGGATTATCTTTTCAACTATGCGGTTACCCGGGTAAATGATACCGAAATCGCAAAAGACCTTGTTCAGGAAACTTTTTTTTCAGGATTAAAATCGGCGGCAAATTACAAAGGTATGGCAACCGAACGCACATGGCTAGTCTCCATTCTTAAAAGAAAGGTGTTCGACCATTACCGAAAGACCAATTCAAATAAGGGAAAAGCTGAAGTGCGTATGGGCTACAGCAGCCAAATGGATACCGATGGGGATTGGCTCGAAGAACAAGTTACAGACCCTTTGGGCATATCTGGAAGCGGGGATATCGAGAATGGGGAATTAGGTTTGGCAATCCAGGAATGCATTTCAAGATTACCAAAAAAGCAATCCTTGGTATTCACCTTAAAAACTATCCAAGGCATGCATACCGAGGATATTTGTAAAGAACTGGGTATAAACCCGTCTAATCTGTGGGTAATGATCCATAGGGCAAGGACTGCCTTGATGGACTGTCTCAACAAAAATTGGTTTTGAATATGATCTCGTGCGAAGAAGCAGCGATTATCTGCAATAAGAAACAATACAAAGAGGCTACCTTTACTGAAAAGATAAAGTTAGCCTGGCATCTTACGATCTGTAAGGCCTGTTCCAGATTCTCCAGAAAGAACAGTAGGTTGACCTCTCTCTGCAACAAAGCCATATTGCATTGCCTTCCTGAGGAAGAAAAGGTGAAAATGAAGAAGGAGCTCAATGAAAAAATCTAGGGCCCATATATAATTGCCCAAACAAACAACCCCCATAAAATAGGGATGGCCTCTACCCCAAAAGAAGAGAAATACTTGGGTTGATTACGTCTGGTCACGAACATAAGGCCATTCAAGACCAAGAAAAGTATTCCTTTGGCGATCAGCTCCCCTTCCGAAACAACATCCTTAAGATAGGTCAAGGCAAAAAACAAAAAGGCCATGAAAACCCCGAACACCTTGGTTCGCATCACCCCTATTCGCTGAGGAACGGTCTTTAGTTCCAGTTCGTCATAAGCCAAATCCCTGACCTCAAACGGAATCAACAGCACCAATACCAGAAGTATACGTTGTACCACTTCTACCCAAACATCCCATACCAAGGCCTTTTGTGTCCCTAAAACAGGCAATACGACTGTGATTCCTGCCCAAACCAAGGCTACGATCAAAACCTTAAGCCCTCCAACACTTCTTAGATTTCGGGCCCTTGGCAAAACCGGCAATGCGTAGAAACCGGTCAACAGGACCAATACCGACAGGACCAACCAAGTATCCGCACTCAAGAACCAAGCGTGATAACAGGTGAGGGCAAAACAAATAAAACTAAAAAATTGAATGTTTTTATGGCATCTGTTTTCCACTAAAAAATATTTTTCGGCCTCTACGCCATATTTAATGAAGTTATAATTGATTATAGTTCCAAAAAAAACAAAATACATTAGATGGGCATCCAATTCCATATTAAAAAAACAGCTCGTGGCCTTTACCAATGATACTACAGCCAAAGCTACATGTATACTGGCATCCAGATAAAAATCGAACAGTCGCCTCATGGAATTCATCGGGTAAAAATAACCAAACTGTTTATAACCCTTTGTTTTCGTTAAAAACTTTAGCCCCCTAGACGACCAATACACTTACTTTAGAAGGATTAAATCCCTAAGTTTGCCCATCAAATACCATAGATATGAGAACAGATCTGTTTGCTTCACGCCACATCGGAATCAATGGGGGGGATCTTCAGGAAATGCTTAAAACCGTTAAGGCCGGGAGTTTGGACCAAATAATCGCCGAAACTATCCCATCGGACATTCGATTGGAACACCCCCTACAGTTGCCAAAAGCGATGAGCGAGCATGGGTTCCTATCACATATGAAAACATTGTCATCAAAAAACAAGTTGTTCAAAACCTATATAGGCCTTGGTTACCATGAATCCATAACACCTTTCGTCATTCAACGGAATATTCTGGAAAACCCAGGGTGGTACACCGCATATACCCCATATCAGGCCGAGATAGCACAAGGCAGGTTGGAAGCCCTTTTAAACTTCCAGACCGTCATTACCGATCTCACTGGAATGGAATTGGCGAATGCTTCACTATTGGATGAGAGTACGGCTGCAGCCGAAGCAGTATCCATGCTATTTGATGTCCGCACCAGAGCGCAAAAAAAAGCCAACGTAATTAAATTTTTTGTATCCGAGGAGATTTTACCACAGACCTTGTCCTTGTTACAGACGCGATCTAACCCGTTGGGCATAGAATTGGTCATTGGCGATCATGGGGAATTTGAATTTGGATCGGACTTTTTTGGGGCATTATTACAATATCCCGGTAAGTACGGACAGGTTCATGACTATTCCTCATTTGTGGCAAAGGCCAAGGATAACGGGATAAAAGTAGCTGTTGCCGCCGATATATTAAGCTTGGTCCTATTGACACCCCCAGGGGAATTTGGGGCCGATGTGGTTATAGGCACCACCCAACGCCTTGGAATCCCTTTAGGTTATGGAGGCCCACATGCTGCCTTCTTTGCGACCAAGGAGGAATACAAAAGGAATATACCAGGGCGGATCATTGGCGTGACCAAAGATGCCGACGGGCGGCCCGCCTTGCGAATGGCATTACAAACAAGGGAACAGCACATAAAACGGGACAAGGCTACCTCGAATATCTGTACCGCACAGGTACTTTTGGCAGTTATGGCCGGAATGTATGCCGTATATCATGGCCCAAAGGGATTAAGATATATTGCAAAAAAAGTACACGACCAAGCAAGAACCCTAGACCAAGGCCTTTCACAATTAGGTTTTGAACAATTGAATACCGTATTTTTCGATACACTTAAGATCAATGTCACTGATACCGATAAACTGAAGGCAATAGCCGAAGGAAAAGGGATCAATTTTAATTATATCGACAAGAACACAGTATCCATTTCAATTCATGAAGCCACGGAAGAACAGGACCTGGATTCCATCTTCTCTTGTTTCTCCCAACTAAAGGATCAAAAAAAGACCTTATCCTTTTCCGAACCATTTGAGGATGTGATCCCCGTAGCACTTTCACGAAAAACCGCCTTCTTGGAGAATGAAGTCTTCAATATATATCATTCTGAAACAGAATTGATGCGCTACATCAAAAAACTGGAACGCAAAGACCTGTCCTTGAACCATTCCATGATCTCGTTGGGCTCCTGTACCATGAAATTGAATGCCGCCAGTGAAATGCTACCCCTTAGCTGGTCGGAATGGGGCAACATACACCCTTTCGTTCCTTTGGACCAAGCCCAAGGTTACCAAGAAGTTCTTTGCGAACTGGAAAAATACCTGTCAACAATCACGGGTTTTGCAGGAACCTCGATACAACCCAATTCGGGTGCCCAAGGCGAATATGCCGGATTGATGATCATTCGGGCCTATCACAGGTCCCGAAAAGAAGGCCACCGTAATATTTGCCTTATCCCCGCATCGGCCCATGGCACGAATCCAGCCTCGGCAGTCATGGCGGGCATGAAGGTGGTCGTGACCAAAACCGATGAAAAAGGGAATATCGATATTGTTGACCTGGAGGAAAAAGCCAAGTTGCATTCCGGGAACCTGGCCGCATTGATGGTCACTTACCCCTCTACACATGGGGTCTTCGAATCATCTATAAAACATATCACCAAGATCATCCATGACCACGGAGGCCAAGTATATATGGACGGAGCCAATATGAACGCCCAAGTAGGACTCACAAATCCTGCCACTATCGGTGCGGATGTATGTCACTTGAACCTACACAAGACCTTTGCCATTCCCCATGGAGGAGGAGGCCCTGGCGTGGGGCCCATCTGCGTGGCCGAACAACTAGTCCCCTTCCTACCTGGCAATCCATTGGTGAAAACTGGCGGAAGCCATGCCATAACAGCTATTTCAGGAGCTCCTTGGGGAAGCTCCCTAGTATGCCTGATCTCCTATGGGTATATTAAAATGCTAGGGGAAAAAGGATTGACCAATAGTACAAAGATCGCGATACTTAACGCCAACTACATTAAAGAACGATTAAGCGGTAGGTATGATGTTCTCTATACTGGGGAAAATGGCCGTGCGGCCCATGAGATGATCATTGACTGTCGTCCGTTCAAACAAAATGGGATCGAGGTGACCGATATCGCAAAACGCCTTATGGACTATGGGTTTCACGCCCCAACCGTTTCCTTCCCTGTTGCAGGGACATTAATGATCGAACCTACCGAGAGCGAGAGCAAAGTGGAATTGGATCGTTTTTGCGATGCCCTACTCGCCATCCGCAATGAAATAGACAAGGCATCCGAAAACCCCGAAAACAACATACTGAAAAATGCCCCACATACCATGTCAATGCTTACCAGCGACGATTGGGGCTTTCCATATAGCCGACAAGAAGCGGCCTTCCCCATGCCCTATGTTCTGGACAATAAGTTCTGGCCTACGGTAAGAAGGGTCGATGATGCCTATGGAGACCGTAATCTTATCTGCAACTGCACACCTATCGAAGCCTATTTTGAATCGGAACAACACCATAAACCCCTATAAACAAATGTCTTTTAACTGATCCAAAGGATATTCATTTACCGATTTGGAAGTAACGAACATCATTGAACATCGTATTGTCACCCTATTTTACAACACCCCTAATCTAGGGATTTGATAATTTGCATTAAATATTTACCACTAAAATGAGCATAGCAATTACCGGAACGGGATCATTTCTACCTTCCATCATTATTGAAAACTCGAATTTCGAAGAACACACCTTCTTGAATAGCGATGGGACCCCCATCGAGGATTCCAACAAGGTCATCATAGAGAAGTTCAAGTCGATTACCGGCATTGGCGAAAGGCGATATGCTAAAGAAGAATATAAAACCTCCGACCTAGGGTACATGGCGGCATTAAGGGCCATTGAAAATGCAGGCATAGACAAGGAAACGTTGGATTATATCATCTTTGCACATAATTTCGGTGATTTATCCGTAGGCCAGCCCCAAGGTGATACACTCCCCAGTCTCGCCACACGTGCAAAGCACAGATTGGATATAAAAAATCCCAAATGTGTGGCCTATGATATATTATTTGGCTGTCCTGGATGGGTAGAGGGAGTTATTCAAGCCAATGCATTCATAAAAAGCGGTATGGCCAAAAAATGTTTGGTGATCGGGGCTGACACCCTCTCCAGGGTCGTAGATGAATATGACCGTGACACCATGATCTATTCCGATGGTGCTGGTGCCGCAATAATAGAGGAAACCGAGGGCAAAGGACGATTTTTAAGCCATGAAGCGGCCACTTATGCAAATGACGAGGCCTATTACCTGTTTTTCGGGGAATCATACAACAAGGACCTGGAAGAAGACAGGCGTTACATAAAAATGTATGGCCGAAAAATATATGAATTTGCCATATCCCATGTGCCACAGGCCATGAAGGAATGCTTGGACAAAACAGGAAGGGATATTTCCGAAGTCAAGAAAATATTCATACACCAGGCCAATGAAAAAATGGATGAGGCCATCGTAAAGCGCTTTTACAGATTGTACAACCTTGGAACACCCAAAGACATTATGCCAATGACCATTGGCCTCTTGGGGAACAGTTCCGTTGCTACAATACCCACACTTTACGATATGGTAAAACAGGGACGCCTAAAAGGACATAGTATCGAAAAAGGCGACCTGGTCTTATTCGCCAGTGTCGGGGCGGGCATGAACATCAATGCCATAGCATACGAAGTTTAAAGGGATCCCCAGGAATTCCAAGTAAAGAATCGGACAGGTATATAGCTATGCCTGTCCTTATTTTTTTAACTTCGTACCTAGAACAATGGAAACCCCCTTTTTAAAGGTTCCACAACACTATCCGGTTTAGATGTACGAAAAAACTTTTCCCAATAAACGGTTCGAAAACACCTTGTCCTTTTTACAAAGACATATCCCCACCGATCAAGAAATCCTGGATCTAGGTATCGAAAACCCATTCTCCAAGATCATGAAGGCGGAAGGGTATTCGGTGACCAATACCCATGGAGAGGATCTGGACCTTGATTTCTCTACCATAACAAACAGTAATGCCGAGGTTGTTACGGCTTTCGAAATATTCGAACACCTAATTGCCCCATTCAATGTCCTACGCCAGATAAAGGCCGACAAACTTGTTGCCAGCATCCCATTACGGTTATGGTTCTCCCCCGCTTACCAAAGCAAGACGGACCCATGGGACAGGCATTACCACGAATTCGAGGATTGGCAGTTCGATTGGTTGTTGGAAAAGGCTGGATGGAAAATCATGGACACCGACAAATGGACCAATCCCGTTAAGAAAATCGGTATTCGTCCCTTGCTAAGAAGCTTTACCCCTAGATACTATATCGTCTATGCCGAAAGAATACCATAAAAGTAAAACCATTGATTTGAAGTATTACATCGTCATACCCGCACATAACGAAGAGGCCTTTTTGGAAAAAACCTTACGGTCATTATCCACCCAAACCCTACTTCCAAAAAAGGTGGTCATCGTCAATGACAATTCCACCGATGGCACGGAGGACATTATCGATTCTTATTGTAAGGCATATGGTTTTTACCATAAATTAAACACGAGCTCGTCCAAGGAACACCTTCCCGGAAGCAAGGTAATCAATGCATTTCGAAAGGGGCTGGACCTCTTGGATGACGATTATGGTTTTATGGTGAAACTTGATGCCGACCTTATACTCCCAAAAGACTATTTTGAAACCATCGCCACAATTTTCAAAGGGAATCCTGAAATTGGCATGGCTGGCGGATTCGTCTATGAGCTCGATGCCAATAATAAATGGGCATTGGACCATCCTATGGACAAAAAACACGTTAGAGGGGCCTTCAAAGCCTATACAAAAGCATGTTTTAAGACAATAGGTGGACTAAAAAACGCTATGGGATGGGATACTGTGGATGAATTATTGGCACAATATCACGGTTTTGGGATAAAAACGGTGGACGAACTAAGGGTAAAGCATCTACGTCCCACGGGAAAAGCATACGATCCCAAAGCAAAGTTGATGCAAGGAGAGGCCATGTACGCGATGGATTATGGGTTCTTGCTGACCTTCATTGCCTCTTTGAAAATGGCACTGAAACAGAAAAACATAAAAACCCTGTACCATAACATGAAAGGGTTTTTTAAGGCCAATGGCGACAATCACCAAAAAATGGTGACCCCGGAAGAAGGTAGTTTCATTCGCAAACTCCGGTGGCGCGGCATTAAGAATAAGATCATCCCCATAAAAAAAGCATCCTAACTATAATGCCAGGATGCTTTTTTTATGGTTCGTGCCCCGAAAGCTAGAAGCCCAATTCCTTTTTCACATCAGCCAAAAGGTCTTTTCCCTTGGCCACTATCAAACCACCACCAGCTTGGGCATCGATAACATAATCGAAACCTTGTGCCGCCGCTACTTTCTCAATGGCCGCTTTTGCCTTTTCTGAAATAGGGGCAAATAATTCAGCTTGCTTCTTTTGAAGTTCTTGTTGGGCATTTTGTTGTGCCTCACCAATGTTTTTCTCGAACACTTGTAGTTCCTGTGCCCTTTTTTGGTTTTCCTCTTCAGACTTGGAGGAAGACTCGTTTGAGTATTGGGTGTACTTGTTCTTCAACTCTGTCATAGAGCTCTCGATATCGGCCCTATAGGTCTCCTGCAGCTTCTTCAATTCAGCCTCGGCCGATTTCATTTCCGGCATTTGTGACAAAAGCTGCGTTACATCGATATGCGCTATCTTACTTTGTGCTTGAACAAAACTTGTTGCTGCAACAAATAAAACCAGGGCAACTACTATTTTCTTTACTTCTTTCATGATTTCCAATTAAAATATTTGAGTGTTAATTTAAGTTAATGATTTTTACTGATTATTTGTGTCTTCTTTTTCAATTCCCTTTTTCCCGTTCTTTGGCCTTCTCCTTCTTTTTGGCCTCCCTTTCCTCTAAGAGTTTCTTTCTTCTCGCGTCATACGCCTTTTTGCGCTCTTCCCTCATCCTCAATTGCCCTGCCCTCTTTTCCTCAACGGTCTTTGCCCTTGCCTCTTCGGCCTGTTTGGCCATTGCCTTTCGCTCTATCAAGGCATCGCTCATCTTCTCTTCCCCTCCACTTTCCGTCTCAAAGTCGGATATTATTTTCTTGGCATTTTCTTTCTTCTTCGGCTTGCTCACTTTCCTGGTCCTTGCTATACCCCGCAACACCAAATCGCTGATATCGTGTCTTTTTTGGGAATACAACATTACAACATCCGCGGATTTATCAAAAATAAAATCATATTTTTTATTGACCCCGATTTTTTGCACCTCATTGAAAACCTGATCTTGTATCGGCTGGATCAATTGACGCTTTTGCATTACCAAGTCACCTTGTGGGCCAAAACGGTCTTGCTGGTATTCGATCATCTCCTTTTCAAGAATCTGGATCTCTTCTTCCCGCTCGGCAATCAGCTCGCTGGTCAATAGTACTTTTTCCGCCATTAGATCTTTCTTCATCTGCTCAACGACACTCTGTTTCTGCTCGATCTCAACTTTCCATTTTTGAACCTTGTTTTCCAATTGGGCGGTCGCATCACGGTATTCCTCAACATTCTCCAGTATGTACTCCATATCCACATAAGCCATCCGAATACCCCGTTGGGCAAAAGTATGCGATGTGCAAAGCATTAAGAATACGATTATAAGAACTTTTGTTTCTAGTTTCATTTTGACTCCACTTTAGTACATAGAAAATATCGTGCCAAAAAATGCCCAAACTTTTAAAATAAAAAATTCAGCCTATGCCACAATCCTTAAATTAAAACTGCTGGCCGATAATGAAGTGTGTTTGCCATCCGCTAGGTCCTGTGGAACTTGACCTATAGTCCTGATCGAAACCATAACCAAAATCAATCCCCAATAAACCGAATGCCGGCATAAATATACGAAGCCCCACTCCGGCCGAACGTTTTATTTCAAACGGATTAAATTCCTGAAAATTGTTGAAACCATTACCACCTTCCATAAAAGCCAGGCCATAAATCGATGCTGATGGCTTTAAGGTCAATGGATATCGAAGCTCCATAGAGAACTTATTGTACACCAATGCACCATCAAGTTCACCGGTAACGGGGTTGAATGGGGTCAATGCCCGATTATCATAGCCCCGCAACTGAACCACATCCCTACCATCCAAGGTGAAATTACCCATACCGTCACCACCAACATAAAAACGTTCAAAAGGCACATCGCCCACGGCACTGTTGTAACTACCCAAAAACCCTAATTCCGCATTGGTTCGAAGTACCAGGTCACCAACGAGGGTCGTATACCAATCCCCCTTGAACTTCAACTTATAGTACTCCAACCAACCAAAACGATCTTGGTCCACTTTTTCCAATCGTGACCTGTCTTCTTCCCCAAGACTACCACCTTGCAAGGCCTTCTTTTTCGAAAGTGCCTCGCTTTCATTCTTCAAGCTCCTATAATCCTTATTACCGAACAAGGAATAAGGTGGGGTGAACTTGGCGATAATCTCGAAATTGGACCCTCCCCTTGGGAATATCCTACCCCCAGCGGTGGCATTTCTTGAAATGCCCAAAGTATAGGTAAACGCATTGGACTTACCATTACCAAAATTGAACAGGCCCAGATTATAATTGTTGAACTCGTAGAGTTGATACCCCAATGAATGGGAAATCTGGAAATAATCATCGGGCCATTGTACTTTTTTAGCCAACCCTGCCGAAATCCCCGTAATTGAGAACCCCTGCTCCTTATTTACCTTGACCCTACCGGATCTAGAGTAATTGGCACGGAATTGTTTGGTCTGGGACAGTGATAGGTTAAAACGCATTGGTTTCTTTCCGCCCAACCAAGGTTCCGAGAAATTAAGGCTGTATACCCGATAGGTCCTACTTGCCTGCAAACGTACCGCAAAACTCTGACCATCACCCATGGGAACCGGCTTATAGGCCTCCCCATTGAATATGTTGCGCAACGAGAAATTACTGAACGAGAGCCCTAAGGTACCAATGAAGCCACCACCACCATAACCCCCTTGGAGTTCAATTTGGCTAGATCCCGATTCCACAAGGCTATAGTCCAGATCCACAGTACCCTCATTAGGCTTTGGATTTATAATATCCGGTTTGATCTGCTCCGCATCAAAGAAACCAAGTTGCCCCAATTCCCTAATACTCCTAATGATATTGGATTTGTTGTATTTTTGGCCGGGACGCGTTCTTAATTCCCTGAAAATAACATGGTCGTTCGTTTTGTCGTTACCGTTTACCGTAACATGGTCCAAGAAGGTTTCCTTACCCTCAACAATACGGATCTCGAAATTTATGGTGTCATTTTCCGCAGATACCTCTACTGGATTGATACTTGAAAAAAGATACCCGTTGTTTTGATACAGACTGGTCACATCATTGGCGTCGGGCTTTGTATCATCGGCGATACGCTTGCGCAACAACACACCATTATAGGTAGCACCTTTTTTGATTCCCAATACACGGCCCAATACTTGATCGGGATATACACTGTTCCCCACGAAATCAATATCGCCAAAATAGTACTTGTTGCCTTCCTCAACATTGATCTTGATCTTTATATTGCTCTCATCAACATTAATGATGGTATCGGAAACAACCCTTGCGTCCCTATAGCCGTTCTCGGCATATTTATCTACCAAAAGGGTCAAATCGTTCCCATAATCCTCTTCGATGAATTTAGATTTTTTCCAGAAGCGGCCCAATTTCTTTTTCTTGGTCTTCTTAAGGGCTTTCCGTAATTTTTTTGCAGGTAGTTTTTCATTGCCTTCAAAAACAATATCCTTTATCTTGACCTTATCACCTCTATCGATATTAACGACCATATTCCTTGTATTGGTCTGTGAGGTGTCATTTACAGTGATAATATTGACCTTGGCATTAAGGAATCCTTTTTTCTTGAATTTGTTCTTGATATAGTTCTTGCTGTTCGCAATAAGGCTTTCGGTTATCTTCTTCCCTTTCTTAAGGTCCGTGTCCTTTAAAATCTCATTGACCTTACTGTCCTTTATGCCGTTTACCTTTACATTGGACAAAGTAGGGCGTTCAATGATATTCAACTCCAGGAATGCTTTTTCACCTTGGATATCGGTAACATAGAACGATATATCGGTAAACAGCTCCAGCCCCCACAGTTTCTTGATTACGGCACTGATCTGATCCCCGGGAAGGGTAATGGGCTGCCCCACCCTCAGGCCCGTATAGGTCTTTACCGTCTGCTCATTATAACTTTGCAGTCCTGTCACCTCGATACCGCCAAGAATATACTTCTTGCCATCTTCATAAGGAACATCCTGTGCAGCGGCAATAGTGACAATAAAAAACAATAAGAAAGTAATGATGGATTCAAGGGACATGAACCTTTTCATATCTCTATTTGAGTTGTTCGCTAGTTTTTCCAAATCTTCGTTCTCTGTTCTGATAATCTATTATGGCATCTATTAAATGATGTTCTTTAAAATCAGGCCATAACACATCAATGAAATATAATTCAGCATACGCAATCTGCCATAATAAAAAATTGCTTATCCGGTGTTCCCCACTAGTTCGGATGAGCAAGTCCACATCTGGTAAATTGTGCGTGTAAAGATGGTTATTTATAATGGTTTCATCAATATTTTCAAGAGAAATTATATTATTTTTAACTTTGTCAGCAATCTGTTTTACAGCATTCAGCATTTCGTTTCGAGCCCCATAACTCAATGCCAAGGTCAAGGTCATACCTGTGTTCCCCCTTGTTTTTTCCATTACCTCGACAAGTTCCTTATAGACCGTATCGGGCAGTGCCTTAATGTCGCCGATCGTATTCAACCTTACATTGTTCTTATTGAACGTCTTGATCTCTTTCTTGAGGGAAGACACCAAAAGCCGCATCAAGGTATCGATTTCAAATTTGGGGCGGTTCCAGTTCTCCGTGGAAAAGGTGTATAGGGTAAGGTAATCCAATCCGACCTTGACACAACTCTCAACGGTCCTTCTTACAGTAGTAACGCCATTTTCGTGGCCAAAGACCCGAAGTCTACCCTTCTGTTTGGCCCAACGGCCATTACCGTCCATAATAATAGCGATATGCCGTGGCAATTTTTTTTTGTCGATTTCCCCAATAGTATTCATGCAAGTATCACTCAAAACAATCGGAACATGATTTCCTACCAAAGGTATACGTTAATGTAACCCCGGAAAAAACATACCAATCATCACTAAAAACATTTCCAAAATCAACATCCAATTGTTGATTCACATTTGATTTCTCAGGATTACTGGCATCCAAATTGTCTGTAAAGGTATACCTTGCACCGACCTCCGCACCAATAATCAAGAACTGATTCAATCTCTTTTTAAGGCCCACGACCATAGGGATGGCAAGAGTACCATCCTTTTGATCAAGACTTAATTGCTGACCCGCATCTATATAGTCATAGCCATACCTAAAATAGGTAAAACCCGTATACAAGTATGGCGTAAAAGCAGTACCCAATCTATGTAGGTTATAATCAACAAAATTAAACTCCAGGCCCGCCGAAGCCTCAAAAATGGAGTTATTGACCACATAGCCCCTTTCCTTTCTGGCGGTCATGTCCGATTTTGAATCATCGGCGGTAAATTTACCATAAATTAAGCTAGCACGCCAAGCATATCGTTTACTTTTATTCCATTTGAACAATCCTCCAATGGCAATATCCGAAGGTGATATGAAATTCGCCCTACCGACATCACCAATGTTATTGGCACCACCGATAAAGGCACCTATCTCATAGGTCTGTGCGCCTAAGGAGGCGCAAAACAAGAAAAGAATTGAAAAAAAGTAATTCTTCATATATTTATCCAACATAGTTTACAGGTTAAATCCCAAATATGGCCATGCCCACATTAAAAACACATAATATGCATCCACATGATAAACAGTTTTTGGGGACAAATATTGTTCCCTATGACTCAATTGCGCTTATCTTCACCCCATAATAATTTATTACGCAGTGTTTTCAAAAAACTTTCGGAAGTATATTCTATCATATTAATGGTAAAACAGGCCTTTTTAACCTCTATCTCCGTACCGTTTTCCAATGTGGCGATTCTAGAGTCCAAGGAAATAAGATGATGGTCCTCCCTCCCCAGAACCTTCAACCTAATCACCGTATCATCGGAAATAACCAAAGGCCTTGCATTCAGGTTATGTGGGGCAATAGGGGTAAGGACGAAGGACCTTACCGTAGGGACGATCACGGGACCCCCACAACTCAAGGAATACCCGGTAGAGCCTGTCGGGGTCGAGACAATGAGTCCGTCTGCCCAATACGATGTCAGATACTCCCCGTTAAGATAGGTTTCCACCGTGATCATGGAAGTAGTATCCTTTCTGCTTACGGCAATCTCGTTCAATGCAAAATTAAGCTGTCCTATTTCATCTGATTGGTTTCCGGCATCGACCTCAACCAGACTTCTTTCCACTATGGTATAGGCACCCTCTACAAATTCCCTCACTACTTTACGGACATCCTCTTTCTTGAAGGTCGAAAGGAACCCCAATCGCCCGGTATTGACCCCCACTATAGGGATACCTAGGTCACGCACATAGGTTGTGGCCCTCAATATAGTACCATCACCCCCAAAACTAACGAACATATCAAAAGAACGGTCCAATCCGTTCGATTCATTAAAAGCCTTGCTGTTGCCCACATCCAGCTTTTGTGACAAATGGCCTTTAAACTGTTCCTCTATAGCGACAGTTGCAGATCCTTTTTTGAGTTCATCGAGCAACTCCCCCACATAATCTATCGTTGAATCCTGGTATACCTGTCCATAAATAGCGACTTTCATCTGTTATTTTTATATATTTTATTTATTGGCCGGATATATATCCATGTACCGACCCGTCCACACGATAGCCATTCACGAATACTCGGTCCTATCAACAAAATACTGGTTTCCCCACTCCATTCAAACGTTAAGATATTTATCCAAGTAGTTGGATCTTCGCTTTAGGTCATCAATGAACCGATCCCCGACATTTCCAAAAAGAACCGTGTAGTCATAGCGTCTAAAGGTATGTAGGACCTCATTCATATTATTGCCATTTATTTTAATGGTGATCTGCACCTCCCCATCCTTTGTCCCGGAAATAAACCCCCCTATGAATTTACTATTGTTACTTTCAACAATCTGCACTACCTCACTAAAGGAATACCCTACCTGTTCCTTGGATACCACCAGAATACCACCTGGTTCCGTAAAAAAAGGCATATCGATAAAAACGCTGACAATATCGGTAATATCATAATACCCGAGAACCTCTTCCCCTTTACCCAAAACCGGCACTAAATTGGCCTCATTTCTTGCGAAGGTCTCCAACACATCGAACCAACTGGCATCCTCACGAACAAAAAAGGATTCCAGATTGTACCTAAAGTCCTCTATTTTCTTGTCCAGACTAAAATCCTCCAGATCATTTTCATCCAAAACCCCCAAAAATTTCCCTTTATCCACTATTGCAATATGTGAATAGGTATTCTCCATAAATACCTCAACCACTCCCCCTAAAGGTTCATCGACCTCAAAGACGGGTATTGTGGTAATTATATGTGTCCGAACCTGCATAGCTTAAAAATAAAACGCAAAATACTAATTAAATATATCAAAAGGTATGCCTATTTCGTATTTTTGCCGTGAAAATATTCGATATACCCCAATGACCAAGCTTAGCGTAAATGTCAACAAAATTGCAACCTTGAGGAATTCGAGGGGAGGCAATGTGCCCAACCTATCAAAAATGACCAAGGATATTGAATCTTTTGGTGCCCAAGGAATAACCGTACACCCTCGACCGGACGAAAGGCACATCAGATACCAGGATGCAAGGGATCTGAAAAAACTGGTGGCCACGGAGTTCAATATCGAGGGCAACCCTATCAAGAAATTCATGGATCTGGTCTTGGAAGTACAGCCCGCACAGGTCACCCTAGTCCCCGATGCCCTGAATGCCATAACTTCCAATGCGGGATGGGACACCATTACCAATAGAAGTTTCCTGAAAGAAGTAATCGCCACCTTTAAGGAAAACAACATAAGAACATCCATATTCGTCAATGCCGACCCAAAAATGGTAGCAGGGGCTGCCGAGACCGGGACCGACCGCATCGAGCTCTATACCGAGAGTTTTGCGAAAGCCTATGGCAAAGGCGACATGAAAGGTATCGACCCATTCATCGAGGCCGCCCAAATAGCAACTCAATTAGGTCTGGGCATAAACGCCGGCCATGACCTGAGCCTAGACAACATCAAATACTTTAAAGACAACATCCCGGACTTATTGGAGGTATCCATCGGCCATGCCTTGATCTGCGAATCGCTTTACCTAGGATTGGAAAACGTTATAAACATGTACCTGAACAAACTAAAATGAGCCCTATATTACACTCTAACATCATAGGGAGCGGTGAACCTTTACTGATATTGCATGGTTTTCTGGGAATGTCGGACAACTGGAAAACCCTAGGCTCAAAATATAGCGAACATGGATTGCAAGTCCATTTGATCGACCAACGCAACCATGGCAGAAGTTTCCATTCCGAGGAATTCAATTATGGTGTTCTTGCCGAAGACCTGAGGAATTATATTGACCAATACAGATTAAAAGGCACTGTCATCCTTGGGCATTCGATGGGAGGGAAAACCGCCATGCAATTCGCAGTACACTATCCCGATCTGATAAAAAAATTGATCGTTGCGGATATCGCCCCAAAATACTACCCCCCACACCACGAATACATAATCAATGGGTTAAACCAATTGGATTTCGAGAAAATAAGATCCCGAGGGGAAGCCGACTCCGAACTAAGTAAATATATCCAAGAAAAAGGCATACGGCAGTTCTTATTGAAAAACCTCCATTGGGCCGAAAAAGGAAAACTTGCCCTCCGGTTCAACCTAAACGTGCTAACCCATAAAATGGAGGAAATAGGTGAAAACCTCGGCACGACAGACCAATACACAGGCCCCACCCTATTCCTTCATGGCGACAGATCGGAATACATTACTTCTTCGGATAGCGAGATTATTAGCAGGCACTTTCCAAATGCCACCATTGAACCAATTGACCATGCCGGCCATTGGCTACACGCAGAAAACCCTACCCAATTTTTCAACAAAACCATCAATTTCATAAAGTCGTAACAAATTCCTCTTTTTATTGCGCTTGCATAATTTTTTCGTTATAAAGATTGCGAATGTCATAATTTTATCTAAATTTGGATTTCTCGTAAAAACTAACTAACTCAAACATCATAATGAAAAAAATTCCCGTAATACTCGCTATTTTCGGCCTACTGACTATTTCCTGTAGCGATGATGACACCGTAATGGATCTTACGCCAACAGATCCTGTACAGGTAACCTATACCAGTGGATCCGCTGATTTCTCGAATTATGTGGCCGTAGGCAACTCATTGACAGCAGGCTATTCCGATGCCGCCCTTTTCGTGGACGGCCAAACCAATTCCCTCCCTTCCATGCTTGCCTCCAATTTTGCTTTGGCAGGTGGGGGTGAATTCAAGATTCCATTTATGGCTGACAACTTAGGTGGTGCCACTTTAGGGGGTACACCGATTTTAGGGAACAGACTGTTCCTGTCTTTTGCATCCGGCTCCCCAACCCCTACACCAGTATCTGGTACAGGTTCAACAGAAATAACAGATATCCTAGCAGGCCCTTTTAACAATATGGGGGTTCCAGGTGCCAAAAGCTTCCATTTGGGAGTCCCTGGCTATGGAAATGCCGCTGGTGTCCAAGCTGGTTCGGCCAATCCTTATTTTGTACGGTTTGCCTCTAGTCCGAACGCCACCATCATTGGCGATGCCGTTGCACAGAACCCAACGTTCTTTTCGCTTTGGATAGGCAGTAACGATATATTGAGCTATGCTACCGGTGGCGGTGTGGGTGTTGACCAAACAGGAAACTTGGACCCATCAACCTATGGAAGCTCGGATATTACCGACCCCAATGTTTTCGCAAGTGTCTATAACGGGCTTTTACAGGCATTGACCGCCCAAGGGGCCGATGGCGTAGTCGCCAACATACCCGATATTACCACCATACCTTATTTCACAACGGTACCCCATAACCCCCTAGACCCGACAAATCCTGATTTCGGACCTCAAATACCCACTTTAAATGCAACATTCGCACAATTAAATGGTGTTTTCGAATATTTAGGTGTACCGGAAAGAGCCATTGCGTTCTCTACCACTAGCGCAAGTGCCTTGGTTATCCGGGATGATTCCTTGACCGATCTATCTGCCCAAATAACCCAGGTTTTAATGGGCGGCGGCCTTGATGCCGGCACTGCCGGGGTTTATGGGTATTTATATGGCCAAGCCCGTATGGCAAACGAAAATGATCTAATAGTATTCCCCAGCCAAGCTGTCATAGCCAAATTGAATGAGGATGCCTATGCTACCTTGCAAAACCTAGGGCTGCCAGCGGCCAGTGCTGGACAACTATCCATTAACGGAATCACTTACCCTATGGATGACAAATGGGTACTGACCCCATCAGAACAAACATCGATTGCAACTGCACACGCCTCTTACAACCAAACCATAGAAGCCTTGGCAACCCAATACGAACTGGCATTCGTCGATGTGGATACCTTCTTGACAACGATAGCCAATGAAGGAGTTCAATTGACCGATGGAAGCACAGTGACAGCTACTTACGGGACAGGTGGCGGATTCTCGCTTGATGGCGTACACCCATCACCCAGAGGTTACGCATTATTGACCCGTCTTTTTGTTAAATCCATAAACGAAAAATACGGTTCAAACCTACCTGGTGTAAATCCATTGAACTATACAGGTCTTTATATTAATTAACGTGAGTCCGGCACTACCAGAGAGCCAAATATAGTTGTTGGGTATCTATAAAATTCCTTTTCAGGGAAGGTTTTTTGTCCTTGGAGTTGCATACCATAAAGGCCGGGAACAGGTTGTTGGAACAATCGGCATGGCCCCTGTGCCCGAAAGGTTCACCATAGAGCTTTTTGATGAACGCCTTGGAGTGTAGTGGCCTCCGGTCGTCCAAGTTGCCCTTTGTGGTCATAAAGTCGATGATGCCACCTTGGCCGTTGGCAACGATATATGACTTGAGCGTTCGATGACCCGATAGATGGGAAAGGACCTGTACGGTCATTTCCTTCTTGGCTTTCCTACCGTTGGAGACCAGGCTTTTTGCCAAAAAGGGACAAAACCTTTGCAAAAACCATCGATGGAACAATGAATCCCGGTAACCCCGAGGGAAGGTACCATGAGGCAGGGTGCTGTTCAATAAATTGGATTCCGATACTTTGATTTACTGAACATTACGCTTTTCCCATACCATAAAACCAAATTTCTTATGTCGAACCCACGTTGATTAATAGAAAAAATGCATACTTTTAAAGGTCTTGGGGAAATCCTGATACCTTTTTTAATTTATAAAACTTCTTATATGAAACTTATTTTACGCATTCTCTTAAGCGCCCTGGCCGTGGTAATTCTTTCCAAAATATTACCCGGGGTCGATGTGGACACCTACACAACAGCTATTATAGTGGCTATAGTATTGAGTCTTCTGAACTTTATCGTAAAGCCTATTTTAGTGTTATTGACCTTACCCGTGACCATCTTGACATTGGGGCTTTTCCTACTGATCATTAATGCCCTCATCATTTTATTGGCCGACAACCTTATATCCGGGTTTTCAGTGGACAATATTTGGTGGGCACTATTATTCAGCCTCCTTCTGTCCTTTTTACAATCGATACTTTATTCATTACTGAAAGAAGACTGATCGGATCGATCTACAGATTGGAATACAGCCATTTAAAAAGTTGCTCGGGTATTTAAAATATACTACTTTTGCATCCCATTTTGATTAACCGATCAAAATACAAGGTTGGGCGCCCCCAAAGGGTGCCATTGAAAAACAACCCCTTACCCTTGGTGCGTTAAGCTACCAGAAACAAGGGCTTATGCTAAATTAAGATACGTAAATGAATATCACGAAAGAGCAGATTGACGATTTAAATGCAATTGTAAAGGTTGCCATTACCAAGGAAGACTACCAGGACAAGGTAGATGGAATCCTGAATGATTACAGGAAGAAAGCCGATATACCCGGTTTTAGAAAAGGCCATGTCCCTATGGGACTTATCAAAAGACAATACGGCAAGGCTGTTTTGGTTGACGAGGTCAACAAATTGATCCAAGACAACCTGAATAAGTATTTGTCCGAGGAAAAATTGGATGTCCTTGGAAACCCATTACCAAAACGACAGGACAATTTTGACTGGGAAAGCGACCAATTGGATTTTGAATTCGAATTAGGCCTAGCGCCTTCTTTCGAAGTGACCCTGAAGACCAAAAAAGCCCTTACACATTATAAGATTGTCGCCGACAAGAAAATGGTCAATGACCAGATCGAGCGTATCCAAAAGCAATATGGCAAATTGGTCAATCAAAAAGAAATCACCAAAGATTCCGAGGTTACCGGTACTTTTAAAAACGAAACCGGGGAAATAGGGAACAAGGCGACATTGGAACTTGATAAGGTCAAAAGCAAAAAGGCCTTAAAAAGCCTATTGGGCAAAAAGGTCGGCGATGGGGTCATTCTTGCCACCAAAGGCCTTTTCAAAGAGGACTACCTACTTTCAAGTGTATTGGGTGTACCGCAGGAAAAAGCCAAGGACCTGGATATCGAAGTTACCTTCACCATTGAGGAAATCAACGAAAGGGAACCCGCCAAACTAGATCAGGAATTGTTCGACAAGCTTTTTGGAAAAGATACCGTGAAATCCACCGATGAACTTAAAGACAAGATCAAGGAGGATTCCGAGAAGCAATTCGAACAACAGTCAGATCAAAAATTATTGAATGATATTACCGAGTATTTCATCGAAAATACCAAATTCGACCTACCTACGGAATTCTTGACAAAATGGATCAAAATGACCGGTGAGGAACCCCTTTCCGATGATCAGGCGAACGAAGAGTTTGAGAGATCCGAAAAAGGGCTACGATACCAATTGATCGAGGGTAAGATTATCAAGGACCACGATATTCAAATCCAATTTGAGGAACTTAAGGATTTTGCCAAAGGATCCATTAAGACGCAAATGGCCCAATTTGGACAATTGAACCCGCAAGAGGAGGAATTGGACAATATTGCCGCAAGGGTTTTGGGTAATCAAGACGAGGTCAAAAGGCTTTCCGAACAGTTAATGAGCCAAAAATTACTCACCCTGTACAAAGAAAAAGCCAACTTAAAGACCAAAGAGGTGACTTATGAAAACTTCGTAAAAGAGGTTTACGGATAGATTTTGGACTATAAAGCAAAATCCTTTGCTTTATATCTCCCATTAAAATAAGTATCTTTACGATGCCGGGTCTTTGATTTTCGGCACCTTTTTCATCTAAAATACTGAATACAAACCACATGAATTACGGAAAAGAATTCAAAAATTACGCAATAAACCATCAGGGGATCAACAGCATGTATTATGACAAGATCATGAACAGCATGTACCCGATGAACATGACACCGAATATCATCGAGGAAAGACAATTGAATGCCATAGCCATGGATGTTTTCTCCCGACTGATGATGGATAGGATTATTTTCCTCGGAACTGGTATCAACGACCAGGTCGCCAATATTGTACAGGCACAATTATTGTTCTTGGAAAGTGCGGATGCCTCCAAAGACATACAGATATACATTAATTCACCAGGCGGCAGTGTTTACGCAGGACTGGGGATATATGACACCATGCAATTCATAAAACCCGATGTTGCAACAATCTGTACCGGTATGGCCGCCTCAATGGGTGCCGTTTTATTATGCGCTGGGGAAAAAGGCAAACGAAGTGGATTGACCCACTCGCGCATTATGATCCACCAACCCATGGGTGGTGCACAAGGCCAGGCAAGTGATATAGAAATTACCGCAAGGGAAATCCTTAAACTAAAGGATGAACTTTACGAAATCATTGCCAAACATTCCGGTCAACCGATTGAAAAAGTACAGGAAGACAGTGACAGGGATTACTGGATGAAAGCAGGGGAAGCCATGAAATATGGTATGATCGATGAAATCCTAGTAAGGGACAAAGATTAAAGACGACCAAAAAGCATTAAGTGCCGCCTTTGACCAATAGGCGATAAACCAAAACCAAAATTCTATCGTTATCCTAGAGAGAAAACAATTGTTATGGCAAAAGAAAATTTAGAATGTTCTTTTTGTGGAAGGAAAAAACCAGAGACCAATCTACTGATCGCTGGCCTGGATGCCCACATATGTGACCGATGTATAGAACAGGCCCATGGTATCGTTGCCGAAGAGTCAAACCAATCAAAGAACAATGATCTTTCCTCGGAATTGGTCCTGAAAAAACCCTTGGAAATAAAAGAATTCCTGGACACCTATATTATAGGCCAGAATCAGACTAAAAAAGTGATGTCCGTAGCTGTCTACAATCACTACAAAAGATTGCTGCAGCCCCTAGGAAAGGAAAATGACATTGAAATACAAAAAAGTAACATCGTAATGGTAGGCCAAACAGGGACAGGCAAGACCCTGATGGCAAAAACCATTGCTAAAATGTTAAACGTACCTTTGGCCATTGTCGATGCCACTGTGCTCACCGAAGCCGGTTATGTAGGCGAGGACGTGGAAAGTATATTGACACGTTTGCTGCAAGCCGCGGATTACAATCTGGAAAAAGCGGAGCGTGGCATTGTCTTCATAGACGAAATCGACAAAATTGCCAGAAAGAGTGACAACCCATCCATAACCAGGGATGTATCCGGAGAGGGTGTCCAACAGGGACTCCTTAAACTTCTGGAAGGCACCATTGTGAATGTGCCACCAAAAGGCGGACGAAAACATCCCGATCAAAAATTCATCGAGGTAAACACAGAGAACATCCTCTTTATCGCAGGTGGTGCTTTTGACGGTATAGAACGCTCCATCACAAAACGGTTGAACATGCAAGCCGTAGGCTATAGTGCGTCTAAGGCCGATGAACATATCGATGAGGACAACATCCTACAATACATCACCCCTGGGGATTTAAAGGACTTTGGACTTATACCTGAGATTATAGGGAGACTCCCAGTGTTGACATATATGACCCCCTTGGATAAAAAAACATTAAGGTCTATTTTAACAGAGCCTAAAAATGCCATTATAAAACAATATGAAAAATTGTTCGAAATGGATGGTATTACGTTTACAATAACAGAACAGGCCTTGGATTATATTGTCGGCAAGGCTATTGAGTATAAATTGGGCGCAAGGGGTCTCCGTTCATTATGTGAGGCCATATTCACCGATGCCATGTTCGAGATGCCCAGTAGTGGGGAGACCGAATTCAAGGTTTCAAAACCTTATGCCGAGAACAAACTATCCTTTGAGACAATCAAGAAACTAAAAGCGGTTTCTTAAATTGGACAACTTTGGTTTCAGAAACCATTTTATGGGTCACAAGTGACAAAAGATCTTTAGCTATTTTCTTAATGATTTCATCTTTGGCATAAAGGTCATGGCCGAAATCCAGAATGGTTTCAATATCCATTTGCAGTTGACCCATTTTGCCCTTGGATGGCAGATTGGCATCCAAACTACCGTAAACCAAGGTGATGGGTATATCGGTCCCTTGACTTCCATAGTACAGACCATAGGTAGACACAGCATATAATGATTTCATGGGAAGCCCTTGCAAGCTGGCTTTCCATACTACATCCCCTCCCAAACCAAAAGCTAAATAATGACATGGTTCCTTTTCCTTTTGCATCAATTGGTCTATTGCTGTCTGGATACCCCCATTTACAAATGCATCCTTTAAATCCTTATCAGAACAATAAATCCCAGCATCAATATTTGCCAATTGCTGGCAATCATAGTAAGTTAGGTTAAAATATTGTTGAAGGTACACCAAATAAGCAGTTGCCCAGGCTCCTTTTTTAGCTCCCCACATATCGGATATTACAACAAGTTTTTCTGCCATGATAGAAAGAATCTTTATTCAACAGTTGATTAGCGACTAAATTCCTCCTTTCATTCCAAAAATCATTATTTATTGGTTCATCTGAAGCAATTCCTCGATATAGACCCTCTTGTTGGATAATCTAGGGATTTTGTGCTGCCCGCCCAGTTTATTCTTTGATTTCAGCCAATCATAGAAGAGATTCTCCCTTGCTGCATGTACTATGGGCATTTTCAGTGTAATGTTATTGTAACGTTTTGCCTCATAATCGGAATTGAGCGATTTCAGGGCATTATCCAAGATCTCGGTAAAATAATCCAGATCCCCAGGTGCCCTTCTAAATTCAATGATCCATTCATGGGTTCCTTTGTCCCTTCCAGACATAAAAATAGGGGCTACCGTATAATCCTTTATTTCCGCCCCTGTTTTGTCACATATCCGTCTTAGGGCCTCTTCCGCGTTCTCTATAATCAATTCCTCCCCAAAAACATTGATATAATGCTTTGTCCTACCGGTAATACGGATACGATACGGATCTATAGAGGTGAATCGTACGGTATCCCCTATTTTATAACGCCAAAGCCCTGAATTTGTCGTTATGATAATCGCATAGTTCCTTTCCGTCCCGACTTCCCAAAGAGGTACGGCCTTCTGTTCTGGTGTATTATACGTATCCATGGGGATGAATTCATAAAAAATCCCATAATCAAGCATCAACAAAAGATCATTCGCATCGTTCCTATCCTGAATGGCGAAAAAACCTTCCGAGGCATTATATATCTCATAATACTTGAAATCCTTCCTCGGAAGCATTTTTTTATACTGCTCTTTATATGGGGCAAAACTTACCCCGCCGTGAAAATAGACTTCCAGGTTTTCCCAAACTTGGAACAGGTTATCCTTTCCCGTATCCTGGAGTACATTGTTCAATAAAACCAACATCCAGGAAGGCACCCCGGCCAAACTTGTCACATTTTCCTGGGTACTCTCCTGGATAATGGCCTTCAACTTCCCCTCCCATTCACTCATAAGCGACACCTTGTTACTAGGTGTACTACTGAATTCCGCCCATAGAGGCATATTATCGATCAAAATAGCCGATAAGTCCCCAAAGAAGGAATCATTATCCCTATACAGTTCCATACTCCCCCCCAAGCGGAGGCTTTTCCCCATAAACAACTGTGAATTTTCATTGTTGTTCAGGTACAGGCATAAAAGATCCTTGCCGGATTTATAATGGCAATCTTCCAAAGCTTCCGAACTCACGGGAATAAATTTGCTCTTGGCATTCGTAGTGCCACTGCTTTTCGCAAACCACTTGATGGAGGTTGGCCAAAATATATTCTGTTCCCCTTTACGGGTACGTTCGATCATGGGCTCGATCTCCTCATAGGAAGTGATGGGAACCCGTTCACGGAAGTTTTCATAATCGGCGATCGTCTTAAAATCATAGGTCTGGCCGATTTCGGTATCCACGGAAATCCCCAATAATTGGCGCAACACCTCCTCCTGTACTTCCGCCGGGTATTTTAAAAAAAGCTCTATTTGATGATAGCGTTTTTTAAGCAACCAACTTGCAATGGAATTAAACAGGGGTATCGGCATTTTTGGGTATCTTTAGAAAGTTAAAAATAACGTATATAGCCATCATTTTCAAATAGATCATAGAATAAGGATTTTTTTATGCAATACAAAGGAGTACTACGGAAAATGCAGACCGAAATGGGCCAGCCCATTCAATACTATATGCTTTTTGAGGATGATTTCCTAAATATGAACCAGGTCCTGAACCGGGAGGTACAGATCGACTTTATTAAATATGAGTGCCTTAATTGCGGTAGGGACCTACCTATTTTTAGGCAAGGGTTCTGCAAATCCTGTTTTTTCGAAATACCCTCAGCGGGTGACTGGATCATGAGGCCCGAATTAAGCACTGCCCATTTGGACAAGGAGGATCGGGACCTTGCCTATGAAAAAAAGGTGCAATTGCAACCGCACATCGTTTATTTGGCCAATTCGAGCAATATCAAAGTAGGGGTTACGCGAAAGTCCCAAGTACCCACCCGTTGGATCGACCAAGGTGCCCATGAAGCTATCGAGATCGTGGAGGTACCCAATAGATATTTGGCAGGGATTACGGAGATCGCCCTAAAAGACCATATTGGCGATAAGACCAATTGGCGCAAAATGTTGACCAACAATATTGATGATGAGGATCTGATCATGTGGCGTGACAAACTTAGACCCTATATCCCGGAAGAGGCTGCACAATATTTCATTGAAGACAACCATGAAACCCATATAGCTTTTCCCGTTCTTGAATACCCTGAAAAAGTAAGGAGTCTTAACCTAACAAAGACCCCGGGTTTCAAAGGGGTCTTAACGGGAATAAAGGGTCAATACCTCCTATTCAGGGACAATACCGTTTTCAACGTTAGGGGCAACGAAGGTTATTATGTTTCGATAAGGGTCAGTTGATCGAATCATTTGGGGTTTCGGCCTTCTCCTTTTTCTTTTTACCCCCCAACAATCCCCCTAGGATATCCCTGGTCGCCTCCTTGACCGTATTCCCGGATGGAGCCGTGGCCGTATCCTTTTCCTGGGGCACGGGCTTCGCTTCTTTTTTACCCCCCAGTATATCCCCCAGGACATTTTTAACCGTTTCCTTGGCGTCATCCCGTGGGGTAATAGTAGAATCCCTACTCCCGGAATTCCCGTTCAAGATATCCCCTATCAACTCATTTGCCCTGTCTTTCCCTTTATTGATCAATTTCTGTTTTTGTATTTCAATCAATTTGGAGGTCAGCCCCTTTACCCCTGATGTTAAATCAGTGGTTACCTCCGGACTGGTGTAATTACCCCCTATTGAAGCCTTGACAGGAATGGTCATATCCCCAAGTTCCTTATCATCAATCTTGGCGATAAGGGAATTCACCTCATTTCCCAAATATTTCGCAGGAACATCCAAAGTAGCGGTATAACTGAGTTTTTGATCAAACGTATGGCTACCATTCACCTTAATGGCAATATCCTGATAGGAAATGGTGAAAGGCTTGACTTTTACCATACCGTCCTCAAAAGACATCACTGTCTTCAACCCCTTTAAATCCAACCCATCCATATTGATGAAATCGAACTTACTTCCCATTGCGGAAAGCACTTTGGCCTGGTTGGCATCGATCTCAGGGGACAATAGCTCTGCGAGCATCTTACCAGAAACAGTCTTTAGGTCAGGGGTAAAATCACTGTTCAAATCACCAGACAATTCGATATCGGAGTTCAACCTGCCTTTTATGGCACTTGCAATCGGCGCCAATACCTTGAACAAATCCAATCCCTTGAAACTTTCTGCAATACCTAATTGGTCCATACCTAATTTCATGGCAAAGGTTGGTGTCCCATTCTTTGTTGAGACCTCCCCGTTAAATGCCAATTTACCATTGAAGAGGGATGATGTCATGTTACTGAGTACCGCTTTTTCATCTACAACCCTAAGGTTGCCCTTAACATCCTTCAGCGTAATGTCGTCATATATTACCGTACCCGCCGCCGCATTGACCGTACAATCCAAAAACGAAGGTATCCTTAACTGTTCCCCGGCATTAGGACCATCTTCAGTATTGGAATCCTCCCCATCGTCCATAAAATCATTAACGGCAAACGTGTTCGAATCCAAATCAAGGATACCTTCAAGCCTTTCATCGTTGAACATATAGCCCAAAAGATTGTTGATACTACCCTTGGCATTAAAATCGGTCCGTCCCGTTTTGCCTTCCAGATTATCCAGAGTAACCGTTGAAGGGTTAAAGGTCATTGCAGCATTTTTTATGCTCACAGGGCTCTTGAATTCCGGGGAGTCATATTCAAAACCACTAAGTTGCATTTTTCCGGATGTCTTGGTGTTCCCATACTGTTTTTTCTCTATTGACGCCATATCAAAAGCCGTGGTTACGTCCGCATCCAGTATTCCCGAAAGTTTCATTCCATCACCGATCGGGTATGCCTTGGATATATTGGCAAGGTCCATTTTACCATCCAAATGTGCATTTACCTTGGTATTGCCCATTAGATCCCTTATTCTTGAGGAAAGGTTGAATTTATCCCCATCGATCATAAAAGAGGCCTTCTTTACCTCAACATAAGTATCCTCGGTAACACCCGTAGTATTGAACAATGTAACATCCAATTGTATGTTCTTAACGGTTTTGGGCAGATCCGGATATTTAAAGGATGCATTGTCCGATACAATGGCAACCTTGAACGTTGGTATGTGCCCGTCGTCAACAATTCCCTTAAATTCCCCAACAACAGAACATTCCCCTGTTGTAGTGACATTTTCGATGTTTTTTGTATAAGCCTCAGGAATAAGTGCAAGAAAGTTCCTGAAATCCGAGGATGGGGTCTTGAAATCAATATCCACTTCTTGATCTTCATCATTTATCTTGATAAAACCATCAAAAACCAAAGGCAATTGGTTTACAATAGCCTCATTTTTCAAGAAACTATATTTATTCTCCCCAAGATCGACCCCTATCAAGGCGTCTAGTTTCACCTTGTTGTTACTCAGGTATTCGGTGCTATCCATTGAAAATGAAACCAGTGCCTCTGTTGTGGTCTCAAGTTCCGATTTCACCAAGGACAAGTCCCCGGCTCCTTTGTGTTCTATATTACTTAAGACCAAGGTGATCCCTCCGTCCAAATCATCATAGACGATTTTTGAATCATTTATCCCATAAGACTGCAGATCGAGCGTAAAGCTTTCGGATGACACTTCTTCCGAAGCATCATTCCCATCGGACTTACCAATGTCGTAGGATGCTTTTCCTTCTGCATTGACCTTAATATTCAGAAAGGCCTTATCGGCAGTCAGGGATTTTATGGCGATCGCCTTTCCCGGGTTTTTGAAAAGCTCCCCAATTCCCATTTTCAATGCCAGCTGTTTTGCGGCAAAAAGGGTATCGCCCTCAAAAGGGGCCTTATTGATCAAGGAAACCCCGTTCAATGTTACTTCGGCATTTGGGAAACTCTTGACCAGACTCAACTTGGCCTTTGAAAAGTCCAAGGTGGCGTTCACATTATCGTTCACATTACTTTTCAGGATGTCCCCGATTTTGGCCTCAAGTATGAATGGTGCTGCTATGAGGGCTCCTACAAAAAGGAATAAAACCACTCCAACTATCTTCAGGGCTTTCTTCTTCATATTACAAATAGCATATTGTTTAGAAATATAACTCTAGGAACCGAGGATTATTTCATACCTCCAAGTTTATTTCCTCCCCGATCTTCAACCTAAAGCGTTTTCGCATTAGATATACGGATAAATACAGAAAAGGGGTGTCCAGAAATGCAATTAGAACCTTGAACAGGAAACCACTGACCACCAAACCAAAGAACATATGCCATGGCAGCACCTTGAACAGGCACAAAAGGCTGACGACCGTAAAAGTATCTATGAATTGGGACAGGAAAGTCGAGAAATTATTCCGCAGCCAAAGATGCTTGCCGTGGGTAAGTCTTTTCCAAAAGTGATATATGGCAATATCGACATATTGGGCGAACAAATAAGCCAACATCGATGCCAAGACCGCAATAGGGGAAAGGGCAAATACCTTGTTGAATGTTTCATTGCCCACAGGGGAACCGGCCATCGCAGGAACATGCTCGGCCAGAAAAATGATGCCCATTGAAAAAAAAGACGCGAAAATACCTGCTGTCACTATCTGGTTGGCCTTTTTCTTGCCATAAACCTCTGAAATAAGATCAGTGATCAAAAAAGTAATGGGATAAGGCAGGATGCCCACGGAAACCTCAAAGATATTTGCCCCGAGAACCGTAAAGTCCCCAAACGGTTTCCAATAAAAGAATTTTTGGAAAATCAAGTTGGACACTACCAAGGAAGTGATAAAGATAGCACCCAAATAGAGATAAATATTAAACGCAAGCCTTTTATCCTTCGGGTCCATAGGCTATTTCACATCCAACACAAAAGGCATTCTTGCCTGGATCCCTTCCTGTTCCATTGCCGACCTCATCTGTTTCAGTATTTCGTATGTCCCCACTCCGATCTCATCCTTGACCAGATTTTCCCCAATTTTTGTTTTGGCGGCACTCATATCCTTCATAAGACGCTCTAGACCGGATTTATATTTTGGATATTTTTTTATGCCATAAGTATCGATATCGGCCAGTTCGGCGGCGGCGGCTATAGCATCATTTAAGTTGCCCAACTCATCTACCAAACCTATTCTCTTGGCCTCTACCCCACTCCATACACGGCCTTGGGCCATGCTATCGACTTGAGCCACGGTAATGTTACGCCCTTGTGCCACACGATCCAAGAATGTTTTATAAATATCCTCAACACCGTCCTGTACCACTTTCCTGAAATTATCGGTCATGGGTTCGAAAACGGAATAATCTACCGAGTTCTCATTCGTCCCTACTTGCTCTGCATTAACACCTATCTCCCTGGCCAGTACATTGATGTTCGGGATTGTACCAAATACCCCGATTGAACCCGTGATCGTGGTAGGTTCCGCAAATATCCTATCGGCTCCCGAAGCGATATAATATCCTCCCGAAGCCGCAACATTGCCCATTGAGACCACTACAGGTTTCTTTTCCTTGGCCTGTTGGATCTCGCGCCAGATAATATCCGAGGTCAAGGCACTTCCCCCTGGTGAGTCCACACGTAACACGATCGCCTTTACCTTATCGTCCTCGACAGCTTTTTTCAAGGCCTTGGTAATAAGGCCTTGACCAATAACATCAGGGCCTCCCTCACCATATAATATCTCCCCTTGGGCAAAAACGACCGCAATCTTGTCATTTCCTTTTCGAGTGGTTTTTTTATTGGCCTTTTTCAAATAATCGACCAAAGGAACAACATTCATTTCTTCCTCAACATCCAAAGATAAGGCTGAACGAAGTTTTGCCTCATATTGGTCGTAGAACAAGGCATCATCTATCAATCCCGAGGCTTTTGCATATTTTGGGGACCTACCTCCCAAGGTATCCGCGATGATATTCACATTCTCCCCACTTATATTTCTTCCATTGGAAATATCAGCAACCATGTTATCCCACAATGAACCCAGCAATTCTTTGATCTGCGTCCGATTGGCATCACTCATTTCGTTCGCCAGAAAAGGCTCAACGGCACTTTTATACTTACCATGACGGATAACTTCCATTTTTACCCCCGTCTTCTCTTGCAGATCCTTATAGAACAACACTTCGGAGGAAAGCCCTTTAAAGTCCATCCCCCCGACTGGGTTCAGGAAAACCGAATCTGCCACACTGGCCAAATAGTAATCCTTCTGTAAATAATAGTCCGCAAAGCTATATATGAATTTACCGCTTTGCTTAAAATCCTCCAATGCCTTACGCAGTTCCTGGGTCTGTGCGAGACCGGCCATCAAAAAATTATTATTAATACTTATTCCTTTGATATCCGAATCCGTTTTGGCGACTTCAATCGCATGCAATATCTCATCCAACCCTTGTACTTGACCGAATAAACCGGCAAATGGGTCAGCTTCACTATTGCCCACATAATCCTTTACCGGTTGTTGCAATTGCAGTTCCAAAATGGATTTTTCCTTGACCACAACCCCATTCCCCGCATCCGCGACCAAGCCTATAAAAACAACAAACATGATAAACATGACCCCAAAAGCGATCAAACAACCCATTATGGCCGCTAAAAGATTTCTCAAAAAATTCATTGTAAACGTATTATATTAGAGACCAAAGATAACCAAAGTTAATTTGTTTCATTTACTTTGTCCTATTATCATGAACGAACCCAGAAAAATCTATATCTCAATCGGCAGTAACCTTGGGAACCGCCTACGGAACCTACAAAACGCCATATTCCTATTGGATGCGGAAGTAGGTCGTATCCCCTTGGTTTCCAAAGTATACGAGAGTGAATCATGGGGATTCGATGCCGACAGTTTCCTAAATGCCTGTGTTGTGGCCGAAACCTATCTAACACCCCAAGAGGTTCTGGGAAAAATACACTCCATTGAAAAAAAACTTGGCAGGGAACGCTCCTTGGAAAAGGGATATGCATCAAGAACCATTGATATTGACATTATCTATTTTGGAAAAGAGGTACTCCAGACCAATGAACTGACCATTCCCCATCCGAATTTAGAGAAACGCAAGTTCGTTCTTTTGCCCCTTGCGAATATTGCCCCCCAATTCTATCATCCGATCCTTGACAAGGATACGCGCAACCTAATACAGGAATGCAAGGACCAAACCCATGTGGAAAAAACCACTCTTAAACTCTATAAGGCAAAGAAAGAGCTTTTCGCCTCTTTGGGTTTTATGGCCATCGAAGGGAACATTGGGGCCGGCAAGACCACTTTGGCCCATAAAATAGCAGAGGACTTCAATGGCAAATTGGTCTTGGAGCGATTCGCCGACAACCCTTTCCTACCCAAATTCTATGGGGACCAAGGACGTTATGCCTTTCCGTTGGAAATGTCTTTTTTAGCGGACAGGTACCAACAGTTCTCCGAAGATACATCCCAATTCGACCTTTTCAAAAATTTTATGGTCAGTGATTACGACATATACAAATCATTGATATTTGCACAGGTAACCTTACAGGATGATGAGTTCAACCTCTATCGGAAACTCTTCAATCTAATGTACAAGGAGGTGCGGAAACCCAAGGTCTATGTATACCTCTACCAATCTACCGAGAGGTTGCTGGAAAACATCAAAAGGCGAGGTAGGCCCTATGAAAAAAGTATTGAATCGACCTATCTGGACAAAATAAACAAAGGTTATTTCGATTTTTTCAAAAGCCACCCAGAACAGAACACCCTCATTATCGATGTTGGGGAATTGGATTTCGTTGCCGACCAACAAGACTACGACTCCATTATCGGGGAAATACAGAATTTTACGATCGACCTGAAATTTTAAGAAATATTTCACATATCCCTTGTGTAGAACCATCGATTTCACTTAATTAGTATCTGCTATTAGAGCAACTAACTCAGACTATGTATTCGAAGACCCTGATGGAAACATCAGGGTCTTTTTATGGGTTCATCTTTGACCATAGATCCCAGATAACGATTCCTGCACTCACAGAGATATTCAGGGAATGCTTTGTGCCATATTGGGGGATCTCCAACACCCCGTCACTGGCGCTAACCACTTCTTGGGACACACCTTTTACCTCGTTTCCAAAAACCAAGGCATATTTCATTGACGTATCTACTGAAAAACGATTTAGGGGTACTGCATTTTCCGCCTGCTCCACAGACATTACTTGATAGCCGTCAGATTTTAACCGTGCGACCAATTCCAAAGTATCTTTTTGATACTCCCACGAGACACTTTCGGTAGCTCCCAAGGCAGTTTTATGTATATCCTTATGAGGAGGGGTGGCCGTAATCCCACAGAGATATATTCTCTCGACCAAAAAGGCATCTGCCGTCCTAAAGACGGAACCTATATTGTTCAAACTTCGAATATTATCCAGTACCACGACCAATGCTGATTTTTCGGCTTCTTTAAAAGCCTCGACATCCAATCGGTTCAATTCTTCATTCTGTAATTTTCGCATCGTTATTTATCCTAGACCTTTGGGGTATGGCAAAGCTGTAAAACTTTTCCGAAAATATCAACAATCATTTATATTACCTATCAAAAACTGTACATTCGTCTTTGCCTTAGTTCAGGCACAAAAATAAACTAATAAATCCGCTTTTGGCAGACAAGAAAAAAACAAGGAAGGTCACCCCTTTAATGAACCAGTACAACACCATCAAGACCAAATATCCTGATGCATTGCTCCTATTCCGGGTAGGTGATTTTTACGAGACCTTTGGTGAGGACGCCGTTAAGGCCTCTAAGATATTGGGTATTATCCTTACCCATCGGAACAATGGTGGTGACCGCACCGAACTTGCCGGTTTCCCCCACCACTCCTTAAACACTTATCTCCCTAAATTGGTAAAGGCAGGACAACGGGTTGCCATATGCGACCAATTGGAAGACCCTAAACTCACGAAAAGCATCGTAAAACGGGGTGTTACCGAATTGGTGACCCCAGGTGTCGCCATGAATGATGACATCCTAAATGCCAAAACGAATAATTTCCTATGCGCCGTACATTTTGGAAGAAAACTACTTGGGGTTTCGTTTTTGGACATTTCAACCGGCGAATTCCTAGTGGCGGAAGGCAATGAGGAACAGATAGACAAATTGCTGCAGAACCTAGGGCCTAATGAGATTTTGGTATCCAAGTCCCACAAAACGGAATTCCTATCCATTTTCGGCAACCAGTACCATACTTTTTTCACCGAAGACTGGCTGTTCCAGGAAGACTACGCCGTGGAAACCCTCACAGGGCATTTCAAGACCAACTCCCTCAAAGGATTCGGGGTCGACCAATTACGAAATGGGATTATCGCATCCGGGGTAGTCCTCCATTACCTGTCCGAGACCCAACATCGGCAATTGCAACATATCAACACCATAAAGCGCATTGCGGAGGAAGAGTATATCTGGATGGACCGCTTTACCATCAAAAACCTTGAACTCTACCATTCCAACAACAATAATGCCGTCACCCTTTTGGAAGTTATCGACCATACGATTTCACCAATGGGTGGCAGAATGTTGAAACGTTGGCTGGCACTACCCTTGAAGAATATTGAAAAGATACGGGGACGACATGAGGTAATATCCTATTTGACCAAGGAAGAAAACGACTTTGGGAAGTTACGCCACCACATGAAACTGATGGGTGATTTTGAACGCTTGATCTCCAAAGTCGCAACAGGAAAGATAAACCCCAAGGAAGTTATACTCCTCAAGAATTCATTGGAAGCCATTCTCCCCATTAAACAACTGATCGAAAACTGCCCTAATGAGGCCCTTCGACTTATTGGCGACCAATTGCATTCCTGTGATATGTTACGAAGCAAGATCAAGGAAATGATCAATGAGGAGGCTCCTGTAAACGTTAATAAAAGCAATGTCATTGCCAAAGGATACTCCGAAGAACTGGATGAACTACGGGGCCTGGCCTTTTCCGGAAAGGAATATCTAAACAAAATGCTGGAAAGGGAGACCGGAAAAACGGGTATTTCCTCATTAAAGATCGCATCCAACAATGTTTTTGGTTATTATATAGAAGTCAGGAATACACATAAGGACAAGGTTCCCGAATCATGGATACGCAAACAGACCCTAGTCAATGCCGAACGCTATATTACAGAGGAATTAAAGGAATACGAGGCAAAGATACTTGGGGCCGAAGAACGCATACTGTTCCTTGAACAACAATTATTCTCCCAATTGGTAACCTGGATGCAGGAATATATCGTACCAGTTCAGAACAATGCCTACCAAATCGCCACATTGGATTGTCTTTGCGGGTTCACCCAATTGGCCAAAAGCAATGACTACAACGAACCCATGCTCGATGACTCGACCGAACTGGAGATCATAGGGGGGCGCCATCCCGTCATAGAAAAACAATTGCCCATTGGGGAGACCTATATCCCCAATGATGTGGTCCTTAATCGGGAGACCCAACAGATCATTATGATTACAGGACCCAACATGAGTGGTAAATCGGCCATATTGCGACAGACCGCATTGATCGTATTACTGGCACAGATGGGTAGTTTCGTGCCTGCCGAATCGGCCAAAATAGGTTATGTGGACAAGATCTTTACCCGTGTAGGCGCAAGCGACAACATCTCTATGGGTGAATCTACCTTTATGGTCGAGATGAACGAAACCGCATCGATATTGAACAACCTATCGGAAAGAAGCCTTATTCTCCTGGATGAAATTGGGCGTGGCACCAGCACCTATGATGGTATATCGATTGCTTGGGCCATTTCAGAATACCTGCACGAGCACCCGGCAAGGGCCAAAACACTTTTTGCCACCCACTATCATGAACTCAATGAAATGGCATCGACCTTTGAACGCATCAAGAACTACAATGTATCGGTAAGGGAACTGAAGGGCAAGATACTTTTCTTACGGAAACTCACCCCTGGGGGCAGCGAACATAGTTTCGGGATACACGTTGCAAAAATGGCAGGAATGCCACAACAGGTCATCCTTAAAGCCAATAAAATCTTGAAAAAACTCGAAAAATCACATTCCAGTGAGGAGTTGACGGACAATCTGCATGCCGTACAGGATGAGATGCAACTGAGTTTCTTTAACCTCGATGACCCTTTATTGGAACAGATCAAAGAGGAAATCATCCATTTAGACATCAACACCCTTACCCCGGTGGAGGCCTTGATGAAGTTAAATGATATAAAACGATTGCTTACCAAGAACAAAAAGGCCTCTTCTTAAGCCTACAGGTTTTGGAGGCCCTTTGTATTTTGCTGGTTTGATCAATAAGACCCAATCTATTATAGGTGTTTTCAATGGTTTGGATATTTTAAAAGGAATTTTCTTTGCTTTTTATAGAATTGTATTAAATTTGCATCCGCATCTTTGATGATGTGTAGTTCTTTAAAATGCGAAAATAGCTCAGTTGGTAGAGCATCACCTTGCCAAGGTGGAGGTCGCGGGTTCGAATCCCGTTTTTCGCTCAAAACGCTGCTTGTCGGCGTTTTTTTATTTGAGTCCGTCCCAAAGAGGTAGTGGCTTCTGGTTTTTCGGGAGGCAGACACAACCGAAAAGGCCGACCAAAGGCTCGAGTGGTGGAATTGGTAGACACGTTGGACTTAAAATCCAATGGACATTAGTCCGTATGGGTTCAAGTCCCATCTCGAGTACAAGGGAGATAGCCGAGGTAAAACCTCGGCTTTTTTTATGAACTCATTTAAACTTTTTAGGCTTACTAATAAATTGGGCTTTTTTCAATCCTAATAGTTCTTCATAACACATCCATTCATTTGCGCCTATTCCAAAACTCTATTCTATTTGTTTTTTTACTTCAGTACCACCCACTGTCACTTCTTTTTGATACTGAAAATAGAATGTTACGATTATCCATACACGCTAAGAATAGCTTTGAACACTTTGAACAAAGGTTCCACATCGAAAACACAAAGACACATGGCACTTCAAGCCTTTCTTAAAGGTGCCAGCCTATTGGCTGGGACTATTTAAATGTGTCAGCGTATTGGCTGGGTCGATTATCATATATATATCGTGGACATTTGTTTTAAATATCGAGAGTGGTTCTGAAATAGTTCAGCCCACAATCTGCAAAAAGCAAGTGTCATGATACGATTATCCCTCAAAAACATTACTCGAAAAAAGTCAAGGGCATTCTTGATTTTCATCTTAAGTGTGGTTGCCGCTTTTAACATCTTTTATCAAACAGCACAGAAAAATAGTGTTCAAAACAGTTTAAAGCAATTGATAGGAGAAGCTATCTCTGGCCAATATATCATATATGATTCAGAAAAAAAACTGAATGTTCTTGAGTCTCAGTTTTCGGATTTGAAGCTTTTTAGCTGGAACAAGGATTCGGAAGGACTATTAAAGAGCAAGGTACAGGGAATTAGAAATATAGCCCCTAGGCTTCGTTTTGGTGGTATGCTTTCATCGGGTGATGAAAGCGTGGGAATCAATTTGCAAGCATTGTCCGAGGAACATCTCGAAAGGGTTAGTTCTATTTTAGATTTTAAAAATGGTTCAATGCCAAAAACTAATGACCAAATTATGTTGAGTCAAACTTTCGCTGAAGAGCTCAAAAGTGAAGTAGGTGATACCCTTGTAGTTCTTGCAAATAACAGGGATGGATACTTAAGTGACAATCTTCTTACAATATCTGGAATTTTTAAGACCAGTGGATTGGCCCAATTTCTTGTCCCTATTGGCTATGTTCATTATGACAAGGGTAAGACTTTAATGGGTTTGGAAGAAGATGAAACCATGGAGCTTCTGGTCAATTTCGAAAATTTTGAGGATACATCTGGCAAGGAGAAACAAATACGTTCTGAAGTTGCTTCCTTAAATGACCAACTGAATATTGCAACATGGAAGGAATCATCCCCTTTATTGAATTCAGTTGCCGGTATTTGGGTCAATTTTGGTTATATCATTAAAATAATCTTTATAGCCTTCTGCTTCCTTATTCTGGTCAATATTATTGTAATGATCACCAATAATAGGAAAAAGGAGATAGGCACATTATTGGCATTCGGATTTAGTCCATTTAGAGTCTTAAATACCATAGCACTTGAATACATTTTTTTAGTGGTTACCGCGGTTTTATGGATTGGCGTAGTGCTTAAACTGGTATTTGACTTTTTCCTTCAAGGAGGCATCCCCGTACCTGTAGAAGACCTCCAAGCTGCATATCTGAGTACCAAGATTGTACCCGAAATAGCTTGGATGGACATAATTGAGGTTTGCCTTTTGTTCGCTTCGGCATGCTATTCAGCGGTCCTTATAAGTTTAAGAAAATTACCTAAGATGGAAATTACCGCCCTGTTGAGAACATCGACTTAACGTAAAACAACATGAAATTGCCTATGAGGCTCAAACCTTGAACTATCGCATCAGGAACAAACATGTTGAAAGCTTGGTCGAGTGTAAAATATCAATAGAGAAACTTATAGGTTAGAAACAATTAAAAGATTTAAAACCATAAATAAAAAGTTATGAGCATTTTTACAAAAGTTGCACTCAGGAACGTAACTAGACACTCTGGCCGGAATATTTTTATAGGATCCAGCATTGCATTGGCAGTAGGTCTTTTGTTCTTTATTCTGTCGATATCTGCAGGTGTTGAAAAATTGTTGGTCGCCAATTTGGTACAGATTGAAACCGGATCCGTATCCTTTTCACTTAGCGACGAAACATTGGAAGGGAAGACAAATATCGATCGGAAGGGACTCGATAAGGCCTATGGGACAATAAACGGTGTGCCTGAGGTACTCGATATTCGAGAAAGGGTGCATTCAAGATCCCTAATAAATAGCAATAACAAATCAGCTGATATTAATTTGCGGGGGATTGATTGGGAAAAGGAGCAACCTTTATTTTCGAGTCTTCGCTTTGAAAACCCCAAATCAATTGATAGTATAAAAGGGTCTGGTCTCCTAATAAGCAGAAATGTTGCGAATAAGTTGGAGGTAAAGGAAAATGAGGAATGTACAATTCTGGTTCAAACGGTTAACGGAACTCTTAATATGGAGAGTTATCCAGTAAAGGGAATCTATAAGAATATTTCAGGATGGGCAAATACCATGGTTTTTATGAACTTGGATGATGTCAAAGCCTTAATCAATACTTCTCTTCCGACAAATGTTCTGATCGATGCTAAAAATATTGATAACACACCTACAATCTTATCAAAAGTAAACTCAATTTTAGAATCTGAGTTTCAGGATAATATGGATTTAGAATCCTACAAAAGTCAATCTATGGTGGCATCTACTATCGCAAATGCTAATAAATATGGGTTTCTAAGCATCGTCTTTTTTCTACAGATAATCTCATTTTTCGGAATTGTTTTTGTCGTAAAGAACAATGTAATAGAAAGAAACAAAGAAATTGGAACCTTGTTGGCAATTGGCTACAAACCAAGGAGTATTCGGCTTTCGTTTGTTTTGGAAACCTTTGTTGTTGCAGTTATTTCTTCCCTGTTGGGGCTTATAATCTTCGGGATATTGACCGCTTTACTATCTGTAGATGGGGTTTATCTGGGTGACTCTGCAACTTTAATTTTCGGGAGTAGCGTCCTCAAGCCATTTTTTCATGTTCCCAACCTTGTGACGGCTTTTATTATTGGCCTTTTATACCCCTTGTTTTCTGCCATTTGGAGTACCCGAAAAGTACGAAAAGTAGACCCTTTAACCCTGCTTTATGATAAATAAAATAATTTTTAAATCAATGATTATGAAACGTGTAGTTTACATTTTTTTAGTGCTATTAATCTCTTTGGGAAATACCTTCCCATCAAATCAAGTTGATTCGACAGCCATGTTGGAAGAACTGGACAAGAATTTTTTCTCCTTGAATATGGAGTTTGTAATGGAAATGAAAATCTTAAAAAAAGAGAAGGTGAAAAGAACCTATGAAATGAAGGTTGTAAAGAAAGATAAAAAAATGCGGTTGGACATATTACGTCCAAGTATTGAACGGGATAGACGGGTTTTGAATGATGGGGACAATCTTTGGATGTACCTGCCAAGATCTAGCAAATTGATTAAAATACCATCAAAACAGGCTTTTTTGGGAGGTGATGCATCGAATAGGGATATATTGAGAATATCCTTGGTACAGGACTATGAACTACTTGGTGAAGTTGAGGAAATTGACGGACAACTTTTGCTTAGACTGAAAGCCAAGGACCTAAAGACCTCTTATAACAAAGTCAATTTTTACTTGGAGAAGAAAACAGGATTCCCGATCAGACAAGAGATGTTAAGCCTTTCAGGACAACCTATCAAGATTATCAAGTATGATAAATTCGTTGAGTTTGAAGGGTCCCATTTTCCGTCGGAGGTTACTATTCTTGATCAATTAAAAAAGGATTCCAAAACAATTTTTACTTACTCGGATATGACTAAGGGAACTGATAAAACAGATATCTTTTTTACTACCGCATCACTTAGCAAATAGTATAACGTTCAATGCGAAATGAAAACAAAAACTCTATACATCGGTATTTTATTTATCCTTTTTTTGGAGATGCTAGACCTGCATTCCCAAACGAACTTTTCTTACCGAATAATAAACGAGAACGTTTTTACTTACAATGTCATTTCCGAAAGCTCTGCAATAAACCCTGATAATTTATTACAACTTAACGAGTTGGAAATTGTAAATCGGTTCTTTCCAATAGGAACATTCATAAAGAAGCAAATTAAGTTGCAGGTCGAACCTAAAATTTTTCTCAGCCCGCTGGATGAAACTTTGGACTTTGACTTAAATGAACTGTATGTACAGTATGGTATTTCAGAGAAATTTTACGTCACTTTTGGAAAAAAAAGAATCAATTGGGGAACCGCTAATGTTTGGAATCCGTCCAATCCGTTTTTTCAAAAAGATCCCTTTAGACTCGACAATCGTCTTGAAGGAGTGGTTTTAACCGATTTGGAATATATCTCCAAGAAATTTACTTTGAACGCCTTGTTTTCACCTGAAAAAAAGCTAAACAAATCTGCATTTGCGATTAGGTTCAGTTCAGAAATCAAATCTTTTTCCTATTCGCTGGGCTATGCTTTTTTAGGTGATGAAAAACAGCAATTTTCAGGAGATTTTAGCCTTGGAACGAGCAACTTTACATTTTATGGTGAAGGTGTATTACGAAACTTTTCAAATACCAATTTAATCAATCCTGATGGAATAGCACAAATTGTTCCGACTCGAAATGACTTCAAGAATATGAATTCGGAATTTGTATTAGGCACGATGCTGAATATTTTGCCTAGAACCATCCTGACTTCAGAATATCGATATAGAAGTGATTTTAATTCTTTCAAGAGTATTGAAAATTTCAAAACATTTTTACCGGAGAATTTGTCACAATATGACCCCATAAGTATGGGTAGGCATAGTTTTTTTGGACAAATAAGTTATATGGACCCCTATTCCAAATACAATGTAAATACCAGTGTTTTTTATGATCTGATAACCAATCAGCTATTGTGTAGCCCTGGTTTGATTTATAATGGTGATGATTTCAAATTGGAAATAAACCCATTTGTCTACAATAATAGCCTTTCTATTTATGATTTTCAAGGAAGGGTGATTTTATCATTTTTTTTATGAATTATTAATTTAAACTTTATCAAGATGTCTTTAAATCCACTTTTACAATTAGAAAATATCTCGAAATCCTATAAAATGGGAAAAACAACGGTTCAAGTTCTCGATGATGTTAGCGCCACATTTTATCCCGGATGCTTTAGCGTTATAGCTGGCGCATCGGGTTCTGGAAAGTCTACCTTATTAAATTTGTTGGGTTGTCTAGATAAACCTGACAAGGGAGATTATTGGTTAGAAAGCAAAAGGATTAATTATAGTAACAAAAAAGAATTGTCAAAAACAAGGATGAATAATTTTGGTTTTGTATTTCAATCTTTTAACCTCATTCCAGTGCTGACAGCAAAAGAAAATGTTGAACTTCCAATGTATCTACAGAGATTTTCAAAGGAAGGGATTCGCAGTAAATCCGAGGAGATTTTAAAGATTGTTGGCTTAGGGGATAAAATCAAGAACAAACCAACAGAACTGTCTGGCGGTGAACAACAACGTGTTGCAATTGCCAGGGCCATAGTGTCTAAACCTAAAGTCGTCTTTGCTGATGAACCAACGGCAAATTTGGATCGAAAGAATGCCGAAAAAATTGTCGCCCTGATGAAAAAGTTAAACGAAGAGTATGGGGTCTCATTCATTTTTGCCAGCCATGATGACACGGTTATCAATGCCGCTAAGGAGTTGTATCAAATAGAGAATGGACGTTTGAAACAAAGGGAATCGGCTTCTGTTTAGTTAAGTGGATTATACTTTTTGGCCATAAAATCCCCTGTTTCCCGTGGCAAAAAAGTTGTCAATGGAACAGTATTAGGAATGAAAATCAAAAAACCACTCCCAAAACCATCCACCAACATTGAACATAGCATTTATAATCGTGGACACCGCAAACCCTTTCCTTATCTTGAGCAGATAAGAACAAAACCATCAGGATCTCCCAATCAAAATGAGGATTATTCCATTATGGACAGTATGTCCCTTGAGACCTGCAAACTATCAAGGAGTGGCCGTAATAAAACAATCTTAATGTTACATCGCAAGGGGCGCATTATTACGGTTACACACCATATGTTCGTTGTCAGGTAGTATGGACATAAGTCCCGCATCCGTACATAGCATACATTACTTTAAAGATACGAGCCCAGATTAAGGACCGTATCCTGAGACAAAGGATACTTATCGGTAGAATATCAATTAGAATTGTTTCAGACCTATGAAATCAAACTGGACATCGATGCGGAACAGCCTTATATCTATGGAAAATCGAAAAAGGGAATAGAGATGCCGTCCCCACAACTATTATGCGATTAATTTACAATATAAAGCCCTTTGAGAGGCTTAAATCCAAAATATCTGTGCCAACAATAGTTCATTACATTCATAAGGCAATATCCAACAGAGATACCAACAACATAAAAATTAGCTTTGTTCAAAATGTACAACGGGTAAGGTAACAGTATGTTTTGGGAAATATTTCCTACAAATAAGTAATTTTATAAAACAGTATTTAAGTACTAGAGCATCTGATCATAGGATTATAATTCAACTAAAAATATGGAGCAATTTTTAAATATAGGGTTGGGAGTAGGTATTTTGATGCTATTTGTACTCCTCTTTAAACAAGAAAAGAAAAGAGAAGATTATTTTTTCCTGTCATGGATCATCCTAATACTATTGCAGATCGTTTTTTATGAAATAACACTTTATCAATTTAAATTAAAAGGTCTATTGGCCATAGTTGGTTTTTCCCTTCCGTTACTATCTGCCCCACTATTATTTTTGTATATCGCATCCTTAACGGGAAAGAGGCTGAACAAGACAACTATTTGTCTGCACTTAAGTTTTTTCGTATTGTATATTGGGGTCCTTTGTTCCATTAACCTTTTAACAAACGCAAGCATAATAACGAACATGGGCTACTTACAAATTGATTCGGATTTTTTTGTTTTTAACGATTATTATGCGATTCCTTTGGCCATCTCTGGAATAACATATGGGATTTGGGACCTTTATCTTCTGAAACAACATAGAAGACGAATTGCTGAACTTTTTTCATACAATGAGAAAATCAATCTCAAATGGGTCCAGTATATCGTTTATCTATACTTTTTGTTAGTACTGATTGCTAGTTTTTTGATTTTTGGTTCAGGTCAATTTGGACTTTTTGAAGTTTCCGATGCCTTTGCCTTTCTTGGAATTGCATTGAGTGCATTATTGATAACTTTTGGGTTTTATGGTTTTAAACAGACTGGGGTTTTCATGAATATGGATTCCCCTCATCCGGATGAGGGGAATCACTCTGATGATTATGGCCAACTTTCTTCCCAATATGTCAAATCCGGACTTACAGAAGAAAAAATCATGCTTTATGCAAAACAGGTTACAGATCACATGAAGCAAGAAAAACCTTATTTACAGGATGACCTTACACTTACTATTTTAGCAGAACAGTGCAATCTTTCAAATGTGCATCTTTCCCAAGTTTTAAACCAGCATTTTCAACTTAATTTCTATGATTTCGTGAACCAATATCGTATTGAAGAATCAAAGAAAATGCTTACTTCCCCGGACTATGACAATCTATCGGTGCTAGGTATAGCCTTTAATTGTGGTTTCAAATCAAAATCCTCGTTCAACAGATACTTCAAAAAGTACAACGGGGTATCACCTTCAGTCTTCAAGGGGAAAAAACCTTAAAAGTGCCAACCTATTTGCCGGGTTGATTTTTAGATAAACATCAAAAATATTCGTTTCAAATATCGATGCTAATGATGACACCCCCAATATTAGGACAGTAAGTCAAGTTTCATTTTCAACCTTGGATTCACTGTCAGATGAAGCGAGGAAAGTTTATACCGGAGTTCAGGTTCAAGGTCGTTTTGGAGGCCCTGGGCTATTGCCGGCGAATGGCGGTCGTACTGTCTGGCCGTTAGTGGCAATAGGGCAAAAAGGAAGCGCGGTCTGTGACCCGCGCGGTTTTCCCGTGCCTTTAGGCATTGCCACTAACGAATAGATAACCGCAAAATAAAAATCCGGATTGTAGGTTTTTTCATTTATTTGGCCTTGCAGATTCCTTATTTGGCTATCTTTATCTTACGCTATGAAAAAAATAATCACAAAGAAGTTCTTTAAAAGAATAGGCATACTTTTGGCCTGCGGACTATTACTCATCTTCATCTGTGATTCCATCATTGAGTCGGAAACCAAGGACAGAACGTTCTCTTCATTGGACACTATCCCCAAAAACCGTGTGGGCCTGGTCCTTGGCACGGCAAAAAAGCTCGTAGGGGGCAAGCCCAATCCTTATTACTCAAATCGTATAAAAGCCACTGTTGAACTTTACAAATCCCATAAAATAGATTTTGTACTGGTCAGTGGTGACAATGAGACCATTTATTACAACGAGCCTACAACCATCAAAAAAGACCTAATTGACCAAGGTATACCCAAAGAGCGTATCTATTTGGACTATGCAGGCTTTAGGACCTTGGACTCCATGGTGAGGGCCAATATTGTTTTTGGCCTGGATAGTGTTACGGTCATCTCTCAGAGGTTCCATAACGAACGTGCCATTTACATTGCCAAACAAAAGGGATTGGATGCCATAGGTTACAATGCCTTGGATGTCCCGGGAAAAGGAGGGGTTAAAGTACAAATAAGGGAATACTTTGCCAGGGTCAAGGTATTCATAGATCTTCTTTTAAAGACAGAACCCAAATTCTATGGCAACACCATTGAGATAAAATAGCCCTTTTCGCATAAAGGACCATTCGGGAATATCAAAGTATTTTGTTTATAGGAATGGCCATAAAATATTCCTGTCCACCATACCGACAAAAGCAGGGAGGATATGGATGGGTCAATGACCTTGACCACACTTGCCCCCTTTCCCGAAAAACCACAGGGGCTACATGCCCCCAAAGAATGTAATGGGCAACGAAACACCCACCCCTAAAAGGATTTCAGGGATCGAACCTGTTACCTTTTCAAAAAGAACCACAAAACACAAACAAAGGACTTACAACTCCTTTGAATTCTTCACCACGATAAGGGTACGGTCGTTTTGTTTATGTAGAAAGTCCAGGCAATAGACCCCATCAGTACATTTATTCACCAAATTATCCTCTCCGTAACCTATGGCAGAAACGATATTGGAGCTGGCCACACCCTTGCTTATCAAATAGGATCGGATAGCATCCGCGCGCTTTTGGGAAAGCCTCTTGTTCGTTGCCCTGGCTCCTTTGCTGTTTGTATACGATTCAATAGATAGCCGCAAAAGGGGGAAACGCTGCACCGCTTCGACCACTTTATCAAGTTCGGTTGCTATCGTAGCGGTAACATCGGACCTACCCTTGGCAAAGTAGAACTTCTGTAATTTCAAGACTTCCTTCCCTTCCTTGGTGGTCAAGACATCATCGATCATCGATAGCCCCATACGAAAACCTTTATCCTCTATACCTGTATAATCATTTTCATTATAAGTTACCGAAAAATTGGAATACCGTTCTTTTGAAGCCTTGACCGTAACTTGGTCCTCCCAAGGAATCTCGATCCTAAATCCACCACCATCATTGGTGTAGACCTCGGTCAAAACAGCTCCTTCCTTATTGAACAACTGTACCCGGGCCTTAACAATACCCGAGTTGGTCTTAAGGTTAACGACCCGTCCTTTCAAGGAAAGGGTTTTTAAACCAAGCCCTTTCTTTATTTTAAAACCATATATATCATCACTGCCTTTACCCCCTTCTCGATTTGATGAAAAGTAGCCCAACAGGCCTTCAGGCCTATCCTCCCTCAATATAAGGCCGAAATCATCGTCTGCCGAATTGACCCCCTTACCTAGGTTGACAGGTATCCCAAAAGATCCGTCAGCATACATTTTAGCCTTGTACATATCCATACCTCCCAAACCATAAAAAACATCAGAAGAAAAATAAAGGTTATTCTGAAAGACATATGGAGCTATCTCATTTCCCGGGGAATTGATTCTTGGCCCTAAATTATAAGGTTCCGACATGATCTGCCCATCATTGGTGATGACATAATAAATATCGGTGCCCCCGTAACCATCCTCAAAATTGGCCGCAAAATACAATCTGGAAGTCTTGGCTTCATAAAAAGGATAGTAGAACGAAACACTAAGGTCCTTGAGCAAAAAACGTTGGTTACCCTTTGTATCGGACATGATGATGGATAGGGAATTCTTCCCATCATCGTCAAAACGCAGTTTCCCATTATAAGTATTGGAACTGATATAGAACAGTTTGCCCAACTCTTCGGAAAAATATGGTGTGGCCTCATGATACCCACTTTCTGGAATACCCGAAAAAGAATTGGCCATCAACACGTTACCATCGGAATGTATCCTCCCTAAATAAATATCCAAATAAGCCTCCCTGGATGGCCCATATACTTTTTTCGATTTATTCCTACGTCCACTACTGAACAACAACCTATCGTCATAAAAACTTGGGGCAAAATCCGCCTTTGTACTATTTACACTTATATTAATGATCCGTAAACCCTCACTTTCACTTGAATCCAATAAATTGTAATTGAAATCCGCATTTTCGATCAACTCATTGGCAAGATCCTTCCGTTTCGAGTTAAGAAAGGCCCGTACCCTTTCTACATTGGATGTTTTCACCAAACTCTGTAACATCATATTAAAACGAAGATCGGACATTATGGTATCCTTCTTATGGACATCCAAATATATTCTTGAGGCATCACTATAATCCCCTAATTTGTAATAAGAATCCGCCATGTTCAATAGCTGGCTGTTTTTCAAGGGTGCCCTTGACATTTCCTTCTTATACTCTGTAATCGCATTTTTATAATCATAGCCATAAAATAGAATGTCCGCCTTTGACTTTTTTTCCTGTGCAAATGAATTTGCCAAGATCATAAAACAACTTAATAGTAGTAAAGCCTTTGTTTTCATGTGTATATTTTCAATATTTTTCCCGTGATGGACAATCCTTTATCATTTACATCTTTGTGAATGATTTTCATAAACCTGTCAATTCTATCGTATTGACCCAATAATCCTTAAAAGAACCTTGGACTATCTATCTGCTTTGGTTTACCCTTGGCATTATTGGTCTTGGGCTCCCTGCTCCGGTTACTTTCCTTTCCTAGATAAAATTTGAGAATAACCTCATGCGAGCCATTATTGTATTCTCCCAGACCATTCGTATTATAATCATAGGAATACCCTATGAACGTACCACTGGAGACCTGGAAACCAGCCAAACCGCTCAAAGCGTTACCCATCCTATAGGATGCCCCCAATGTCACCTTTTCATTAATAAGGAAATTGGACGATATATTAATGTTCACTGGAGCCCCCTGTAGATAATTGACCATGAATGCAGGTTTCAATTTCAATGTTTTTGACAAATCGAAAACATAACCCCCAATAAAATTGAACTGTACCTTGTCCTCGACCAAAACGGCAACCTCATCATTGTAAATACCATTGGTCAAAAAATTCGGAATGGACAGACCTGTATACCAATTATCGGAATACAAAAACGCCCCAGCCCCAATGGTTGGGTAAAATTTATTTATTACCTGCCCATTCACCAACGGTTCATTCTCAATTTCAAAATCCCCCTTATTAAAATCAACGTTCAGGAAAGACCCGCCTGCATCAAGGCCAAAAGAAAGTTTTGTGTCATCAGACAGTTTTATTTGGTACGAATAGGCCAGGTCTACGTAGGTTTGGGTAAACGGCCCCAATTGATCACTGACCACATTAAAGCCCAAACCGGTCTTATCGTTCGAAAAAGGGAGGTTTACCCCGAACCTGATTGTTCTGGGGGCACCAGGGATATCCAACCATTGGGCCCGGTACAGCCCTATAATCTCAGGCGTTTCGACCGTACCGGCATAAGCAGGGTTAAAGCTGCCAATATTATACATATACTGGGTGTATTGCGGTTCTTTTTGCCCCTGTACCATAAAGGATACGAAGAACACCATTATAAAGACAAAACAGATTGTCTTAGCAGTAAAAGTATGTGTTGTCCTGTAGTTCATTATCGTATTATCTTATGATCTGGATCCAGCCTTTTTTAACTTCAGACCCATCGGCCAAATCCAAAATATAGAAGTAAGTACCTTTTGGCAGTTCCTTATTATTATATGTTCCGTCCCAAGTATTGTCATAGTCCTTGGTCGCAAAAACCTGATTCCCATAGCGGTCGTAGATTTCCAACGAATTACCTGCATATTCAGGGTTGGTGATACAATTTATATATAAAAAATCATTGGTGCCATCCCCATTGGGTGAAAACTGGTTGAATAAAAATCCACATTCATTGTTGCTACGCTCCCCTATCTCAACAGTAAGCATGGCCTCGTTATTACTTGGATCAATATCAAAAGGTGACACCTCTAAAATCGTAGCGGTATTTTCATAGGAACCGGAAGATACGGTTTCTACCAAGATAACAAGTATAGCGCTGTCCCCTGCATTCAACATGGGAATATCCCAAGTACCTGCAACTTCATCGTAAACCCCATTTCCAGCTCCGGTAAAGTGTGAGACATGTCTAAAACCTACTGGATCAAGCACTTCAGACACCCGAATGGAAGCGGCATCTTCCTGTGAAATATTATTTACCGTTATGGTGAAGGTAAACTGCTCGTTCACCCTTACATAATCGACATCCACTGTTTTAGTGATTTCGAGATCCACAGTAGCCTCACATAATTCATTGTTGGGATCTGGCATACATGGATTGGTATTCCCGGGATCCAATTGATCCACAACACCATCCATATCGGTATCCAAAATATTGGAATCGAGGGCATCGATAATACCATCACTATCCCCATCCAAAGGGTTTTCGAAATCATTGCCGACTTCCACACCGTCCTCAATCCCATCACCATCGGAATCCACATTGTTGGGATTGGTATCCAAAATGGCCTCAATCCCATCAAAAAGTCCATCCAAATCAGTATCCACATCACAATCATTGACCGTTATGGTCACTTGTGAACTTACGTTATCACAAAATGGTGGATCTGCATCATCGGTTGTATAGGTAAACACATAACTACCATCGGCCAAACCTTCAAAATCAACAATATTATCACCCCCTAACACTATAGAGTTGGAAGGATCGGTGGTAACACTCCATGTACCACTGCTTTGCCCCGTTATCAAATCATCCAAATCCCTTATTGAAGTACCATTAGCCGCTATACTACATGCTGAAGAATTTGTGGTTGTCCCTGCTGAGGGCGAAGGATGTATCGTCGCTATCACTTCCTGGCGTTCAGACACACAACCATTGGCCATAGCCTCCACATAATAAGAAGTGGTACTAGTAATAGTATCAGTATAGTTAAGCCCTGTCCCAAGAAGGTTGCCCCCTGTAGCACTATCATACCAATTAAAGGTTGGTGGGGTATCCGCATCGGCAGCAGCACTAGCCGAAACGGTCACTTCCCCGGCACCACATCGCTCATCCCCAATAGTCCCGTCGATTTCAGGTATTTCGTTCAAGGTCAGCTCTATCTCAATAACATCACTGGCGCATTCATTGGCCTCGTCATAGAAGAACCCATAATAGGAACCTTCATTGGGTGGGCTGGCAACATCCAATGGATCCAAATGGGCATTTTCATTCAAAGGATCGGAAACCCTACTCCATGTTAAGGCCATACCTGCGGGAGCCGTGGAATCGGTGTAATCATTCAAGCTCATTGGCGTACCATCATCATAGGTAAACGTACCACAGAACGTTGTTTGCACAGCCGTATTCAAAATGGGTGCAGGGGCACAATTATCATCATCTTCAATGGTTGCAATCCCCCTATTATCTGTTATAGGAACAAATGAATTGGTTGAATTGTACAAGTCAACAAAAAAGGTTTCCGTAGACTCCAAAACACCATCATCAATCAATGGAATATTTATCGTCCTCGTTTGGTTATTCCCCGACCCAAAAGTTACCGCTCCCGAGACAGTTGTATAATCATCCCCAGAAACTGCTGTATTATCAGACGTTTGATAGTTGACCGTTGTGCCCAAAAGCACATTACCATTTAAGGTAACAGTAAATGTTGCTGTACCATCCTCCTCATTCACGAATACATCATTAATAACCAAACCTGCGGAATCATCGTCGGTGAAACTGCTTATACCTACATCGTCGGTTATAGTGGCGTTTGCACTTGAACTGTCCAAGGTTACACTTATAATCTCATCGGCCTCGACCACAGTATCCCCATTGGTAGTAACGGAGATCGTCCGGGAAAGAATGGTTGTACCTGCAGGGAAAGTCAATGTCCCGGTATTGCCGTTCTCATTCCCCCCACTTATGGTATAATCAACTGTAATTGCCGTCGCAGGATCGGAAGCATCGATACTTACTATAAAACTCAATATGGAAGTTCCGGAATCACCTTCGTTGACCGCTGCTGGGTCATTGATGCTTATTGTTGAAGTATCATCGCTTGTAATCGTTACCGTGGCACTCGAAGGCGTACCGACCACATAACCCGTACCCGTATCCAAAGTCAAGGTAACCGTCTCAGGATCTTCGATCAACGCATCGTCAACAGGGTTTATAGTAACTGTACCTGTCCGCTGTCCGCTGGCTATCGGCACACTCGCACCTATATCCGCATAGTCCGTAATGTGGGTTGCCGAACCAGACCGGTCGAAGTTCACTGTTATGTCACTACCTGTGTCATTGACAAATCCCAAATCGACCGTAAAGGTCCCATTATCCGTCGTACCTGCTTCCGTAGCAGTATCGTCGGTCGCTGTAATCGTCGCCGTATAATAATCATCATCCTTATTGATGACCGATATATCTGCAACATCCCCAGCTCCCAAGGCATTATATTCCGTATCGCCCGAGGTGACATCCCCAGTGATTATCGTATAGTCCTGTGGCCCATCCACTATTACATCATCTTCTCCCGTTACCGTTACAACAACACCTGTGTTCCATGAGGCTGCAAAAATTGTCACACCCAAAGGAACAGTACCCTCGCCCGTATCGCTACTTGAGAGTGCTATCGTTACATCAGCTGTGGGCTCCGATTCCAAGGTTACCGTAAAAGTATCAGTGTCCCCTAGTTCCGTTGTCGTTAAATCGGTTGTGGGACTTATGCTTACACCCGCTGTATCATTATCTATAATTGTACCCATAGCATTACCTCCCCCTGAGAGTCCAACCCCATTGGTAGGTGTACCAAGTTGAACCGTGAAAAACTCACCAATGCCTTCATCAATAAAATCATCTGTAATAGACACGATAATCTCTCTGGTTTCACCAGTAAAACCAGCAAAATTCAAAATACCTGTGCTATTGTCATAATCAACTCCACCCGTGGCGGTACCATCAAAAAAGGAATAAGTTACCGTTGTGCCAAGGAACAACGTTGCAGTATTAAGCGTAACTTCGAAAACCATATTACCAACATCCTCGTTTTCCGTTACATTTTCAATTGAAAGGGTCTGCCCATACCCACTAACGGACAACAACAGCAACGCCCCAAAAAACAATAACTTTCCGGAAATCTTGGACATGGCTTGAAATGGGGTAACCATGGTATATTCTCTTTTCTTTTTCATAGACCGTTTTTTTTAAACCTACCGCACCAAAAATAGCATTGATAAACCTGTATGGCCAAACCAAAAAATAGGAAGTCAATATTACTAAAAAAAAAAGCTATCACCTTAATTCCTAGGACTAAAACAGGCTTTTTTGGCTCAAATGCAATGTACTGGGTCAAGACCCTTTAGGACACCTCTGCCGAAACGGCCTCAACCGTGGGTTCAATTTTCTTGACCAAGCCCTGCAATACCTTTCCCGGACCTACTTCGATAAACAATGTGGCCCCATCCTTAACCATATTCTGTACACTTTGTGTCCATTTCACGGGGGATGTCAATTGGGATATCAGATTCCTCTTTATCTCATCGGCATTGCTTACCGCTGTCGTGCCCACATTTTGGTAAATGGGGCACTTTGGTGCCGAAAAGACCGTAGCCTCGATGGCTGCTGCCAACTGCTCTTCGGCCGGCTTCATCAAAGGGGAATGGAATGCACCACCTACGGGAAGCACCATGGCCCTACGGGCACCTGCCTCCTTCAAGCTTACACAAACGGCATTAATGGCATCAACCTCTCCCGAGACGACCAATTGCCCAGGGCAATTATAATTTGCCGCTACCACAATACCATCGGTCTCCCCACAGATTCTTTCAACCACCCCATCATCCAACCGCAATACGGCCGCCATGGTCCCTGGTTGCAATTCACAGGCTTTCTGCATGGCCAATGCCCTTTGTGAGACCAATTTCAATCCGTCCTCAAAATTCAACACCCCGTTGGCCACCAAGGCCGAGAATTCCCCCAAGGAATGGCCGGCGACCATTTCCGGCCTAAAGGCATCACCCATGACCTTGCTCAATATCACCGAATGGAGAAATATGGCAGGTTGGGTCACCTTGGTTTGTCTTAGGTCCTCATTGGCCCCTCTGAACATGATGTCCGTAATTGGAAAACCCAGGATTTCATTGGCACTTTCGAACAACTCTTGGGCCAATGGGTATTTTTCATAAAGATCCAATCCCATACCTACGAATTGGGCTCCTTGACCGGGAAATATATATGCATTCATAATTTTTTGGGTTTTGGACAGTAAAAATAGGGAATATTCCCTCAAAGATTAAGGTAATAGGACAAAAATACCCTTTCTGAACCGGTATCGAACAAAAAGCACCACTTTGAAAAACGGCCTGATCATGGCGGTACAACAAATGGCAAGCGGCTATTCCTCCTTAAACCAGCTTGAATATTTTATATAGGCATTGGCGATCCTATCGACCTCCCCCTTACTCAATGCAGGGCTTATATCCTTTATTTTTTTTGCGGGCATCCCTGCAAAAATAGAGCCTTCAGGCACGTGGGTCCCTTTGGTCAAAACAGCCCCCGCCGCAATAATACTATTGCTTTCGACCACACAATCATCCATGATAATGCTCCCCATCCCTACCAGGACATTATCCTTGATGGTGCAACCGTGCACAAGGGCATTGTGCCCTATGGAAACGTTATTGCCTATGGTTGTGGGCGATTTTTCATACGTACAATGCACTACGGCACCATCCTGTACATTCACCTTGTTCCCCATTTTTATAAAATGCACATCCCCTCTAAGGACCGCATTGAACCAAACACTACATTGATCGCCCATAGTAACCTCACCTACAACGGTGGCGTTTTCCGCTATAAAACAATCCTCTCCTATTATTGGGGTTTTCCCCCTAACCGATTTTATCAACATTGGTTGTATCTTATTTTATTATCGAGTATCAAAAATAAGCTAATAATTCCTTCTTTTTAGATGCCGAGACCAAAAGTTCCCTTCCGTTTGAGACAACGACACTGCCCCCTTTCCCTTTTTTATATTTGACTATCTCGTTTATATTCACCAGATAGGATTTATGGATGCGCACAAAGGGAAATCGCGCTAGGGCATCCTCAAAATACTTGAGGGTCTTACTTACCAAGATCTTCTTGTCCCCCAAATGGATCTCGGTATAATTGTCATCGGCCTTACAGTAAAAGATCTCGTTGATGTTCAACACTTGGAAACCGTCTTGCTGGGGTATGGTGATCTTACCTTCCACACTTGGCAATTGGGCGCTCAACACCTTGTTCTCCAAGGCTGTTTCCTTGGATTTTATTTCCGAAACGTATTCCACGGCCTTTATCAATTCATCTATATTAATGGGCTTCATCAAATAATATGCCGCATGGTTGTTGAGGGCATCCATCGCATATTGGCTATATGCCGTAACAAAGACCGTTTCAAACTCCCTATCGGGCAATTGGTCCAAAAGGTCAAAAGCATTCCCATAAGGCATTTCAACATCCAGAAAAACGAGGTCCAGATCATTATTCCGAATAAGATCAAGGGCCTCCCTTATTGAAGCTGCCTCCCCCAGGACCGTTACATCCCCACAATATTTCGACACGTAGTTATGGAGTATCTCCCTACTATTGGCCTCATCTTCCACAATAAGTGCTTTTAATCCCATGTATTCTTTTTTTTATCCTTTTTTAAGGTGAAGTGAATCTTGGTACCACTACCGTCACTATCCAAATCGGCAATACGTACGTCTACCTTGTCCTTGTACATCTGATTGAGAATGGCGATCCGTTTACTGATATTGCCCATACCTTTTGATTTTTGCTTTTTCTGGTTCTGGGTCTTCAGGATAGCGGATTTCTTTCTTCCGATACCATTGTCCTCAATACTGATCTGAATGGTATCCGTATCTATATTTTCCAAATGGATACGCAAATTTCCCTTGCCCTCCTTATAGCGAAGACCGTGCCATATTGCATTTTCAACATAAGGCTGAAGGAGCATGGGTGGAATCCAGTAACTCTCCATGACGATATTCTCATCAACATCTATGGTATAATCGAACTTATCGGGGAAACGGGAATGCTCCAACTTCACATAAAGCCGCAGCAATTCCAACTCCTTGGCCAAGGGAATGAAATCTTCCTCGGAGTTTTCCAATACCGACCGCATCAATGTTGAGAAATCACTCAAATACCTATTGGCACTGCGCTCATCGCTCTTGGCTATATAACTGTTCACCGAGTTCAAGGCATTGAAAATAAAGTGTGGGTTCATCTGTGAACGCAAGGATTTCAAGGCCAGAAGATTATTGGCCAGTTTTTGTTGCTGGTTGCTCCTATAAAAAAAGAAAGCTGCCAAGCCCATTAACAACATCCCTAAAAGTAAGGAATAGATTACCCAGTTTTTTCTTTTGTTGCTTTCCTCCTGCAGTTGTTGACCGGTAATGGCCAGATCGTACTTACTCTGGGACAGTTGCCGTTCTTGTTCGAGCCCATCGATACGACTCTGTTTGGCCGCAATTTCGCGGTTTAGCCTTGCAGCACGGGATATTTCCTGTTCCTTACGGATGTACAGGGTATCTACAACGGCCACATAGTCTTGATAGGTCTCCAATGCCTTATTGAATTCCCCTTTGTACTCATATGCCTCTGACAACTTTCGTGTGGCATCCTTTTGAATGATCAGATCATCCTCGCTATCTGCCTCAACGATACTCTTTTGAAGATAGGGTATGGCCTCATCATAGTTGTCCTTTGCTATATATGCGTTTGCAATCTTATAATTGATGCGTTGTGAGGTGATGGGCCCAGGGGATTCCGGTTTGCCAACATTTACTTCTGCCTTGCCGGGCAATTCCCCAAGTTCATCCAAACTCTGCTTACGCAATTGTATTTCCTCATCAAACCTGTTTTTCTTATTGTAAAAATCCGCCACTTTTTCCTTTTCCTGTATAGATCGTCGGGGCGCCTGCCGTTTGGCCAGTTTCAATGAATTGGAATAATACCCTTCTGCCTCGATATTCCGGTTTCCCTTTACATAGGCATCGGCGATCCTCGAATTCAGGTCGGTCACTTTTGGGGCAATCTGGTTTTTCTCGGCAATGGCCAATCCCCTGGAGTAAAAAGCCACGGCCTCATCAACATTTCCCATCCCCAAATAGGCATCCCCCAAATACTCATAGAGTTCCACTTTTTGAAATGGAACCATTTTCCTGACCTTCGTCAAGGGCAACAAGGTTTGCTCTGCCTCTACAAAATCCTTATTGAGCACATAGGCCTTTCCCAATAAGAACGTGGCCCTAGTGGTAGTCTTGGCCTCCAAGGCATCTGAAAGGTTGGTAATGGCAAGGTCATATTGCTTATGGTGGATATAAACCTCGCCCAGGACCGTCAAAGACCTTGATAGCCTACCTTTATCGGCCCTTCCCCCTAAATGTGCGATTGATTTTGTGACGAAGTCAATACTTTTTTCGATATCGTTCTTTTTATAATAATTGGCCGAGTCCAGATAAAGTGCGTGTAACGATAACCTGTTAAGGGAGACCTTACCGCTTCGAACACTGCCGCCGATTTTCCCAACATAACCCTTGACCTTTACGTCAATATCCTCACTACTTCGGATTCGGTGGCGCACTGTTTCAAAATGAGGGCTCTGGAATACGAGTTCCTCCCCTATGAAAGCATCAATCTTAAATTCACCAAATGTATTGGTCAACGTATAGGCACCTGAATTCGCGGAAACCTCGACCCCTGATATGGGCGAACCATCCTCCATTCCTTTCACCGTACCCTTGACCTGGATCTTGGACTGTGATGCCAAAACTTGGGGGAAACAGGAGAACATTCCTATAAGCAATAGCAGTATTATGTGGCTTTTTCTTTTCATTACTTATTAAACACAACGTAAACTTAGCTGATTTATGCGGCAATAAAAAATACCGAAAAGCCCAAAAAGACCCCCTATTACTTACAAAAACACTGGTTTACCCAACCAAGGTGCCACTTTACTCATTGAACAGGGGACTTACCTCATTGCTTGTTTTTTTACAAAAGATCCAGAAATACATTTACCCTATAAAATGAAACCAATGGACATAAAAACAAAACGGAAGAATAAAACAAAAAAGATTACATTGATTCTTTGCATTGGATTTTTCGCACTCTTTGCCTATCGTTTATCAACGGCAAAAAAAGAAGCCCCCTATCCTGGGGCATTCTCCCACCAACCCGAGGTTTTGGAATCCGATCTTCAGGTCCGTAAAAACTATGCGACAATAAGGCATAAGGTCCAGTCCGGACAGGCCCCTATCCGTATTGACCAGAAATACGAAAAAATCGCTGATATAAAATCGTCTACAAATGAGTTTGACCTGAACGAACAACGACTAAGAAAACAAATTTCGGCCTTTAATGGACTCATACAGTTCGAGAGCAAAAACGGCAATTCCGGTTTCCGCAACCTGAACCTGATTATCGGGGTGCCCCCCAAGCATTTCGATTCCATGTACCGGGAACTTGTTAAGATCGGCACCGTACAGGCCAAACAAATCACCAAAAAAGACAAGACCAATGAATACAAGGAACTCCGTGCCAAAAAACTATCGCTTGAAAAAACAAGAAGCTCATTGATCGCCCTCAAGTCCAAGGGAGGACACATTGGGGAATACATGCAACTTGAAAACAGGATTCTTGAGATCGAACAACAATTGCAGGACCTAGGGGTGAGCCTGGGGAACTTTGATGAGGAAAATGAATTCTGTACCGTGAAATTCTCCCTCACCGAAGTCAATGAATACAGGATGACCCTATCCGAAAGGATAGAATCGGCTATTACCTGGACCTTACTCACCTACCTCAAACTAATGTTCACCATAGCCTTGATGGCAGGTTCAGCCTTACTTATTGTCCTTGTCTTGGAAAAATTCCGTCAAGGAAAACCAACAAAATAAAAAACAAATATCATGAAAAACACAAATCGAATTCTAGGAATGTGCCTATTGGCAATAACGACCCATACAGCCTACGGCTGTGAATCAAGTCCGAAAAACACAAAGAACAAAGCCTTTATAGCTGAAACTGTGATTGGGGAAGAAAATGAAAGACCAGACAACAATACGGTCAAGATCGCCTTGTTACTGGACACCAGTAACAGTATGGACGGGTTGATCAACCAGGCCAAATCGCAACTTTGGGATATCGTAAACAAATTCACCCATGCCAAATGTGGCAACGACAAACGCCCTAAATTGGAAATAGCCCTTTACCAGTATGGCAATGACAATCTATCATCCCGAGAAGGGTATATTCAGCAGGTCTTGGGTTTCAGCAATGATCTTGATGAGATCTCGGAAAAACTTTTTTCATTGACCACCAATGGAGGCGAGGAATACTGTGGACAGGTCATCCAAACCTCATTGAAGCAATTGGATTGGGGCAAGAACCCTGACCACTTGAAGATGATCTTCATTGCCGGCAACGAACCCTTTACCCAAGGAAAATTAAATTACAAGGATGCCGTTGGCAATGCCGTGGAAAAGGATGTGGTTGTGAACACCATATTCTGTGGCGACTATGAACAAGGTATAGATACCGATTGGAAAGAAGCTGCCATCATGACCGGAGGTGAATATTTGGCGATAGACCACAACAAACATATTGTGCACATCGACACCCCATATGATGACCTGATCATCGAGCTTAATTCCAAATTAAACAAAACCTATATATCGTATGGCCGTCTCGGTGCCTCTAAAATGGCCCTGCAAGCAGAACAGGATGCCAATGCGGAAGCCTTGGAGGAAGAGGTGATCGTCAAGAGGGCCGTAAGCAAAAGCTCCAGAATGTACAAAAATTCATCATGGGACCTAGTAGATGCAATAGACGACCAAGATTTTGACATCAAGGACATCGAAAAGGAACAATTGCCCGTCCAATTACAGAATAAGTCCACAGCAGAGATAAAACGCCATGTCGAAACAAAAAAGGCGGAGCGTGCCAACATCCAAAGAAAGATACAGGAACTCAATGCGAAACGCAATGCGTACATTGCCGAAAACCAAAAGGAAAATACCACTGGGGAATTGGAAAATGCCATGTTGGAGGCCATAAGGAAACAGGCCGAAAAGAAAAATTACACGTGGGATTAGTCCTGCCCTATAATCAACAACATCGACCCAAGGGTACGCAAGGCATGCTTCCGAAAAAACTTTTATCATTTCGAGGCAAGCCTCGGGGAATCAAACCCTTTTTGGCCATTGCCCTGCAATCAAACGCTATATACCATCCAAAATGGCATATAGCGTTTATGTCCGTAAACCTACTGTGCGGCCGGGCAATAACAATCGTATCTACGTTCAGGTTGCCCAAAGTCATAACCTAGGGTAATCTGATGGAAACCACCTTCACCAAAACGTATATCACCCATCTGGTAGGAATAATTGTAAGAGACCATAAAATTTTTGATATTCGCACCAACAATCGGGGTTATCAACCCCAACCTCTGTTTGCCAAAAGAACCATTTACCAAGTACTCGGCACCATCGAAACTCCTACGGTATGACAAGCCCCCCCAAATTGTCCCAAAATCAACGTCCTTATAAACCTTGGCATTCACATCCATGGTCTTTTCTTTGGTGAACTCCGTTAATTGGAACAACACCGAGGGTTCATATCTCCATTCGCTCTTTCCAAAAACATATCCTGCAGAAATCAAATATCGCCTTATATTATCAAACTCTATCACCGTGTACAGGTCCCTTCCACTACCCAAGGCGTTCAAAACGGAAAAATGCGCATAGAATTCCATTAAGCTATACGACATACCCAAATCCACATTAAAGTAACTGACACTATTACTACCACCGGTTATTATTGGATCGGGAATAACGGATCTAAATTCGGATTCATCCAGATTACTCTGTAACAATCCGCCACTAATACCAAAAGATAGTTGGTTCAAATAACGTATATCCCCTCCTAGTTTCAAGTGGTGTGCATAGGTTAATTTTAGACCTGTCTGGGAGTGATACCCGTTGGCATCGTTAAAAAATATAGCACCAACACCACTAGGGCCATCCCCTAATCGAAAATGGGCGTTCAAGGTCTGTAGATTGGGGGCTTCATCCACAGAGAACCATTGTTCTCTAACAGTCCCCCTTATTTTGCCACCTTCGCTTATACCTGCCATTGAAGGATACACCAAGTAATAATTGTCGGATAAATAGTCAAAGTATACCGGAATACCCTCTTGGGCCAATGACCTAAAGCCAAAAGCCAAAAAGATGAGGGTCAGCAGCAAGCTAAATTTCATATGTACATTGGGAATTTCTATTTTAATATCGACCAAATATTAAATATAACGGTTGAATTGCAACATTATTATATTTCGCTAGGGTAGTAATAAGTTTGTATTTTTACCAAAAACAAAACAATATGAAGGAGTACTCAATATCCGTAAAGCAAACCAACAACCCAACGGTTGTAAAATTTGAGACCAACCATTTCATTACCAAGAACAACAATTACGAATTTAAAAATATAGACGAGGCCAAAAAATCACCTTTGGCCCGGCAATTATTCCATCTTCCTTTTATCAAGACTGTTTATATCTCAGGGAACTTCATAGGGCTGGAACGTTTTAATATCGTCGAATGGGCCGACGTACAGGATGATGTCGCACAACAATTGGTCGACTACCTGAATTCGGGGGAACCTGTTGTCATCGAAGAAGACACAGCCAAAAAAGTACCCGTCACCGTATACGCCGAGGTAACACCAAACCCCTCGGTAATGAAATTCGTTTGTAACATGCGTATTGTACCCACTGCATTCGAATTCAAGAACATAGATGAGGCCAAGGACTCCAAGTTGGCAAGACAGTTGTTCCAATTTCCTTTTGTGAAAGAAGTTTTCCTTGATGAGAATTACGTTTCCGTAGGCAAATATGATGTTGCCGAATGGAATGACATTACCATGGAGCTACGTGAGATGATACGGGATTTCTTGGCCAATGGAAATGAGGCCGTTTCTGAAAACAGTACTTCCGTTTCCAGATCCGGGACCACAAAGACCAATACCCTCCCCGATTCCTTGGACGATACATCCAAACAGATCATGGATATATTGGAGGAATATGTGAAACCAGCGGTAGCCAGCGATGGCGGCAATATCCTTTTTCAATCCTATGAATCGAAAAGCAAGACCGTAAACGTAATATTGCAGGGGGCATGCAGTGGGTGCCCTTCATCGACCTATACGTTAAAGAATGGCATAGAAACCATGCTTAAAAATATGTTGGGCGACAAGGTTAATGAGGTCGTTGCCTTGAACGGTTAATTTTTCAAATAGGGATTAGTCTTTCTTCCATTAATTTCTTAACTTTAGGAAATTAATAAAAAACACTAATTATGTCAGTTTTAAAAGTTATCGAAGTATTGGCCAATTCGGAAAAGAGTTGGGAAGACGCTACAAAAAAAGCGGTTGCGGAAGCCTCAAAAAGCGTTAAGAATATTCGTTCTGTATACATTCAGGATCAAAGTGCCAGTGTAAAGGATGGCAAAATATCCGATTTTAGGGTCAATGTGAAAATCACATTCGAAGTTAAGTGATCCCTACCCAACGGAAATGAAATTAAAACGCCCCCTTATGGGGCGTTTTTTTTATGGGATATATTCAAAAATAAGGCTTATTTTATTTTTTCTTCCCCTGTAGTACAAAATCCTTTAAGTAGTAAGGCTCGAAATAAGCAACATCCTCAAAATCATTTTCCTTGAACTTCGCGAAGGACAAACCCGCCATTTCCCGTGAAGAAGGTACGATTTCGGTATTGAACATCACATTTTCGTGTTCTATTGCCCCAATACATTTTTCGGCCCCGCTCCCCAATAAAAGAACCTTGCCCTTACTTAAGTATTCCTGAAAGGAATTACCTTCAATAATTTCCGCCTTGGTCGTACGAACCTCTAGGAGGTCCTTGTCGAAAACCGTGGAATACACCTCCATTCTTCGGGCATCCAACAATGGAATAATGAAATCAACATCGGAACCCCTGACCTGCCCGGCCATGCTCTCCAAGGTAGGTACTGAAACCAGTGGCAGGTCCAACGCAAAACACAAGCCCTTTGCGGCAGATACCCCAATGCGCAATCCCGTATAAGAACCAGGTCCCTTGCTCACGGCCACAGCATCCAAACCATGCCTGTCCAAATAAGCTTCCCTTAATACATCCCCAATAAAGACATGCAACTGTTCGGAATGTGAATAATCGGGTGTATTGTGCTCTTTGATCGCAATCACCTCCCCATCCTTAGCAATGGAAACAGAGCAATTGGTCGTGGCAGTCTCTAAATTCAAAATCAAGGCCATAGTCCACAAAGATATAGCTAATGCCCAAGAATAAAAAGACCCACTACCTGAACCGATACCGGGCCTCTTGACAAAGTAACAATATCCTTAATCCAGTGAAATGGGAATACCAAAATAGAATTCGAGGATCTTCAGTCGAAATATATAGGCGTATTTTGCCTTAACCACATTGGCTTCGGCATTATCGACCCTCGATTGGGCCTGACTGTAGTCAAAAGAATTCATCAGTCCCACATCAAAACGTTCCTTGGCGTAATCATAGGCCAACCTTCTCGCTTCCAAGGCCTTTTCAGCAGCCACGTAAGATTTGTAAAAGACGGTCACATCCACATAAGCCTGATTAATAGTGGTCTCCAGATCTAATTTATCCTGCTCAAACCGCAATCTTGATTTTTCTAAATTTATCCTAGACCGACTTACGTTATTACGTGTACTCCAACCGTTAAAAATAGGGATGTTCAATTGTGCCCCGTAAGAGACACCGTCAAAGACCCATAATTGGTCTTTAAAGCTAGGGGTATAGGGAACCCCATTACCACCTGGGATTTTGGTGACATCGGAATATCTAGTCCCATATTGGAAAAAACCGGATAGTGTAGGGGCATAAGCCCCTTTTGCTATCTCAAGATCTTTTTCCGCAAGTTCTACGTTTGATTTGGAGAATTTGATGTCATTCCTAAATTCAAGTGCCTTGTCGAATATCGCCCTTGGCGTATTGTCCAAAATTTCTGAATCGGGGATTTCAAAGGTTTCGTCGGCCACATCAAAACTCCCATAATCGGTTATCTGCAAAAGCTGGGCTAGGTTTATTCTCGATATCAACACCGAACTCTCATTATTCACGATCTGTTGTTCTTGATTGGCCACTGTGGCCTCGATCTCCAATAAATCGCCTTTGGCCAATACACCGGCCTCTACCAACTCCTTGGTACGTTTCAGATCTTGCCCCGTAACCGCATATTGCGCCTTTGACACCTTTAAGGCCTCCTTGTTCGACAGAACCTGAAGATAGGCATTGGCAACGTTCAGCCGAATATCATCCTTTAGGTCGTCCAATCGATATTGTCTTGATATTGATGCCAATTTTGCCCTGTTCAAGGTCCTGATGTTCCGCAACCCATCATACAATGTAATACTGGCACTTAAATTGGCATTAACATTTAGTGCCGTGCTGTTCGTAGGAAGGTTATTGGTAGGGTTGATAGAGAAACCCGTATTGCTCGAAGCGGATGTTGAGGCATTCAAGCTAGGCAATAGGTTGCCCAAGGCATCTTTCTCATCGATCTTTATATTTTCGAGATCCAACTCAAATTGCGCTACGCTCAGATTGTTTTCAACGGCATAGGCAACACATTCCTCCAAAGTCCATTTTTTTTCTTGGGCCGTTGCCCATCCTATGGTCAGCACCAAAAGTATTACGGTTAATTTAAATTTCATTTTTTGCTTTCTTGATTATTGATTGATAATCTATTCCCCACTTTCCCCGGAATCTTCTTCTTCCTCCCCTTTTTTGATAGGCTCGGTCTTATTCCATTGTTTTACTTGGTCTTCCTCGGAAAGTCCGGATACGATTTCAACATTCACCCCATCGGAAATACCCGTTTCTACATCCCTGCGTTCAAATTCCTGATTGTCCACGTTTCCAACGGCAATCTCCACATAAGGTTTGTCGGTTTCCTTATCAAATTGCAATAATGCCTCAGGAATGACCATAACACTATCTTTCTTTTCTAGCACCATGGATGCATTGGCACTATATCCCGCCCGGATAAACACATCATCCTTGATCTCAACATCCCCTTCTATCTTAAACTGCACGGCTCCTGTCTCCTCTATACCCTTAGGGGCGATAAATCGTAATTTGGCATCCAATTCGGTTCCTTCCACAGCACCAAGGCTTATTTTCAAAGGTGTGCCTACTTGCAGTTTCCCTACCTCACCCTCATCGACCTTGCCTTCAAAGATCATTTTGGTAAGATCGGCAATGGTTGCAATAGTCGTGCCATCGTTAAAATTATTACTTTGGATGACTTGATCACCCTCCTCAACAGGGATTTCGAGAATAGTACCTTCAACAGTGGCCCTAATATTGGTGTTTGCCGTGGCAGACCCCCCTGCGGAACCTCTTCGTATAATTTGATAATCGGATTGCGCATTTCCCAATTCCTGCTTCGCTTGATCATATTGCAATTTAAGGTTGTTGAAATCCTGGTTGGATATGACCCCTTTGTCGAACAATGCCTTGTTCCTATTATATTCAATGGTCGTATTGCCCAAGGCCAACTCTGCATTCCGAACCCGTCCGCGGGCTTGGTTCAGGGATTGCTCGTTGGGTACGACCTTGATCCTGGCAATCAGATCGCCGGACTTGACCTTGGCCCCTTCTTCCATATAGATTTTTTCTATGATACCTGAAATCTGTGGTTTGATCTCGATCTCGTCCTCAGGAACGACCTTACCTGTGGCCACTGTTTTACTCTCGATATTGGAAATGAACGGCTTCATGGTCTCATAGGTGACGGACGGTTTACTATTGGATTTTATGAAAAATAGCGCAGCCCAAAGTACCCCGAGCACTAGAAGTCCAATCAACGAATATTTTAAAATTTTGTTCATTTTAATAGGTGTTTGTTTATATACTGGTTTATTTTTTGCTTCTTATTCTTCCCGCAGGGCATCTATTGGCTTAATACTTACCGCCCGCTGTGCCGGTATTAGCCCGATCAAGGTTCCTAAAACCACCATGATCACCAAGGCTCCCAGAACATAAGGTATGGGTACGGTGGGATTAGCATACGGGAAATCCACTCCTTCTGTAAGGCTATTGATCAAACTAAGGGTCGCCGCTCCTAGTATAATGCCCATAATACCCGCAATCATGGTCAGAAACACCGATTCAAGAATGATCTGTGACCTTACCTCATTGGGTGTTGCCCCCAATGCCCTGCGCACTCCCAATTCCTTGGTACGTTCCTTTACGGATATCATTAGAATATTACCTATTCCGACAACTCCGGCCAAAATAGTGGCGATACCCACGACCAAGGACAAGAACGTCATGCCTTTGGAAAAGCCCATAATCTTATGGAAGACCTCCCCTAGGTTATAAGAACCAAAGGCCCTCTCATCTTCGGGATCTACCTTGTGTATCCTTTTTAAAACGGACTTGACATCGGCCTCTGCCTGTACCACATCGGCATCGTCATAAGCAGCTATGGTCAACCACCCGACCCTGTCACCTGTATTATAGAGTTTCCTGAAGGTCGTGAAAGGAATGAATATGTCGCTATCGGTCTCAAACCCCCCACCAGGAGTGAATTTATGGACACCCACAATCTGAAAATAAATACCATCGAGCTTAATATAGGCCCCTATGGGATCCTCCTTCTTATCAAATAACTCGTTTTGTGTTCGCTCACCAATAACACATACCTTTCTAGACTGTTTTATATCATCTTCATTGATGAACCTACCCCCATCGTATATTTTTTTAGTGGCGATCTTGGTAAATACGGGATAATCACCATAAATCGCATAATTCCCTGATTTTTTACCATTGACGACCAAGGCAGGTTCCCCCCCGAACACCCCTTTTGCATTCCGGGGAGCGATATTCTGGATAGCAGGCACCCTATTTTTCAAAACCGATACATCGCCCATTTTCAATTGGAGTTGCCTACCGGTTTTAAATCCTTCATAAGGCATACTCGTACTTTGTGCCCAAACGAACAGACTGTTCATCGCCACGGTCTCGAAGGTCTTTTCAAAACCATTGTCAAGGCCTTTGGCCGATCCAGAAAGGGCTATATAGATGAAGATACCCCATAGGACACCGATTACCGTAATTACAGTCCTGACCTTATTCTTCCCAATAGAGCCAAAAATCTCTTGCCAAGTATTTTTATCAAATATAAAATTCATCCTATTCGTCCCTTAATGCCACAATCGGTTTAATACGTGCTGCGCGCCTTGCCGGAATATAACCTGCCAACGCACCGAAAACTATCAATAATACGGTCGCGAAAATCGCAGTGCCTATATCAATATTGGGGTTCGTAATAAAGAAATCCTTTAGTTTTTTCCCCAATGACCCCAAAATGCCAATACCGATCATCATACCTATAAACCCTGAAGTAGCCGTAATGAAAATCGACTCCAATAGAATTGTGCCTATAACGGATCTTGGTGTCGCCCCCAGGGCCTTTCGAATACCTAATTCCTTGGTTCGCTCCTTGACCACGAATACCATGATATTACTGATTCCTATAATACCTGCCATAATCGTCCCGAAGGCAACGAAGGCAACGATCAACTGTAACACCCGTGCGAACTGTTGGTTTTGTTTTAATTGGTCAGCTACATTACGGATAAACAACCCGTTTTGATCCTTTGGGTTTATATATTTTTTTTCCCTTAGAAATTTACTTAGGCTCGTTTCAAGGGCCATGGCCCCTGCATAACCCAGTTCGGGTTTAAATGCCAATACGATCTGATTCACTTTATCCGTGTTTTTTTCGATCAATTGTCGGGTTGTATAGGGAATATAGATCTTCCGTTCCTCATTATCACCACCATCATCCTGGAACACCCCTATTACCTTAAAAGCACTACCTGAAATATCAATATACTCGCCGATGGACTTATGGCCACCAAAGAGGTCCTTCTCGACCAGCCTACCAATTACGGCATACTTGGTCTTATTCTTAACATCCTCTTGATTAAGGTAACGCCCTTTCATCATTATGGTCTTCTCGGCATATTGATGGGCGGGACCTACCCCCCTGATAGGGTAATTATTCGATTCCCCCTTGTATTTTACCAAACCACTTCTAAAGATCCTTGGTGTTGAATATTCTAAAAAAGGAGCGAAATTTTTATTGACATCGGCCAGGTCATCATTATCGAACTCTATCTGCCTGTTGGATTTATACCCCTTGTACGGCATAGAGGTCCTACCGGGGAAAACAAAGAGCACATTGGTTGCATCATCCCCGAAAAACTCATCGAAAGTGTTGATCAACCCATTTCCAAAGCCAAAGAGCACCACAAAGATGAGTATGCCCAAAGCCACCGTAAAACCAGACAAAAAAGTCCGTAGTTTGTTCTTTTGGATCGTATCGAATATTTCTTTCCAGTTGTCTATACTAAACATATTGCGAAGCCCTTACCTGGGTAACTTTTTCATCTTTTTCGATTACGCCATCCTTTAAATGGATTATACGCTTACACATGTGCGCTATATCATCTTCATGGGTAACCACCAAGATCGTATTGCCCTGGTCGTTGATTTTCTGAATCAGGTCCATAACCTCATATGAGGTGGCACTGTCCAATGCCCCAGTCGGTTCATCCGCCAACAACACCTTAGGTTCGGCCGCCATGGCGCGTGCAATGGCCACACGTTGTTTTTGCCCCCCGGACAGCTCACTTGGCAAGTGATGGGCCCATTCCGATAAGCCAACCTGCCCTAAATATTTCATTGCCCTTTCTTGACGTATTTTTCGAGGGATTCTTTGATAATACAAAGGAAGAGCCACGTTTTCCATGGCATTTTTGTAGTTGATCAGGTTGAAGGACTGGAAAATAAAGCCTAGAAATTTATTGCGGTATTTCGCTGCCTTGGTCTCATTTAGGTTTTTAATGGGGACTCCGTCCAAGGTATAATCCCCTGAATCGGCTTCATCCAACATTCCTAGAATGTTCAATAAAGTCGACTTTCCCGAACCTGATGAACCCATTATCGCTACCAATTCCCCTGATTCTGCCGTGAAATTTATCCCTTTGAGTACATGAAGCGAATTGTTTCCCATTTTATAGGATTTGTGAAGGTCCTTTATCTCGATCATACTAGTTGGTTCATTTATTATTTGGGGTTGCCCCAATAGAATACGACTATAAGACCTCCAAGTTGTCAAAATGTTACAAGAGCAACTCTAAATATTATGTTAATAAATTCAATAGGCACCCTAAAAACTGGAAATATATTTTCAATCTTAATAATATCCAATCGAATCCTTATAGATTTATCAGTGCCTACGCTATTCCCAACCTTGGCCCCACCCTTTCCTTAAACCATGGATTCGACTTCGATAAGAATACCGGATACCACGGACAACCTAGTCAAGGACACCCAAATCTATGGATAGCCCCAACGACCCCTTACCTCATTTCAATGTATGATCGGGATTTATCTTAATTGATGAAACAACTATCATAAGGTTCAAAATCGGGTAAACATCACGGTAAGACCTTAAAGTGGATCATGATGGGTCAAGGAAACCCAATCAGGTTTTCATCCTTTTATAAACCAGATAAAAAACACCTGCGACCAGAATATAGGGTATGGCCATTAGATAAACAATCCCGTCGTTTATCCCTTCAGCTGCGGACATATTGCCCTCACTCTCAAGAACCGCCCTGCACATGGCACATTGGGCCTCAATATTATGGGGGACCATAAGCAGTATCAAAATCAGAAGTAAGGTAAATCCAGTTTTCATTGTGACACATAATAAGGTGAAATCATCAGATAGACCACTACACCTGTAATGGCTACATACAACCAAATCGGAAAGGTGATCTTGGCCAAGGCCCTATGGGCCTCGAACTTCTTTAAATAGGCCCTGGCATACGTTTTCAAAACCAATGGTATTATTACAACAGACAGGATAATATGGGTGATCAGTATAAAATAATACACGTACCGTACAATTCCTTCCCCTCCAAAAGCCGTTGAGTCGGATGTCATGTGATAAGCGATATACATTACCAAAAACAGGAGCGAAAGTACAATACAGAAGGTCATTAATCTTTGATGTAGTTCCCTTTCCCCTTTTTTAATGGCCCAAACGGCCATAATCAGGACAAAGGCCGTAAGCCCGTTTATCGAGGCATAAATAGGTGGCAAGAAAGATAAGGGCTCCACATTGGGGATTTTCACCCCGAACAATACCGCAACCACGATTGGCACGGCTATGGATACCACGGTTATCAACCTATTGAATTTCTTCTCCTTTATATCGACCGGATCCATATGGGTTATTCATTTAAAAGTTTTTGGATATCCTCCTTCAATATGGATATCTGTTCTTTTTCACCTTGACTATTCTCTCCCTGTTCTTGGGTAATCGCACCCCGATAATAAATAATCGGGTTCCCAAATTCACCGACCCTGGAACGCAAGTACCCTTTTTTGTCGATAAGGGCAAATAGACCAGCATGCTCGAAACCACCAGGGGCATCGGGCATTTCCGAAACAAAAATATTGAATCCCTTATTGGCCAACTCATAGATTGCCTCCTGACTACCCGTAAGTAGATGCCAATCCAAATTGGTGATACCATGTTTTTCAGCATACTCCTTTAAAACCATGGGGGTGTCATATTCAGGGGTGATCGTAAAAGAGGCGACCCCAAAATCCTGGGACGTTTTGAACTCTTCTTGAATATCGACCAAATTCTTGGTCATTATAGGACATATCGATGGACAGGAAGTAAAAAAGAATTCGACCACATATACCTTCCCCAGATAATCCTTATCACTGATCAATAAGCTGTCCTGATCTACAAACTCGAATGCAGGTACGCGCTTTTTCTTGCCATCCAGATAAATATATGCCAATTCGGCATTGTTATCCTTACGGCTCATACGATCATTCTCCACGACAGTACCCGAACCTATCCGATCGACAATCCTAGGAACAAAGATAATCCCGAAAACCAGGATGACCAAGGTTATCCAAACATAAGCATATTTTTTTTTCATCGATTAAAGATTAATTCTTGTTATACAATGGAGCAAAAAACCATAACGACAGGCACCATAATGAAAATGGAGCAGAACGACCGGAATACAACTATCCGATATCTCATCGATTTTTTCTGTCCGCATTATTCTTTTTCAACGCCATTCGGTATTCTGCCAGAACAATCTTGACATCATCCTCCATCTTGTTGTTCAATTCGGCTACCGAGGTTGCATCAAAACCAAACTTGGCCCCTTTATCCCCGTCGTCTGTTCTGCCACGCAAATTTTTGTCCTTGTCGATTATAAAGACATAAGGGGTGGCCATATTCCGATCTAAGGAGAGGTCTGTCCCCAATCCATCAAAAAAATGTTGAATCCCCTTTTTTTCCCCATAGACAAAGTTCCATTTTACGACATCGGCCAAATTCCCCAATTCAGCCTTTAGCTTTGCAACCTTATCCTCATTCCCTTTGGGCACAAGCATAACAAATTGAAAATCGTTGAATTCATAGAACCTTTTATATATTTTTTGATTCAGATTAAAGGCAACCCCTTTTTTATTCTCCAGATCACTCCCTAAAAAACCCAAAATCGTAATCTTGCCCTCAAGTGTGATAGTGGAATCGATTTTAGTAATATCATCAATATTCTCTGTCAATACGGGAAGTTTGCCAAAATTATTTATACCCGAGGCAAAGAAAAGATAGGCCACGATAGGGAAAACAAAAAGTATGACCAATACAAACGTCTTTTTCATGATAGCTATAGTGCTGACCGATTTAAAAAAACAGATTCCGTTCAATGAACGTATTCGACTGGAATTTAAGTTTATGTTAAATCTTGGTTTCCAATCAACAAAAATAAAAAAGACGGTCTTTAAACCGTCTTTTTTATTTGTTAATTATGTGTTTTTTAGAAGTTCCAGGTTACAAAGCCATCCTTAAAGACATTGTGGATATAGTCACCTTCAACCAATAGTATAAAAGCCAAATAGGCAACCAGAAACACAGGCGTCCAGACAATGGCCCTGCGCAAAGAGCTCTTCTCGTCCCTTAAATGCATAAAGTCCCATGCAATATAATAGGCCTTTACCAAGGTCAGGATAATGAATATCCAGTTCAATACTTTCATCCCCAGCATATGGTTACTTACCAGCACATGGGGCTTGGCAATACCCAAGGCAACCTCAACTGCTGTGATTATGGTCAAAAGCAAAAGGACCCCCCAGATTTTTTGGGTATTCGACTTGAATTTTAAAAGTCCCTTGAAAATCTCCAATTTATGTGCGTGTGCCATACCAAATCTTTCTGTTAAATATAAAATTATCCCCTATTGACCGACCTGACTCGAATTCAGGCTATACCAAATAAAAGAAAGTAAATACAAATACCCAAACCAAATCCACAAAATGCCAATAGAGTCCGACCTTCTCGACCATCTCGTAATGCCCCCTCTTCTCATAAGTCCCCAAAGCCACGTTAAAAAAGATAATAAGATTCAAGAGAACCCCGGAAAAAACGTGGAAACCATGGAATCCTGTTATAAAGAAAAAGAAGTCCGCGAACAACCTGCTACCGTATTCATTATGTACAAGGTTCGCACCTTCTACAACTTGGGATGCATTCTGAAGTTTTGCCAAGGATTCTTGCCTCGACAATACCTCTTTCATTCCTTCTTCTGTAATAAGTTCAGTTCGCACAAGAACATCGGTATTCGCCTTAAAACCTTCGATAACCTCATTTACCGAATAGCTAGGTCGGTATCCTTCATCGTAGAACCATACCCCATTTTTATTCTCGTGCACGATTCTTTCATCATGCAGGCTCTTTGCGAAGTCGGCCAATGCCAATCTTTCACCGGTATCGGCATTTACAAATTGTAAAATACGCCCTCCCCTGGTTTCAACAGCCCCATAATCACCTTTTATGAAAGTCGCCCATTCCCAAGCTTGGGAGCCTACGAAAATCGCACCCCCGATAATGGTAAGGAACATATACCATATTACACTGCCCTTCTTCATTTTATGCCCTGCATCAACGGCAAGTACCATTGTCACGGAGGACATGATCAGGATAAATGTCATGAACGCCACGTAATACATGGGGTAATTCCCATGAAAAAAGGGTACGTGTGTAAACACCTCATCGGCAATCGGCCAGGTTTCAATGAACTTAAATCTCGAAAAACCGTATGCGGCCAAAAAACCGGAAAATGTCAAAGCATCGGATACAATAAAGAACCACATCATCATTTTTCCGTAGCTCGCCCCCAAAGGACGGTTATCACCACCACCCCAAACGCTTTCTTCCGTATCCGTTGTTACCGTAGAATCCATAAATCAGTCAGTTATCTTACAATTAGAACTTCGACAAAAATACATTTTTTCATAAGATACAAAAATCTAAGACCGGGAAATCGGGAAAATAATGGCTTTTTAATCGACCAAGACCATAAAAAAGAGCAAGTACACCCATAATAAATCAAGAAAGTGCCAAAATGTGGCCCCTAACGACAACCCTATGTGTTCTTTTGATGAGTACCTTCCTTTCTTTTGATTGAACAGCACTACCGATAAGGAAATGATACCTGCCACAACATGCACAACGTGGACGGCCGCAATAAGAAATATGTAGGACATTTTAATACTACTGGTCGGCCCGGTGAAATAATAGCCTTGGGCCACCATCTCCGAGAACCCCTTAAACTGCAGTACAATAAAGACCAGCCCCAACAACATGGTGAGAAACAACCAATTTGAACACGCCTTAACCGCATCTTTTCGTATGGCCTTCTTTGCAAGAATATAGGTAATACTACTCAGAACAATGACTACGGTACTAAGATAAAAGGCAGATGGTATCTCTATATTATCGAGCCAATCCTCCCGCTTACTACTAACGATATAGGCACTGGTCCAACCGGCAAAGGCCATAATCAAACTAACGATACCAAACCATAGCATCATTTTCTTCGACCTATCATTCTTTTCCTTTTGGGTTCCTTGGGTTAAATCCATAAAATCCTATCCATAAAATTCATTACTAAAAAATCACTCTTTCCCTTATTATCACACGGAAACAATCAACGCCCCCAAACAACCATAAATAAGGATACAATATATTTATCCAACACATACACCAGCTGCATAAAAGTAATATAGGTCACGCTGGCCAACATTAATCTCCTTGCGGACGTATTGTCCCTTTTATCATACAATCGAAAAGCAAAGAAAAGCATTACGCCCCCCATGATGAATATTATTACGGCAGCGGGGATGGACAATTGCAAGCGACCTGTTATCCCCAATACCGGAACAACGGATATTACCATCATCCAAATCGTGTACATAATTATCTGTAGTGCCGTAGCTTTGTCCTTCTCCCCTGTTGGAAGCAGCTTAAACCCTCCCTTTCTATAGTCCTCATCCAACATCCAGGCCAATGCCCAAAAATGGGGGAATTGCCAAAAGAACTGGATCATGAACAAAGTGCCCGGCTCAATACCAAACTCATCGGTAGCCGCTACCCAACCCAACATAAAGGGAATAGCACCTGGGAAAGCCCCGACGAATACCGAAAGCGGGGTCACGGTTTTCAGGGGGGTATAGACACTGGTATACAAAAAGATCGATATTGCGCCGAACATGGCTGTCTTGGGGTTCACGAAATATAATGAAACGACCCCAAGGACCGTCAATACAATTGCAATGGTCAGCCCAAGATTCACAGACATCCTACCTGAGGGCATAGGCCTGTTCCTGGTACGCTTCATCAAAGCATCCAAGTCTTTTTCTATAATCTGATTATAGGCGTTGGAAGCCCCTACCATACAATACCCCCCAAAGGCAAGCAACAACAACACGACAAGACTAATCTCGTTAGCACCCAACAAATAGCCGGCAATAGAGGAAAAAACAACACTGACTGCCAATCTTACTTTTGTGATTTCCTTAAAATCGGCAAACCTCATGGACCATGAGGTACTCTTTGCTGATTTGATCACGGTCTTCATTATCATTTTTATCAAAACGCAAATATAATCGTAGTATGCAAGGTGTGCAATGAAATACCAAGGTTTATAATTTCCTCCGATAAAAAACCTGAATCAACCACAAGGTATTGTGTATCAGCTTTATACGTGTTTACCTGTTTTTCAAATGGTCTGTCATTTGTTTTTTAGGCCCCAAAACAAAGTCAACCCTAGGATTTATTGACCCATACACCTTAATTGGATGGTCCTAAGATCAAAACTGGGGCCATAAAAAATCCCGGGTGGAAACCCAGGATTATATATTGGATATGGAGCCATCCTATACTGCTGATACGAATTCAGCACATTATAACAATGACAACTATTGCAGCCTAAAAGTAATAGGGATACTAAAAGGCACCCTTACAGGCCTACCCCTTTGTTTACCTGGAATCATCCTAGGAAGCTTGGAGATAATCCTAGCGGCTTCTTTCTCCAGATTCTTGTCTGGACCACGCATCCTTACCCCTCCAATGCTACCATCTTTCTGGATGACGAACATTACACTTACACGACCTTGAATACCCATTTCCTGGGCGATTTCAGGATAACGGAAGTTCTTGTTTATATGTTTTTGCATTTTTTGCTGGAAACAATCACGCATTGCTTTCGCCCCTTTTCCTTTTTCTTTTTCACAACCTGGGAAAATAGGCACATCCTCAATAACTGAAAAAGGCACATCAACATCTTCCTCGACCTCATCGACCTCCACATCATCAATTTCCATAACCTCCTCGTCTTGACTGGTCTCTGTGGATTCTATAATAGTCTCCTCAACTTCCGCCTCATCCTCAACAATCTCGATAATCTCAGGTGCTGCAGGTGGTGGTGGTGGTGGTGGAGTCTTGATCTGCTTGGTCATTGGAACTTCTTCGTCCAACATCTCATCCACGTTCATGGAAGTGTCATAATCGTTAGGTCCATTATCGTAGGTCTTCCATTCCAAGCCTCTCCAAACCAAAAACATCACGATAGCCAAGCCTATAACAAAATAGAAACTGCTGTTTTTCGTTAAATCTGCTTCGGGATTTTTTTTCAATTCCATATTTGATTTTTTAATGTTCGCTAATTTAACTAAATAATTGACAAAAAAACAAGTAATATTTTATTTTAACCCTCTTTGGCTTTGAAATCGGGATAAAACAATAACAAAACCCATAGCCACACCTATACTGTTTGCCATTGCATCAAATACATCCCCAGACCTACTCGTTGTCAATGTACCTTGGATTACCTCAATAAGCATACCAAAGGCGATGAGCAAAAGTGACAATATCTTAACCTTAACCAACGTTTCTGCCCTTTGGCACTTTAAAGATACAATATATAGTGAGCCCAAGGTAATCGCGACAAAATAAAATATAAAATGTACGATCTTATCAGCATAAGGAATGCTGAAATACGGCAAACCATCCCCTTCAAACGGATATAGGCTTAAAAAGGTGACAAGCACCATCCAGCCTATGAACAAAATTGCGGACAAGCGCCTTCTACGCACCAATCAGCTCTTTATAGTCCACATCATTTAGCAGACTATCGATTTCAGGGATATCACTTACCTTGACCTTGATCACCCAACCTTCCCCATAAGGGTCGGTATTGACTTTCTCCGGGGCATCCTCCAAACCTTCATTAAATTCGATTATCTCCCCGGACAATGGCAAAAACAGATCGGAAACGGTCTTTACGGCCTCTATCGAACCGAAAACCTCATCCTTATCCATGGTCTCATCAACGGTCTCAACCTCAACATAAACGATATCCCCCAGTTCCCCTTGGGCGAAATCCGTAATTCCAATAGTAGCGACATCGCCTTCCATCCTTACCCATTCATGGTCTTTGGTGTACTTTAAATCTGAAGGTATATTCATCATATAGATTTTTATTATCAACAAATGTAAATGATTCCCAAAAGGTATTCAAGAAAAAATCAAAGACAAGTTTTACATTCCTATTTACAGGTATGGGCAAAAAACAACCAAATAAAAACATAAGGAAGAACAAAGTAGCCTACAAAAAAACATATTTGCCCCAAACTCCCTAAACAATATTACCAAATTACCAAGGAAATGATCGGATCAGGGGGACCATCGTCTATACCATACCTAAAATCGCCCCCTTAATTACCAAAATTGTATTTGATCGTGAACCCCGTGTTGATCATGGTCTGTGGAAATGCCGTGGAAACCGCGAATTTGGAGAACGAATGGTCATAAAAGAACAGGGCATTCAAGTTTTTACTCAAGGCATAGTCCGCCGTAAACTTAAGGGAGAATAAATTTTGCCCTGAGGTAATCTGGTTGTTGTCTATGTCCAGATTTCGGATAATCGTAATATTATCACGAAGTGTGACATCGGTCTTAAGGTTTAGGTCACCTTTCAACCTCGTCTTATTGCCACCGATATTGGTAACGAACTTAACATCCTTGATACGATAGCCCAGACCCACTGTATATTCCTTTCCGTTGATCTCTGTCATTAGATTATTATCAAAACTCAAAGACAGTGTCCTGTCGCTACGTATCTCGGCCAAGACACTTACAGAGTTCTTCATTTCAAAATCGACCCTCACCAATGGATTGAACTGATCGGTCAAAACCAAATTGTTCAAGATCAGATCGGGCAACCTATCCCCATTCTCTGTGTCGAACTCGGTATTCTCCTTTTCAAGATTGGTCTGAAAGGAATTAATACTATACGAGGCCCTATAACCATGGCTTAACGAAAACCGCTTGAATTTTTTCTTGAACCATCTGTTCCCCATCAAACCTGTATACTTAATATTCCAGTTAGGTATTGGTATCTCCCTAAAGGCATCTAAGTTCACCCGATTCACATCCTGACCTGTATAAGCGGCGAAAAAGGCCGGAAGCAATACTTCCTGTTGTGTTTTGCCATAGTGTTCCGGAAAACCATCATCGTCCAAGACACCTGGCGATTCACCACGGTCGGAAACCAATCGATTGGCAATCGTGAGCCTATTTTCCTTGAATGTCTCGAACAGTTCCGAAGTAAATTCATCGCTTTTGCCAAATGCCGTTCCGATCATCATGGTCGAAATACTAAAGTTACCATATTCATTACCCAATTGATCAATATATTCCAGGTCCCTTACCTCAAAACTCTCTTGATAGCTACTGGCGTATTGCCTATCCGCGGAGAGGTCTATGGTGAGGTCCTTCATGGGTTGGGCCGTAGCCGTAATGTTCAACTGTTTATTGGTCCTCTTGATAAATTGCCCATTAAAATCGGCGAAACCTGTCAACCAACCATTTCTGGCCGCCTCGTATCGCACATCGGCCTGACTGCCGAAAACAAATCCGATGGTAGGTCTGGCCGTACCAACAAACCCCACGGATTGGGTATATCCCGGAAGCACGGTACCATTGCTTTCATTATAATTCACGTTAAGCCTCTTGACCATGGTAAGAATATCAATAGCGGTATTGAACAATGGCCCTGTCTTTTGTTTGGGCCCTTTTGTATCGGAAACCACATTGCCGACCTTATCCCTTCTTACCGGCCCTTGCTTCGTACTTCCTTTTCCATTACGCTTTCCAAGTCCGATAAGGTCATAGAATTTTTGCATGCTAAATGCCGCGGTAAGATTATGGGTGTTCGAGTTCTGTACCGTATTTATCTCATCCCCTGCGACCATACGCAAGGCATCACCACCCCGTTGCCAATCAAAATTACTGGTATAGGAGTACTGGGCATTGATAAAATCCAAGGCTGGAACCTTGTTAAAGGGCAATTCGTAGTTCAGCTGCATTTGTTGCGCATGCCGATTAGGCTCGCCCAAATCCCAAAAACCATCCCATAATCCCAAAGCTGGATTGATTCTGGAATCCGGATTTCCTTCTTCCATAAAATAATTACGAACGATATTATTGTTACTTGCCGTTAGATTAAGGCTCAAGGACTTACTTAGGCTATAATTGATGGCATATTGCCAATTGAACATATAATTTCTTTGTTGTAGGAACGGCAGGTCCAAAGATTCCACCCCCTCCTCGAAGACTTCCCGGAACCTCTGCTGATTGAATTGCCTGTTGATATTGGAATTTACCGATATGCTGCTTGGCAACAGGTTAAGGTTCAAAGCCTTCAACCATTGCCAGTACTGGCCGGTCAACATAGAATCCTTCTTGGCAAAGGGTGCGACCTCAAGAGGCTTGAAGTTATGGCTATAGACAAAACCCGTATTTACACTTTGGTCCCGAAGTTCCGCGATCTCAAAATCCCGATGGTCCGTCTCATTATAGGAATAATTAAAGGTAAAATTCTCAACATCGTAAAAATTCGCATCCGCATCCTCGCTTCTATCTTTACGGACCCCTATTAAATTGATACTTGTACGTTTCGTATAATCCTCTGCCTGCTCTAAAATATCATCGGCATCTTCCTGTGTTTCGGCCGCCGCAATCCGATCATCCAATTTTAGATCATCGTATACCGGATCGAATTCCGGTGTGATCATCTGTTCGGATATCCCATAGTTAAACGGAACCTGTATGCCCCATTTTTTGGGCAAAAGCTGTCCTACGTTCACATTAGTGACCAGATCATAGGAAATAGCATCTTCACGAGATCTTTCATTCGGCATTTGATCAATGGAACCAAAACCCGATGTACTTTTATTTCCTGTTGCGGAAATATTCGCAAAATCGGCGATATTGGCATCTATCGAAGCTACTGCCGCCCAACCACCTTCGTTGTCCAAGCCGGCCAAGCGAAGTTCATTGAACCATACCTCCCCCCTTGCAGGTAGGTCATCAACATTCTTGATACCCACCATCATACTACGCACACTACCCAATGAAGGATTACCTTGTATACCGATACGAAGCCTACCCAATGTCCTTGGGGCAAATTCGGGAACCGGCACCAACTCGCCATTTTCAATCTCAAAAAACCGTAACTCGGCCAGTGGGGTACTCGTACTATTCGCGATACGGAGTGATTTTACTTTATTCAAATCACCCAAGAGTATTTCCATCTCATTGACATCTGGCCAAATACCACTTTCCGAAACCACCCCATGTTGGGTAAACTGTAATGGCAATTCTATTTGGTAGAAATTTTGTGACAGGTCGGTACCCAATCGTAAAAAACCTACCAAAGGTGTGTCATCATCCGAATAATCACCGTCATTGATCTTCTCGGCATGCATGAACATCCTCAATTTCTTATACTGTCGAATATCGATATTCAAACTTTTAAAAACACCTCGGGAATCCTCTGGTTCCAGGTTATCTACCTTAAAGGACAGGGATTGTTCATTTTGACGGATAATGGTATTGTTATTGTTCAACCGCTCACGGATCACTCCAGGAGGCATTACATAAGGGATCGGGGACCGTTTACTGTTTTCCTCTACATTGACCGTATTGACATCCATTATGGTACCATCGTCCGAAGGGTCATTGTCTATCAGTTTATCTTGCAAGGTTTTGGTATAGGTACGCCAATCGCCACGCACCAAATCCAATGTAGCGAAACGAAGTACCACATCACTGGTGAAGCCTGTCATGTACATTCGCATAAAACTTATAGACCTAAAATCAGTGATACCACCGACAGCATCCGTAAAATCACTCAACGGGATCTTATATTGGATCCACCTACTGTTCAATTGTGTCCCATCGGGCAATTCGGGGGTAACCACTTCCTTAATATCTGTTACATATTTATCATTGATACTGGTATTCGGCTTTATGGCAATTCGATATTCGTAATAACTATTTACCGTATTCATCGTCAAATCGCGGTCAATATCCTCAACGTCAGGCAATGTGGTAGATCCGCGATTGGTATTTGTCACCTGTACCGGGGAGTTCCCATCGGGATTATTGAAGTTCAGATATCTTTCCAGTACACTTCCCTCCCTATCAAGGTAATACTGGTAATTATCCAAGGCAGGATCCTCACCTGGCCCATAAATAGCAGCTTCCGCCACATCATCCAAACCATCAAGACCAACATCCTGCAAGCGACGGTTACCCTCATCGGTATCGAAAGCATAGACCAAGGCCTGTGTTGATGGCACCACCCCCCATGAGGGTTCGTAGATCAACGCATTGCCATCTACGGGCAATCCGTTCTCATACTGTTTCTGGCCATCCTTCAATATGTCCTCAGAGATGTTCCCCAAGTTAAAGACAAGTTCCCCTGGGCTTGTGGCCAAACCATCAACATAAGGGTCCATAACCCAGAATTGCACAAATTCCACATTTGACTGTTCAAAATCGGTGCTGCTCAAAGAGCGCATAATCCCCCCCCATTTGTCATCAACAGCCTCCGTGGCAAAATCAGGATTAGTGTTATATGGTCCTTTCAGATTAGGGTAATAAGCCAGGTCCAAGGTGCCTTGGGCCGTAGTTTGTCCTTGGGCTATATCCGTTTGGGGAAAGACCTCATCGATAAACACCCTACGGGTGGCATTGGTAGATATATCACTATCGTTTATCCCCGAAGGTCTTTGATTGCTATAGAAAATAGGATCTATAGTGTACCATGCCATTTTGGCCCGGCCATGGCCATTCTCCAAGTTAGCGGGATCTTCAGGCGAACTCCCCGAAAGAACCCCACCGGGTGCAAACTCCAATGGCGTACTGGCCAGTGACCACCCCAAGGAAGAACGGATATCTATCAAGGCCTGGGCCCCTTCAAAATCATCTAAATACGTGGTGGTCTCCCCTTGGAAATCAGCATTTTTAGGGGAACTCGGCTTTAACCAGGCAACCTCTCCCCGAACCGATAGGTTAGAGGGTACATCGGTATCTATGTTCGGGAGCTTATTGACCATTCTTGTCAAGAAAGGCACCTCTGTCGAGAAATTACCATTCAAGCCGAAAATCGTATTGTTCACGGGCTCCACACCATAATTCGATTTTTGTGTCAAGGGTTTTTCATTCAAATTCAGCAAAGTAGCCCCCAAAAGAAAATCCTTGTTTACCTGATGTTCTACATTTATACCCGTAAACCTTCTGGTCTGCTGGCCAAATACGGCATTGTTCTCGACTGAAATGTTTATAGGCATATTGGAGGCCTCCAGACTGGGATCCAATATCTGAACTGTCCCCGATTGATAATTAACCGTATAGTCTATACCTTCCCGCAAGGTCCTTCCCCCGGCAGTGACCCGAACCGAGCCACGGGGAACATTAAAGGCCCCTATGGGTATCCCGTTCGCACCTTCGGACTTGTAGTTACCCTTCAATAAAAATTTATTCTTGACAGGATCTTGCAATGCCGCCGCCTTGGTCTGGGTATACATATCCCTAAAAACATATTTTCTTTGGTTCGCATTGTACCCTTGGTCATCTTCCACCTTGTATGTTCCCCCACCCAAAAGCTCGAACATATATTCCCCGAAAGGTTCTACTTTCGTGAATATGATTCTCCCCGCTTGGGCATCGATTGTGATTCCGGAAACAAAATCGAAAAAACCATCACCACCGGATTGCACATCCTTATACACATTCAACCGATCCAGATTAAAGACATCGAGAAGAATTCGTTCCTGTAATGGTTTTGGGCTATTCGGCCAGCCAGAACCGGCCCCTTCCTCCACAGGGGTAATATAGTTCCTTGGCGTTGGGTCGGAATAAAGAATATTCAATTTGAAATCATCCTCGCTTAACCTAAAAGCCCCGGTCGCATAAATATTCTTCATCATCAAATCCCAGATAGGATCGGTGATATTGGTGATGTTACTTTTTAGCAATTTTAAAACCAACGTATTGTTGTCCACAACAGGATTCACTCCATTTACCCCTCCACTAACTGTCGTGGCATCCAAGCCTCCATTGGCAAATTCACCCACCTGATAGACTTCCCCATTATAGGTATATTGATATGCTACGGCCAAGACCTCGTCATTACTCAACCTCTGGTTCAAGGATATATAACCCAACTGGGTATTGAATTGATAATCACGATTTTCCTCAAGTTTCCGTGCATTTTCCAAGATGGCATAATCAAAACCTTGATTCACTTGGTAGCCAGGCACATTGAATCCTGCTTCCACTGTGGCGATATCGCGTATTGACGCCGTCAATACCCCTCCTGAGCCTATGGCCCCAGGATCGAAATCGTTGGCATTATTCCTTGGCAAGGCATTACCCGGGTTATTGAAAAACCCTACGGGATCGGCATTTGCGATACCTATCCTAGTTGTCTCTTCCCGTGACTCCCCCAAATCCTGAAGTGCCACAACATTACGCACATTCAAGGTTTGCTGACTCCTGTTCGTTACCCATACTTCCAAACGGGTTATCTGCACCTGGCTCTTGATATATGGGTAATTGGCCAAGGCCTCGTCATAGTTGTCCCTAAAATATTGGGCCAGGAAAAAATGCCTATCCTCATCATAATCCAAGGCTGTAAGCGAGAATTCCTTGATGGCACCACCCCCTTGTGCAACTACCGTATTGTTCTGGGAACGTTGTTCGGAAAATACCGCCGTAACTTTTGTCTTCCCAAATTGCAATTGGGTCTTTACCCCGAATAGACTTTGTGCCCCTGTGATCAAGGAGCTATTAAGTGGCATGTTTACGTTACCTACTTCTATTTTCCGAAGGATGTCATCCTCCTCCGGTGTATAGTCCAGTTTTACGATATTCTGAAAATCGAAGGTCGCCTCTGTATCATAATTAGCCGTAACCTGAAGTCGCTCACCTATCTTACCCAACATACTCAGGCTAATGCGCTGATCAAAATCAAAGGCTAGATTGGCACGGTTTCTTGGTGAAAGGGAAGGGTTGTCGTTTTTCTGCCAGATCACCCCCATATCCATGGCAACAGAACCTTGGGGAATCACCTCTATGGTATTGCCCCCAAAAACAGACTCGAAAAAGTTATTGTTGATATAGAAATTGGGCAATAGGTTTTTTCTTGCATCCTCACTCCCCTCCTTCTTTCCGGAGTAGGCATCGTGCTTATCCTTAAAATAATCCTTGATACCCTCTTTACGGACCAGGTCATAATACTGGTCCGGCGTAAGGATAATAGGATATCCGATATTGAAATCGCCCACTTTTTCGGAATAGATATACCTATCGAGTTTGGAATCGTAAACGTATTTGGAGGTAATACTTTCAGGATTGTCCAATTTCAACCTCCCTAAGGAGAAACCGGTTTTCACAGAATCCTGCATTTGCCCAACACCACTATCCCCTTCAGTATCCTGTGCATAGGATTTTTCCACACACCCGAGTAAAAAAGCATATAGGAATACAAGCCTAAATGAAAATTTAAGAATTTTTTTTGCCCCTTTTTTCAAACTTATTACAAATTTTTAAGCGCTAGTTTAATAATGTTCTCTACGCTTAATGTAGGATCTTGGTTTATTTCCTTGTCAACGACCTTTTCAGCTTGTCGCCTCACAAATCCCAAGACCTCTAAAGCAGATAACGCTTCTTCTTTATTTGTATTGTTTGGACTGATAGAAACTTCATCAATATCGTATACCTTCAAGATCTTATCCCTAAGATCAAGAATCACCCTTTGGGCCGTTTTAGCCCCAATACCCTTGATGCCCTGGATCGTGGAAACATCACCATTGGCGATTGCATCCCTGATTTGGGCCGGTGACAAGGAAGAAAGCATGGTCCTGGCCGTACTTGCCCCTATCCCGGAAACCGACAACAGCAACCTAAAAATCTCCCGTTCGGATTTCTCGGCAAAGCCAAAAAGTGTATGGGAGTCTTCCCGCACCTGCAAATGGGTAAACAAATTGATGTTTTCCCGATCCTTTATATTCGAAAAGGTATTCAAGGAAATATTCACGAAATACCCCACCCCTGCACATTCTATAATAACATGGGTAGGATTTTTTTCAACTAATTTTCCGTTAAGATGGTGTATCATGGGGAATCATATTTCATGTTCAAACAATAGTGACCCACCCCTTAATGGGTTGGCTGCAGTTTGATAATAATGTGTTCCAAAAACCCAAAGGTATATATTTCCCCCGATAATCCTTTTACATCCCATGGCCTTCACAAGACCCTAGGGTATTATTTTGCCTATGGCTGGTTTTCCTTAATGCGTTTGCGCTTCTCCCTTTCTTGGGCATCGATAACCGCTACTGCGGTCATATTTACCATTTCATCAACATCAGCCCCTAATTGCAATACATGTACCGGTTTCCTAAGACCCAACATAATAGGCCCTATGGAGTCCGCTCCATTAAGCTCCTTCAACAACTTGTACGTGATGTTCGCCGAATCCAAGTTTGGGAAAATAAGGGTATTCACATTTTTGCCCGCTAATTTGGAAAAAGGGAATTGGCTTTGGTGCAGTTCCTTGTTTAATGCAAAATCGGTTTGGATTTCACCGTCAACAATCAATTCCGGGTGGTTTTTATGCAAAATGCCTACCGCTTTGGTTATTTTTTGGGCATTTGGGTGTGATGAAGCCCCGAAATTGGTGTAGGACAACATGGCCATAATGGGTTCAAAACCAAAAGCCTTTGCCAAATTCGAGGTCATAACGGCAATATCGGCAAGTACTTCCGCGGTCGGATCGATATTAATCGATGTATCGGCGAGGAACAACGGGCCCATTTTTGTATTCATTATATTCACCGTGGCAGCACGCCGAACCCCCTTAACCCTTCCGATTACTTCAAATACCGGTTTAATAACCGTTGGATATGCCCTCGAATAACCCGAAATCATTCCATCTGCATCATTCTCATTTACCATCATCGCCGCATAATAATTGCGCTCCCTCATGTTGGTCATTGCCACATACAGAGTCAATCCTTTTCTTTTCGTGGCTTCCCAATATTTTCTAGCATATCGTTCCCTGGTCTCCAAGGAACTTTCCGACCTTGGATCAATGATCGTTACATCGTCATTGAACCCTATCTCTTTCTTTAATTCCCTTATAACCTCTTCCTCCCCCAATAAAATAGGTATGGCTATGCCCTCTTCATATACGATCTGTGCGGTTTTCAGGACATCCAAATGGTTGGCTTCGGCGAACACTATTTTTTTAGGATTCTTTTTGGCTCTTTCATGTAACAACCGCACTACCCTATTGTCACTGCCAGAGCGCCTCAACAACCCCTCCCTGTACTTTTCCCAATCCATTATAGGTTCTTTGGCCACCCCACTTTCCATGGCCGCCCTTGCTATCGCTGGCGGGATTTCGGAAATCAACCTAGGGTCAAAAGGTTTGGGAATGATATAATCCCTGCCGAAAGTAAGCTTCGTCTCCGAATAGGCTATATTCACTTGTTCGGGTACTGTTTGTTTTGCCAAATCCGCCAGGGCAACCACAGCAGCCATTTTCATTTCCTCATTGATCTTGGTGGCACGTACATCCAGTGCGCCCCTGAATATAAAGGGGAAACCCAGTACATTATTCACTTGGTTGGGATGGTCCGACCTACCCGTAGCCATTATAACGTCTTTTCTGGTCTTTATGGCCAACTCATACGATATTTCGGGATCAGGATTGGCCAAAGCAAAAACAATGGGGTTCTTGGCCATACTTTTCAACATAACAGGAGTAACTATATCGGCAATCGACAGTCCTATGAACACATCGGCACCTTCCATGGCCTGTGCCAATGTATCTATTTTCCTTCCAGTGGCAAACTCCTTCTTTTCTGGGGACAGGTCATTCCGCCCTTTACGAATCACCCCTTTACTATCAACCATTACAATATTACCGGCCTTTACCCCAAAAGCCTTGTAGAGTTTTGTACAAGATACCGCGGCGGCCCCGGCCCCGCTAATCACAATGTGGACATCCCCGATCTTCTTTTCTGCAACCTCTAAGGCGTTCAATAACGCCGCACAGGAAATAATCGCTGTTCCATGTTGATCGTCGTGCATTACGGGAATATCCAACTCCTCCTTTAATCTTCTTTCTATCCCAAAGGCCTCTGGAGCTTTGATATCCTCTAGGTTTATACCCCCAAATGTTGGGGCAATGGCCTTAACCGTCTCCACAAACTTATCAACATCTGTCGCATCAAGTTCAATATCAATACCATCTATATCGGCAAAAATCTTAAACAGAAGACTTTTGCCCTCCATTACCGGCTTAGAGGCTTCCGGCCCAATATTCCCTAGACCCAAAACCGCGGTCCCGTTAGATATGATCGCTACCAAATTGCCCTTGGAGGTATATTTATATACGTCATCTACATTTTTCGCTATCTCTAAGCAGGGTTCAGCAACCCCAGGGGAATACGCCAATGCCAAATCACGCTGTGTGGAGTAACCCTTTGAAGGTATTATTTTGATTTTCCCCGGTTGTGGTTTAGCATGATAAACCAGTGCCTCATTTCTTAGTTTCTTATCCCTCATAATCATAAATTACATAATGAACAACCTCGACCAAAGGACACGAGGTATAGTTTTTTATTTAGAGCCAAGCCTTGGGAAACCACCCCCCTTGGCTATCGCCCTACAATCAAATTTAAGGGTAATCCTTGAAAAAAACAGGTTTCCGGCACAAATATCGCCTACTATAACAACATGGCAGCCCCTAGGACAATCCAAAAAAGCAAAAAAAAACTACAGCACCTCCCCCATATCGGAAGTCCGTGTGGGGACAAGCCTATTTTAAAAACCGGATATTCCGTTTCAACCCTGAGAACTTAGTCCGTTTTACCGCGGATTTCCTAAAGACCTTATTAAAGACTTCCTGGGTTATCTCTTCCCAATCATTTTTGTCGTTTGACAATAGATCAGGGTGGGGATTGAATAAGGGTTCGTTGTGCGATCTTGAAAATCGGTTCCACGGACAGACGTCTTGACAGACATCACAACCGAACATCCAATCATCGAACTTCCCATGGAATTGGGCAGGGATCTCATTCTTCAATTCAATAGTAAAATAAGAGATGCATTTGCTGCCATCCACCACATTGGGCCCAACGATCGCTTGTGTGGGGCAGGCATCGATACATGCCGTGCAGGAACCACAATGATCGGTGGCCGGACTATCATAGTCCAATTCCAGATCTAAGATCAATTCTGCGATAAAATAGAACGAGCCTACTTTCCGGGTCAATAGATTACTATGCTTCCCGATCCACCCCAACCCACTTTTGGCCGCCCAGGCCTTGTCCAAAATAGGGGCCGAGTCCACAAAGGCACGCCCATCGACCTCCCCTATCTCCGTGGTGATGAAATCCTGAAGTTGTCTAAGTTTTGATTTTATGATGTGATGGTAATCTTGTCCGTAGGCATATTTCGACACCTTATAAGTACCTTCTTTCTGTTTGTCCCCAGGATAGTAATTCAACAATAAGGAAATAACCGATTTTGAGCCCTCGACCAATTTAGTGGGATCCAACCGTTTGTCAAAATGGCTCTCCATATACTGCATTTCGCCATGCATATTTTGATTCAACCACTTTTCCAACCTAGGGGCTTCTTCTTCCAAAAAGGAGGCCTTGGAGATACCACAAGACAAAAAACCGAGGCGCTTTGCTTCGGATTTGATCATTGCTGTATATTTTGACTTGGCACTCAAAAAAGTCCAGGTTGGGTTCCTTCCTTTGTCCTCCCCAAATGTTTATAGGCCAGTTCGGTGACTTCACGCCCACGGGGGGTACGCATGATAAAACCCTGTTGGATCAAAAAAGGTTCGTACACTTCCTCAATGGTCTCGGAACTTTCCGAGACCGCAGTAGCGATTGTGGTAATCCCTACGGGCCCTCCTTTGAACTTATCGATAATGGTCGTTAAAATCCTGTTATCCATTTCATCAAGACCATGTGCGTCAACGTTCAGGGCCTTTAGACTGTATTTCGATATTTCCATATCAATTCTGCCATCACCCTTGATCTGTGCAAAATCACGGACCCTTCGCAAAAGTGCATTGCAGATCCTAGGTGTTCCCCTGCTACGCCCTGCAATCTCGATAGCCGCATTCCGGGTTATGGACACTTTCAATATTTCAGCACTTCGCTCAACGATCGTCGATAACAGTTCCGTGGAATAATACTGCAATCTACTTTGTATACCAAAACGGGCCCGCATGGGAGATGTCAACAGACCCGATCGGGTCGTCGCCCCAATTAGGGTAAAAGGATTTAGATTAATCTGTACAGACCGGGCATTGGGCCCTGTCTCTATCATGATATCTATCTTATAGTCCTCCATGGCAGAATAAAGATATTCTTCGACTATAGGGCTCAGCCTATGGATCTCATCGATGAAAAGCACATCCCTTTCCTGAAGATTGGTCAAAAGACCCGCCAAATCCCCGGGCTTATCCAACACCGGGCCGGAAGTAACCTTTATGCCTACCCCCAACTCGTTGGCCAGTATATGGGCCAAGGTCGTCTTCCCCAATCCAGGAGGGCCATGGAACAGAGTATGGTCCAGTGCCTCGTTCCTCTGATTGGCCGCCTCTACAAAAACCTTCAAATTCCCAAGCACTTGTTCCTGACCTGTAAAGTCATTAAAGGTTATGGGGCGAAGTGCTCTTTCCATATCAATTTCCTCAGGCGATAAATTACCTGTACTAGGGTCTAAATACTCGTTCATATGCGAACAAAGATAGTGAAAATCAAATGTTAAAATTCACTTGGGACATACCAACTATATCGTTATTGTTGATTATATTGTGACAATAATGACAATTGTCATCTTTTACAAGGGTAATATTATCGATATTTGCGGAAAATTAAAAACAAGAATTTTTAACAACCATTTTAAAGCAGAAAACAATGTCAGCAACATTTGATCTTAAAAAGTATGGTATTGATACCGAAAAAATCTATAGGAACAGCAGTGTCCCTGTCTTATATGAACTTGGCCTCCGGTTGGAAAAGGGAACTGCTATTTCCGATACAGGTGCCCTGATGACCTTCTCTGGTGAAAAAACAGGTCGTAGCCCTAAGGACAAAAGGATCGTGCGCCATCAGGATTCTGAGAAAAACATTGATTGGGGCGATGTCAATATAGGGTTGGATGAAAGCACCTTCATGGTCAACCATGAAAGGGCCCTTGACTACCTAAACACACGTAATCACCTTTTTGTTGTTGATGCTTTTGCCGGATGGGACCCAAACTATAGAATAAAAACAAGAATTATCTGTACTAGAGCCTATCATGCATTGTTTATGCAGAATATGCTTATAATGCCAACAAAGGAAGAGTTGGAGAATTTCGGTGAGCCTGATTATGTGATCTTCAACGCAGGTCAGTTCCCGGCCAACCGATACACTTCCGAAATGACTTCCAAGACAAGTGTTGACCTAAACTTGGAACGAAAAGAAATCGTGATCTTAGGTACCGAGTATGCGGGTGAGATGAAAAAAGGTATTTTCTCAGTAATGAATTACCTAATGCCCCTACAGGATGTATTACCAATGCACTGTTCTGCCAACGTTGGCGAAAAAGATGATGTAACTATCCTTTTCGGCCTATCCGGAACAGGAAAAACAACCTTGAGCGCAGATCCAAAACGTAGATTGATCGGTGATGATGAGCATTGCTGGACCGACCATGGAACTTTCAATATCGAAGGTGGGTGTTATGCAAAGGCAATCGATTTGACTGCCGAAAAAGAACCGGACATCTTCAATGCCATTAAATTTGGTACCGTATTGGAAAATGTGGTTTATGACAAAGACACTAGAAGGGTCGATTATACCGATATTTCCATAACGGAAAACACTAGGGCATCTTATCCGATCAGATACATTGACAATGTACAGATTCCTTGTATTGCCGGACATCCCGAAAACATCATATTCCTTACCTGCGATGCCTTTGGCGTATTGCCCCCTGTAAGTAAACTTACCCCTGAGCAAGCTAGTTATCACTTTATTTCTGGCTATACCGCAAAAATGGCAGGTACCGAAGTGGGTATAACAGAGCCAACAGCAACATTCAGTGCTTGTTTTGGAGCTGCCTTTATGATGTGGCACCCTAACAAATATGCTGAATTATTAGCTGAGAAAATCAAAACCCATAAAGCAACGGCTTGGTTGATCAATACAGGTTGGACAGGTAGTGGCTCTAGGATGAAGTTGAAATACACAAGGGCCATGGTAGATGCCATCCACCACCATGATTTTGACAATGTTGAATACGTGAAGGATGAAGCATTCGGATTCCAGATTCCAACGAGCTGTCCCAATGTCCCTTCTGAGATATTGATACCAAGAAATACTTGGGAAGACAAAGCGAAATATGAGGCAACTAAATTGAAGCTCATCAATCTTTTCAATGAGAACTTCAAGCAGTTCGAAGCCAATGTAAATCCTAAAATAAAAGCCGCAGGGCCAAAAGCCGGAGGAGCATTGTAATCCAAAACAACACTTTTATAAATGTAAGATCCCCATTGCCAAGGCAATGGGGATCTTCTTTTCCCTTATACTTTAGCAATCAACCTTTTTTTTAATTTTCCTTAAGCAAATTGGAAGTATCCAAGAAAGATTCAATGGTTATTTTAGGGTTGCCATACAACCGTGTTTTTGAGGATCCTTGGGAAGATAATTTGAATTCCTCCAAGGCTTTCACCTTAATGTCCGGAGATCCTTTCATATCGGCCACAACGGAAGTTGCTTCCATTTTTTCTGCTTTTAGGTTTGAGCTATCCTTTAATTGCACATCTAGAACCTCTGTATTCCCTTCCATTCTTGCACTTGCATTTTGTGACATTCGAATGGTATTGGACTTGCCAACAGCATAGATATGTGCATCTACCCTATCCTTTAAGGAGATGCTCAAAGAATCACTTGCCAAATTAAAGTCCCCGGAACTCATGCCCTTCATATCCACATTCATTATCGGGGCCGTGGCGCTCAACTCCAACCGTGACCGACCGTCAAGATCCACGGTAAACCGATCGGAAGAAACAACATCCGTCATATTCACCTTACCGTCAATCATGGTTATAGCCTCCAAATCTGTATAATTTACAACTATATCCAATTTTTTCCTGGAAGTAATCTTATAGAATGAACTAATGACCAATGTGTCTTCCTCTACCTTGAACTTGAGTACATCGATTAAATTGTCATCTGCATTAATGGTGTATGAATTAGGGCCTTCCTGAAGCACCAATTCCAAATCATCGACCAATTTGACGGCGTTAAAGGAAGGAAGCTCCTCCCTTACCTCAATTACATTCTTATTCCCTTTTATCTTGGGTTTTCGTTGGGCGAATGTTTGAAAGCAAACAAGCAACCCGATAAGGATCATACTATTTCTCATTTTAATGGTTTGTGTTCAAGAATAGTCCATATGCTCTATATGGCACCATCTGGTTTATTAAATATACTATAAAAAAGTCAAGATGACTTCATCAAAAAAAATGCCCAACTCGATAAGTTGGGCATTTTTTATGTATTGGTTTCGTAACCCTAATGATTTTCCTCCCCCTCATTATCCTGTAGGGGTATATCCTGTGGAATAAAATCCTGTCCGGGAATAACATATTCACCATTGTCACCCGTCTTACTATAATCATAGGCCCAACGGTGTACATGGGGTATTGCCCCAGGCCAGTTTCCGTGAATATGTTCTTGTGGTGTTGTCCATTCCAAGGTGTTTGATTTCCATGGGTTTTTAGGCCCCTTCTTGCCATAGAACATGCTATAGAAGAAATTCACCAAGAAAACCAACTGGGCAAGTCCTGCTATCAAGGCAAAGACGGTCATCAACACCTGTACATCGGTAAGTTCATCGAACATAGGGAATGCCGTATTCTCATAATATCGTCTTGGCACTCCTGCCATCCCTACAAAATGCATAGGGAAGAACACCCCATAGGCACAGACTGCTGTAATCCAAAAATGGACATAACCCAAGTTCTTGTTCATCATCTTACCCTCGAACATTTTGGGGAACCAATGGTACACTCCCGCAAACAATCCGTAAAGTGCGGAAATACCCATCACCAAGTGGAAGTGGGCAACCACAAAATACGTATCATGAACGTTGATATCCAATGTACTATCGCCGAGGATTATTCCTGTAAGTCCGCCTGTTATAAAGGTCGATACCAAACCGATTGAAAACAACATGGCCGGATTCAATTGCAAATTACCTTTCCAAAGTGTCGTTATATAGTTGAATGACTTCACTGCTGAAGGAATAGCGATCAACAAGGTTGTAAATGTAAATACGGATCCCAAGAATGGGTTCATACCTGAAATGAACATGTGGTGCCCCCAAACGATTGTCGAAAGAAAAGCAATCGCAATGATAGATGCTATCATTGCCCGATAACCGAATATCGGCTTACGTGCATTGGTTGACATAACCTCTGAGGTTATACCCAATGCGGGCAATAGGACGATATATACCTCAGGGTGACCCAAGAACCAGAAAAGGTGCTCGTACAATACCGGGGAACCTCCTTGGTAATGCAAGACCTCTCCTTGTATAAATATATCCGAAAGGAAGAAAGAAGTACCGAAACTTCTATCCATAATCAATAACAAGGCCGCAGAAAAAAGAACTGGGAAAGACACCACCCCTATAATAGCGGTAATAAAAAAGGCCCAGATGGTCAAAGGCATTCTGGTCATCGACATTCCTTTAGTCCTCAAATTGATAACCGTAACAATATAGTTCAGGGAACCCAACAAAGATGACGCAATAAAAATCGCCATTGCCACCAACCATAGTGTCATACCCATACCTGATCCAGATTGTGCCATTGGCAATGCACTAAGTGGCGGATAAATAGTCCAACCCGCTGATGCAGGTCCTGCCTCAACAAAAAGGGAGGAAACCATAATCACACTAGACAAAAAGAACAACCAATACGATACCATATTCAAGAAACCTGAGGCCATATCCCGAGCCCCGATCTGTAATGGAATGAGTAAATTACTGAACGTACCACTTAGACCGGCGGTGAGCACGAAAAAGACCATTATAGTACCATGGATAGTCACCAATGCCAGATAAATATCGGCATCCATAACACCGTTCGGTGCCCAATCCCCAAGTAATGCCTCGAATATAGGAAACGATTGCCCTGGCCAAGCCAGTTGCATCCTGAACAAGAAGGACATGGCTATACCTATAAAACCCATTACCAAACCAGTAATCAAATACTGCTTCGAGATCATTTTATGGTCTTGGCTAAAAATATATTTGGTTACAAAGGTCTCCTTGTGATGATGCCCATGATCATCTGCATGGTCTTCAATATGTGCAAGTGCTGTGCCCGACATAAATATTTCTTTTTTTATTTTTTAAACTTAATTCTATTGGAATGATGCCATTGATTCTGAAAAGGTTTGCTGTTCCGCAAGCCATTTATTGTATTCTTCCTCCTCTTCCACAATGATCTTCATCTGCATATTGTAATGTGATTTGCCACATATCTTATTACAAAGCAATATATAATCGAATTCCCATGGATCTGAATTCTCAACCCCTGCCGCGGCCTTTTTCGCCCGTATGGCGTTGGTTCTTTCTACCTTTTCGATAATCTCGGGCCTACCCCTCATATCGGCAGTCGTAATTGTCGGTGTAAAGGAGAATTGCGTGATCATGCCGGGAACACAGTTCATCTGTGCCCTAAAATGTGGCATATATGCGGAATGCAATACGTCTTGTGAACGCATTTTAAAATTCACTTTTCTACCAACGGGAAGGTGTAGTTCCTTAACGATAATATCGTCCCCACTATAAGTGTCCGATTCATCGATGCCCAAAACATTCGCCTTGTCTATATCTATCATCCTAACATTGGCACTACCCAGAACATTATCCTCACCGGCATATCTGGCCGTCCAATTGAACTGTTGTGCATAAAGCTCAATAACTATCGGATCGTCATCATCATTGATGTCCATAATACTGGTCCAAGTGTAAAGGCCCCAAAGTATTAAACCGGCCAAGACTATAACAGGGATAATCGTCCAAATAAGCTCCAATTTATCATTATCGGCATAGAAAAGTGCTTTCTTTCCTTTTTTCCCTCTGTATTTATAACCAAAATAATGCAATAATGCCTGGGTAATGGTCTGTACAAAAAAGATAACCGCCATAGAGACAAGCATCAAATCATCATATTCGGAGCCATGTTCGGATGCCGCTTCGGGCAAAAGCATTTTCCCATAATTCCAAAAACTAAATATGGTAATCCCATATATAAAAATCAAAAACACAAACAATAGATACCCATTGTATTTATTGTCCTTATCATTGGCGATTTGTGAACTCTCCACCTTAATTTGTGACAATTCAAAGATCTTGGTCATTTGCCATATCGCAATTGCCACTAAAACCAAAACGGCTAAAACAAATATTGTAATCATTCCTATATTTAATATTTTGCTTAAACTTAGTAAAAAAAAACCAAACCCACTATCTAGGAAGCATCCTCCTTAGACGATGGGCAAAAACATTCATCCCCCACTACCCATTAAGCATTGGAACGTAGGGCATAAATATTATCTATAAATTAATAATGAAAATGCCTGCTCTCCTCGATAAACGGATTACGTTTAGGCTGAAGAGGTGCTTTTGTCAACGCTCTGAAAACCCAAAAGACAAACAATCCAGCAAAGAAGAGAATGGCTCCAATCTCAGGAATCCCTATAGACCATTGATCACCTACGGTAGAAGGCATGATCATATTGAAAATATCCATATAGTGACCTGCCAATATGACAATCCCGGTTAGGATAACAAACCAATTGATCCTCTTATAGTCACTGTTCATTAAAAGTAATAATGGGAATAGAAAGTTCATAACGACCATTCCAAAGAAAGGAAGTTTAAAATCCTCAAAACGTGTTATGTAATAGGTAACCTCCTCAGGAATGTCCGAATACCAGATAAGCATGAATTGGGAGAACCAAAGATAGGTCCAGAAAATACTGAAACCGAACATGAACTTGGCCAAATCATGAATATGGCTGTCATTTACATCTGGCAAATAACCCTTTGATTTCAAATAAATCGTAACCATGGCAATAACCGTTACCCCGGAAACAACCATACTTGCAAATACATACCATCCGAACAAGGTGCTGAACCAATGTGGATCCACACTCATGATCCAATCCCATGACATTATAGACTCAGTATATAGATAAAACACCAAAAACACTGCGGAGATCCTAAAGTTCAATTTAAAATTAGCATCGTCATCAGAGACATCCTGTTTTAAGGAGAATTTTCTTGAATACTCCCTATAGAGTATCCAACCTCCCAAGAAAATAGCCGCACGAACCAAAAAGAAAGTAGTATCCAAATAACCGGACTTGCCTATCAGCAATTCATCATGCGCAACAACTTCAGGATCCATCCAAACAAATAAGTGGTTCATATGCAATACGGAAAGCATCAAGATAACGAATACAATAATCCCACCCGGCACCAAATAAGAGGTTATACCTTCCATTACACGGAACAACAATGGGGACCAACCGGCCTGCGCCGCCCTTTGGATAGCATAAAATACCAAAACGCCCAAGGCTATCATAAAAAAGAAGAATGCTGCCACATATAAAGCTGACCATGGTTTATTCTGCAATTGGTGCAAAACATGTTCATCATGTGATGTATCATGGGCTTCGGAATGACTATCCGCCACTGCGTGCCCTACCTCTTCGGCATGTGCGCCACCATGGCCCCCATCGTGATCGGCCACCATGGCCCTAGCCTCTTTAACCGTGCTTGGGGCCGACATAAAACCAATTCCGATACCTAATAAGCCTACAATCATCATGATGAAGGAAGCCATTCTTAGTCTGTTTGAAAACGTGTACATATCTTACTCTATGTATTATTTTATAAATCTTGTTTCAACTTCATAACGTATTCGGCAACTTGCCAACGTTCCTCATGGTTCAACTGTACGGCATACGACCCCATGGAATTCAAACCATAATATATTACATAATAGGTGCTACCTACTGTAATATCGCGGGCTGCATCCGCATAACTGGGCACACCCAGTATTTTTTCCCTTTTGACCAAAGTACCTTGACCATCTCCTTTGGAACCATGACAAATAGCACAATATATATCGAAAAGCTCCTTGCCTTTCGCCAAATTGGCTTCACGATCCAAAGAATCCAAAGGACTGGTTCTTGATCTGGAAAGCTCCCTGCCCTCATTGGTGTTCTCCAACCCATAAGGCATCCAACCTCTTGGGATTGTGTTATCCGGTGGCAACATAGCTTCCGAAACACCTTTGAACAATGCGATTCTGTCGACATCCTCCTCATTGAAACCTTGATAGGTCTCATAGCCCACTGGTTCATACATGTTGGGCATATATTGATAATTAGGCTCTCTCTTGCCAAAACATGAGACCATCAACAATACCAAACCAAACGCTATTCCTACTTTAATAAAATTATTCATCATCTTAGGACTACTTTTCTGAAATACTGATCTCAACCGCATTGGTATCCATCAACAAGTTCTTTAATTCTTTTTCGTTGCCATGAATGGCCAACTCCATAACAAAATGGTCGTCGGTAGTACGTACATCGGGATTCTCCGCTTTCTTGAAAGGCCACAATTTACTTCTTAGGTAAAATGTGATCACCATTAAATGCGCAGCAAAGAAAACCGTTAACTCGAACATGATCGGAACGAATGCCGGCATGTTTTCCAAATAGCTAAAACTTGGCTTACCGCCAATATCCTGGGGCCAATCCTGAATCATGATATAATTCATCATAACCGTTGCCACAATAAGACCAACACAGCCATACATAAAAGAGGTTATGGCAATTCTAGTTGGCGCAAGCCCCATGGCCTTATCAAGACCATGGACAGGAAAAGGACAATACACTTCCTCTATATGATATTTGGCGTCCTTCACCTTTTTGACGGCATGCATCAGCACGTCGTCATCATCGTAGTATGCATGTATAACTTTAGATGCCATATCTTTCTTACTTGTTATTTAATTTTTTTGCTTGACCTGCCCAATCATCACGTTGTGCCCTACCTGGAAACGAATTGGTGATCGAGTCCAATAAATCATATTCCTTTTCGGTCATTCGACTGACCTGGCCAAATGTATAAATACCTATTTGATTTAGGGTCTTCTCCATTTGTGGGCCAATTCCACTAACCTTCTTAAGATCATCCGGCTTATCCTTGGAAGCATCGAACGTTCCTATGGATTCCAGTAGACTGGAAACACTCTCGCTTGCATCCGGAAGCACCTCTTCGACAACCCCATCCGCTGTTTCAACTACTTCCCCCCTAATTATGGTATTCGCATTGATTTGATATAAAGGCTTACCTGCCTCTCTTAGTTTCTTGTATTTCTCGCCTGATGATTTTAAAATCGTCTTCACCTCGGCCTGTGCAATTACAGGGAATGTTCGCGAATACAAAAGGAAAAGCACAAAGAAGAACCCGATAGTACCTATAAAAGTCCCTATATCAATAAACGTAGGGGAGAACATACTCCATGAGGATGGTAAATAATCCCTATGCAATGAAGTCACTATGATCACGAAACGCTCGAACCACATTCCGATATTCACGATAATCGAAATAAAGAACGAGAACATGATACTCGTACGCAATTTTTTGAACCACATGAACTGTGGGGAGAACACATTGCAACTCATCATTGCCCAATATGCCCAGGCGTATGGGCCTGTCGCCCTATTCAAGAAAGCATATTGCTCATACTCGACCCCGGAATACCACGCCATGAACAGCTCTGTAATATAGGCACAGCCCACTATAGAACCTGTTATCATGATAACGATGTTCATCAATTCTATATGCTGTACGGTGATATAGGCCTCAAGACCCGATACCTTTCGCATGATTATCAACAAGGTGTTCACCATTGCAAAACCCGAGAACACCGCCCCAGCCACAAAATATGGGGGGAATATGGTGGTGTGCCATCCCGGGATGACCGAAGTGGCAAAGTCAAAGGATACGATGGTGTGTACCGAAAGTACCAAAGGAGTGGCCAAACCGGCCAGGACCAAGGACACCTCCTCGAAACGCTGCCAATCTTTCGCACGGCCTGTCCAACCAAAACTCAATAAGCTATATATTTTCTTTTGGAACGGTAGCACTGCCCTATCCCGTATCATTGCAAAATCGGGCAATAGACCTGTCCACCAGAAAACCAATGAAACAGATAGGTACGTAGAGATCGCGAATACATCCCAAAGCAATGGGGAGTTGAAGTTCACCCACAATGAACCAAATTGGTTTGGTATGGGCAATACCCAATAAGCCAACCAAGGACGCCCCATGTGTATAATAGGGAACAGACCTGCCTGTACTACGGAAAATATGGTCATTGCCTCCGCAGAACGGTTAATGGCCATTCTCCATTTTTGCCTAAAAAGCAATAACACGGCAGAAATCAAGGTTCCTGCGTGACCTATCCCTACCCACCATACAAAGTTGGTAATATCCCATGCCCAATCCACGGTTTTGTTCAAGCCCCAGGTTCCAATACCTGTAGATACGGTATAAATTATACAACCAATCCCCCAAAGGAATGCGGCCAAGGCTATGGAAAAAACTATCCACCAATGCTTATTGGCTCTCCCTTCGACAGGAGCGGCTATATCCACTGTTACATCATGATAGCCTTTGTCTCCAAGTACTAAGGGTCTTCGTATAGGTGCTTCGTAATGCGACGCCATAATCTTTTATAGTTACTTTGCTGAATAATATTTTTAAGCTTCGTTGTTGTTTCTCACTTTAACATGATAGAATACATTTGGTTTTGTACCAATATGCTCCAATAAATGATACATACGGTCACTTTCTTTCAGCTTAGCGACCTTGCTTTCCTTATCATTGACATCACCAAATACCATAGCCCCATTATTACAAGCCAAGGAACATGCTGTTTGGAATTCACCATCTTTTATCTCCCTACCATCCCTCTTCGCATCAAGTATGGTCTTCTGTGTCTTTTGGATACACATAGAGCATTTTTCAATAACACCCCGTGACCGAACAGTAACATCTGGATTGATGACCATTTTTCCCAAATCGTTGTTCATATGGAAATCGAACTCATCATTATTGTTATACAGGAACCAGTTGAACCTACGAACCTTATAAGGACAGTTGTTCGCACAGTACCTAGTTCCCACACATCTGTTGTAAGCCATCTGGTTTTGACCTTGACGACCATGTGATGTTGCCGCTACCGGACAAACAGTCTCACAAGGGGCATGGTTACAGTGCTGGCACATTACAGGCTGGAAAGCCACTTGGGGATTTGCTGCCGGATGTTCCAACTCTCCAAAACCGCCAAGAGAACCTTTCTCTCCAAACAGGCCACTGAACCCTTCCTTTTTGGCATCATCACCCTCAAAGGAATCCTCTGAAGAATAGTACCTATCTATACGCAACCAATGCATGTCCCGGGAACGTCGTACCTCTTCCTTCCCGACCACAGGTACATTGTTTTCCGCACTACATGCTATAACACATGCACCACAACCGGTACAAGCATTCAAATCGATGGACAGATTGAAGTGATGCCCTATCGAGCGGTCAAAACTATCCCACAGATCAACTGATGTAGCCTCTACTTCCTGATGGTCCAAGGAAACCATTGGAACCTTGTTCCACTCGGCATGATCTTTTGTATTAAAAACCTCCAAAGTGGTTTCTTTTATAATATCGCCCCTACCCATAAGGGTATTGTGCAATTGAATACAGGCAAATTCGTGCATTCCAGTACCCTTCTCAATGGTTACTGGTTGTGCATTATCAAATCCTTGATATAACGGATAGGCATTTACCCCGGTCTGCATCTCGGATTTCATTCCGACCTTACGACCATAGCCCAACGCCAAACCAATTGACCCTGGGGCCTGTCCGGGTTGGATCAACACAGGAACCTGATCCAAGGTTACACCATTAACGGTTATCTTGGCATAGCTACCGTCCAAACCTCCGTTTGCCGCATGCTCATTAATCAATTCCAACGCCGTTGCATCCTCTTTTGAAACGGTCACATAGTTGTCCCATGACACCCTGGAAATTGGATCGGGAAACTCCTGTAACCATGGATTACCTGCCTGTTGGCCATCGCCCATACCTATCTTTGAATACAAAACAAGCTCCATACCATCGCTTACGGCATTCGACAACCTTCTTACTGCGGACGAAACATCCATGCCGGAAATTTCAGCTTCGCCATCAAGACCTACAGCCGAGGTCTTGGCGATTTCCCCCACGGCATTGGGGGCTGGTACAAAAACACCATCGTGCAGGGCCTTATTCCAATCGCTTCCGGCCAATATATCGGTATTCCAAGTTTCCTTTATATAATCATAATAGCTTTTATCGCTATCCATCCATATCAATAAGGCTGTCTGGAATTGTCTTGTGTCAAAAAGCTCTTTTATCGTAGGTTGGGTCAAGGAATAATACCCTTTTTTAACCTCTACGTCACCCCAAGATTCCAAATAATGGTTGGAGGCAACGGCATAATCCGTCCATTCCGTAGTCTCATTCCAATTGTTTGAAAAAGCCACGGAAAGATCGACCTTGCCAAGTCCTTCCTCAAAATCGGCAGTGTTCGGCAATGTATACATTGGGTTGACACCATCCATGATCAACGCACCTACACGGCCCGCCTTCATATCCGCAACTAATGCATCAAGGTCCTTAACAGCTCCCTGTCGCACATATTTAGGGGCATTGGCATCGAAAGCCTTACTCCCCAACAGTTCGTTTATTTCCAAGACAATGGCTTGTGCATCCACATCCTGCAGACCAACAACCACAACGGCAGCACTTCTATCCTTATTTATATCCTTGACAACCCCATCAATGGCCCGCTCTGCATATTCAGGAATCTCGCCCCCAACAGAAGAACCATTCAGTTTGGCATATAATTTGGCAAGTGCGATTTTTTGCTGCACAGGTGTTAATGGCACACGCTTATCGGCATTGGCACCGGCCAAGGACATATTGGCCTCGAACTGTACATGCCTTGACATTTTCCCGTTTTTAGGAACACGCCCCTTTGAATAGCCTTTATTATATCCGCCCCCTTGCCAATCCGCAAGGAAATCGGCACTAAACGAGACTATCACCTCTGCTTTTCCAAGATCATAATCCGCCAAGGCCCTATGGCCATAACGTGCCTCAAAAGCAGTTAAGGCAGCATCCTCGGAAATAGCATCGTAAACCACATGGTTTACCGTACCATACATCTCCTTGAATTCAGCTATAAGTCTGGTAGTCGACGGACTTGCATAAGTCTGGGTCAACAAAGCAATCTGCTTTCCAGAGGTTTTCAAGCTATTCAATTTAGCCTTCACCTCTGCATCAAGAGTCTCCCATTCAACTAGTTCACCACCCTTCATAGGGCCTTGCAAACGCGTACTATCATATAGGGACAAGACAGAACCTTGGACACGGGCATTTGCACCCCCGTTTACCTTGGCATCGGTATTGTTCTCGATTTTTATCGGCCTTCCCTCCCTGGTCTTGACCAGGACACTTGCAAAGTCGAATCCATTGGCTATAGTCGTTGCATAATAATTTGCAACACCAGGGATTATACGTTCTGGCTGAACAACATAGGGTATTGATTTCCTTACCGGCCCCTCGCATGCCGCCAATGATGCCGCAGCGGTACTAAAACCAACGTATTTCAGAAAATCCCTCCTGTTCGTATTCGTTGAGGACAATTTCTCTTTATCGCCTAAAAATTCATCAACCGGAATCTCCTCAACAAATTCATTCTGTCTTAGCGTCTCAACAATGGAATCGTTCGGGTCTAACTCCGCTTCGCTCTTCCAGTATTTTTTGTTTGATGCCATACGATCTATCTGTAATTAGCTACTTATTTATTAATAATGACATTTTCCACATTCCAGACCACCCATTTGGGCAGCAGTAAGCTCATCAACCCCATATTTCTTCGAAAGTTCTTCGTGGATCTTTGCATAGTACTCGTTATTCTCTACATTGACATTGGTCTCCCTATGACAGTTGACGCACCACCCCATAGTAAGTGGGGCATACTGTGACATAATTTCCATTTCCTCTACGGGACCATGACAAGTCTGACATTCAATTCCCGCAACGGAAACATGCTGGGAGTGGTTGAAGTAAACCAGATCGGGAAGGTTATGCACCCTTATCCATTCAACTGGCCGACTTTCACCCGTATAGCTTTGATTGTCCTCATCCCAACCAACAGCTTTGTATAATTTCTTAATCTCACCTGTATAGAACTCATTCGTATACCCATTGGCCAAATCCTCTTTTGATGGCCCTTCTGGATTGCCTTTATACTCATAGATGGACTTATGGCAGTTCATACACACATTCAAGGAAGGAATACCTGAAGTTTTGGAGACCCTTGCCGATGAATGGCAATACTTACAATCTATTTTATTATCACCCGCATGTACTTTATGGGAATAATGGATTTCCTGTATAGGCTCATACCCTTGGTCAACACCAACCTGCATCATCCATCCATACACAAAATACGCAGCTGACAACAACAAAAGAATCACTGTTACCAAAACCAGGAATTGATTTTGGGCAAATGCTTTCCACAAAGGCAGACCTTTCTCCGACTTGGCTTTCTCCAGATCCAGACCATTGGCCTCCGCTATTCGCTTTAAGGTTCCTTGGACCAACACCAACATCATAATCAAAAGGCCCAAAACGATAATCAGGGCACCCAGGATTATCTCATTGGATATCCCCGGGGAAGAACCACTATCGACCTCTTCGGCCACAGTGGTATCCGCAACGACCGGCTCTGGTGGCGGCGCAGCCGTATAGGCCAATATATCATCAATATCAGTATTCGACAAGGTAGGGAAAGGAGTCATTGGAAGCCCCCCATACTCATCAAACACCTTATTGGCATAATTGTCGCCCGATTTAATGAGTCCCGAACTGTTTTTAACCCAGGCATAGATCCATTCCCGGTCCAAGCCCTCATCATTGCCAAGACGGGATTCCACATCGGCCAATGCCGGCCCTGTCATCTTCCTGTTCAGCGAATGGCAAGCAGCACAATTTTGATTGAACAGCGTCTTTCCTTTTGCAGGGTCACCAGAAGCCGCAGCCCCATCCTGTGCAAAAACAGAAACCGAAAAAAACAGGAAAAATACTAGGCTAACACCTAAAACCCTAGAAATTTGATTGCGGTATATTACCTTTTTCATATATTATAGAATATTTCAATCGAATTTTTTGGCACGGTTATTACTATATCAAAGGACAAACACATTAAGAAAAAAAACCATACCTGAATCAGCTGCAAAAATAAGGATTAGACTTTCATTTGTAAAATGTTACCGTATTGATAATTTCAATTTATAACTATTCTAAATAAAATCAAAAAAGTCCTCAATAACCATTAAAAATTTACTTTTGTAAAACGGACATAACCAATATATACACCTTAAATGAAGAAGTCACTTTTAATTATCGGGATAATCACTTTTACCACTACCATAGGGCTCTCACAGCAGGGACGGATAAGCATTCAGCAGGACAAGCGTATAGAGGAATTACTGGATATTTATAAATCCTCCAATGAGAATCATGAATATTATAGGATACAGGTAGGTTTTGGCTCGTATGCCAAGGCCAAACGCATCAAAGAGAGTGTAGAGGCCGACTTTCCCAACCTGTTTTCCAAAATAGATTTCGACTCCCCTACTTACCGAATAAGGGTAGGCCGATTCAAAACCAAACTTGAAGCCGAACGCAAGTTCATAGAGGTCCGGGAAAAATACCCGAACGCAATGCTTCTAAAGCCAAAAAAACCAAATTAATCCTGTTATTTTGATTTCAATTTCTTTTTGACCGCCACCTCTTGGAAAGCCTCAACGATATCCAATTCCTTGATATCGTTGTAGTTCTTGACCTGCAATCCACAATCATATCCTTTGGCAACTTCCTTCACATCGTCCTTGAAACGTTTTAAGGATGCCAACTCCCCGGTATAGACAACCACGCCATCCCGAATCAAGCGGATATTGGAGTTCCTGAATATTTTTCCGTTGGTAACCATACAACCTGCAATGGTTCCGATCTTTGATATCTTAAAGGTCTCCCTGATCTCTGCCGTACCCATGATCTCTTCCTTCATTTCTGGGGACAACATACCTTCCATGGCATCTTTAAGATCATTGATGGCGTCATAGATTATCGAGTACATTCGAATATCGATTTCCTCTTTTTCAGCTATTACCCTGGCATTACCCATTGGTCTCACATTAAACCCTATGATAACCGCATCCGAAGCTGAGGCCAAGAGTACATCGGACTCGGTAATCGGCCCAACACCCTTATGGATAATGTTGACCTGTATCTCTTCGGTGGATAATTTTTGGAAAGAATCCGTCAATGCCTCAACAGAACCATCAACATCCCCTTTCAGGATAATGTTCAACTCTTTGAAATCGCCTAGGGCGATACGTCTTCCTATTTCGTCCAAGGTAATATGACGCTGTGTCCTAACAGATTGTTCACGTTGCAACTGGGATCTTCTTGCCGCAATTTGCTTGGCTTCACGTTCATCCTCAAGAACATTGAACTTGTCACCTGCCTGGGGCGCGCCATCCAGGCCAAGTATGGATATGGGCCTTGAGGGCCCTACCTCACTAATCTCCTTTCCTCTTTCATCATGCATGGCCTTTACCTTACCGCTACATGTACCTGCCAGAACGTAGTCACCTATTTTCAAGGTGCCCGCTTGGACCAATATTGTTGAGACATAACCTTTCCCTTTGTCAAGGAAAGCCTCCACAACCGTGCCCGAGGCCAATTTGCCAGGATTGGCCTTTAATTCCAATAGTTCAGCCTCAAGAAGTACTTTTTCCAATAACTCCTTGACCCCTTCACCTGTTTTTGCCGAAATGTCATGGGATTGTATCTTACCTCCCCAATCCTCTACCAACAAATTCATTTGGGCAAGACCTTCCTTGATCTTATCTGGATTGGCCGTTGGCCTATCTATTTTATTTATCGCAAACACAATTGGCACACCTGCTGCCTGTGCATGGCTAATAGCCTCCTTCGTCTGCGGCATTATATCATCATCGGCAGCTACCACTATAATGGCAATATCGGTTACTTGGGCACCACGTGCACGCATTGCCGTAAAGGCTTCGTGACCGGGGGTATCCAAGAAAGTTATTCTTTGCCCGTCTGGGAGTGTTACCCCATAAGCTCCAATATGCTGGGTAATACCACCACTTTCACCGGCTATCACATTCTCCTGACGGATATGATCCAACAAGGATGTTTTACCATGATCGACATGTCCCATTACGGTTACAATAGGTGCCCTGGGCTTCAAATCTTCCGGAGCATCGACTTCCTCTACTATACTTTCCTCAATATCAGCCGTAATGAACTCAACCTCATAACCAAACTCATCAGCAACAATGGACAACGTTTCCGCATCCAGCCTTTGGTTCATGGTCACCATTATCCCCAAGGACATACAGGCAGATATAACCTGCGTTGTACTGACGTTCATCATAGTGGCAACTTCACTCGCCGTAACAAACTCGGTCACTTTAAGTATTTTACTTTCCAGTTCTTGTTGTTCAAGGTCTTTCTCGGTCTGCTGACGGTGATGGTCTCTTTTATCCCTACGGTATCTTGCCCCTTTTCCTTTCTTGGATTTACCTTGGAGTTTTTCCAGGGTTTCCCGTACTTGTTTTTGTACGTCCTCTTCAGTGGGCTCGACTTTGTTTACAGTTGCAAAACGTTTTCCTCCTTTTCTATTGCCAGCCCCACCACTTCTTTGGGACGACCCCCTATTGGGACCGCTTCCCGGGCCACTTACGATTCTTTTTCTTCTCTTCTTCCTGTCAGCGTTTTCTCCTGTCGTCTTGGAATCTTCTTTTTTCTTTTTAGGCTTATTGAACTTACTAAGGTCAATCTTGTCCCCCATTATCTTAGGGCCACTGAGCTTTTGGTATTGGGTCTTTATTTTTTCTTCTTTTGGAGACTCGTCTTTAGGTGTTGGTGTTTCTTCCGGAACAGGCCCTTTATCCTGGATCTTCCCTTCTTCTGCAATAGGTTTTTCCGATTTTTCCACAAGCGGCTTCCCAACTTCCCCCTTCTTGACCTCGACCTTCCCGACTTCCTCCTTCTTGGCCTCCTCTGGTTTGGCTTCTTCCTTCCCAACCACTTCTTTCTTCACCTCTGCAACAGACTGTGGTCTCTTCTTGGGGCTCAAGTCGATCTTGCCAACAGTCTTAGGACCTTCGAGCTCTACCTTGGCCTTGATTATACGCTCAGAAGCCTTGGCTCTTTTTTCACGGGCCAACCTACGCTCTTCCTGCTCCTGTTCAAGTTGCAATCTTATGGCTTCCTTTTCTTTACGCTTTTCCTCGCCAACCTCCTTAGAGGCTACCTTTTTGCTCATATCGGTCTGAAACTCGTCCAACAACACCTGATGTACCTCCTCGGATATCTTCGTGGTGGGTCTCGCATCTACCTCATGCCCCTTTGACTTTAGGAAATCCACTGCCCTGTCCAAAGAGATATTGAGTTCCCTTAAGACCTTATTAAGTCTAATTGTTGCATTGTCTGCCATAAATATTACTTCCTTATTCTAAAAACTATTGCTAATATATAGCTAATCTTCTAATTCCTCCTTAAGTATACGTACAACTTCGGAAATCGTTTCCTCTTCCAAATCCGTTCTTTTCACTAAATCATCAACATCCTGCTCCAATACACTTCTCGCCGTATCCATTCCGATTTTCTTGAACTCTTCTATGACCCAAGCATCGATTTCATCGGAGAACTCGGTCAACTCGACATCTTCCTCAACCCCTTCCCGGAACACATCTATCTCATAACCTGTAAGTTTCCCGGCAAGTCTGATATTATGACCCCCCCTACCTATAGCCTTTGAAACCTCCTCTGGCCTTAAATACACCTGGGCCGTCATCTTTTCATCGTTTAGTTTCACCGAGGAGACCCGGGCAGGACTCAAAGCCCTGGTCACCAATAATTGGGGATTGTTCGTCCAGTTGATGACATCAATGTTCTCATTGCCCAATTCCCTGACAATACCATGTATCCGGGAACCCTTCATACCGACACAGGCACCAACGGGATCAATACGGTCATCATAGGAATCAACGGCCACCTTAGCCTTTTCCCCTGGTATGCGCACCGCTTTCTTGATCGTGATCAAACCATCGAAAACCTCAGGTATTTCCTGAAAGAAAAGCTGCTCCAGAAATCGGGGCGAACTTCTCGACATAATGATTGTCGGTTTATTGCCCTTAAGCTCAACACTTTCGATCACACCCCTAACATTATCCCCCTTCCTAAAAAAGTCGGATGGTATCTGACGATCTTTAGGCAAAATGATCTCATTGCCCTCGTCGTCCAACAAAATTATTGCCTTATGTCTAATATGGTGCACCTCGGCAGTATAGATCTCACCTTCCAGATCTTTAAATTGCTTGTAAATAGTAGTGTTGTCATGTTCATGGATCTTCGAGATAAGATTTTGGCGGAGGGCCAAAATCGCCCTTCTGCCCAGATCGATCAACCTCACCTCTTCCGACACATCCTCACCTACTTCAAAATCAGGTTCTATCTTACGGGCTTCCGACAAGGAAATCTCCTCATTGGGCTCCTCGACCTCACCATCCTCAACCACAATACGGTTTCTCCAAATCTCCAAATCCCCTTTATCAGGGTTTATGATAATATCAAAATTATCATCAGAACCAAATTTCTTTTTAAGCGCGTTCCTAAAAACATCCTCCAAAATCGCCATTAGCGTAACCCTGTCTATGAATTTATCATCCTTAAATTCCGAAAAAGATTCAATCAGCGCAATATTCTCCATCTGTATACTACTATTATTAATATTTTAAAATAACTTTTGCTTCCTTTATTTCAGAAAATAAAAATTCCTTTTTTTTCTGAACTGTCGTTTTCCCTTTTCCTATGGGTTTGGGTTCCCGTGCTTTCCATTCCAGCACAATGCCCTCCGCATTGGCCTCGGTAAGATTGCCCTCATACAGACCATCATGGGCCTGCACTTTTACTTTTCTGCCGATATTCTTTTTAAACTGACGGGGGAACACCATCGGGGATGCGACCCCCACAGAGGTCACGGTCAACGAAAAGTCCTCCTCATCACGGTCCAGATTATGCTCTATGGCCCGGCTCACTTTGATACAATCCTGTACACTCACGCCGTTATCACCATCCAAAACCACATGGATGCTATTGTCGGCACCCACTGAAAAATCGATTAAAAAGAGTGATTCGTCCTGGCCCAGGGCGTCATCCAAAAGTGTCTTGACCTTATCCTTCAACATAATTCTCAGTAATAAAAGAGGGGACAAATTGCCCCCTCATGAATACCTTAATATCCTTTCAGTAATGCAAATATACAATATTTTTATATCCACAACAAGCTTATTTTAATGATCTGCGGATATATTGAATACTTATCCCCAAAGTAATATTTAAGTGCTATTTTTAACTTTTAATACAAAAGACCTTTATTGATGGAAATTTTTTCTTCATACAACGTAATCATCGAAGCTTCTATTATTGTAATCCTCTCTTTCTGGTTCAATAGTCTTTCTAAAAAAACCAATATACCATCCGTACTAATGCTCATAACACTGGGTATAGCCCTACAGTACGCCATGGTATATTTCACACCCGAGAAGCCCAGATTCGACAGTGCCCTGGAGATTTTGGGCATTATAGGGCTGATCATGATCGTTCTTGAGGCCGCTTTGGAACTTGAGCTAAAGAAAGACAAGATCATCCCCATCACCAAAGCGATGGGAATCGCCCTATTGGGCCTTTTGGGATCGGCATGGGCCGCCGCCATGATCCTACATCAATCCATACCGGAAATGAGCATGAAATCGGCATGGCTATACGCCACCCCACTATCGATCCTGTCAAGTGCCATAATAATACCCAGTGTAAACGGACTCGATAAGGCCAAAAAGGAATTCCATATCTACGAAAGCACTTTCTCCGACATTATGGGAATCATGATGTTCTATTTTCTAATCGGGGGGCTTAACCCTGCGGAGGATACGGGGTTTTCCGGGTTTTCCATAAACCTCCTGGTCACCATCGTCATTGCACTCATCGCAAGTTATGCCATTATCCTTATTTTCCAGAGGATCAAAAGTCAGGCAAAGCTCTTTTTGCTGATTGCCGTACTCTTGCTGCTATATGCCATTGGGAAAAAACTCCACCTTTCCTCCTTGATCATTATCCTGATTTTCGGTTTGGTCATTGCCAATGTGAAGCTGTTCTTCCCAGGGCGATTGGGAAGTTTTCTGAAAAATGAAAAAGTAAGCCAGATGTACCATGAGCTACATATCATCACTTTGGAAACAGCCTTTGTCGTACGTACTTTTTTCTTTGTGATATTCGGACTTACCATTGCCATCTCCTCACTTTTCAGCCTAAGTGTGGCCTTGGTCAGCATCTTGATCATCATTTCCATTTACCTGATACGATTCGCGATACTCCGGATTTTCTTTGGCAGCAATATAATGCCCCAATTATTCATAGCACCCCGTGGACTCATCACTGTTCTCCTGTTCTATGCCATACCCAAAGAGGCCCAAGTCGCAAATTTCGAATCCGGCATTTTACTATTTGTGATAATCGCGACAAGCTTGATCATGACCTGGGTATTGATCAAGGAAGGCAAAAAACCGGGTGTCCTACTGGACGATGATATACTGGACAACACACTGGGAGAAGGAGAAAGTGAATTGCCAAATTTGGAAACCCCCGATACCAAACCTAAGGAAAACAACCCTTTGGAAAACACCGTTGATGATACGGACATCCCCAAGGAATAAAGTTTTTCCTTAAAAATCCCTTCAAAAAAAATCCCAGTACCTAAAAGTACTGGGATCACCATCAAACTCTGTTGGCCTACTAGGACTCGAACCTAGAACGACTGGACCAAAACCAGCTGTGTTGCCAATTACACCATAGGCCATTATCTATATCTAAAATTGTATTCCCGAAACACATTGGGAACAACAATAATGATTTCAACTTTAGAGCGTGCAAATTTAAGACAAAGTTTGGTTTGAGCAAACATTTTTGATACAATCCCGCAAAAAAACAAAAACCACCCCTGTTAAAGGTTTATCAAAATTGTATGAGCATGTCTATATTAATCACTAAATTCGCCTCCAAGGTAAAATCACGAACTGTATGTTTTCAAAGAACTTCGAAAAATGGGACACCATACTCGGATGGGTAGTCTTCCTTATAGCCCTAATCACGTATAGTATTACCGTAGAGCCCACTAGTAGTTTTTGGGATGCCGGGGAATATATCGCAACCTCGGCCAAATTACAGGTCGGCCACCCTCCTGGAGCACCCTTGTTACAAATGATAGGCGCCTTTTTCGCAATGTTCGCCCTGGATCCCGACCAAGTTGCCCGTATGGTCAATTATGTTTCCGGAGTAAGTAGCTCCTTTACCATTCTTTTCATGTTCTGGACCATTACGAACCTTACCAGAAAGCTTATAGGCCAAAAAGAGACGCTAACCAACAGTAAATCGATTGCCGTTCTGGGCAGTGGACTGGTTGGTGCCCTGGCCTTTACTTATTCGGATAGTTTCTGGTTCAATGCCGTGGAGACCGAGGTATATGCGAGTGCAAGTTTTATCATGGCATTGTTACTTTGGCTAGGATTGAAATGGACGGACAATTTGGACACCCCTCGTGGCAATCGCTGGCTTATCCTTATCTCATTTGTAGTGGGACTGACCTTCGGAATACAGTTTATGGGGTTTTTGGCCATACCATCGGTAGGACTTCTTTATTACTTCAAGAAATACAAGACCACGACCGTAAAAAATTTCCTGCTTGCCAATATATCGGTTATTGCTGTTTTAATGTTGGTATATAAGTTCTCATTGACCTACGTGCTTAAGCTGTTTGGATGGGCAGAGGTCTATTTTGTCAACACCATAGGGTTGCCTTTCAATTCGGGATCGTTAATCATGGGGCTCCTATTTATAGCCACATTCTATTTTGGATTGACATATACCCGAAAAAACAATTACCGTAATGCCAACACCATTGTATTATGCATTATGTTCCTGTTCTTTGGCTTTTCAACATGGTTGATGTTGCCGATCAGGGCCAACGCCAATGTCGTGATCAACGAGAACAATCCGTCAGATGCAAGGTCGCTATTGGCCTATTACAACAGGGAACAGTACCCAGGTGTGGAAAGCCCTTTCTATGGGGCATATTACTCGGATATGTTCGCCCCCGCAGGAAAGGAGATGGATGACAAACCAAAATATGAAAAAGATCTTGAACAAGGAAAGTATATTATCGTAAACCATTACAAGAAATCCCTACAGGACTCCAATGAAAAACACAAGGGTCTTTTGCCCCGTATGTGGAGTGGCCAGAATGCAGAAAACTATATGCGTTATTTTGGCCCCTTGGACTTTAAGATGAAAAAAGCCAACGACGAACTTAGCAAGGCGGTACAGCAAGTAAAGGCCGGGTATGCCAATGGTGAGATAGATGCCGAACAGTACATAAGTTTCCTAAAACGGTTCGAGGAATATATAGAAGTACAACCACCTACGGTGTGGGACAATGTAAAATACATGTTCGAATTCCAATTCGGCTATATGTACTGGCGCTATTTCATGTGGAATTTTGTCGGAAAGAACAACGATGTCCAAGGCCGGTATGACGAAAATGGCAAATGGCTGTCGGGTATTCCCTTCATCGATAGCGCATTTCACGGAAGCCAAGAGAACCTGCCCAGTGAGATCAAGGACAACAAGGCCCGGAACACCTATTTCTTCCTGCCTTTGATCCTCGGTATCATCGGCATCCTGTTTCAGGTATCGAGAAACCCCAAACAGTTTTGGGTTTTGTTCGTTTTCTTTTTGTTCACAGGTATCGCCATACAGTTTTACACGAACCCCTACATATTCCAACCCCGCGAAAGGGACTACTCCCTTGTAGGCTCTTTCTATGTTTTTGCCTTATGGATAGGCATTGGCGTATATGGATTGTTCGATGAGTTCAAGAAATGGATCTCCCCAAAAATATTGGCACCGGCAGTGACCCTCATCTGCCTATTGGCAGTGCCCACTGTAATGGCCGTACAGAATTGGGATGACCATGACCGATCTAATCGCTTCACGGCCGAATCCTCGGCAAAGGCCTATCTGGACTCTTGCCAGAAAGATGCAGGCGCCATATTATTCACCATTGGGGACAACGACACTTTCCCTCTCTGGTATGCCCAGGAAATCGAGAACTACAGGACCGATGTCCGTGTTGTCTGTACAAGTCTTTTCGAGACCGACTGGTATGTGGACCAAATGAAACAAAAAGCTTATTCGAGCGACCCGATACCTTCCCAAATAACCCATGACAAATATAGGTGGGGCTCACGGGATGTCTTGTACTTCCAGAACGTTGACCCCTTGTTCAATCGCGAGGTTTCCAAAAGCCGATGGGGCATAAAGGATTTCATCGATTGGATCGATAGTGACAAACCCCAGACCAAATTCAAGTTTTTTCTGGAAAAACAGGGTATCGATGTTGACGATTACCCCGAGAACACCCAAAACATGGTCTATTACCCCACCCAAAAAATCCGTATCCCCGTTAACAAGAAGAACGTTCTTGCAAGCGGTCTGGTAAAAGTGAAGGATTCCGCCCAGATTGTGGACTACATAGACATCAAACTACCTAGTGCCATTACCAAGAAAAGTATGATGATGTTGGATATTGTAGCCAACAATGATTGGAAAAGGCCTTTATACTTCTCTGGCGGAAGTTTTGATGATGCCGAGTTCATCTGGATGAAAGACTATCTTCAATTGGACGGCATGGCCTACAAATTGGTCCCCATAAAAACAGAGCGAAGCAATTCCTTTGATATGGGCAGGATCGATACCGAACTAATGTACGATATCGTCACCAAATGGGATTGGGGAAATTCGGGGGATCCCAGGGTCTACCACGACCCACAAACCAGGGTTCAGAGTATTTCGTACCGCAGTAACCTTTCACGCCTAATGGGACAGTTGATACAAGAAAACAAAATCGACAAGGCCAAGAACATCATTGATCTGGCGATGGAGAAAATACCTGTGAAGGATTTTGGCTACTACCACTTCGTCCTACCTTTTATAGACGGTTATTACAAAGTTGGCGAGACCAATAAGGCCCATGAGATCTACAACTCCCTAAAGAAGATATACCAAGAACGCTTGGAATACTACGAAGGGGTGACCTTGGACCAGCAATACAAGAAAATCGATGATATCATATCCGACATGGAATCATATCGTAGGTTAATCGATGTGCTCATCGAGAACAATGACCGTGAAATGGCAGAAAAAGAGACTCTGATATTCAATGAGTACATTGACAAATTCAGCCATTTCTACAAGGATGAAATTCCAACGAAAGAGCCGTTGATCAATGAAAGTAATCCTGATTTATCGGATACCGTGGTAATCGATACGATAAACGTTCCCAAAACTATCGAGGAATAAAATAAATACCGGGGGCGTTTATTTCCGAACCGAAGAATCAACAACGGCTAATCCGTTCAAAACGGAACTCGCACCAAGGGATAGATACACAATTCCAATCGAACAAAAATCCGTGGTACGTTTTGCCAAAACCACTACTGTGGGGAGGACAAGGGTCAAACATATTCGTTCAGAATACCGATAAGGGTATTGGCATCCTGTTCGCCACTTTGGCGCCAGACCATCTCCCCCTTTTTATAGATTATCAAGGTTGGCAACCCTTTTACACGAAGTGCTTGGGAGAGTTCCTTGTTTTTGTCCACATCGATTTTTATGACCTTGCCCCTATCACCAAGGGCCGCTGCCACATCCCTAAGTACAGGGTGCATTGCTGTCGACTGTTCACTCCACTCAGCATAGAAATCCAACAATACTGGCACATGTAAATCTATTAGTTCTCCAAACTTAGACATATAGAGTTCTTTCGGTTACAAATCAAATGTATGAAAAAATGTTAAAAAATTAGTTTTTACTGCTCTTTTGTAACTCAAGTTTGCCGTTAAAATCATGTTAACGGCTTTTTCTTCAAGGTAACCACTGTTATTTCCGGCCAAATTCCTACCCTGCCAGGGTAACCTAAATACCCAAACCCACGATTAACGATGATATACTGCCCCATTTCCTTATACAAACCGGCCCAATACTTATAACGCCATTTGATAGGGCTCCATTTAACCCACCCCGGTATCTCGATTCCAAACTGCATGCCATGGGTATGCCCACTCAAAGTAAGATGGTAATGATAATCATCGTCAATGACCACATCTTCCCAATGCGAGGGGTCATGGCTCATTAAAACCTTGAAATCATCTTTTGAGATCGCTTCTGTCGCCTTTGAAAGGTCCCCGGCCTTTTTAAATCCGCCCCTGCCCCAATTCTCAACACCGACCAAGGCGATCTTATCGTCCCCTTTTTTCAAATACCTACTCTCATTCAATAAAAGGTCAAAACCTATTTCCCGTTGCAACTCCTTAAGTTCCTCGAGATTCCTTGCCTTCAATTCCTCTGTTTCCCAATCTACATAATCCCCATAATCGTGGTTTCCCAAAACAGAGAACTTACCTTCTTTTGCCTCCAACCTTGCAAAGGTCTCTTTCCATGGGGCCATCTCCCCGGCCTTATTGTTCACCAAATCACCTGTAAACAGAATAATATCACTTTTTTGTTCATTGATAAGGTCAATGGCATATTCGATTTTTTCCCGATCATCGAAACTACCGCTATGGATATCGGAGATTTGGGTAATCTGATAACCATCAAAGGCATCGGGGAGGTCATCAAACTCTAACTGGTATTTCAATACCCTAAAATTGTATTTCCCACGATACATCCCATAGAGTAGGGCCCCGAAAGGTATGGCCGCGACACCCATGGCAACCATACTCAAAAACCTTCTGCGTTCAGGGAAACCCAACTCTTTACCAACCCCGAATAATTTATGGTAAGTAGCTGTCAAAAAACGAAAGAGATCCTCTGAGAAAAGAAAGATCACCGTAATCACATTAAACGTAATGATGGTGAGCAGAAAACCAAAGGCATAGCTCTTGGACCTGCTAAGTACCTGACCGGCATCCTCGCCCCAAGCGAATTGATAGATAAAATTCAAGAGCACGGCCAAGAATATACCAATATAGGTGAAATAGACCCACGGGTATCTGACAGCCGTCTTAAGTGCCTGTAGGGCATAAAGACCAAGTGCAGTATAAAGAACTATAAAGATTATCCAACGCAACATTATCAGGTTTTCATCAAAGTTATTCCTTATAAAGGTACCTTTAAGGCCCTTTGTGGTTTATTTAACTTCTTTCAATACTTTTTGAATAGCCGCCACATTGGAAACGAAGACTCCTTGATCCTTCAAAAAAGAAGCCGTATTCATTGGAACCTTGGGAGTAACCTTCAATCGAGGCTCAAAAGATGTCCCCGACAAATGAACGGCCTTGAAACCACTTTCCTTGAACCTATGTGCATTACCAGCATTTATACCACTCCCTGGCATCATTGTACATAACATAGCCTCGTCCTGAAGGCCGGACAATAAACCAATCCCCTCCAAGGCAGATTTTTCCTGTCCAGAAGACAGGATATAATCAACCCCCAGACCTTCCAATTGCCTCATGGTATGCAATGGGTCCAAAACCCAATCAAAGGCACGGTGAAAGGTGAATTTCAGATTTTTGGAGAGTTCCACCAATAGCTTGGTGCGCCCCACATCCAAAGTAAGGTCGGTATGCAATACCCCGGAAACAATTCCGTCAAAACCCATTTCCACACAAAGGGCTATATTCCGCTTCATGATATCGAACTCCCCATCGGTATAGCTAAAATCACCACTACGGGGGCGAATCAGCACATGCACGGGAATACCGATGTTCTCCTTAACACTTTTCAACAATCCATAAGACGGGGTAATCCCACCTACCGCCAACTCCGAGCACAGCTCTATCCTATCAGCTCCTGCTTTTTCGGCATTCACAGCAGATTCCAACGAATTGGCACAAACTTCTACTAACATATTACTTATATTTAACTCCCTAAAATTAAGTAACACATATATATGAAACGAAGAAAGTTCCTAAAAAATTCAAGTACAGCTGCCGCTGGATTGGTTTCCGCCCCTCTATTGGCTTCATATAGGGACACCAAAAAAGTCGCCCCTAAGGCGAATGACGACCTTGCCGGGACAAAACCCATAGCCATTTGTACATGGAATTTTGAAAATGCCACTGCAAAAGCATGGGAGATCCTGAAAGCCGGGGGAAGTGCCTTGGATGCCGTTGAACAAGGCGTTATGGTCGAGGAAGCTGATGAGAACAACCAAACCGTAGGAAAGGGAGGTCGCCCGGACAGGAATGGGCATGTGACCCTGGACGCCTGTATCATGGACAAAGACAGTAATTGCGGGGCAGTACTCGCCATACAGAATATCGCCCATCCCGTTTCCGTTGCACGAAAGGTCATGGAAGACACACCCCATGTAATGTTGGCCGGTAAAGGTGCTGAGCAATTCGCCTATGAAAAGGGTTTTGAAAAAGTGAACCTACTTACCGAAAAATCAAAACAGGAATGGTTGGAATGGAAAAAAACATCGCAATACAAGCCCATCATCAATATTGAAAACCACGACACCATAGGAATGTTGGCCATTGACAGGAATGGTGACATTTCAGGTGCATGCACCACAAGTGGTATGGCATACAAATACGCTGGCCGTGTTGGCGACTCCCCCATTATCGGGGCAGGACTCTTTGTCGACAATGAAGTAGGTGGTGCCACGGCCACTGGGGTCGGTGAGGAAGTGGTACGGACCGTAGGTAGTTTTCTGATCGTTGAACTTATGCGCCAAGGAAAATCCCCACAAGAAGCCTGTGAAGAGGGGGTAAAACGAATCATCGCCAAGAACAAGGACAATACCGACTTCCAAATTGGGTTTATTGCCATAAATAAAAAAGGGGAAACCGGAGGTTATTGCATACAACCCGGTTTTACCTATCGGCAATATTCGGAAGCTGGACATATAAACCACCCTTCCGGTTCATTCATTAAATCCTAAAACATAAGTAAGTACGAAAAGAAACTTCGTATTTTTAACCCCGCACGATTAATTTTCCAAAATGGCCGAACAAAAACGACTCTTTTTACTGGATGCCTTCGCTTTGATATTCCGTGGGTACTATGCACTTATAAAAAACCCAAGAATAAACTCCAAGGGTATGGACACCTCTGCCATTATGGGGTTCACCAATTCACTTTTTGATGTTATCAGGCGTGAAAAACCCGACCATTTGGCCGTGTGTTTTGACAAAGGGGGCAGTACGGAGCGCACCGAAATGTTTCCGGAATACAAGGCAAATCGTTTGGAAACCCCCGATGCCATAAAAATAGCCATACCTTATATACAGGAGATATTAAAGGCCATGCATATTCCCGTAGTAGTCCAAGAGGGCTGGGAAGCCGACGATATTATCGGTACATTGGCCAAACAGGCCGAAAAAGAGGAATACAAGGTTTTTATGGTCACCCCGGATAAGGATTTCGGCCAATTGGTTTCCGAGAACATCTTCATGTACCGCCCAGCACGTATGGGCAATGGTATTGAGATCTGGGGCATACCCGAAATACAAGAACGTTTTGGGGTCGAACGCCCTGAACAGGTCATTGATTACCTTGGCATGATGGGTGATGCCAGTGACAACATCCCTGGCCTTCCCGGTGTCGGAGACAAGACAGCCAAGAAATTCATCAATGAATTCGGCTCCCTGGAGGGACTCCTTGCCAATACCGACAAGCTCAAAGGCAAAATGAAAGAGAAGGTCGAGGAAAATAGCGAACTCGGATTACTTTCGAAAAAACTGGCCACGATCTGTACAACCGTTGATGTAGAATTCAATGCCAAGGATTATGAAATGTCCGAGCCGGACAATGAAAAGGTCCTGGAAATATTCAATGAGCTGGAATTCAGGCGCCTCAAAGACCAATTCGCAAAGATATTCTCCCCCACAACACCCCAACCAAAAGAAACAGGCAAAAATCCTCCCTCCCCTAAAAAAGAAACATCCGAAGCTGGTGGTGGACAGTTTTCACTCTTCGGAAACGATGGCAATGCCCCTGCGACCAGCACGGAAACCCCAGGCAGAAAAACAATACTGGACGTTCCGCATGTATACCAGAGTGTCACAAGCCCTATGGCCATGAAACTCTTTATGCAAAATGCAATGAAACAAACATCGGTCTGCTTTGATACGGAGACCACAGGGTTGAATCCGTTAACGGCCGAATTGGTGGGAATCGCATTTTCATGGGAGGCAGAAAAAGGATTTTATATTCCTTTCCCCGAAGATAAGGCCGAGGCCCAGGAACTGATTGGGCAAATAAGACCTTTCTTCGAGTCGGAGGACATTGAGAAGATTGGCCAGAACCTAAAGTACGACATCAAGGTATTGCACAAATACAATATCCAGGTCAAAGGCAAATGTTTTGATACGATGTTGGCCCATTATCTGATCAATCCCGATATGCGGCACAATATGGATGTGCTGTCGGAAACCTATTTGGATTACACTCCGGTATCGATAACCGAGCTCATTGGGAAAAAAGGGAAAAACCAATTGAGCATGCGCGATGTGCCTTTGGAAAAACAAACCGAATACGCTGTAGAGGATGCCGATATCACCTTTCAATTGGCACAACATTTTAGGCCTGAACTAGCCGATGCCAAGACCGAAGGGCTATTCAATACCATTGAGATACCACTCTTGCATGTACTCGCGGATATGGAACTGGAAGGCATCAATCTGGATAAGGAATTCCTTCATTCACTGTCGGATGACCTCAACAACGACATCAAGAACCTTCAGGAAAAAATATACAAGGAAGCCGATCAGGAATTCAATATCGCTTCCCCGAAACAATTGGGCGAGATACTCTTTAACAAATTAAAGCTGGTCGATAAGCCCAAGAAAACCAAGACCGGACAATATTCCACAGCCGAGGATGTACTCTCCTATCTGGCCAAGGACCATGGGATAGTCCAGAACGTGTTGGACTATCGTGGGCTTTCAAAATTAAAGAGTACTTATATCGATGCATTGCCAGGGCAGGTTGAGCCCTCGACAGGAAGGGTCCATACCGACTATATGCAGACCGTAGCGGCCACAGGCCGATTGAGCAGCAATAATCCCAACCTCCAAAATATCCCTATACGAACAGAACGGGGTCGCCAAGTAAGAAAGGCCTTTGTGCCAAGGGACGAAAATTACATTTTATTGGCTGCGGATTACTCCCAGATCGAATTGCGTGTTATCGCTGCCTTAAGTGACGAGACTACCATGATAGAGGCCTTTAAGAACGGGGAGGACATCCACGCCTCCACGGCTTCCAAGGTATTCAATGTCCCATTGGACGAAGTGACCCGTGAACAGCGTAGCAATGCCAAAACCGTAAATTTCGGTATTATCTATGGGGTATCCGCATTTGGGCTAAGCAACCAGACCGATCTTTCCCGTTCCGAAGCCAAGGAATTGATAGGGACCTATTACAAAACCTACCCCAAACTCCGTAACTTCATCAGTGAACAAATCGATTTTGCACGTGACCATGGTTATGTACAGACTGTTTTGGGCAGACGCAGGTATTTAAAAGATATCAATGGAAACAATGCCATTGTTCGTGGTGCCGCAGAACGGAATGCCGTAAATGCCCCTGTTCAAGGAAGTGCCGCGGATATCATAAAAATTGCGATGATCAACATCCACAAAAAGCTGTCCGAAGGTAATTACAAGACCAAAATGTTGCTCCAAGTACATGATGAGTTGGTTTTTGACGTACATAAATCGGAATTGGACACGTTAAAACCACTTATAAAATCAGAAATGGAAAATGCCTATAAGCTTGCCGTTCCCCTGAATGTAGATTTGGGAATTGGGCAAAACTGGCTAGAGGCACATTGATTGGGAACCAAAGCCTTTTTGGCCATCACCCTGCGACCAAAATCGGTTGGCCAAGTTCCAGTCTGGATGAGGGCATAGCTAGCTATGATATTTACCTCGACACCGTTCCCGGGCCAAAACTTCTTTTAACAATGTGGGGCTATACCGGTGTGGGCACACAACCTTTCAACCGCAAAAAGTTGCAACCACAGGGCTTCCCCCCTTACCTTAACGATCGGTCTATCTTCTGATAAAAATCAATTCACCCCCTTCATTGAAGTTCTCAATATCAAGATCGGAAGCATCCACGACCATGGTGTCCCCATCAATCTCCACATCTACCAAGATCGTTCCCCCTTCGCTATCGACCAACGTCAGGACAGAACCATCGAATTCATAGGTGCTCTCTTCAACATCACTCTCAACAGGGCAGGGAATATCCAACCCGGTACCAGCTGAATTCACATTGATCTCAATATAGTTTGAGGAATTATGTGCCGTAACGCTCAAATCGCTCTTAAAGGTAAAGGAAATGATATAACAGTCCTTTGCCGTTAAGAAATCGAGTATGTCCCTTGCATTTTTCGCACCATCATTCGCTGTACCATCGTCCACCGTTAACCTAGTGGCATCCCAAGTCCCGACGATCAAAGCTTCATCAAGCGCATTGTCCTCTTTGTCCGATGAGCATGATAATACCGTGAACATAAGTAATACAAGTAAAAACCTATAATGTTTCATTCTTTTTTTTATTTCGGATTTGTTTTCAATAAACCCTAAACGTGAAAATAGGTGTTCTATTATGTTTCTTGCCGATACACCCTATAGGACAAAGCGATAAGTAGCCTTTATCAGGAAGATACCCTGTGGCTTCCCTTTGTCCAAAATATTATCCTTTAGGTCCTGGAAAAGCATTTCCTGTGGATTTCCCGATTGTGACAAGTCCTGTGACCATACCAAAAAGATCTCTGAACCAGGAGTGTACTCCCAACGGACCACCAGGTTGGACCGGAATTGCACAAAAGAGAAATCGGGGTTGTCAAAATTAAAATCAGGGACACCATCCAGGTCATCATCAACGGCATAAACATTATCGGACAATGTTATCTGGCTGTCCAAAAATGGGGAAACACGATTTTCGAAATCCTTGGCCAAAGGATCGGCCACTTCCTTAAAATCGCTATATCTTCCCCGAGAGATAAAGGGCTGCCCCCAATATTGAACGGTAAGGTTTGGATTTATAGTGTAATTCACACGGAATGACATGCTCAAGGTCCTTTGATCCACCGTAGCGTTCAAATATCTGGTCCGGCCATTGACATCCAGGTTGTTTACGTACTGCAATTTATTCTTATTGATGCCATATTCGGGCGACGCCGAGATCCGCAACGAATTAAACGGTTGGTAGCTGACACCAAATTCCGCATAGTAAGAGCTAAAGGAACTGTCGGTCGCCTTACTCCCATTATGGAAAAAATCAAATCCCATTTTTTTCCGTCCATCCGTTTCAACACCGTTCCAAAAGGTGAATTTAGGGGATTCCCTTAACCGGGGCCCTCCGCGTAAAGCAAAATTCGAATAGGATATGGGCTTATAATTGAAGCCAAGATTGCTGAACCAATTATTTTTCCAGTTTTGCCAGGAATTGGTATTGAACATCAAACCATTGAAATTACCCCCAAAATCCCAAACACCCCAATGGTTGTAATTGATACCTGTTTTCCGAAAGGTATTATCCGGCTTCAGGGTCTGGTACCCCACCCAAGTATAGTGTCGAATATCATCGGAACGCCTTTGAAATCCAATATCATTCAACTCAAGGCCCGGTGACCGCCAAGTTGCCCCAGTCTCAAATTTCCAGTGCCCATTCCCTATTTTACCAAGTTGCATGTTACCCCCTGTACCTGACAATGAAGTCCTGGTGGAATCCACCCCTACATGACCTGCCCCTACCCTCTGGAACAAATGGGCTATGGATTCCTGTGTGTTTTGGATTGCCTGTCCACTGCCCTGCACATGGCTCCAGACAACATTGCCCCCGACATACCAATCGCGGTTATTCCACTGATGCTTAAAATCAAGACCCCCTGTAAATGCCGACTTATGTAAAAAATCAAGACCAGGGCCCAATCGCTCCCTATTGGTTGCCGTAAATATTCCACCTATGTAGCTGTTACGGTCATTGAAGTCTTTCTGCAAACGACCTACAAAATAATTGGTCAGTGGCTCCACCATCTCTTTCCTATGTGCCCCGCCATTATCTATTACAGCCTGTTTTCTCGCCGTAACACTCTCTAAGACACCAATAGACCATCCGTTTTTGGTCTTACCACTAAACTTAACCGCTCCCAAAATATTGGTATACTCGGGCTGGTCGACAAACTCATTATCCGACAACTTGGGGTTTCCTTGGGGACTACGTCCGATTCGACGCGAATAAAAAACGTTGTCCGAGCCAAAGGTATTGCCCGCTTGGGAGGAAGACACATTATAATCAAAGATATTCTTGTTCTCAACAAAGAACGGGCGTTGTTCCTCAAAGAAAATCTGGAAACCATCCAAGGCTATGGCAGAGGGATCAGCCTCTACTTGGCCAAAATCGGGATTTATGGTTATATCCATGGTCAGGTCATTGGTGACCCCGATCTTGGCATCAAGACCTACGGTCAATTTGCTATCGTTTCCGTCCCGAAAGGGATTTCCTTCTTCTGCTTCGTACGTTTTTAAACTACCTACGGTGTAAGGCTGGATCTCCAATTGCTTCTGGGGTTCCAGATCCATTAGCCCATGCAACTCCCCGAACTCACTGACAAAACCACCTATATCTGGCGGCAACCGTTGCCAGACCGAACGTTCCCCTTCCCTAAAATGACTACGCATAACCTCAAAACCCCACACCTGCTCCCTTGCCTTCCCGAATTTCAATTGACTTAACGGAATCTTCATTTCCACATTCCAGCCTTCTGCATCCACACTGGTCTTGGTATACCAAATCGGATTCCAACTATCATCCTCGTTCATCCCATTATTGGACTCAAACACATCACCCTTGACCCCAGCGGCAGAAACGATGAAACCAAAGGCAGTACGTTTATCGTAATAACTGTCGATAAAAACACCTACCCAATCCCCGTCAAAACTATCACGGCGCGAAAGACGCTTTACTATTTTCCCGGGCTGGTTGTCCAAACATTGGATACCGACATATAGGAACTTCTGGTCATAGGTGACCTTAAATCGGGTCTGATTGCTAGGGGGCGTGTTCTCATCCGGACGTGACTCTACAAAACCACCTTCCCAAGGCACATTTTCCCATGACGCATCATTGAGCCTCCCATCGATCAGGGGCGGCTTCCCCCCTTTTAAGGTTTCCGTGGTATAAACCCTTTTTGGTACGACGACCGTTGAATCCTGGGCAAATGAAGGTGCCTGTACAATGAAAATCGAACAAAACAATAATAGAAGACCGGTTCCCATATGGTGATGATTGATTGATGTACCACTAAAGACGGCAGCTTTGAGGAGAAGTTACAGTCCAACCATCTTTTAACCCCATCTTAACATATTTCCAATATCAACCCCTATCTTGGGACAAGATACAGAAGTATTTACCAGACCCCTTTATAGGTCAAAAAAATATTACGGTTTTTACATTTGTATTTTTGCATATTAATTGTACATTTGCACCCCGTTTATAGGGATTGAAGTATTTAATCAATAAAAATATTAGTGTGGACACATTAAGCTACAAGACAATTTCTGCCAATAAGGCTACTGTTGACAAACAGTGGTTGTTGGTTGATGCCGAAGGAGAGACATTGGGACGTCTAGCTTCCAAAGTTGCCAAATTACTCAGAGGCAAACATAAACCCAATTTCACTCCCCATGTTGATTGTGGGGACAACGTTGTCGTTATCAATGCTGAAAAATTTACCCTATCGGGAAACAAATGGGACAGCAAAACGTATAGTCGCTACACAGGTTATCCGGGAGGTCAACGTACCACGACCGTAAAACAGATGATGGACAAGAACCCTGAAAGAATCGTTGAAAAAGCCATCAAGGGAATGTTGCCCAAAAACAGATTAGGTGCAGATCTTTTCAGAAACCTTAAGGTTTATGTAGGTCCCGATCACGATCAAGTAGCCCAAAAACCAACTGCAATAAATTTAAACGACCTTAAATAATGGAAGTAATTCACAAAATAGGGAGAAGAAAAACAGCCGTTGCCCGAGTTTACCTTTCAGAAGGAAAGGGGGACATAACGGTCAACAACAGGGAATTGGCCAACTATTTCCCTACGGCAACCCTTCAATATAAAGTGAAGCAGGCATTTGCCCTGACCGGCACAGAGGACAACTATGACGTTAAGGTCAATGTTTATGGCGGTGGTATAACCGGACAGGCAGAAGCCATACGTTTAGCGCTTTCAAGGGCTTTATGTGAGATTGATGGGGAAAACAGAATTGCCCTTAAACCCGAAGGTCTATTGACAAGGGACCCAAGAATGGTCGAACGTAAGAAATTCGGACAGAAGAAAGCCCGTAAGAAATTCCAGTTCTCCAAACGTTAATATCAAAATTACCAGATGCTCTTTTCGAAGGGCATCTTTATCATATTTTCTAACAAGTTCATTGAAAGTCCCTTCATGGGGCAATTAAAAAATCCCGATTCCCATTCCTAGTGGGGATTTACGATATAACATAATATCGCATAAGGGTAAATTAGTTTAGCATCTAAATGCTGGAGGCTTTGCAATATTCCGCAATACCACTCCAACATTGCTAATTCAAAAGAACGTAAACTAAATTTAAAATGGCGAAAGTCGAAGTAAAAGAATTATTGGAAGCAGGTGTGCATTTTGGCCACCTAACAAGAAAGTGGAACCCCAACATGGCGCCCTACATCTACATGGAGCGTAACGGGATCCACGTCATCAACCTTTACAAAACAGTAGCAAAATTGGATGAGGCCAACGAGGCCCTTAAAAAAATTGCGGCATCTGGCAGAAAAATACTTTTCGTTGCCACCAAAAAACAAGCCAAGGACATCGTTGCCGATAAAGTGGCCAAGGTGAACATGCCCTATATTACTGAAAGATGGCCTGGTGGAATGTTGACCAACTTTGTGACCATTCGTAAAGCTGTCAAGAAAATGGCCTCTATCGACAGGATGAAGAAAGATGGCACATTCAACACCCTTTCCAAAAAAGAACGTTTACAAGTTGACCGTTTAAGGGCAAAATTGGAAAAGAACCTAGGCTCCATTTCTGAAATGACCCGTCTTCCCGGTGCCCTTTTCATAGTGGACACCATGAGGGAGCATATTGCGGTCAAGGAGGCCCTGAAATTGAACATTCCCATTTTCGCGATGGTCGATACCAATTGCGACCCTAGGGATGTCGATTATGTAATCCCTTCAAACGACGATGCATCCAAATCGATCAACATCATCATGGGACAGGTTACCGATGCCGTTGCCGAAGGTCTTTCCGAACGCAAAGCGGAGAAACAAGGTGATGCCGGCAAAGCCAAAAAAGAGGCGGCCCCGACAAAGGTCGCCGAAGCCCCTACCGTGGCCGAAACACCGGAACCAGCAGCAGCTCCAACTCCAGCAGTAACTGAGGAAAAAGTAGTAGAGGAGACCCCTAAAAAAGAAGTGGCCGAGCCAACAACCGTGAAAGCGGATGACCTTACAAAAATCGAAGGGATAGGCCCTAAAGCTGCCGAAGCCATTGTTAATTCAGGAATAAAGACCTTCGCCCAATTATCAGAGGCCAAGGCTGACAGCATCAAGGAAATCCTGACCGAAGCCAGCTCCAGAATGGCACATTTGGACCCAACTTCATGGCCCAAGCAAGCTAAAATGGCCGCTGAAGGCAAATGGGACGAGCTTAAGGAATGGCAGGACAACACCAAAGGAGGTGTTGAATAGTTCTTTTAAGAAACATTAAAACAAATAACAACTTTGTCATAAACCTATGACAGAATTAAACAATAAACAAAATGGCTAAAATTACCGCCGCAGAAGTAAATAAATTAAGAAAGACCACTGGAGCAGGAATGATGGACTGCAAGAATGCCTTGGTCGAAGCCGAAGGGGATTTCGAAAAAGCAATCGAGATCCTTCGTAAAAAAGGCCAGAAAGTTGCCGCAAAAAGAGCCGATAGGGAGTCTTCCGAAGGAGCTGCCATCGCGAAGGTCAATGCAGACAACACTACTGGTGTTATCATCTCATTGAACTGTGAGACAGATTTTGTTGCAAAAAACGAAAGTTTTGTAAGTTTAGCAAAAGACCTGGCCACCTTGGCCTTGGATTGTGACACCAAGGAAGATTTCCTTGCTGCGGATTTCAACGGCATGAGTGTACAGGAAAAACTTACTGAACAAACTGGTGTTATCGGTGAGAAAATCGAAATTGGAGGTTTCGCCAAGCTAAATGCAGCCTTTGTTGGCTCCTACATTCATGCAGGTAACAAAATCGCCACTTTGTCCGGCCTTTCCGCCGCTGTGGACGGTGCTGACGTTGTTGCGAAAGATGTAGCGATGCAAGCTGCGGCGATGAACCCAGTTGCCTTGAACGAAGATGGTGTTGACCAAACCATAATCGAGAAAGAAATCGAAATCGCAAAAGAGCAATTGCGCCAAGAAGGTAAACCGGAAGCCATGTTGGACAACATCGCCAAAGGAAAGATCAAACGATTCTTCAAAGACAACACTTTGGTAAACCAAGCTTTCATCAAAGACAGCAAACAAAGCGTTGCAGAATACGTAAAATCAATAGATGCCGATTTAACTGTCACAGGATTCAAAAGGGTTGCTTTAGGTTAAACAAAGCTCTCCTAAAATAAAAAACCACCATATGGATATATGGTGGTTTTTTTATGGGGAAACCCCAAAGAAACAAAGCTGTATTTATCCATAAATAAAAATGGCATGCACGATGGTTTTTTTTTGACTATTTTTGTTTAAAATATACACTGGCATGCAATACAAAAGAATACTTTTAAAACTAAGCGGCGAGGCATTAATGGGCGAAAAACAGTATGGTATCGACCCAAAAAGACTTGCTGAGTATGCTGAGGAAATAAAGGAAGTGGTCGAAAAAGGTATGCAAGTGGCCATAGTTATCGGCGGAGGCAACATATTCAGGGGATTGGCCGGGGCCAGTAATGGCATGGACCGGGTCCAAGGGGACCATATGGGCATGCTCGCAACCGTGATCAATGGCCTGGCCCTCCAAAGCGCACTTGAGATCGCAGGGATAGAAACACGCTTGCAGTCAGCCATAAAAATCAATGAAGTGGCCGAACCGTTTATTCGTAGGCGAGCCATAAGACATTTGGAAAAAGGCAGGGTAGTGATTTTCGGAGGGGGAACCGGCAACCCATATTTCACAACAGATTCCGCTGCGGTATTAAGAGCTATTGAAATAGAGGCCGATGTCATTCTAAAAGGCACAAGGGTTGACGGTATATATACCGCAGACCCTGAAAAGAACAAAGATGCGACTAAGTTCGATACTATATCCTTTAACGATGTACTAAGCAAAGGATTGAAGGTTATGGATACTACCGCTTTTACCTTAAGTCAAGAAAACAAACTCCCCATCATCGTTTTCGATATGAACAAAAAAGGGAACCTTTTAAAGGTACTCTATGGTGAAAATATAGGCACAAAGGTGAATTTATAGTTTGATACATTTTGTGCTGATTTTATTATTAAATTTAAGATTATGAACGAAGAGATTACATTTATTTTGGATACTGCAAAAGAAAGTATGGATGCAGCTATCATTCATCTTCAAAAAGAGTTTATTAAAATCCGTGCCGGCAAGGCAAACCCTTCGATGTTATCATCAGTAATGGTTGATTATTACGGATCACAGACCCCATTATCGCAAGTGTCCAACATAAACACCCCGGATGCCAGGACACTATCCGTCCAACCTTGGGAAAAATCCATGCTTCATGAAATAGAAAAAGCCATCATGAACGCAAATCTAGGATTCAACCCCATGAACAATGGTGAGATGGTCATCATCAATGTACCACCATTGACCGAAGAGCGCAGGATCCAATTGGCCAAACAAGCCAAGGCAGAGGCAGAACATGCCAAAGTTGGCGTACGGAATGCCAGGCAAGAAGCCAAGAAACATATACGGGAACTACATGACGCTTCCGAAGACCTGAAGAAGAATGCAGAGACGGATATTCAGGAATTAACAGATAAATACATTGAAAAAATAGATGCCTTGCTATCCGTAAAGGAAGAAGAGATCATGAAAGTATAAGGCTACCCATAAAATATCGGCACCATAAAAAGGCATCCCCTTCTTCATTTATTTAATTGCTCCTATTTAGGAAGACAGCGAAGCATTCTTTATCTTTGCGCTCGTAAAAATTCCTGATGGTTGCTAAACTCACACAAGGCTTTTGGGCAAGGGTCGCCCGAATAATTTTAAGGAATAGGATATTGATCCTTTTCTTGATTGCCGCCCTGACTTTCTTTTTGGCCATGCAATGGGACAATATGCGTTTCAGCAATTCCCAGGCCAATTTATTGCCCGATGACCATCCTGTAAATCTTGAATACCAAGAATTCCTGCGTCAATTCGGCGAAGAAGGCAATGCCGTGGTATTTGCCGTAAAGGACAGTGCCCTTTACTCGCCCACCAACTTCAATAGGTGGAACAAGCTAAGCAAGCAGCTTAGTGCCTTTCCCGAAGTCGACTATGTGGTCTCTACGGACAATCTCAAGGAATTGATAAAAGACAATGAGAACAAGAAATTCATCTTTGAACCCTTGATCAAAAATGGGATCAATACCCAAAAAGATGTCGATACGGTAATCAACCACCTATTCAATGACCTGCCCTTCTACGAAAACCTCCTCTATAATAAAGAAAGTAGGACCATACGAACGGTAATGTACCTGGACAAGGATATTGTGAATACATCCGTGCGTAAGGATTTTATACTGGAGGACCTAACGCATCTTATCGATAGTTTCGAAAATGAAACAGGTCTGGATATCAGGGTGTCCGGAATGCCCTATATACGCACCCTGAACTCCCAGAATATTATTGATGAAATCGGTAAGTTCATACTTGCGGCACTTGGGGTAACCTCCCTGATCTTCTTTTTCTTTTTCAGGAGTTATCGGGCCACCTTCATCTCTATGTTCGTTGTAACCATAGGGGTTATGTGGGCATTTGGGGTCTTGGGCCTGCTACAGTATGAGATTACCGTGCTTACCGCATTGATCCCCCCTTTGATCATTGTCATAGGTATACCCAATTGCATATTCTTGATCAACAAGTACCAGCAAGAGGTGAAAAAACACGGAAACCAGGCACTCTCCCTACAACGGGTAATATCAAAAATCGGGAATGCCACTTTGATGACGAACATTACCACAGCCTCTGGTTTTGCGACCTTTGTCATTACCGACAGTAAACTATTAAAGGAATTCGGTATTGTGGCTTCCATAAATATTCTTGGCATATTCATTTTGTCCCTGCTTATCATACCTATCATATACAGTTTCATGCCATTACCAAAAACAAAACATTTAAGGCATCTTAACAAAAAATGGATCGATGCTTTTGTAAACCGGATGGAGAATATCGTACGGGAAAAACGGATTACGGTATATGTTACGGCCATCGTACTTTTGGTAGTGAGTATTATAGGCATTTATCAAATAGAAATCTCGGGAAGCCCTATCGAAGACATGCCAAAGAAGGCGCAATTCTTCAAGGATATCCGCTTTTTTGAAAAAGAATTCGATGGCATTATGCCTGTTGAGGTCGTTGTGGACACCAAAAGGCCAAAAGGCATCCTAAAACCATCCACACTGAAAAAAATGGACCAACTCAGTACGGTAATCGATGAGATTCCAGAGTTGTCAAAACCAGTCTCCGTAGTTAATCTGGTCAAATATTCAAAACAAGCCTTTTACAATGGCATTCCCAAGTACTATCAACTTCCCACAACACAGGAGAACAGCTTTATTATGGATGTTGCCCGAAAGTCATCAAACGACGGCAACCTATTAAAAAGTTTTGTGGACAGTACCGGTCAGGTAGCAAGAATGACCACGTTCATGAAAGATGTGAAGACCGACCGCATGGAAGACATCGAGAACCGGTTACTGGAAAATGTCGAAAAACTCTTCCCTTCCGACAGGTATACGGTTTATTTGACAGGAAGCGCATTGTTGTTTTTGAAAGGCACAAAATACCTCGTCAAGAACCTGGTACTTTCCCTGGCTTTTGCGATTTTCCTCATAGCCTTGTTTATGGCATTCCTCTTCAGGTCTTTTAAAATGATCATCATATCCCTGATTCCCAACTTATTGCCCCTTATAATCACAGCCGGGGTCATGGGCTTTGTCGGGGTACCCATAAAGCCTTCTACCATTTTGGTATTTAGCATTGCTTTTGGTATTTCGGTAGATGACACCATACACTTCCTGGCCAAATACCGCCAGGAACTCACAACGCATCGTTGGAAAATAAAAAAATCGGTCTATGCCGCCTTACGGGAAACCGGTGTTAGCATGTTCTACACCTCAATTGTCCTCTTTTTCGGATTTTCTGTTTTTGTCATCTCCAACTTTGGTGGAACCGTGGCATTAGGGGCGTTGGTATCGGCCACCTTGCTTTTCGCAATGTTGGCCAACTTAATCCTTCTTCCATCTCTATTACTATCCTTGGAACGAAGTATTGCGAATAAGGAGGTCCTAAAGAAGCCCCAGATAGATATCCTCCCCATAGAGGAAGACAACAACAAGGAACAGGAGTAGTTGGCGAAACCAAACAATTCCGCTAAATCCCCAGTATATCAATCCCCTATTCCATTAAATAAGCAAGGTATGGCTTGGCCTCTCTTGCAACAAAACGTCCGACGACGTTTTTTATACATTTTAGACCTCGCTTATTTTTGTGCAAAAGGCTATATTTGGAGTCTTAATTTTTATTTGACTTAAAATGAGATCTTCAAATGTAAAAGAATTGCTTTCCATGGTCCCGAACCTTCAGGAAGTAACTGTAAACGGCTGGGTAAGAACCTTTAGAAGCAATAGGTTCATCGCCCTCAATGACGGATCGACCTTGAACAATATCCAATGTGTTATTGATTTTGAAAAATTGGAGGATGACGTTTTAAAAAAAATCAATACTGGATCTGCCTTGAGAATAAGTGGCACATTGGTCGAAAGCCAAGGTAGGGGGCAAAACGTTGAGATTCAAGTAAACGATATTTTTGTCCATGGTGACGCTGATCCGGAAACCTACCCTATCCAACCAAAAAAACACTCTCTGGAATTCTTAAGGGAAAAAGCCCACTTACGTATACGGACAAATACATTTTCCGCTGTAATGCGTGTACGGTCATCACTCGCATTTGCCATACATCGATATTTTAGGCAAAACGATTTCCATTATTTCCATGCACCCATAATCACAGGTTCAGATGCTGAAGGTGCAGGTGAAATGTTCAAGGTATCAACATTGGATGACAGGAACCCTCCTTTAAATGAAAAAGGTGAGGTAAACTACAAGGAGGATTTCTTTGGCAAGGAAACCAACCTGACCGTTTCCGGTCAATTGGAAGCTGAGACCTATGCAATGGCATTGGGCAAGGTATATACCTTTGGCCCTACATTCAGGGCTGAAAACTCGAATACCTCAAGACATTTGGCAGAGTTTTGGATGGTCGAACCGGAAATGGCATTTTACGACCTGGATGCCAATATGGATTTGGCAGAGGACTTTATCAAATACGTAATAAAATACATTTTGGAACATTGCCAAGACGACTTGAAGTTCTTGGAGAAAAGACTTTTGGATGAGGAAAAATCGAAACCTCAAGCTGAGCGTAGTGCAATGGCATTGATCGAGAAATTGGAATTCATCTGCGGGAACAGTTTCAGAAGGGTCACCTATACGGAAGCCATAGATATACTAAGAAACAGTAAGCCCAACAAAAAGAAAAAGTTCCAGTACACCATTGACGAATGGGGTGCCGACCTTCAAAGCGAACACGAGCGCTATCTCGTGGAAAAACATTTCAAATGCCCTGTAATACTCTTTGATTACCCAGCCAATATCAAGGCTTTTTACATGCGACTCAATGAGGACGGGAAAACAGTTAGGGCCATGGACATCCTATTCCCCGGTATTGGTGAAATCGTTGGAGGCTCCCAAAGGGAAGAACGTTTGGACGTCCTAAAGGAAAAGATCGCTGCACTGGGGATTGATGAAAAGGAACTATGGTGGTATCTGGATTTGAGGAAATTCGGGTCGGCCGTACATAGTGGATTTGGACTGGGCTTTGAACGTTTAGTGCTTTTCGCCACAGGCATGGGAAATATCAGGGATGTGATCCCGTTCCCAAGAACCCCACAGAATGCGGAGTTCTGATCTGAAATCCCTAACTTTATAAGGCATAGAACCAATACCAATGCTCAAACAACATTTACAGTTTAAATTATCGCAAAAGCTATCTCCCCAGCAGATTCAATTGATGAAGTTGATACAACTGCCTACCCAGGCTTTTGAACAACGCCTGAAACAGGAACTGGAGGAGAACCCTGCTTTGGAAGGTGGCAAGGAAGAGAGCGACAGCACTGGGGACGACTATGATGACCTATATGATGTTGAGCCGGACGAAAGTATCAATACCGACGATATAAACATAGACGAGTACCTCAGTGACGATGAGATTCCTGATTATCGAACAAAGGCCAACAACTACAGTGCCGATGATGATGGGAAGAGCGTTCCTTATGCAGCAGGTATGTCATTCAACCAATATCTATTAAGCCAACTGAACACTGTTTACCTTAATGATGAGGAATGGAGTATTGCCGAGTTCCTGGTCGGCAGCGTAGACGAGAGTGGCTACATTAGAAGGCCACTAACCGATATTATGGATGACCTGGCATTCACCCAGAATATCTACACAGACGAAAAGACCATTGAATCTGTATTGAAACTGGTCCAAGCCTTGGATCCACCTGGAGTGGCAGCGCGTTCCCTGGAGGAGTGCCTGATTATCCAATTAAAAAGAAAGGAAGTCAATGCCAGTATTGAAAGGGCCATCCTAATATTGGAAAAATCATTTGACCAGTTTACCAAAAAACACTACAAAAAATTACTCCAAAAGCACAACATTACGGAAGATGAGCTAAAGAGTGCCATTGCTGAAATCGAAAAACTCAACCCTAAGCCCGGTGGCTCCTATGAGGGAAATAACCGTATTGTCGAACATGTAGTACCCGACTTCTCGATTAAAATCGTGGACGGTGGACTAGAACTGACCTTAAATGGTAGGAATGCACCAGAATTACACGTCTCCAAAGAATACAACAACATGCTAAAGGGCTTCAAGGACTCCAAGGAAAAGTCCAAATCCCAAAAGGACACGGTCATGTTCATTAAACAAAAACTGGATTCGGCCAAATGGTTCATCGATGCCATAAAGCAAAGGCAACAAACATTGCTAATAACGATGAATGCCATTATGGAATACCAAAAGGAATATTTCCTAACCGGGGACGAACGTAATTTAAGGCCAATGATCCTTAAAGATATCGCAGACAAAATACAGATGGATGTTTCCACGGTATCAAGGGTCGCCAATAGCAAATATGTCGACACGCCCTATGGCACCAAATTGATCAAGGACTATTTTTCAGAATCAATGAAAAATGAGCAAGGTGAGGATGTTTCTACCAAGGAAATCAAAAAAATACTGGAAATAGTGATTGCCGAGGAAGTCAAGAAAAAACCTCTTACCGATGACAAGCTAGCGGCAATATTGAAAGAAAAAGGTTACCCCATAGCACGTAGAACGGTAGCTAAATACCGTGAGCAATTGGGCATACCCGTAGCAAGATTGCGTAAACAGATCTAATGAGGACTTTTCAAAAGGCGATCTCCTATATCTTCCATCCACTTTTCGTACCTATTTCCGGGACCTTTGCCTATTTTCTGATTACACCCAAATACAGCCCCTTGGAATTACAAAGTGGCAATATATTACCCATTTTCATCCTAACAGTCATCATACCCATTATCACCTTCTTGATATTGAAGAACATAAATTATGTGAACTCTACCCAATTACCCACAATCAAAGAGCGGAAATACCCTTTATACATCAACCTCGTACTTTTGCTCATGATCGTATTCAAGGTAATTCCCAATAATTATGTGATTGAACTATATTTTTTCTTTGTTGGCCTTGTAGGTGGCACCTTCGCCACTATCGTCCTCTTATTTTTCAAAATAAAAAGCAGTATGCATCTATTTGGGATAGGTAGCCTGTTTATGTTCCTGGTCAATCTCAGTATTCATTTTGAAACCAACATCACCATTGCACTAAGTTTCCTGATTCTTGCCATTGGCCTAGTGGCCACATCCAAATTATATTTTAAGGCACATAGCAAGACCGAATTGTTAATAGGACTTTGCCTAGGATTGGCCTCACAATTACTAACGGTAAAATATTGGTTGTAAAGCAAGTTTTGAATGTCTTCGCCCATGAACACAGCTTGTGGGGCAATGTGTTCCTTAAAATTACCCGATCAGGGGCCCCTAGTGTTTTTTGGTACATAAGATCGGTTGTTCTTTTTCAAATACCTTGGCATCCTATGTAGCCTACAATCTGGTCTGTAGAAGCCCCCATACAAAAACATACCTAGTGGACGTCTTTTGACTATAGAGGTTAAACCTTTCTATGCAATCCCCCTATTTCTCGATCACGGGGTTGACCGAAGACCACCAACAATCATAACACCCCTCCTTATTGCGGACACCTCCCAACGCATTTCAACAATCACGCAAAGGATGCCGTGAGTAAAAAATTCGACACCAGAAGACCTCTATTCGCCTTGTTACCTGTTGCATGCTACAATCATCCACTCCATTAGTTCCATAGGAGCCAAGCCGGCAACTCTATTATTATATCCCAAGTATATCCTTTTCAGGCACCAATATTATTTAACTGGAATTTTTGTCTTTATCGATTGGTATTGAATCCAAATTACAAATAGGTTGTTTTTACAGAATATAGAAAACAAACCCAACACGTATCGGTTTTAGATCAATAGACTCGGCACCCAAGACAGGGCCATCTTCAAAAAGGCCACTTAGGGAGTAATAAACATGCGCATTGAATGTATTATATCCTATGTTAAGGGTAATCCCGTACTGAAACCTTAAAACATCAGGATTGGTAAAAGAGCTTTTATCCATAGAAGTAACAAGTTTAGAACGGGAGGCAAAAATATAACCAAACTTCATACCTGCATATATTCTGGTAAACCTATACACCTCAGGGGTGGAATTCCTCCATCTCAATTCAAATGGCAGTTCAATCACATGGGTTTCCAACTTGTTGCGTTCCACTTTAACGGTCTCTTCACCCATGGGTATTCTATCGTCGTTTATCAGACTATAACCAATACCATCCAACGTCTTAAAGGCCCATAGGTTGGAATAATATGAATTTACGGCATACCCAAGTCCAATACCTATGGCCAAAGTCCTTCTGGAATTTACAGGCATATCCTTTATAACGCCCCCATGCAGACCATAGGACAGGTTTCTCTGGGTAAAACCGACAGGCTTGCCACGAAAAAAATTATAGGTAATGCCCAAATAAAACTGATCCTCTAGGTACCTTGAGTCAAATGTTCCCGATTTCTGGTCATTTTGGGCATAAAGCCCCATTGTACTGCACAAAAACAAACCAAGGATCAATTGTTTCATCAATTGTAAAATTAAGTTCAAAACCAAAAAGGTGTCGTAAAAGGCCTTCACCGACAAACCTTATGCCTAAAAGTAAAAATAATGAAATAAAAAACGCCCTGATAAAATTATCAGGGCGTTTTTTAAGTTTGAAATATTGTATTACTGCAAATTATTAAAAGCATTGCCTTCGTAAGTGGTATAGTTCACTTTAAGGGCATTGACCTTTCTCAACTCCTGCTTTATATCGGATATCAAACCCATATTGGCATGCTTATCCACTTTTAAAGCTGTAGTCAGGACATTTTGCAATTCTTGGGATTTTTTTGCCCTTTCCGCCAAAATATAATCACCGACTTCAGAAGGATCTGCAAATTTATCATTCAATTGTATTTTTGGTTCAGTTCCAAATACCTTTTGAAATTCTTTGGTCGGCTTACCTACATAGATATAGATCACGCGATCCTTTTTCTCCAGCTTCTTGACCTCGTTGGCGTTAGGAAGAATATTCTCTACCTTTAGCGAACTATCCTTCATAACTGTAACGGTCATAAAAAAGAACAGTAACATAAACACAATATCGGGTAAGGATGCCGTAGACACTGGTGGTAATTCCCCACTTTTTTTCTTACTAAATTTAGACATAGCTTCTCTTTAGATATTATTAATTTGAGGTTGAAGTTTCAGCCTCTGACAATTTCTGTGGAAACAGATCCTGTATCTTCTTCACCTTTTCCTTTAACTCATCCTTAATGCTTTGGGCAGTCTCAGGATTAAGGTACTCAGCTTCCATATCAGTAAACTTCCTACCATATAAGCGTTGTGACTCCCTGTTCCGTAATTCATTATAGGCCCCTACCAATTCATTCTGGACGGTTATATAGATACCATATTTGGTTTCCCTATCATTCTTCAAGGAAATTATCGCCTTGGTAGGATTATCCGAAGATTCAGGATCTTTCCTGCCATGGCAATAGTCACAAGAACCGTCGCCACCATTGTCCAAGAATGCAATGGCCTTAGCCCTCAATTTCTTAAGGTCCGTCAACTCCTCATCTGCCAATAATTGCCCATTTTTATTGATATTCACCTGAAAGATGTTTTTCTGTTTAATAACAACATTATCATCTTTGTGCGGCTCCATCGGTGGCAACATACGATCCAAACCAGCATCTGTTTCTATGGTTGTTGTAACCAAGAAAAAGATCAATAGTAAGAAAGCTATGTCTGCCATAGACCCAGCATTTACTTCTGGTGCTCCTGCTCTTCTAGCCATAGTTTATTTTTATTTACTGAACATTTTTTTAATTCCAGGCAAAACAATTGCCACAACAGCGACGATGGTAAGGATAAAGAACACATTAAGGCCCATTCCTATATTCCTCACCGTACCCTCACTCGACATGGCCATGTACTTATCGGAAACATCCGTTCCACTTGCCAGCACATAGGAGACCACGACAACCAAGACAAATCCGGCCAATACGAACAAGGCCTTTTTAAGCCCTGCCGGGTTTTGAAAAAGGTTCTTCAACGTAAACACCAAACTGGCGACTACCGCTATACCCAACAAAAGGTAAGTGATCATGAACATCCAGTTCATCGCCCCGCTCTGGGCTGCCTCTGCCATTGGCATATCCTTTTCTGGCAACATATACCAAAGTATTGCGGATACAACACCAACGACCAACAAAAATATTTTTAAAAATTTATGCATGATACTATCTGTATTAAGTCTTGTTTTATTTCTTGTGGTCTACCAACATATCAATCAAAGAGATTGATGAATCCTCCATATCATTGACGATACTATCTATTTTTGCAATGATGTAGTTATAGAAAATCTGAAGGATGATAGCCGTAATAAGACCAAATACCGTTGTCAACAATGCTACCTGGATATCGCCTGCGATCAATGAGGCACTCAAGTTACCTACCGCACTAATTTTCTGGAAGGCCTGAATCATACCGATTACCGTACCCATGAAACCAAGCATCGGGGCAATAGCGATAAACAAGGACAACCAAGAAACATTTTTCTCCAACTGACCCATTTGAACACCACCGTAAGCTACAACCGACTTTTCAGCAGAATCGATACTCTCGTCCGCCCTGTCCAAGCCTTGGTAGTAGATAGAGGCAACAGGCCCTTTTGTATTTCTACAAACTTCCTTGGCAGCCTCAACACCGCCAGACGCCAAAGCATCCTCAACTTGTTGTTTCAACTTGGTCGTATTGGTTGTGGACATATTCAAGTAAATAATCCTTTCAATGGCAACGGCCAAACCAAGAATCAAACACAAAAGTACGATACCCATGAAACCGGCACCACCTGTTATGAACATTTCCTTTAAAACCTGAGTGAAACCTTTAGAAGCTTCTGGGGCTGTTTCCTGAACAGCAACCATTGCCGAGGCAACGTTTGCACTTACCGTATTTGTACCTGCTACAAATGACCCAGCAACGGCTAGGGTAGAGAATAATCTTTTCATTTCTTTCAAACTTAAATTTAGTTAGTTAATAGGGTTAAAGATAAAAAAAAAACGTAATAAAAATAGTATTTTTTTTTGCTTTGAAAAAGCAGGAACCTCACAGCCTCCTTATATTTCCACAATTCAGCAAAAAAAGCATTCCAAACTACCGACCAACAGCCAGTAACCGTACATGTGGAATAAATGTCGGCATCAACTCCCCATTTATTTTATTTTACATGTGCCAATGCCCTTGCAGAGAGGAAGGGATTCGAACCCTCGATACACTTTTGGTGTATACACACTTTCCAGGCGTGCGCCTTCGACCACTCGGCCACCTCTCTAATTTAGCCCAAAAGGTTGGCCAATTAACAAAAAAATAACCAAGTAATAAAATTTAAACCATTATTTTTTATTGCATTTCTCCCCTCAGGGAGGTTTCAAAAATCGTCTTGAACAATTTTGGGGAAATATTGCTCCCTAGCAAATACATCAACTTCGTTATAGCAGCCTCTGTCGTAATATCCTTACCGTTAATGACTTGCATTCGCCCCAATGCCCTACTGGTCTCGTATCTCCCCATAATGACACTACCCCCGGGACACTGTGTGACGTTGACAACATGAAGACCTCCTTCTATGGCTTTTTCCAGGGCCCGTAACAACCATTTCTGCGTGGGAGCGTTTCCTGAACCATAAGTTTCGAGAACCAACGCCTTTAGATTTGGAACATTGAGAACGCTTTTGACTACCTGTTCGTTCAATCCAGGGAATATTTTCAAAATAGCCACATTATCATCCATATGTTTATGGATCTTTAGCTTTTTAGAAGTTTTAGGCTTTAGAAGGTACTCATCATACACTTTCAAATGCACGCCCGATTCCGCCAAAGGGGGATAATTGAGCGAATTGAAAGCCTGGAAATGCTCTGCATTGATCTTCGTGGTCCTATTCGCACGATAGAGCTTATACTCAAAATACAGTCCCACTTCCTGTATGACAGGTCTTCCCTTCTTACCTCGTAAAGCTGCTATTTGGATCGAGGTGATCAGATTCTCCTTGGCATCGGTACGCAAATCCCCTATTGGCAATTGCGAACCGGTAAAAATCACTGGCTTGGATAAATTCTCGAGCATAAACCCCAAAGCCGATGCCGTATAACCCATGGTATCGCTACCATGCAAAACCACAAACCCATCATAATCCAGGTAATTCCCCTCGATCAGTTCCGCAATCCGGACCCAATGGCCCGGATTCATATTGGAGGAATCCAGTGGGGTTTCAAACGAAACGGTTTCCACAATACAGTCCAATTGGTTCAACTCAGGTATATTTTTCATCAAGGCACCAAAATCAAATGCCTTTAGTGAGCCTGATTCATAATCCTTGACCATACCGATGGTACCCCCCGTGTAAATTATAAGTATATGTGGTTCGCTCTTCATTTTTTTTCAAATACCGAATACCTGCTTCGAATTTTCCGTGGTAATCTTGGCAAGTTCATTTTTATCAATACCGTAAATGCCCGACACTTTATCTGCCACTTGGTCCAAATACGCACTTTCATTACGCTTGCCCCTGAAGGGTACCGGAGCCAGATAAGGCGCATCGGTCTCCAAAACTATATCTTTAATGTCCAAATGCCTTAAGAATGTATCTATCTTTCCGTTTTTGAAGGTCACCACGCCACCAATGCCCAACTTCATATTGTACGAAATGGCTCTTTTGGCCTGTTCCAAGGTCCCTGTAAAACAATGGAAAATACCATACAGACCCTCACCTTTCTCCCTTTCAAGCACCTCAAAGACTTCTTCGAACGCTTCCCTACAATGTATCACTATAGGCAAACCATATTTTTTGGCCAATCCGATCTGATATTGGAAAGCGTCTTGCTGTTCCTTTAAAAAAGTCTTATCCCAATACAGGTCGATCCCTATTTCGCCAATAGCATAAAATCTCCTTTCGGACAACAATTCCTCCACATGGCGCAGTTCATCCTTGAAATTCCCCTTGACATGTGTGGGGTGAAGTCCTGCCATCAAAAACATATTTTCGGGATAAGCCGCTTCCAAAGCCAACATTGCCTCGGTATAAGTTGAATCGATGGCCGGAATAAAGAAACGGTCGATACCTTTTTTTATAGCATTCCGCACCACCTCATCACGGTCTTCATCAAAAGCCTCACTATAAAGGTGTGTATGTGTATCTGTCAAAACCATCTGTAAGTGTTTGTTTCCTTTTTATATTCAACCATAACCTACCCATAAACGCACAGGTTGCCCCCAACGCCATAAAGTCCACTTCAAGGAACAAAAATAGCCCTATCTTTATCAAAAAAACAGATCTTGGGCCTCAAAAAATTTTTACAAAAGAAAAACTATATTCAAATACCCTTGGTATATACTGCCACCAACCATTTTGAGATAGTCGCCAAGATCAATGGTGTTCCTGGACGGTTTATTCTTGACACGGGTGCGTCGAACACCTGTATTGGCATGGATAAAATAGATTTTTTCAACCTAACATCCAAAGAATCCGAAATCAAGGCCGCCAGTGCCGGAATCACTGATATGGAAACGATGGTATCGACAAAAAACTCCATTGAAATCGGAAAATGGAACAGGAGGAAACAGAAAATAGTCCTATTCGACCTTACCCATATCAACAAGGCACTTACATCACACAACGCAATGCCTGTAGATGGGATAATCGGTGCCGATGTGCTCAGAAAGGGAAAAGCGATTATCGATTATCGAAAATCACGTGTATACATAAAATAAAAAGACCCGAATTCGTTCGGGTCTTTTTATTTTACCATGTTTGTCCTATCATGGACCTAGCACGGGTTACATTTCCAAGGCCCTCTTCACATCATTGTCCATCAAAAGTTCTTCCGGACTTTCCAAAGCTTCTTTCACAGCTACCAGAAAGCCCACGGACTCCTTACCATCGATTATCCTATGGTCATAGGACAAGGCCACATACATAATGGGGGCAACCACTATTTCCCCATTTCTGACTATAGGTCTCTCAACAATATTATGCATCCCCAAAATCGCACTTTGCGGCGGATTGATTATCGGGGTTGACAACATGGACCCGAACACTCCCCCATTGGTAATGGTAAATGTGCCCCCTGTCATTTCATCAACCGTAATCCCACCTTCACGTGCCCGAATGGCCAATCGTTTCACCTCTGCCTCAATACCCCTAAAAGTAAGTTTCTCGGCATTACGTATTACGGGCACCATTAATCCTTTGGGTCCTGAGACCGCTATGCTTATATCGGCAAAATCATAGGAGACCATCTCTTTACCATCGATCATCGAATTCACTGCCGGGTACATGTCAAGCGCCCTTACAACAGCCTTGGTAAAGAATGACATAAACCCGAGACCTACCCCGTGTTTTTCCTTAAAATCTTCCTTATATTTCTTTCGTAGGCCAAAAATAGGCGACATGTCCACTTCGTTAAACGTAGTCAACATGGCCGTTTCGTTTTTGGCCGAAACCAATCGTTCCGCAACTTTTCTACGCAACATCGAAAGTTTAGAGCGTTTTTCCCCACGACTACCCCAATTAGGGGTCGTACCCATTGAAGGCACTGCGTTTATCGCATCTTCCTTGGTGATCCTACCGTCCTTACCCGTACCTTTGACATTGGCCGCATCAAGATTCTTTTCCGCCAATATCTTTTTGGCCGCAGGCGAAGCGGTCCCTGTTGCATAGGTGTCTTTCTTTTCCTCCTCTACCTGTGGTGTCGATGCTTCTGGTTCGGCATCCTTAGGTGCTACTTTTTTTGGCCCCGACCCCTTAGGCCTATCTGCCGATGTATCTATCAAGCATACAACAGCTCCCACTTCCACAGCATCTCCGACCCCCGCTTTCAAAGTGATCGTACCACTTGCCTCAGCAGGAAGTTCCAATGTTGCCTTATCGGAATCGACTTCGGCAATTGCCTGGTCCTTTTCAACATAATCTCCATCCTCTACCAACCATTCCGCAATCTCAACCTCGGTAATTGATTCTCCCGGTGAGGGGACTTTCATTTCTAAAATCATTCTTTAAAAAATTAGATGTTTTATTTCTTTATTTAGGTCTTGTCATATTATCCTTGCTTTTGTCGAAAACAAAATCCAACACTTGTTGGTGTCTGTTCTTGGACCGCAAAGCACTACCTGCCGAAGGTGAGGCATAAAATCTCCTGGATGCCACCCTGAAGCTATCCGATTTATGATAATGCATCATAAGATGGCTCCATGCACCCATGTTACGAGGCTCTTCCTGTGCCCAAACCACATCGTCCGCTTGGCTATATTTTTCCAAGATAGCGTCTATTTGGCCAACAGGCAACGGAAATAGTTGCTCGATCCTGACCAATGCGACATCATCCCTCTCCAATTTCCCCCTTTCAGCCAAAAGGTCATAATAGAATTTACCAGTACAGAACACCAATGATTTCACCTTTTTAGCATTCACCTGTCCATCATCCAAAACTTCCTGGAACCTTCCCGAGACAAATTCATCGACAGAGGAAACAGCCCTTGGATGACGCAATAGGCTCTTGGGTGTGAAAACAATCAGTGGTTTTCTAAAACCAACCTTCATCTGTCTTCTCAGTATATGGAACATCTGGGCCGGTGTCGTAACGTCGGCAATGTACATATTATCCCGGGCGCATAATTGCAAATACCGCTCCATCCGTGCAGAAGAGTGTTCGGCACCTTGACCCTCGTAACCATGGGGCAGTAACATTACCAGTCCGTTCTGCAACTTCCATTTATCCTCCGCTGCGGATATATACTGATCGATCATTATTTGGGCCCCATTACTGAAATCACCGAACTGGGCTTCCCAGATGGTCAGGGTATTTGGGCTTGCCATGGCATAGCCATAATCAAAACCGACCACTGCATATTCCGAGAGCAAGGAATTGTATATCTGGAAATTACCTTGATTTTTCGAAATATGGTTCAAAAGCATTACCTCTTCCTCACTTTCCTCGACTTTCATAACGGCGTGCCTATGGGAAAAAGTGCCCCTTTCCACATCCTGACCTGAGATACGCACCCCGTAACCTTCCTCTAGGAGTGTGCCATAGGCCAATAACTCACCCATGGCCCAATCCAATTTGTCGGTTTCAAAGAACATTTTCTTTCGATCGGCAACCAATTTGACCACTTTTCTAAGGAACTTCTTATTTTCGGGAAGTTCCGTAAGGACTTTCGCTATTCCGACCAACTTATCCTTTTTATAAGTCGTATCCACGGCATCCAACATCTCCCATTCACGAACGGGCGTAAAATCTTTCCATTCATCTGCCATGAATGGTGTTATTATCGTTTTATCCTCTTTTCTGGAATCCACAAGCTCTTCTTCCAAAGAGGCTTTATACTCCTGCTCCAATTGCCTTACATGTTCCTCTCCAACAACCCCTTCCGCAATAAGCCTTTCGGCATAAATATCACGGGGGTTCTTATGCTTGGCTATAGCCTTATAAAGTTTGGGCTGGGTAAACCTAGGTTCGTCACCCTCATTATGGCCGTATTTCCTATACCCCAATAAATCAATGAAAACATCGCTATTGAAGCGCATACGATATTCCAATGCAAACAATGCCACATGGCAAACCGCCTCCGGATCATCCGCATTCACATGCAATACCGGACTTAAAGTGACCTTACCTACATCGGTACAATACGTAGAGGTTCTTGCATCCAGATAATTGGTGGTGAAACCAATCTGGTTGTTCACCACTATATGTATGGTTCCGTTGGTCTTGTAACCATCAAGCTTTGCCATTTGAACCACTTCATATACCACACCTTGACCAGCTATAGCGGCATCACCATGGACAACAATCGGCAAGACCTTTGAAAAATCATCCTTGTAATGTGCATCCTGTTTGGCTCGTACAATACCCTCTACCACTGGGCCCACAGTCTCTAAATGTGACGGGTTGGGGGCAATGTTCATCTTGATCTTATTGCCGTTATCCGATTTCCTATCGGATGTCCACCCTAAATGGTACTTGACATCACCATCAAAGATCTCCTGTTCATAATCCTTCCCATCGAACTCACTGAAGATAGCTTTCGCCGATTTGCCAAAGATGTTCGTAAGGACATTGAGCCTACCCCTATGCGCCATACCCATGACAAACTGTTCGACCCCCATTTCGGCGGCCCTTTCGACTATGGCGTCCAAAGCAGGGATCAGCGATTCGTTCCCCTCTAGGGAAAACCGTTTTTGACCTACATATTTTGTGTGGAGGAAACCCTCAAAGGATACGGCCTGATTGAGTTTTTTCAAGATATGTTTCTTTTGGCCACTACTGAAATCCGGATGATTGCCATTAACATTCACCCAATTCTGAATCCAAGAAACAAATTCAGGTTTACGTATGTACATATACTCAACCCCTATGGAATCACAATAAATGCGCTGTAAATGTGCTATAATATCACGCAGTGTATTAGGACCCAGCCCAACAACCTCACCAGCAGTGAATACGGTATCCAGATCCTGGTCGCTTAACCCAAAATGTTCCAAGTCGAGCGTAGGGACATATGTCCTACGTTTACGAACCGGATTCGTCTTGGTGAAAAGATGGCCCCGGGTACGATATCCATCGATCAAACGAATTACCCGAAACTCCTTCTGCATTTGTTCCGGCACTTGACCATCCATAACCAAGGGTGTGGCCCCACTATCTTTTTGAAAAGAACCACCGGCTTCATCCGATGAACTTTCAACCCCAAAATCAAAACCTTGGAAAAATGCCCTCCAACTAGGCTCGACACTATCGGGATCTGTTAAATATTTGTCGTACACCTCTGCGAAATAGGAAGTATGCGCCGCATTTAAAAAGGAATATTTATCCATGTATGTACTCTATCTTACAAGAAACGATCCCGCTAGGTGACAAGACCGATTCTTTCTAATTTGTTTGATATAATGATTCCTGAATTCCAAATAATGGTTTCAATAATAAAACCTCTCCAAAAATACAATATTTCCCATATCTAGGCGTATCTTCATTGATAATATTGCCCAAAAGCAAGAACAATCACTATAAATATAAAATCATTCCAAAATGAAACATTACTTTTTATTCCTGGTTTTTCTTATCGGATCTTCATCCTTGGCCCAAAAGACCCCCGGTGACTTCTGGGGCAATGTACGTTTTGGGGGCGGGGTGGGTTTAGGTTTCACCAACGAAAACTTCAATGCCTCAGTCTCACCAAGTGCCATATTCCAGGTAAATGACCAGTTTGCCGCTGGAGCCAGCCTTAATTTCAATTATGCCAAATTCAACGAAGACAAGCTGTTTGCCTATGGCGGCAGTATCTTATCACTATACAATCCCATCCCCAATATTCAATTATCAGGGGAATTGGAACAATTGAGGATCAACAGGACATACGCCCTTGACGGGGGCAACAGGGAAGACAACTATTGGTCCCCGGCACTTTTTCTCGGTATCGGCTACAGTAACCGGAACCTGACCCTTGGCTTACGCTACGACATATTATACGATGATGGCAAAAGTATTTACGCCAATGCATTAATGCCTTTTGTCCGTGTCTATTTCTAGTCTAGGAGGGATATTTTTCCTTTAACCATACTTTTTGAAACTCCCTTTTCAAGACCAACAATGAAACCTGTTCGGCCACTTCAACCGCATCGGTCACATGGATCTGCCTAAACGCTTTTTCAGGAACATCGACCACATAGAGTAGGTTTAGGTAATCGGGGAATTTCTCCATGACCAAAAAATAGATTTTTTCATGCATAAAGGTCCATAAATCCTCAGGGGAAACATTATCGGCAAGATCAATGGGGATATTGGCAAGTCCGAAGTCTTTCTTTAGCTGAAGTACCAATTTACCATAAAGGTTTTCCGCTTGGGCATTCGCCAAAAGCTCATTGCTATTTTCAAAATGGGGTTTTCGAGTCATACGCATAGTATCTTTAATATTGCTACGGCGAACCATGTGGGCTTTACAACCATTCTCACGACAGCCCCATAAAAAGTGCTTCGCCCGGGTCACGACATGTGCCTCCTTAAAACCCGTTTTATCAATAACCAATGAGGACGGGGTTGAACAACCGGCCCGATCGGGTTTGATAGATCAAATACGTACCCAAGCTGTTTTGGTTTACCCACTCCTATCCTGATCGTTGGACTGGCATGGCAAAAGGTACCAACACAACCCTTACGGTCAACTTCTTATCTTTTGCTCCCAGTCCCATGCCGATTTCATAGCCTCGTCCAAAGTGAATTGTGCTTTCCATCCAAGTTCTTCATTGGCAAGCGTGGTATCCGCATATGCCGAAGTGATATCACCCGGTCTTCTACCCACAATCTTATAATTGAGTTTTTTGCCCGACACCCTTTCAAAACTCTTGATGGCCTCAAGAACTGTACTTCCTTTGCCCGTGCCCACATTAAAGACCTCGTAGTTCGTCTTGTTCTTTCTGGCAAGCAGGCGCTGAAGAGCTACAACATGGGCCTTTGCCAGGTCCACCACATAAATATAATCCCGTACACAGGTTCCATCCGAAGTAGGGTAATCGTCTCCAAAAACCGACAATTGCTCCCTAAGCCCTACCCCTGTCTGCGTAATGAAGGGCATTAGGTTCTGTGGCACCCCAATGGGCAACTCCCCAATCTCAGAACTGGGATGGGCACCCATAGGGTTGAAATAACGAAGGGCAATCGCATTTAATCCACTGGTGACCTTACAGGTATCCTGAATTATCTCCTCACCGATCTGTTTGGTGTTACCATAAGGCGATTCCGCCTTTTTCACAGGGGCATCTTCGGTAATCGGCATAACATCTGCTTGGCCATAAACGGTACAACTGGAACTGAATATGAAACTGGATTCCGGTTTTTTCGACAATTCCTTCAACAAATAAACAAGGGTGCCAATATTATTCTCATAATACAACAAAGGGTTTTCAACACTTTCGCCAACGGCTTTGGAGGCAGCAAAGTGAATCACCCCCCCCACATCGGTATGTCTCTTGAAAAATTCCCCGACTTTCGCCTTTTCCTTTAGATCTATTTTCTCGAACAATGGCCTCTTACCCGTTATCGCAGTAATACCGTCAAGCACTTTTTCGGAGGAATTGGAACAATCATCTATAATTATGACCTCAAAACCTTCGTTTTGAAGCTCTACAACGGTATGGGAACCTATAAATCCCAATCCACCTGTAACCAATACTTTCATCTTATTTTGTTTTAAAATCCAATTTCAAAAAAACACATCTATCCACCATTGACAAAACGGATAACCGTTTCCGTAATAAAATCTATTTGCCCCCCATCAAGTTCGGTATGCATGGGAAGGGAAACAACCTCTTTCACAAGTTGATTCGTTACCGGGAAATCCGATTCGCTATACCTTACATCGGCATATGCCTTCTGACTGTGCAAAGGTATTGGGTAATACACCCCACACGGAATCTGCTTTTCCCCCAAGTGTGCCACTAGACCATCCCGTTTTCCGTTGGTAATCCGCAAAGTGTACTGATGGAAGACATGGCAATCAGAATCCCCACAACTGTCCATGGTCACTGGAACGACAATATGCCCCTGACCTTCAAAAGCTTTTGTATATGCCCTAGCTGCTTTTCTGCGAGCATCGCAATAACTATCCAAAAGGGGTAGTTTCGCCCTTAGGACCGCCGCTTGGATGGAATCCAATCGGGAATTAACACCAACCACATCATGATGGTATCTTTCGTACATACCATGGTTCACCATGCCCCTCATGGTATATGCCAAGGCATCATCATTGGTGAAAATAGCCCCCCCATCACCGTAACATCCTAGATTTTTTGAAGGAAAGAACGAGGTGGTACCTACATTACCGATAGTCCCTGCCTTTTGTTTTGAACCATCGCCTCCCTTATAACTGGCACCAATCGCTTGGGCATTATCCTCAATGACGAATAAACCGTGTTTTTTGGCCAAGGCCATTATAGCATCCATATTGGCACATTGGCCAAAAAGATGTACTGGCACGATGGCTTTCGTCTTAGGTGTTATGGCACGCTCTATGGCCGCAATGTTTATATTGAAGGTATCCATATCAACATCGACCAAAACAGGTTTCAACCGAAGTAGTGCGATAACCTCAACGGTAGCCGCAAAAGTAAAATCCGCAGTAATAACCTCATCACCCGGTTGCAGGCCCAGACCCATCATGGCAACCTGTAAGGCATCCGTGCCGTTGGCACAGGGTATAACATGCTTAACCCCTAGATACCCCTCCAATTCCTTTTGGAAGGCATGCACTTCGGGGCCATTGATATAGGCCGAAGTATCCAGTATATTTGCTATCGATGAGTTTATCTGCTCTTTGATGGATTGGTATTGACCATTTAGGTCTACCATTTGTATTTTCCGCATCTGCAAGTTTTAGAATAGTAACAGCGCAAAAATAAGGAACAATTCTGGAAAGAGCCGTATTTTAGCCACAAACCATAACCGAGTGAACCATATCTACAACCTTATTGCACAAATCACGTGGTCCTTCTTGAAAATAGTGGCATTCTTCAACCCAAAGATCAAACTGTTCGTTCAAGGAAGAAAAGGGACTTTTCCAATTTTAAAAAATACCATTGACAAAAACGATGATGTTGTCTGGTTTCATGTCGCCTCATTGGGGGAGTTCGAGCAAGGTCTTCCCGTAATCGGGAAAATAAAGGCCGAATACCCGACCTATAAAATCCTGATCAGTTTTTTTTCGCCTTCTGGATATGAGGTGAAAAAGAACACACCAGTGGCCAATGCCGTCATTTACCTTCCGATCGATACCCTTGGGAACGCTAAACGTTTTATTGCCACTGTGAACCCCAAGCTAGCGATATTCGTGAAGTATGAGATATGGCCCAATTATCTAAAAGTTTTGGGCGACAATAACATCCCAACCATTTTGATATCGGCCATTTTCAAAAAGGACCAAATATTTTTCAAATGGTATGGAGGCATCATGCGAAAATCACTTGGTGCATTCACCCATTTCTTTGTCCAAGATGAAAAATCGGTGAACTTATTAAAAGGAATCAACTTCAGCAATGTAACACTTAGTGGGGACACCCGTTTTGACCGGGTTGCAGAAATCATGGAAAGGGACAACAAACTACAGTTCATGGAGCGGTTCAAGGGAACCTCCCCTTGTTTTGTAGCTGGGAGCATCTGGCCTGGGGACGAAAAGACCATGCTTCAATTCATTAATGAAACCCAAAAACACTTAAAGTCCGTACTTGCCCCACACAACATAAAACCAGAACATATTGTTTCCTTGAAAAAATCAATCACAAAAAAAACCTTGCTGTATTCCGAATTGAAGGAAAACGACCCTAGCCAATTTGATGTGCTCATCATAGATACCATAGGCCTATTGACCAAAATATACAGTTATTCGGACATTGCATATGTAGGCGGTGCCTTTGGCACTGGATTGCACAACACCTTGGAACCGGCTGTTTTTGGGGTTCCCATTATTATTGGCCCGGATTATTCGGGGTTTAATGAGGCAGAGACCTTGGTCAGGGAAAAAGGTATCCTGGTTGTCGAAAACAGTTCGGAGTTCCATGCTACAATGACCCGATTATTGGAAAACCCGGATTACTTAAAAGAAACCGGACAGGTCAATGGGGATTACGTCAACAGCAACAAGGGGGCAAGTACCCAAATTATGGCATACGCCCGTACATTACTATAACATGGATGTTTATGTTTGGCCCCTATAGGGAATTCCCCGCACCCTCATGCTTTCGGCCTTTCTTGTATATTGATGGATTCTTACAGCAACCCGAAAATAAAGCCCAACACACAAAAGGGGAAACCGCTACGAACAAAAACCATCAGGACAGTATCCGAAAAAAACAAAGGGAATTGAAATACCTAGGCACCCTAATACCCAAAAATGGCCCTGAAAATGTTGGAACAAGGTGTTTTTGTGAAGTTTAAACCATACTATTCAACGAATAATCCGGCAGTACATCCAAGAAACATACTAAGGAACAACCATTTAGTCGAATTATCGGCAAAAATAGATGGCTTTTAGGCCGTATTTACTTAAATTGTGGTAAATTAATAAAATCATGGAGCACGAAATTACATTTGGCACTAAAGTACTCAACATTTTTTTGGGTATTATGGTTGTGGCTTTGATCGCGATTTTACTATCCGTAGTTGGTGGCCTTTTATTGGTCGCCATTGGAGTGATTTAATGCGATCGAACTGGGTTTTACCTAAATACTACCTCCTAGTTTGTTCTGAAAAACAAAAAAGTCCATTTTTTAAATGGACTTTTTTTTGCCTTGAACAAGCAATTACCTACAACACTTCCCGATTCCCAAAAAGCAGATGGGCCTTGACCGCCCCCATCCAACAAAAAAATCAGACAAGATCCAATAGATTTGAGGATTCTTTTACAGAACATTGGACACCATTTTGTAATTTGGCACTAAACTAGATACGTCATCATGAACCAAAAACCGGAAACATCCCTCCCCGTAACCTTTGTTTTATTAAGTCTTATCCTTTGTCTGTCTTGCCAAGACAATTCCGCACAAAGGGAAAACCACAAATTCACCAATGACCTGATCAACGAGACTAGTCCGTATTTGCAACAGCACGCACATAATCCGGTAAACTGGAGACCATGGGGCGATACCATATTCGAAGAGGCCAAAAAAGAGAATAAATTGGTAATCATCAGTATTGGCTACTCATCCTGTCATTGGTGCCATGTAATGGAGGAAGAGACCTTCGAGGACGAAAAAGTTGCCGAAATAATGAACAGGGACTTCATCGCCGTAAAAGTCGACCGCGAAGAGCGGCCCGATGTGGACCAAGTATATATGACGGCCGTGCAACTTATGACCGGCGAAGGGGGATGGCCACTGAACATCATTGCATTGCCCAACGGAAAACCCATGTACGGCGGCACCTATCATTCCAATACACAATGGACGAAAGTCATCCAAAAAATACATAAACTCTATAACGATGACCCAGAAAAGGCCAATGAATATGCCGACCTGGTCGCCCAAGGTATTCAAGACGCCAATATCGTCGTGCCAACGGCCACTGACAATGACTTGTCAAAAAAAACCATCAGGGAAGGGGTTTCCAAATGGAAAACCCACCTGGACATGAAATGGGGCGGAAATAGCGGGTCGGAAAAATTCATGCTTCCTGCCCATTTTGATTTCCTATTGGATTATGCCGTATTGGCAAATGACACTACATCACTTTCCTTTGTGAAAACGACCTTGGACCAAATGGCCCAAGGGGGAATTTACGACCATATTGCCGGAGGGTTCTATCGGTATAGTACGGATGCCCATTGGGAAATTCCGCATTTTGAGAAAATGCTCTACGACAACGCCCAATTGGTGAGCTTTTACTCAAAGGCCTACTCCGTTTTCAAAGACCCCGTATATAAAAGGGTGGCCACGGAGACCATAGCCTTTCTCCAAAAGGAAATGAAAAGTACGGACGGTGGTTATTTTGCAGCGATCGATGCCGATAGTGAGGGGGAAGAAGGCAAATACTATGTTTGGACAACCGAAGAACTTCAGGGTCTGATCAAAAACGACTATCCCCTATTTACGGAATACTTCAATACGACCTCGAGCAAAAAGATGGAAGGTGGCAAAATCGTTCTCCAAAAAAAACAGAACAATACCGATTTTGCCAAAAGCCATGGAATGACCATGGATGAACTTGGGGAATTGACCACTGGCTGGAAGAATCGATTATTGGATGCAAGGGAAAAACGGGCAAGGCCCAGAATAGATGACAAAGTCATCGTTTCCTGGAACGCCCTATTGATCAATGCATATGTTGACGCCTACAAGGCCTTTGGCGACATTGCCTATCTTAACGAGGGAAAACACATATACAACACCATAAAATCATCCGCATATAACGATAAGCACCTCATTCATTCCTACAAGAAAGGTAGTAAGCGGGACAAGGGATTCCTAGAGGATTATGCCTTCTTGGCGAATGCCTCGGTAAACCTGTACACCGCTTCCCTGGACCAAAGCCATCTGGATTTCGCCCAAGAATTGATCCTATCTTCCATAGACCAGTTTAAGGATGAAGAATCAGGGTTCTACAAATTCAATGCAGACAATATGCTAATCGCCAATATCATCAAGAACGATGATGGGGTAATCCCATCCCCAAACGCAGTTATGGCGCACACTTTGTTCCTTTTGGGGCATATCGAATACAATAAGGATTATATGGACAGTGCCAAAACAATGTTACTGTCCCTACAACCCCAATTGCAGGAAGTTGTACAGGGATATACCCATTGGGCCTCACTACAATTGAAAATGACATACCCGTACTACGAAATAGCCGTGGTCGGGTCCCAGGCCGACGCAGTCCGCAAAGAGCTCCAACAAAAACACCTGCCCAACACCTTGATCGTTTCGAGTACCCAAGAAAGCAATCTGCCCTTGTTCAAGGACAGATATATTTCCGATGGGACTTTTATTTACGTCTGCAAGGGCAATATGTGCAAACTCCCTGTTGACAATGTGGCTGATGCCATAGGGCAGCTTCAGGATTTCTGACCTCGAACACCGATAGCTTAACGCCCCATTAAAGGCAACAATCACTGGCAAAAGCATGGCACATAAAAAGCCGACTCCCAAAAGTCGGCTTTTCACTTTGTACGGACGGAGGGGACTCGGACTCACACACCCTGCGGCACTAGGCCCCAAGTTTAATGTAGATCGGGAACAAAGCGTATTTTCCGAAATGAAGCCTTCTGTAAAATATAGGGGAATGTGCTGGGCAAGTTTACATTATCTTGGTTTTAATACACCATAAACAAAAGATCTACAAACAAAACTACTAAATGGGGCCAAGAACGGGACACTCCTAAAAAAGTAGCGTAGTTTGTAATAACCGTTGTTTAAAACAGCCTTTTATGGGACGGACAAACATTACTTCCGAAAAAACCCATCCTAGTGCTTTCAATATAAAAAAACAATAAAAGCCGTGCCAAGAAATTAAGATTCCTAGAATTTTCGATAATCCTACCCAGTAGATCAACACTGAAAGTAGAATGGTATCCGCTCCCATATTAATAAACGTAAAAGAGTTTGTCCATAGTTTTTTTGTTTATCGCAAAATAAATTACCCCGTAGATGCCTTAACCGATAGAATGGTCAATCAGGATCAATGCCATAAGGACAACGGGGATTTTCCTAAATTAGGGCCCGAGAAGAATAATTGCAGTTCTTCTCCAAGAAAATCCTCAAAGTAATCTATCCTAATCGGGTGCATCCCCTTTTTTAGTGCTTTCATGCCTTCCTTGGTGCTTGCAGAATGGGAACCATCATTATCTACCACCAATTCGCCATCTAAATATAGTTTGCTGCCATCATCGGATCTTAAGTAAAAGGTGTAGACCCCATTCTCGGGCACTTTTATATAACCCCTGTACCGAATGGCATAATGATCCTGCCTTTCTCCAATCTTATCCGGGTCTAATTCCAAGACCGTACCAGATTTAACTGGCGAAAGAGCTGTAAAATCAGGAACCGATGTGAAATTACCCTCGTAGTAGGTATAGGCCAGCCCTTTTTTTGCTTTTTTTACTTTTACAGCTGCACTCGGTCTTACTTTTTCATATTTTTTGTCAAAATAAGCACTTTGAAAACCATCCTTATCGTACAGGGCAACCTTCAAATTGGTTGTGCCGGACAATGTCAAGGTTTCAGTTAGGTCTGCCGTACTATGCCAAGTTGAATCCCCTTCTTTGGAATATTTCACCAAAAGCCCGGTATAAGGATGCTCAATCACTACTTGAAGATTCTTTAAAAAAATACTTTCCCCACGCATGGCAATCCCCGTATTTGAAGGTTTCAATTCAATGATCTCGGTTCCCTCAAGCCTAAAATCCGGATCCATAAAAGCGACATCGTAACTCATTTCCCAATCCAGTTCCAATGGATCCCAATTCGATTCATCCAAATCCACTATGGGACTTGTTCGGATCGCCAACTGTTGACTACTTCTTGCGGGGATACTAATTTGAAAACGTGAAACATCGGTTTTAAGATGGTGGTTATGATATAGTCGTCCCTTAAAATGCATAGTGCTGTCTGAACTATTGTTTAAAACCATCAGGACTTTCCTTTCCTTTTCCCTTGCAAGCACCAAGGTATTGAATTGGGATGCCCCGATCAAGGAATTTGCCATATCATGTGTAATTCCATTGCTGACATCGTGACCGTTAATACCGGACAGACTGATATTTGCCAATTTGGGGCCATCATCGGTCATGGTTACCCAGGATATATGATCGAATTCCCCGAATTTGGGCCCTCTTAGTTCACTTCCTCCTCCCGTAGTGGCAAGTACGTAATGGTTTCGATCGTTCCTGACCTGATGTAAGTAACGGTGTGTATGCCCTGCAAAAACGGTATATTTACGACCTGCAAGCATCTCTTCCACTTGGTCAAAATTATTGACATCCCCATAAACCCAGAGCGGATGGTGCATAAATATCATGGTCCATCTAACATCTGTATGTTGCGCAACAGTTTCCTTTAAAAACTTTATTTGATCTTCACCTATAAGAACACCATCGCCGTCATTGGTATTCATTATCAGAAAAAGTACATCTTTGTATATAAAATAATAATAATCCTTTCCAAAACGCTCTTTCCACTGCGTAGCCATGGTAGCGTTTGAATAATCGTGATTACCAGCAACATAGAAAAACCTCGCAGATAAGGGGTTTAATAATTTATGAAATTCATCCCATTGTTCATTGATCAACGAATCATTCTTGGTATAGCCCTCAATAAGATCTCCCACACTCATGACAAATTCCGGGTACAACTGGTTGATTTTTTCAACTCCTTTTCCAAAAACCCCCTCCCGATGCCCACCTGTTCGGTCGCTTACAATGGCGAATTGAAAATTTTCCGGCCTATTGTAAAACGGCTTGTTGGTCCATGGTTTTTTTACATTCCCCAAAGTATGCGAAAATGTAAGGGAATCTTCTTGTGCATAAAAAACGGCACTCCCCAATACCGTTAAAAAAAGAATGGTCAAGGTTTTTTTTGTTCTGTCCATAGTCGATAGTTTTTTTGTGTTGGACCCATCTAGGGTGTTTATTGTTCTTACTCTAAATATTGAATTTCCACCTTATTAATACTCGATTGTTAAAATATCCCTATTTTCTTTATAAATCTTAAGAATAGGCTCACCGAACAAGGTATTTGCCCAAGCAAACCAATCCCGTGAGTATTGTTCCAGATCATCTTTGTTGAAACTTCCGTGCATGAAACCTTTTCCTGCATGTGTTGTTTTGAGCATTTTTAGGCATTCTTTGATTTTATCGGTATCGAAGCTCGTCATTGCCCTTAGTATGATTCCCCTTCACGGCTGTATTCGTGCCTTTGTTCAAAGAGATACCCGGTCTTTCCGAGTTCCAATACTGACGCTATTGCTGGACAAACTACCGCCATAGCAGTTCATTGGAAAGAGGTTTGCCAAAATCCCCTTTTTTCCCCATCCCTACCTCTAGTGAATTTCCTTCATAATCTTCTATATAATCGACTTTCAAATGATGTACCCCTTTTTTGAGCGCAATTACATCACTAGCTTTAATGGCTGCATGGCCACCATCATTATCGACGACTTTTATACCGTCTATCCACAATACACTGCCATCATCCGAAATGGTATAAAATTCATAAAATCCATCCTCAGGTATTTTAATGTAGGTATTGTATATAAAACCGAAATGATCCTCTTGTTCAGCCTCACTTAGTGAAAAACCGGGTACATATCCTTCCTTGATCGGCTTTAGCCCAACCAGATCGGCTACCTTGGCAAAGGTACCCTCAAAGTATTGGTAATATACACCATTATTTTGCAATCGATGGCTTATTGCAGGTAGGCAGGACACCTTTTTCACTTCTACCGAACCAACTGCACTAGGCTCGAATGAGTCCTTGAAAGCTTTCATTTTTAGCTTTGTAGAGGTATTCAACACTAATGGGGATTCATACTTGAGGGAATTTTTTGTCGGTTCAGCACCATCCAAGGTATAATAGATTGTTGCTCCTTTCGTAGATACTCCTATTTCTATTCTGCAAGAATCCATAAACTGATTAAAACCATTGGTAATATATGGAACGGATACCTGCTGGTTTGATGAAAGTGAATAAGGGGCCTTAAGATCCTTTAAAGTCATATCCTTATTTGATTGCTGATCTGTAAGTTCAAAATACAATGTTCCGCCAGAAGTCAATTGGTGATGTGTGACGAATAGGGCGTTGATCTCTACACCATTCATGAATACCTTCTCGATAAAAGGAAATTTACGCGGGTCTTTATTTGTCTCGATCTTAAGGTTTTTACCATTTCCAAGACGCACTGTAGTTTCTTCAAAACGGGGTGTAACCAGAATATATTGGTTACTTCCCGGGCATACTGGATAAAAGCCAAGACTGCTCATGATATGCCAGGCGGACATTTGCCCACAGTCCTCATTACCACTAATTCCTTCAGGACTATTACCATACATTTCATCTTGTATTTTATTTACCCAATATTGAGTTTTATGGGGCTGCCCCAGATAGGAATACAAATAAGCCATGTGATGACTGGGCTCGTTTCCATGCGCATATTGTCCCAAAAGTCCAGAAATATCCATGGCCTTGTCCTTTATTTTCGATTCTGCGATAAATAGTGAATCGAGGGCATTGATGAAAGGCTTTTCCCCTCCGAACAGATTGACCAGCCCTTGTATATCGTGAGGTACAAAGAAGCGATATTGCCAAGATGTCGCTTCGGTAAGGTCCCGGGAAACTTCGAAGGGGTCAAAGGGGGTGATCCAGCTTCCATCTGACCTTTTTCCTCGAAAAAAGAGGGTGTTTCCATCAAAAACATGCTGGTAGCTATACGCTCTCTTTCGGTATTCCTCAGCTACATTATCTTCACCCAAAGCCTTGGCCATCGTAGAAATGCACCAATCGTCATATGCAGATTCCAACAGAACGGATACGGACTCACTTTTGTTGTCCGCTGGGATATAACCGAATTCCCGGTACAGATCGTTCCCTTTTCTGGTCGTGTTTGAACTGGCTATCATAGCTTCCAACGCAAGTTTTTCATCAAAGCCACGAATTCCCTTCATCCAAGCATCGGTTATCACGGAGACCGAATGGTATCCGATCATGGTCCCGGTCTCATTTCCCCAAAGCGGCCAGATCGGCAATTCCCCAGTTTGCTGATAATGTGCCAACATTGAATTGATCATTTCCGCAACAAATTGATCGTCCAAAAGGGTCATCATAGGATTCCATGTCCTAAAGGTGTCCCAAATCGAAAATGCGGTATAATGATCTTGAATGGTATCCTGATAGACCTTACCGTCCAGCCCTCTATAATTTCCATCTACATCACTCAAAGTATACGGAGCTATAAAGCTATGGTACATGGCCGTATAAAAAATCTCCCGTTCCTTTGCCGATCCGCTAGTTATGGTAATCCTGGATAGTTGTTCGTCCCATTCTTTTTCAGCAAGTTGCCGGTATGCCCCAAAATCAAAAACAGGGGCCTCCGATGTTAGGTTTTTACGTGCCCCTTCTATGCTAACCGCCGAGATACCCACATTTAATTCGATTCTTCCATTTTTCAGATCGCTCCATGAGAGCTCCACTCTAATATCATCGGATGAATAGGGCAATGACTGATCGATAGATTTCCCTCTAGACCAGATATTTACTTCCTCTAAAGGTTGGGAAAAACGGGCGACAAAAAACAAACGCTGGTTTTCGGCCCATCCTTTGGAAAAACGGTAACCGCTAATCTCATCCTCAGAGATAGATTGTATTTGTAGTTCAGCAGATTCGGTTTCCAGGGCATGCGATAAATCCATTACTATATTCGAACCAGTACCTTCGACAAAGGAATAACGGTGAATACCCGTACGGCGTGTTGCCGTTAATTCACAAGTAATCGATCCATCATCAAGTATCACTTTATAATAGCCCGGAGCAGCTACCTCATTGTTATGATCGAAAGAGGTAGGGACAATCTTTCCGTCGGCAATAATAGAGGATAGTGGTCGGGTGGTTGGTCGAATTAGTATATCTCCTAAATCCGCACAGCCCGTACCACTTAAATGGGTATGTGAGAAACCTATGATTCCCGAATCGCTATAATGGTAACCTGAACAGGCATCCCAATTCCCAATCCTGGTATCTGGGCTAAGTTGCACCATACCTTTGGGGGTCGTCGCTCCAGGAAATGTATGGCCATGGGCCCCGGTTCCAATAAACGGGTCAACATAAATGGTTTTTTCATTTGATTCCGAACATGACATGAACATGAAGGCTACAGTAAAAAAAATAGTGGATTTTAGTTTCATCATAATCTTTTCGATATCAAATTGCTTAAAAAAACCTATACTTACACTTTTTGAAGGTGGTAATCCCAATATTACCCGAAAATCATTGTCATTATTGTCAACGGCTTTGGGAATTTGGTACACCTAAGCCAACCCTGGGGAAGCCATGCGCCCGAAATAGTAGCGGAATGTCGAGAGAAGTGTTAAGACAAACTCCCTCTTATTGCTCCTTCAGACCAAGCACCTTTACTATTTTCCCGAACAAATCGCTATTTTTATAAACACCCTGAAATTCCTGTGAATGCGGACCATAGGCAAATAAAGGAACCATGGTAGCGGTATGGTCATAGGTTGTAAAATCACCTTCAATAATTTTTTTTTCAAGATCTCCCTGTGGTATGCTGAATCCCGATGTTTCGTGATCTGCAGTAACAATGACCAATGTATTTTCCGTTATGTCGGCAAATTTAACGGCCTCGGTTATTGCCATATCAAAATCTATCCCTTCCGAAACTATTCCCGGAACATGGTTCATATGCCCATAAGAATCAATTTGGGCACCTTCAACCATTAAGAAAAATGGCCTGTTCTTGGAACTCAGGAACTCCATACCATTTTTGGTGGCCTTAGCCAGTACCCTATCCCTACCGTCAACAACTCCAGGAACCCCCTTTTCCGATATAAAATACCCTACCTTATTGCTTTTGTTCGATCCAATGGCATCCACGTTGTCCAATATCTCGAATCCTTTGGTCATTTCACCCCCTTGAAAGTTTTCCGAACCCCCACCAATAAATAAGGAAAGTTTACTTTTCGACAGATCCCCTGCAATTTCATTTATATTGGATCTATCGCTCTGATGCGCATAAAATGCGGCCGGAGTAGCTCCTGTCATCCTATCTGTGGTAATACATCCTGAAACATAATTGTACATTGAGAGCAACTCGGTAATATTTACCAATGGTCGTTGTAGCGTATCTACCCCTATGGCACGATTATATGTTCTTTCACCTGTGGCAAGTGCGGTGCCGGCAGCTGCCGAATCAGTTGTAAAATCATCGGTGGACTGTGTTGTAATAAAACCGATACTTCGCATTTGGGTCAAAGTCAAACTCCCACCGTTCGCCAAGAGTGACGACGAAATCTGGGACAATCCATTACCATCACCTATGAATAAAATAACGTTCTTTATTGGAATGTTTTTTTGATCGCTGGCAAAAGTTGGTGCATACACCTCTGAGAGGATTTTGTTATGATACGTGCGATCTTCCAAATCCTTAAGGTAATTGAATGCCGCATAGGGTTTATCCGTATTAATGAAATCCAGATTTAATTCCTTAAATACTTTCCAAGCGGTCTTACTATCTGGAGTACCCCAAAATCTAAATGGTTTCCCCAAGGAGTGTACGCTGTCGATTACCGCTTTAACTTTTTCATAATCACTCGCAGTTAGCCTTCCCTTCCCGTTCCAAGGTGAAAAATCCTTAAAATCCAAACTGACCAATGCTACTTTTCCCCAGGCATTCCCATTGTCCAAAGTTTCCAGGGCCTGATGGTCGAATCTTATATAATCAGGGTAGTTTACGTAGTCCTTTGCCTTGGGCTTATTTCCTGAAACCACTATGGATATCCTTTTGCTATGTATAATATCCGGATACTTTTCCAAAACCGATATTAGTTGGCGCATAGTTGAGTAAGGTTCCGACTTAAGATCGATAAGCAATTGGATTTCCTGCTGCTTTCCCAACCCGATATCAATTGTTTTCTGCAGGGGCCGAAGGTACAGACTTTCTATCGTGTATCCTTTTTTGATTTCAGTTTCATCATGCGTGGCAAACAGAATATTGTTTTTGCAAAAAACATCCACCTCAATGGAACCCAGTTCGTTGGCATAGGCACTCCAGAACGGCACGGTTTGCATAAAGTCGTTATGTGAATGTATTTTATATCGATTCCCTTGCTGTGCGGTTACAGATTGTGAGGCAAGCAATAAAAGGCAAGCAATGAAGTGGTACATCTTGATCATATGCGCATATTGAAATAAAAGGTGCTAAAAGATCTAGCACCTTTTAAGTAAAATCAAACTAACCCAAACTAGCATTCTTAGGATTATTACCATCCTACGTTCTGTGGGATTCCAGAAGATTCTATTGATTCATTCGGAATAGGCCAAACATGCATTGTGGCAGGATCGAATTGTGGTCTCGCTGGCCATATTTCCTCAACAGTATAAGGGGAATCCGGATCGGTTTTATCCGCATGTATTCTACCATATATCGGTTCTGCATAGACATCGTCAGCATCTCCCCAACGCACAAGATCGAAATGTCTGTCGGCGAATTCACCAGCTAGTTCAACCCTTCTCTCATGTTTCAAGTCATCCATGGTTGCTCCGACTATCGGTGCCAAACCAGCTCTATCACGAACAGCGTTCAAAGGCGCATCCCCATTCAGCCCTTGCATAATCAAGGCTTCCGATTTCATCAAAAGTACTTCGGCATATCTAAGAATAGGTACATTATACAATGTTGTTGGATCATCACCGTTGGGATTTATGTATGTGCCAATGGGGTTCTCAAATTGATACTCATACATATACTTGTTCCACTGAAATCCAGATTTGGAATTTTCCGAGGAATATCTTCTAGTTTCACCAAAAAAATCAAATTCATCGCCAAACTTCAACATGGTTACTTCACGTCTGGGGTCTCCTGCCTCAAACGCTTCGTAAAGGCCTAATGAAGGATGGTAATATCCCCAACCATTATACAATCCCCAGCCCTTGTTTTCCAGAACTACACCAGGTAATTTACTACCACCATCAATTCCCGAATCCACGGACCAAATGTATTCACTGGTCCAATTATTCAAGTAACTGTGCAGTTCCCTAAAGTCCTTGGCAGGATCATCGGTGTCGACCAGGGCCCTTCCGGAACCGGAGTTCGTCACTGCATCACAGGCTGCGACCACATCGGCATATTTAGAGGGATCGTACTGTGCCCAATATAAATAGGTCTTGGCGATATAGGCCAATGCCGCATCTTTATGCGCCCTGCCATAATCTTCTGTATTCAACTCGGTGATCAAAGGCAGGAGTTCTACGGCATGATTGAGATCATCGATTATTTGAGCGTAGTTGTCCACTACACTCGCTGGTCGGGAATAGCTTCCCGCTTCGTCCCTGAAATTTTCCTCAGTCACTATAGGAACTCCACCATTTGGGCCATTATCCCCATAGTGATAAGCTATCCAATGGTAATGAAATGCCCTCATGAAGTAGGCTTCGCCCAAAATTCTGTTTTTCAAACTTTCGTTAATCTCCATATCGGGTACCTTCAGTAAAATGTCATTTGCCCTACGTATTACCTTATAACTTTGGGCATACATCCACTTTAGGGCACTTTCGTCCCCTGTAAGGTTGAAATTCTTTGCATTATCGGCATCTGCCTTGATCCGGCCGGTAACCATGTCATCGGAAGCGTTGATATACCAGTAAAAACCTCTGGCAAACATATCTTCATCCCTCATATAATAATACATACTGTTCGCTGCCTCTATAGCGTCCTGTTCCGTTTTCCAGAAATTTTCATAGGAACTATTCCCCAATGGCTCCAAATTGGTGAAATCATCAGAACAAGAGATTGCCCCCAAATAGAGCGCACACACAGTGATCATTATTGTTTTTACAATTTTATTTTTCATTTTATAAAGATTAAAATCGATTATAGTTTTAATGATAGTCCCGCGGATATTGTCCTTGATAAAGGATACTTGGCCACATCGAGGCCAATTCCCCCTACTTCAGGGTCAATACCGGTATAATCGGTAATGGTAAACAGATTCTCTGCTGACAGATAAATGCGCAAAGACGAACCATTTAACCACCCGCCCATTATTTCTTTCGGGAAAGAATAACCAAGTGTTATATTCTTTAACCTTAAATATGAGGCATCCTCCAAGTACCAGGTTGATTGGGTCCCAAAATTATTGTTATTGTCCTGGGTCGATATTCGTGGAATATCCGTATTGGTGTTCGAGGGTGTCCAAGCATCCAAAACCCTATTGTCCAAGTTGTACCCTTGCAAAGATGCATTGTAGGTTGCGTATTTATAGGCATTGAAAGCCTTTACCCCGGCCACTCCCTGAAAGATCAGGCTCATATCAATGCCCTTGTAATTTGCACTCAAATTAAAATTATAGGTAACATCGGGTTGGTAACTGCCGTGGAACTGTCTGTCATCGTTATCAATGTCCCCATCACCATCAGTATCCTTAAATTTAAAATCCCCAGGAACGGCATCAGGTTGTATTAGGTTGCCATCCTTGACATAAGCGTCTATCTCGGCCTGTGACTGGAATATACCTAAATAAGGCACCAAGAAATGGGAAAACAATTCCTGGCCAACAGTTGACCGATAAGGCCTTAAGGCATCCCTTACATGATAACCATCATGGTTTATGAAATCTATACCGCTATTATTATAACCGTCCAAGTTTTCAAGGTTATTGTCCAACCTAGAGGCATTTGCCCTGATGGTATAATTCAAATCGCCAATCTTGTCGCTGAATGCCGCGGAAATTTCCACACCAACGTTCTTTACCTCACCCCCATTGACAAATGCCGCATCAGTACCTTGGTGTTTGTCTTCCAAACCTTCCAAGATCATATCACGGGTTGTTTTCTGGAAATAGTCAAAAGTCAAGGAGAACTTATTGTCAAACGCCATAAGGTCAAGGCCAACATCAATCGATTCGGAAGTTTCCCAAATCAAATCAGGATTGGATTGTTGTCTTGCATATACCCCTCGGTCATTTCTTAATCCGTCTTCACCGACAATTAAAGTCTGTGACCCTAATGGAACATCAAAAGAATAATAGCCTACGGAGTTGATATTCCCGATCTGCCCCCAAGATGCCCTAAACTTCAAATCATTGATCTTTTCAACATTGAAGAAGTTTTCGTCGGAAATCCTCCAACCTACCGATACCGCTGGGAAAATATCCGCTTGATTGTCCCGTGCGAGTCGTGAGGTCTCGTCCCGTCGTATACTTGCCGTGGCAAAATACTTGTTGTCATAGTCATAAGTTACCCTTCCGATGGCTGAGGTCAAGGCATCCTCATATACGCTGGTTACTGGTTCTTTTTGATCTGATGCATTGGACAAATACTGGTTGAACGGCTCTTCGCTACTAAATCCTTCGGCTCTTTGGCTCAGTGATTCAAAATCGGTAAACTGACTTGAGTAGATTGCTGTTACATCCAAATTGTGGTTTCCAAAAGATTTGGTGTACGTAAATTGGTTATCCCAAACCCTTCTATTGGTGGTGCTATTGCGCTGTGTCAATGAATTGGTCAGGTTTGTTCTTCCCAATTCTGGAATTCTGGGCACAAAAGTCTTAAATTCATTATGACTCGTACTATAGGCGTAGCTCGTTTTAAACGTTAGCCCTTTTAAGATCTTATAGTCCAGATAGACCTGGGCATTGATAAAATTAGTTGGACTTGTGGTTGTAGGACGCAATAAAAGGGCGACAGGATTGTAGACATCACCATATGTTCCGGCGAATTGCGAAAGATCAAAAGGCACAACACCATGGAAAAGACCATTTTCATCACGTACCGGTGCGGCCGATGGGAAATAAACCGCATTCAGGATAGTTCCCGAATAACCACTGCTTGTATTGGTACCTACCGCTTCTGTTCTGGAATAATATACATTCTCACCAATCGTGACCTTGTCGGAGAGGTTCAAATCAGATTTCAACCTAAAAGAGTACCTGTCTGATTTTGTACCCACTAAGACCCCTTCCTTGTTGTTGTACCCAAAGGAAGTCATATAGTTTATATTTTCGCCGGCCCCACTGATATTGACATTTGTATTGACCAGGGCAGCCGATCTAAAGATCTCATCCATCCAGTTGGTCCTGGTAGTCTGGCCCCAGGGATTCTGTAATGCATCATGGGCCGATTGTCGGGCAGTACCTCCATTGTCTGCCGCTAAATTATATACGCTTGCCTGTTGTTCGGCAGTCAATGGCGTAGGTAAACCCGTAGCATTTTGAATACCACCATAAAGATCTAGACTGATCTGAGGTTTTCCCTTTCTTCCCTTCTTTGTCTGGATAACAATTACACCGGAGGCCGCCTGGGCACCATAAATTGCCGCTGCGGCCGCATCTTTCAGTACGGATACGGAGGCTATGTCCTGTGGGTTTATTGCAGGCCCATAATAAGGAACCCCGTCAACAACGGTCAACGGACTTTCATCGGATATGGAACCGTATCCCCTAATCACAATTTGTCCGCTCGCTGTAGGATCACCCCCTTGTTGCAGAACCGTAACCCCGGCAACATTACCTTGCAAGAAGTCGGTGAACGTGGCAACGGGTCGACTGGTAATGGTCTCAATTCCATCGACCTGTGAAATCGAAGATGTAATATCGCCTTTTCTGGCCGTACCATATCCGATTAACACCACCTCATCCAATCCGGCAGTGGATTCCTGAAGGGCGATGGTAACATTAGTCTGCCCATTTATTCGCAATTCCTTGGTGGCAAAACCAATGTACGATACAATTAAAGTTGCATTCCCGTCAGTTACTTCCAAGGAAAAATTTCCGTCAAAATCAGTTTGTGTCCCATTGGTAGTGCCTTTTTCGACAATATTCGCCCCAGGTAAGGGTTGGCCATCGTTATCGGTCACCCTTCCTTGCACCAAATTCTGCTCTACCAATTCCGGAAGAATCGGAACAGGTTCGGTCTTGGTTTTTTTTATTGGCCCAATACTATTCCTGGTAAGTATAATCTGCTTTCCGTCAATTTCATAACTGATATTGGTGTCTATGAACAGATAATCCAATATGTCTGTTATGCGTTTATTTTTAACCTTAAAAGTTATTTTCTTACCAAGGTCAAGAGACGTGTTCTCGTAGAAGAACTTAAAATCGGTGTCTTTCTCTATTTTATCGAACAGTATGGATTCAATGCTTGTGTTTTCCACATCCAAGGAAATTTTGGCTTTTTGCGAATACGTACTTGCATTGATCCGAAATAAACATAGAAGTAAGAATACAACGGTCAGTCTTATTTTCAAATCAAATTTGGACACACCAAAGATGGAATGCTCTCGTTCACTTTTCATATTTCTGTAGTAATTTAAAGGTTATTCAGCTTTTTAAATTATGTTCAACACAGCGGGGGCGCTGGTGCCATTTCCCGTTCTTGGTTTTTTAATGGATCTATTTCATATAAGTTGGTATTAAGGGTTAATAGTTATGTTAGAACCTTCTATTTTGTAATTGAAACTATTTGTTTTTTGGAATGTGCGTAAGACCTGATCAACAGTTTCAACATCAAATCTTCCGGTAAACTTCTTGTCTCCAAGGGTTTCATCGTTATTGATGATGTTCACGTTGTAGTGCCTCTGTAATTTCCGGGCAATAGTCCCAAACCCTTCATTCCTAAAAAGCAGTGTACCATCTATCCATGCAATATGACCCCTAACGTCAACATTACTTACCGAAATGGACTTCCCAATCTCCTTCGAAGCCATTTCATTAGGTTTTAGGACCTTATGCAATTGAGAATCAAAGCGATTTCCCTTATCGAAAACCCCAATACTTCCTTCAATCAATACTACTTGTGTACTTTGGTCATTCGAATAGGAGGAAATATTGAATTCTGTCCCAAAAACTTCCGTGCTGATACCATTGGCCCTTACAATGAAAGGGGATTCTTTGTCCTTACCCACTTTAAAATAACCTTCGCCTTCCAAAAAGACCTCTCGGAGATGGCCTTTGATAAATTTTGTGGGGTACCTCAAACTCGATCCCGCATTTAGATATACATGGGTTTGATCGGATAGTAGTACTTGAAATGTCTTTCCATAGGGTACTTTAAGAACATTAAAGGTAATTGCGGTACTATCTTGGTCAGAATCAACGTAATCTAAAGTATTTCCTTTTTGTCTGGCCAAAACCATACCATTTTTGCCGGCTAGATCCTTCGTTGTGGAAATATCGAGTATCTGGGTTCCCACACCCTCGACTTCCAATGTAACCTCTGTAGCCGGAAACCCTTCAATAGGTTTTTGATTATAGTAATACACAAAATAGCCACAAGTCAATATACCAATAAATATAGCCGCATACTTGACAAATGAAAACCGATTCCTTCTTTGCAGGGCCAAAGGCTTCTTACCAAAAGCCTTGGACTCGAACAACCCTAGGTTTTTCTCCGTATCGAACACATTGCCTTTGTAGTATGTGTATAAAAAATCCCTGAAAAAAGCCTGATTCTCTTTCTTGGAGACCCATTTTTTCAGGAAGGTCAATTCCTCCATTGAAATGGAATTTCGCAAATAACCCCTAATTAAATTCCCAATATTCTTTTCCACTTTTCACCTCTTGTTGATTAGATGACAATTAAAAAATGAAATACCATGCATTATTTTTGATTTTTATTTAATTTAACAGGTGCATATGGAATATGAACCTATTATTTATGATGAGGATATTCTCTTGAAAAAGCTACAAGATGGGAATAGGGAGTCTTATCGTTTTATTTTTCAAACCTATCATAAAATTCTTTGTTTGTATGCTACCGGCCTAACCCATGACAAATCACTTGCTGAGGACATTGTACAAAATGTCTTTTTGAATTTATGGGCCAAAAGGGATTCACTGTCCGTAAGGGCCTCACTAAAAAATTACCTCTTCAAATCAGTGTACCATATTTTTGTAAATGAATTTCGAAAAAAACGAAAAGAAGAAGATATACTTGAAAAGATCCATTATGAAACACTTCAGAAATCCATTGAGGACGAAGAGCTCTCTATAAGGAAAAGACTGGAATGGATCAATAAAGAAATTGATATTTTACCTCCAAAGTCGAAAGAGATATTTGTGATGCACAAAAAAAGAGGACTATCCTATTTAGAGATAGCACAAATATTAGGGATTTCCGTGAATACTGTTGAAAGCCATATTGGAAGGGCATTAAAACGAATACGCAACAGAACTCCCAAGCCTTTTTTTTCCTAATTGGTTAAAAATCAAGGAACCCTAAATGATGGTAAAATCCATAATGATGCATTTCGATCTAGGGCAAATTATTAGTCTTTAGAAAGCAACCATCTTGATTATAGGAAATAACTTAATTTCACCAATGATGGGCGTATATGTTAAAATCATCTTTTTTTCTAGTCCTATTATCCACTGGTCCAGCCTGTGAAAATGATGGTGGCACCATAGTCAATGGGGTTGGTTTTTATTGGGAACAGACCAAATGTTCCGACCCACGGAACAACACCGAAGCTGATTCAAATTCCCGTGTAACCCTATCGATTACGGAATATCTCGAAGAAAATGGTGTTTCCAATGCTGGAATAATTGATTTTGAAAACACCTTATCCGATGGGGAACTTACCTGTGATGCCTGTCATTGTCCGACTGGTATTCGCATTCTATTGGGAGTGGTGGCAAATGAAAGTGGGGGAATGGAAGAATTGGGATTTACAAAACTATAGATTGCGTAAGGAACAACCCTTGATCAAGGTCGATAGGCCTTGGGTTACACCTTTACTAAGTATAGTGGCATAATGTGCTTAAACAACATTCCCGCACAAGTAGAAACGTTTTATTCTTGGCCAATGGAGCTAAACTTTATATTGTAAACAAAGAAAACACAACACATTGTTATCCAGATATTTATAGTTATAATACAAAAAAAATGGTCATTCTTCAACTGATTTGACCATAGGAGACCAAGCCGCTCTTTATCCCTTTGGACCCAAATATCAACACATAAAAAAGCCGACTCCTAAAAGTCGGCTTTTCACTTTGTACGGGCGGAGAGACTCGAACTCTCACACCTTGCGGCACTAGATCCTAAGTCTAGCGTGTCTACCAATTCCACCACGCCCGCAAAACAATAATCCCCAAACCTATTTGGTTACCGGGATGCAAATATAAAGTAAAAAATCAATTTACGATACTCTCTCTTTAAAAAGTTCTTTTTGTAATTTTGAATATATCAACAAAGCCATATATATGCAAAACAGCAAAGATTACGTAGCACAGAACAAAGAACGGTTTTTAACCGAACTTATCGAACTTCTCAAAATGCCTTCCATAAGTGCGGATTCGGCATTTTCACAGGATGTGGTCAATACTTCGGAAATGGTCGCGGAAGCGTTGGAAAAAGCAGGGTGCGACCATGTTGAAATATGTGAGACCGATGGCTACCCGATCGTATATGGCGAAAAAACCATCGACCCCAACCTGCCAACCGTTCTGGTCTATGGCCACTATGATGTTCAACCGCCCGACCCCGTTGAGCTTTGGGACTCCCCTCCTTTTGAACCTGTCATCAAGAAAACGGAGGAACACCCTGAAGGAGCAATCTTTGCAAGGGGCGCATGCGATGACAAGGGTCAGATGTACATGCATGTCAAGGCCTTGGAGTTTATGGTAAGGACCGATCAACTACCCTGTAACGTTAAATTCATGATCGAAGGGGAAGAAGAGGTCGGAAGCGTCAACATTGCGACCTATGTCGCCAATAACAAGGAAAAATTAAAAAATGATGTGATATTGATCTCCGATACTGGAATGATCGGTAGGGAACACCCTTCGATTACCACAGGCCTACGCGGACTGAGTTATGTTGAAGTAGAGGTTACAGGGCCAAACCGCGACCTGCATTCCGGTTTATACGGAGGTGCGGTCGCAAACCCAATCAATATCCTAACGAAGATGATCGCCTCACTACATGATGGGAACAACCGTATTACCATTCCTGGGTTTTATGATAAGGTAGAGGAATTGTCCCCCGAGGAAAGAGCGGAAATGAACAAGGCCCCCTTCGATATCGATGCCTACCAGAACGCCTTGGATATTGAAAGTGTATACGGAGAAAAAGGATATACCACCAACGAACGGAATTCCATTAGACCCACCTTGGACGTTAACGGAATATGGGGCGGCTATACCGGGGAAGGTGCCAAGACCGTAATTCCAAGTAAGGCCCATGCCAAAATATCGATGCGTTTGGTCCCCCATCAGGAATGGGAAGAGATCACTGAGCTTTTCGTAAAGCATTTTACCAATATCGCCCCAAAAGGCGTGAAGGTAAAAGTATCACCACATCACGGAGGCCAAGGGTACGTTACCCCTATTGACACGATAGCCTATCGGGCAGCGGCCAAAGCCTATGAAACGACTTTCGGCACTCCCCCCATTCCACAACGCAGTGGTGGCAGTATCCCCATCGTATCACTTTTCGAGAAGGAACTCGGCAGTAAATCCGTATTATTGGGCTTTGGGCTGGATAGCGATGCCATACATTCCCCCAATGAGCATTTTGGACTCTGGTTTTATTACAAAGGAATCGAGACCATCCCCTATTTTTACAAATATTTCACGGAAATGAACAAATAAGATCGGTAGGCAATGATCCTTGATGCCCTTTCGGGGAAAAGATAGATAATGGCCCGACCCCTAAAGACCAGGTTGTCCGGGCCAGCCTATTTTTTACGGGCTATCAGGAAACCATTGGTCATCCTGAAATGTGGGCTATGGGCAGAACGTGGTTCCCCTTTATATCTTCTTCACATATTTGGTGATAATGACGATTTGCTGCGCACCTACCTTACCTTCGATATATTCGGCATTCTCCCTGTCCAATGAGATACGCCGCACAGCGGTCCCCTGCTTGGCCACCATACTAGAGCCCTTGACCTTCAAATCCTTGATAAGGACCACACTATCCCCTTTCTTTAACACTACACCGTTCACATCCCTATGGATGATCTTTTCGGATTCATCCTGACCTTCCCCTGTGGCCTTGGCCCATGCAAGCAGTCCATCATCCAAATACATCATATCGAGCAGGTCCTGGGGCCATCCTTCCGATTTCAATCGGGAAAGCATTCGCCAGGCCACTACTTGTACAGGAGGGTGCTCGCTCCACATGCTGTCATTCAAACAACGCCAATGATTCGGGTCTACCGCATCCTGTCCTTCAATCTGGCCTATGCACGTTTCACAGCCCAACAAACTACCATCGACACCGGCTGTCGATACTGGGGGCACTTCATAGATCTTCAGGTTTTCCGTTGCCCCGCACAATTCACATTTTGAACCACTTCTCGCTTGTAAGTCTTCCAATAAACCCATTATATATATTTTTAAAGAACTGTAAAACTACATATAAAATATTCCCCATTGAAGAACCTTCATTTTTGAATGGCTTATTACCCTCTTTTCTATTCTAACCAACCCGGGTTTCCGAAAAAGGAGGAGTACAATGAATCTGTGGTTTTAGGATGCGAACTTCAAAAACACCCCAAAATGCCCTAGAACAAAGCCATGGCAATATATTGTCCGGTCGACGATTGAAGGATATTCAAGTACATGCCGTGGAATGGAATATATCATCAATTCCTTATGGCAAAGACCTACCATAACACACATAAATGCCGTAACGGCCAACGGATCCTGTCCGTCATGGCATTTGAATTTGAAAAACCGTAAATTTGGGCAAAAATCAACAACCTCGACCCAAGGGTACGGGGTATGCTTCCGAAAAGACTTTTATTATTTCGAGGCAGGCCCCCGGGAATCAAACCCTTTTTGGACATCGACCTGCGATTAAAGAACATTAATGGACATAAAGGACCCCAATATATTTTTTCCATTACTGATAGCCTTGAATATCATCGCCTATCTATTGAATATAGGTATCGGCATCTCTTGGGACAAAATCCTAAGGCACAAGACCACCGTTACAAAAAAAGAGATCTTATCCTCATTGCTCACCTTATTGATTAACATAACAATTGCCATTCCCGGGTTTCTGTTATGGACCAAGGGAATAATCCTATTTTCTGATATGGACCTATGGTTGACCTTCATAATCCTTTTCCTGCTAATGGATTTTTTAATGTATTTCCTGCATTGGGCCTCCCATAATATACGTTATTTAAAGAAAATCTACTTAAAACATCACGAGCATTCGGAAAGTTTCAATTGCATTAGCCTGTATTATATGTCACCTTGGGAATCCATACTCTTTGGGTTGTTATTGACCATGGTGGCAATACTACTGCCACTTAATATTTACGGGTTCATACTGTTTCTTGTCTTCAATTGGTCCTATGGGGTCATCACCCACTTGAACATCAACAGCGACAACCCTTATTTCCTTATTTTCACGACAAATTCCTTCCATAAAAACCACCATGTCTCATTTTGCAAAAACTATGGGTTTTACACCTTCATTTGGGATAGGATCTTCAATACGGAGAAAAACAACCGGATTTAGGATACGATGGTACGCCAAACCGGATTGTCGCCGACCGGCCCCATGCACCCCCAACCCTGACCGGGCATCGGCACGAACAATGCTACAACAAGAGCCAAGGCGATTTGGCACAGCGGTTTCCATAAAGTCCACAGCACAAGGCTGCCAAAGACCTTTTTGGCAACCTATCGGCCAAAACAAGACAGTTGGTGAAAATCGGATTTCAGAACTATCGTTGATGGATTTTTACTACATTTACTTAAGGCTTCCTTGGGCCGCATCTAGCGGGCCATCAGTAAAAGTGTAAAACGGATCGCCCTTAAAACAAAAATCATGAAAAAGCACGGCTTACGTTTTTTTGACTTTACTCTTTTTAGGCACTTTCGGGAGTAGCCATGTTTTCAAAGATATAGTTGATTGAAAATGCCCCTAGAAGTATTTCATGTGTATTTTTACTGTTTGGGCTTTGCCTT
>PDPR01000016.1 GCA_002749285.1 Maribacter sp.
CTATTTTCGATTCAAATCGTCACGCCATCAAAAACTGTCGCAGATACGATATACAAAGAATTTCAAAGAACGTAACTTATTTTTTAATGCCCACTAGTGGAGTGCCATGTAAAAATCAAGATCCTCAATAGGAAAGGCTATGATCGGGCAAACGTTTCCATTCCGTTAAGAAGAACCGGAAAAGATTGAAGAACTGAAAGTGACGACCCACCCTAGACAAATACAATTACAATCCAGTCATGTACACCAATGATGTGCATGAGTTCAGGACCGAACTCACCTTTACATTCCCAAACGTGCAAGAAGGGAGTATTTTGGAATATCGGTACAGATTGATATCCCCATATCCTGACAGATGATCATGACAATCTAAAAGAGGTTTTCAAACAAGTTACCGATGTACGGAACAATTCCCTTTTAGTATCCAAAAAAACATAGAACTCGTTTAAACTTTTTGGGTTTAAGCGAAAATCAGTGTTTTTTGTTCTGTTGTAAACTTCCATAAGGACTTTGTGAAGAACCGTATGGCCATACCATACCCCAGTAGAATGATTTTCGGCTTTGGCACAAGTTTGATCTTCCCCGTAATATGGTTGTCAAAAAAAAGGACCGATCGCTATAAAAAAACCGCCAATCCCAACAGACAAGCGGTTTTGAATTCCGTTTTAACACACCTTACCCCCCTCCATCCACATAATCCTGTAGATAGGCATAACGTTGGGTCAGTTTTCCGTTTTTTGTCATACGGGCACGTTCCAGGACCCCATCTTCATCCTTATTGAAAAACGCGGGGATCACATGCTTTACAAAGGCCTCCCCAAAACCATCACTGGCATCCCTTGGAAGTTCTGCCGGCAGGTTATCCACTGCCATGACGGCTATGGCACCCTCTTTTCGAAAATCGGTTTCGGATTCTGATCGGGGGTCATAGCCGTATATGGGATCGGCTATGGTCGATGCCCTTAAGGTGCAGGCCACCGGCCCATCGATATCACAACTGATATCGGCCACCGTATTTATCCTGAACCCTGGTTGTTTGGCATCATCCCTTGTAAAAAGATAAGGTGCGCCCTCACCATGGAAATGACCGGCAATATAGAGATCGGTCGCTTTTGCAAATCGAAGGAAATTGGACCTATACTCCCCTGGGTTTGCGAAAAAATCAGCTTTATTACCACGTACACCGTCTTTGCGCTTGTTGTAATCCGAGGCATCTATTTGGCAATATACCGGTTCCTTGAAATCCTCTTCCAGATACTCATGCACATTCACTTTGCGCAGGCCCATACCATCGAGCATTTCCCGGGCCCCGTGACCTACCCTTCCCCTACCGGTGAGCAATATCTTCATATTGGGCAATGGTAATTTCACCAGCTCATCGACCAAGGCCTTTTGGTCCTTCAACAGCTTAGCTTTGGGCATTGTATACAGGTTGTTCTTTAAACCATAGGCGCGAAAACCATTATAGGCCCCGACGATACCCGCATACCTGCCAAAGGCGACCAAACGTACCCCTTTGTCATTGGTGATGACCTCATGGTCGTACATCTCGATATTCTTTTCGAGTATGGCCCGCAACAATTTTCTATTGTACGACTGTTTCTTGATCGTATGGGAGAAGAAAAAATATTTCTTGTTGGGAACCAGGTTTTCGATAGGCACTTCCTTTACACCCAATAGAATGTCACAACCTTCCATTTCCGAGGCTACTTTTATATCGGCATCCACATATTCGGTATCGCCAAAAACCCTAATGGGGGAAGGTTCTACCACGATCTGGGCATCCTGATAGGCGGAAAGGACTTTTTGACAGGCCTTGGGTGACAGTACCACCCGCCTATCTGGCGGATTTTTGCGTTCTCGAATGATTCCTATTCTCATATATCGTAATTGGTATAAATTTTGTTCTAAAATAAGCGGAATAGTATGGGTATGCAAATTTTTCGGGTATTGCTAGATAAATGTTACCTTTGCTGACCGAATTAGGGATTGAGGAGAGTACCCTGTGCCCCCAAAATCCCGATCCGGATTCCTTAAAAGGTCTGTTTCTGAAACCTTGCAGGAATTGAAAGGAACGCCCACATCCCGACACATCGCATAAAAAAATGTGGCACTAGGGGTAAAATAAGTTCATTGAAAAAAAAGATGGGAGAATCCAATCCTGATGTTTACCTTAAAGGTCCTGTCAGGATCCAATTCGATAATGGCCCGCAAAGCGAGCCTACCCCATTAAAGGGGCCGACCGGTTTTGACAGCAAGACCAATGGCAATGTAAGCATGTCGAGCGCTGGGACACAGCTCGTTAATCCCATTTCCCACACTTTTAATTGGCGAAAACAATTACGCTCTTGCCGCTTAATCTGAATTACAGTAGGATTTAGCCTCGTCCCTACCAGGTAGGGAAGCGAGATGTTCCTGAATAGCCCCTGTCGACGGCGATTCAATACGGAGCACCAGAAATGTCGATATAAGGCTGCTAACGCTTCGATAGTAGCACCAAAATCCTAAGAAGCTAAGTATGTATTAGGCTGTTCCCGGTCAGATACGTATCGAAAACCAATTGGGGACTAAGCATGTAGAAAGCTTTGTAATTGCTTGTTTGGACGAGGGTTCGACTCCCTCCGGCTCCACCACATCAACCTCACTTATAAAGTGGGGTTTTTTATTTCAGGATAAGTTATGGAATTAGTTCCTAGGTCATGGACTTATCCGAACTTTTTAGCAAGCCGAAAAAATTCGGACAAGTTCCAATAAAAAAATCAAATGTTGGTCAATTCCTTCGTTCAGTCCAACTACTACATGATTACAACTACTCCTAAACGCTTCTTTTAAAACCTACATACTCCTCTTTTTTGCCCATGGGCGAAAGCCTAATGGAAAACGGATACCGTACAGGAGATAAAAATAATAAAGGGGTATGGGAAATTGAATCTTCAGGAAGCGGATTGGGTAGGTGTCGATTCTGGTATAAAAACACTTGATACAGGGTCATAAAGCCTCGGAGACCAAGCAACCCTTTTCGACTTTTCCACACCTTATAAGAAATTTTTGACAGATGAACCGTAATTGACTTTTGAAATTGACCTACCCCACCTTTACCGATTAACACGGTCGGTTTAAATAATATCTGTATTGTATTTTTCAAAGTAAATTAGAAACTATCATTTTTTGGCTACCATGTGAAATCAAAAAAAACCTGTAAATAAAATATGTACAGGTTTTTTAATCGTACTTAAAAGAACCAATGGGTTCAAAACGGCATCCATACCTTGCCATCTATGATCTTGAGCTGCCCTTTTTGCTCCAATGACTTAATGGCCCTGATAACGGTCTCCACCCGAAGCCCTGTCAAGTTCGCGATTTCTTTTCGGGTAAAATCCACTTTGAAAAGTGTCTTCGTTTCCTGGTCTGTGGAAAATTTCTTGAAATAGTTCAAAATCGTCAGGATACGGTGTTCCGGGCTACCATAGGACAACTCCGCGGCCACGGTAGCCTTAAAGTACAACCGTCTGGCCATGGCACGCATCATTTGAAGGCCAGGGCCATCACCCCCCATAAGGGCCAGAAACCGACTCTTTTCCAACAAGAGGATTTCCGACGGCAAGGTTACTTCGGCATTGGCCGGATATACCCTGTCGATAAAAAGGGGCGGTTCACCAAAACTTTTCCCCTCCTTGAATATTCCTTGGATGAACTCTTTCCCTTCATTATTGTAATTGTTCATCCTTACCTCCCCGGAGACGACCTGAAAATAATATTTGGCTTCCTCATCCTGGGAGAACAAAATAGCACCCTTGGGATATTTTTTGATCACCGCCCCATATTTCAACAAAAGATCTATATCCAACATGCTATTTTATTTTAAGATCAACGTTCCCCCACTAGTCCTTAGGTATTCTTCTTGGCGATGATCATAACAGCGCCCAAATGCTCTTCATACTTTCTAAAGACTTTCCTCATGGCCATAATCCGTTGGCGTGCCTTTGGATGGGTCATAATATTAAAGACGATCTTTAAGGTCCTGAAGAAGCCCTCATCATCCAACACCCTCTTTTTTTCCAATAGATGCATGGGATTGTTCCCCACCTCTAACACTGTAAAGCCCTCGGCCTCCAAAAGTGATGACCATTCGTTGTTGGTCAACGGTCTCGCATTCACCTTTATGGCATTTGCCAATTCTTTCTGGATCTCCTGTTTGGTGTCCTTCGCTATCTCGTTTGGCATTAGACAAAGCTCATGAATACCATATAGCCCATCTTTTTTCAATATTCTGTGGGCCTCTTTGATAATCTCCGATTTTCTATGGTCGGCATTCATGGTCAACATGGCCTCACCATAAACTTTATCCGCATACTCGTTCTGCAAAGTGGATCTTGAGGCATTACCGATAATAATGTTCTTATTGGGGCCCACGATCTTTTTACGGAGAATGGCAGCCGCTTCCTCATTAAGCTCTACGCCTGTATATGATCTTGGAGACTTTTTTAACGTTAATGCAGCGGTATATCCTAAACCAGGTGCAAACTCCACTACGGTATCCTCGGTATTGATACCCAAACCATTGATAAGCTTTTGGGTCAACTCCTTTCCACCGGGACGGAGTACCTTCTTACCCATTTTAGCCAATATCCAATGACCTTGTTTTGTGTTCATTTCTGTGTTGGACATAAAATTTGATTTTAAATTTAATTGAATCGACAACCTCGAACCAAGGGTACGGGGTATGCTTTCCAAAAAGCTTTTTTGATCTCGAGGCAAGCCTCGGGAAACCAAGCCCTTTTGGCTATTGCCTTATGGTTAAAACGGTTATCCACGTATCATGATCAACAACATCTTAAAAGGCTCTACAGCTTCCAATGCATGTGGAATATTGGCAGGCATGATGATCATTTGGCCTTCCTCTACATAATATTCCTTACCAGCGATAGTGATCTTCGACGTTCCGTCGATAATCTGGGCAATGGCATCAAATGGTGCCGTATGCTCACTAAGGTTCTGTCCCTTATCAAAGGAAAACAATGTTGTATTACCGTTTTTGTTCTTTGTTACTATCCTGCTAACGGTGGCACCATCAGCATAGTCTATCATCTCACTTAAAGTATGGACCTCTGAAGCCCTGATATTTTTATTATCCATCTTTTTTGATTATTTATTTAATTTTGGACCTTTCATAAATTCTTCCTGATTATTCACAATAAACCGATCTAAGATCCCGACATCCTTAGGCATGAACTTTTTTCTGGCACGCTTGACCAAGCTTTCGTGAAAAAGGCTCGCTTCGATCTTGACTTCAGACAACTCCCTGAGTAGTTTTTCATAAACGTCATATTTTTCATCCTTTGAAGCCTGCACAAGTTGCAATTCCAATTTCCTTACCCTTTGTTTAAATTCCGGGACCTTTGCGTGTACCTCGGTAATAAATGCCTTGGCTTCCTTCAATGTCAATTCACTTACCCCAAGTACTTCCCCGTATTGGTTTGCGACCCCGATTAAACATGGGGGCATACTTGCGGCAAAAATAGCAGGCGGTTGATGTGGCGGATTGTCCTCAAAGATTTTTTCCTGGGAGGTTTGCCCCAAGGATATATTCATTAGGAAAAGTGCGAAAAGAATATTCAATATAGCTTTCATTATTATGGTTTTTTTGGCCGGGTCTAAAATAGACCCGGCCAGGTTTTACTAAAGTTTATAATTAACACCTACGGAGAAATTAGCCCCTACACCAGGTATAAAAGTCGTTACGTTACTTTGATCCAATATTGGAATTGGCGGATTGGTGACCACGTCACTTATTATATAACTTGATGCATAACGTTCATCGGTAATGTTATTACCCTGTACATAAACACTCCATTTGGGTTTGTTATAACCAATACGGAAACCGAATAGTTGATAGGCTTGTTGATATATGGTGTTCTGATGGTCCGTCGGCGTATTCTCTGGAAGCCATTCGGTATTCAGCTCCATAAACAGTCCGTTCTGGGGTCGGTAGCCCAAGCCTGCGTTGATATAGTGTCTAGGTATACCTGCGATCTGATTATCCTTATAGATGCCTTCGCTGAAAAAGAAATTACTATAATTGTATACTGTATTAAGATACAGTTGGTCATCCGTTACAAAAAGATCCTCGAAAATATTAGCATAAACACCCATTTCCACCCCTTGGTGTACTGTCTGGTCGGGGGAATTCCTGGTCACACCTGTAATCCCGAAAAGTTCTGTGGTTGTCAAGATCTCGTTCTTTACCCAAGAGCTGTAGAAACTGATATCCCAACGAATCCTATCAAGGGAACCACGGCTACCGAATTCCAAAGTGGTTGCCGTTTGATCGTCCAATGCTACCGAGTTCATCATTCCCGGACTTTTATTTGGGTTACCCCCGGATATATTGATCAATTCATCGAAAGTAGGCGGCTCATAGCTACGGCTCACATTAAGGAACAAATGTTGATCTTCATTAAGGTCGTAAAGTAGGCCCACTTTAGGGTTGAAACCAAAATAGTCCAGATCCAAAGAGATATCCGTACCAGCAAACGTGCCTTCTGATTGATTTGCGAAATTACGGAACGGCCTGGCGGTAGGGGTAGGGAAAACATCGGCATTATTTCTTGTATTACTACTAAGCTGTATACTCAAAAGTCCGCTTAACTTGTCTGTAAATCGATATTTGTCCTCTATGAACAACACCGAATTATTAGAGGTAAGTTCATTGGAAGCATAGTTCACGACTTTTTCCCCCATGTATATTACATGATAATCACGATCTATTCTACCCGTACTTGCGTTAAACCCTAAAATGAATGAATTCTTCCCCGATTGGTTTTCAAAAGTGGCATTCAGTCCATAATCATTACTAATGGAACTTTGCACACCTATCGTTACTGGGAAATCCAAAACATCGTTCCCATATTGATAGTATAGCCCCAAGGACAACTGATTGTTCCCATTGATTTTGTAGACGGATTTATTGGCCACCCTAAAAATATCGGAAGATCTGCCCGGCATATCCCGGACTACATTTGGACCAATACTAATGGGAGGGTTTATACCCGGACTAATCTGTTTGGGGTCTTCCTCAAGTTGGGCCTGTGTCAAGGGACCGGTGATGTCGAATTTAAGATCCGTATAGGTTACATACACCCTCGACTCAAAACGGTCATTGAATTTCCTACCCGCATTGACCATGGCATTGAACCTTGAACTGGTATTGAATTCACGAAAACCTTTTGCATCATTAAAGGATGCCGAAGCATAAATATCATTTTTACCGAACACGCCACCTGTAGCAAAACTACCGCCGAAATAACCGAAGCTACCACCTTCGATCCTTAACTCAAGGGGAGAGGCCTGATAACCATTTTTTGACACAATGTTAATCGCACCACCAAGTGTGGAAGCTCCATATTTTAAACCATTGGAACCCCTAAAGACCTCTATATAGTTTGCCGCCCTCGGCTCCAGGATACCGATAATATAGGATCCATCGGAAAAATTGGTGGTAATACCATCCTGTAATAGGTTCACACCACGGCGTTGTGGATTACTCTGTATCCCTGAGCCCCTGATGTTCAACCTAGGTTGGTCATTGGCGCCAAAAAATTCTTGGATCATCACTCCCGGCTCAAATTGGAGGGCATCCTTTAAGGTCAGCGAACGCTGTACCTCCAATTTATCCATAGGCACAAGGTTAACACCGCCAGGGACACCATCCAAACGCACTTTTGCGTTGTATACGGTATTCTCCACTAAACTTTTATTCGATTCCAAAATGACCTCATCAAGTCGATAGGTTGTCTCGTCCAAGGTTATCTCAACCTCTGTAGTGCCTTCAGAGAGGTCTATGGCAATCTCCTGTGTCCGGAAGCCAAGAAACGAGACCTCCAGGATTTCAGAAGTGGATAGTCCCTTAAGTTGAAAGTTACCTTGGGAACCCGTAGTGGTTCCCAAGTGTGTGCCCTTTACCAATATATTTACATTTTGTAAAGGTTTGCCATCATTGCTTACTACCCTTCCTTTTAATACGGAATTTGTCTGAGCGGTTGTAACATACATGGACAACAGGCCGAATATACATAAAAACAGTCTTCTCATTTTTCCAGGTTTATTTAATTAATTTAATCGTGTTTGTTGTTATTGACAACATATGCCCATCCATGTTAAATTTCAGAAAGTGGTTTTTCCCCATGTATGGACTGCATTCCTGCCTTGATAGCTTTCTTGGCATAAAAGAAAGTTGTGTTTTCCTTATAGGCCTATACTATCGTTATACGTCAATGCCCAACACATTTATTTAGATTAATTCTAAACAAAGATAGTTGCTATACGACCATCACTTTTATGATTTGAATCATATTAAGTAAAAAACAGTACGGGTTATTGGGTTATACACATAATAAACCTGGATTCCCGATCATTTTTTATTGAAAAGGAAGGGCTTGTCAGGAGCTCCTTCAAGGTGTGTAGAATGGATTATCCGGATATGGTGAAGGCGGATAGTATTCGGCCCGCTGTCAACAAATATCACGGAATATTTGGCAGTTCCCATTACGGTGAGCCTATGGCCTAAAACCATATTTCCCTTTTATGTGTTCTTCTGGAAATCCAAGGAAGGTTACCCACCACAACAACTTCCCACTCTAACCAACTTAGCCCCACGAAAACAGAAAACACCACCTTATAGGGTGGTGTTTTAGTATGCTTATGGTTGTTAAAGTATAGGGGGTACTGACCGAAGCCGCCTTCCCCCAAGGCCAAGGTCACTTCATATCCAATGCCTTTCCGGGCATGTCCCTTGATGGTATTTCCAGGTTCAATGCCTTTAGAATGGTAGGGGCAATCTGATTGCTGTACAATTGTTCCTTATTGGCAATCTCCCCTTTACCGGAAACACCCTTCCCAAAAAGAACCATCCAAACACTACCGGCACCATCAATCTTGCTTCCATGGCTTTTCCAAGTTTCAAGAGGCACGGTACCACGCCCATGGTCCGTAGTGACAACAAAGAGTGTTTGGTCTTTATAAAAAGGATCTTGCTGTGTAAGTTCCCATAGCTCTTTTATAAAGCCATCCGTGGTATGGGCCGAATTCAAATAAGACCCATAATTCCCTTCGTGGGCAAAATCATCGGTCTCCCCATACGATATATACAATAGTCTAGGATGGCTTTTCCTCATTTCCTCTATGGCATAATTATGGGTAAATACATCCATACGGACGGAACTCCATAGAATCGGAATATTGGGTTGAAGTTTATTCAGGAATTGTTCCCTATCGGAAATATTGTCCCCTTCTGCCAAATCAAAACCCGCATTTACGGGCACGCCCGACCGTTCCTCGTTGATAATGAACGGAAAGACATCCCAACTGCAAAAAGCCACTACCTTTCCTTTATACCGTACATCCTTATTCGCAATTTCCAAAATGGTGGTATTCGGGTTATTGAACTTCTCATTACTGTCTATTCGGGCGTCATCTGCCTTACCCGTCAAAATCTCATTATAACCAGGATAGGAAAACCACATTTGATTGGTCAGGTCCACCTTACTGCCCAAGGTCCTATTCCCATGTATCTGGCCTTGGTCCACGACTTGGCCCCAGATAAAGGGCAGCAATGCCTCCCTACGTTGTTCGGCTGTTTCCCTCCAGAACCGATCCCTTAATTTCGTAGTATCGTGCACGTATGCCTTATTGGTGACCAATAATGGGTCGGCCCCTGTAAACAGCTCTTGCCAACGAAAGCCGTCCAGGGTAATCAGCACTACTTTGGTATTATCCTTTTGGGCATATGTACCCAACAAACCCAATTGCAGAAACAGATAAGTGATGACTAATTTGTTTTTCATTCCATACTTGTTTTAAAAGTTACTGAATTTTACTATTTGCCCCTATTCAAATATTCGCCACGATATACCACTACCAAAAACCAAGGTAATAAAATCCTCCGTAATCGACAATTCCCGATACGAAGCCACAAAATAGGCGCAACATTGGAAAGATTATGGGGCCACTACTGGATCCGACCGCTTATTTTCCCACAATTCAACAGACCAAGTACCCATTGGGACCCCACTCTATAGCACTTTACAAAAAAAACCTGGCCAGTATCATATCAGGGGAAAATAGTGGTAAACAGAATTAGCTTTATAGCTTCCGCCTGAACCTGTTCCTTATTGTATCAACGCTGCTTTCTATTGAAAATACGCTGATACCATTGTTGTGTTTCCTGCTGTTCAGAATACCCGTAACCATACCCATAGTTATAGCCCTTGAATTTTCCTTGATCTACACTATTTAGAACATAAGCCATGTTCTTCAATTTTTTTGTCTTATATAGTTCTTTTGAGAACTCCAACAAACGCTTATCGGTAAAGTCGGCCCTCATAATAAACAAAGACACATCTGCATGTTTGGATATCATCAATGTATCTGTCACCAACAAGGTAGGTGCCGTATCGACAACGATATAATCAAATTCGCTTTTTGCCCATCTAATGAACTTGTCGAAACCATCACTTGACAATAACTGAGGTGCATTGGGGGGCACTGCCCCACTAAGGCAAACTTTCAAAAAAGGATTGCCATTATATTCCTTAATAAAACCTTCCCAAGGAATACTCCGATCGATCAAATAATTCGAGAGCCCCAATGCATTCTTATCCACACCTATATAAGAATGTAACTGGGGGTTTCTTAAATCTGCCCCTACAAGCAAAACCTTTTTCTGCAAACCGGCATAAGCAGAGGCCAAATTTAATGCGACCAAGGTCTTACCCTCCCCTTTGATCGTAGAGGTAACATAGATAACCTGACCATTTTCCTTGGAGTTCTGCGAAAGGAGATAATTGACATTAGTACTCAATATCCTAAAGGATTCCGCAAGAATGGAACGATCATTCACCTCCATCAGTGACGTATCCTCAAGAAAAGGGATTTCCACCAATACTGGGATTTCAGGATTGGTGTTTTCCACATCTACCCTATCATGGATTTTTGTGTCGAAATAAAAATATGTCAACAATACGATTAATGGCAATAGGAAGCCAAGCAAAAGAGCTAACAAATAAACGACCAAACTTCTTGGCGATACGGGTTTGTTACTTGTCATTGCATAATCGACCACCTTTATCGAAGGGGCTGTCACTGCATAATTAATAGCGGCCTCCTCCCGTTTTTGCAAAAGCAAGAGAAAAAGGTTCTCCTTGATATTTTGTTGTCGTTCGATTGACCGTAATATTTTCTCTTTTTCGGGAAGTCGGGAAAAAACAGCACTTGTAAGATCCCGTTCCTTGTTAAGTTGCCCTAAAGACAACCTTAATTGCTTTTGATACACATTAACTGTGTTCAATATATTTCTCTTTCCCTGTTCCAACTGATTGTTCAGCATTCTCAATGTAGGGTGGTTGCCCCCAACATCAACACCCAATTTATCCCGTTCCAATACCATCTCATTATAGCCCGCAACCAAAGCATTTATACTACTATTCTCCAAACCAATATCCGCTGGCAACAGCTTATAGGCCGCTTCTTTTTCCACGGTTTCTTTTAATAACCTGGAAAGGGAAATTTGGTTTTCCAATTTGAAAGTCTCATCACTGGTTTTCGACTTCCTCTGTAAAGTAAAACTTGCGTCATCCTCGATATATGAAAGATTACTGTTTTGTTTGAAATTTTGCTTACCAACCTCAATGGAATCCAATTCTTCCGATAAATAGACAAAACGATCGTCTATAAAGTCCAAAGTACGCTTAGAGACCAATTGCCTATCTAGAATGCCATCTTGGTTGAATTCATTTATCAACACATTCAAAATCGCCTCTGATAGTTTTGGCCTTTCGCCTTTAAGTTTTAAAGCTAGAACTTCACTGCTTTTATTGGTCGCACCAACCTCCAACTGTTTAATTAAATCATGGACCGCCTCTTTTTTCTTAATTACCTCAACTTTAAATTCCCTACTCCTATATTGACGTATGTCCACACTGGAATCGATACTTACCCGAAATGGAAAATCGGCACTCAAAAATTTATTGTCAACCAGGTCCAATTCCAAACTCGACCCTTGTCCATCTGAGATAACGGGTGGATCCACATTAAAATCAACTTCAAAACTTAAATTGGTTTTCAAACTGTCATCGGGGAACAGTTTGTAGATTCTAATGGGTGATTCATAAATCTGCGTTGTCTTTATATTACCAACCTCATAATAACGCACATCGAGCTCCAAGTCATCAACCACCCTCTCAAGAAGTCTATAGGACTTAAGAACTTCAATTTCGTTATCTAAATTTATTTTAGTGCCCCCCCCTAAAAACGGGAAAGCATCCGAAGCAATCTCCAATTCCTTGGAGTCATCAATAATTTTTATTTTGGCAACCGAAGAGTATATAACAGGGGCATAGCGTAGGTAGGCATATCCTAAAAACAAAAAGACGCCTATGGTCGCCAAAAACCAAGGCCAATATCTTAAATACTTTGGAAGTATTTCTTTTAATTGGAAGGATTCCTCATTATCGTTATCCATTATATAAAAAGATTCTTTCATTTTTTATCTAATTTAGACCATAAGGTCAATTTTAAAAGGGCAATAAACGATATATTCTACCAATCGCTATTAAAAAACCCACATTCCCATTTTTTAACCCAAAATATTTTATCCGTTGAAAAGTATAAAAACATTCCCGACCTACATTATCCAAAGCAACACAAAATTTGAAATATTGTTATAGATACCCAACTTTAGCAATTGAACTCGTTTACATTTTTTCGGCTTGCAAAAAAACTATTCCCTAGATGCCAAAAAAAGCAAAGTTATAAAAATCCCCTCCCAAAGAACTTAAGCCAAAACAACTCAAATATAAATTTAGGTGTTGATATTAAATTGCGCTCTGCCAATCGTTTCGGCTCTTTTAAAAATCTTGGAAACCACTCTAAACCTAATTTTACCCAAAACTTACCGGGTCTCTTGACCGTACCAGAATAAAAATCAAATACAGCTCCAATTGAACAGATAACACTTGTATTTAGATTACCCTGATTCTCATAAACCCATTTTTCTTGCTTAGGGGCCGTCATCCCTACAAACAAAACCTGTGGGCCATCTATATTTACCATATCACACATCGTTATACTATCCTCACTACTGAACCTTGCTTTATAAGGAGGCGAATAAGCCCCAATACATACATTGGGGAATTCTTTTGCCGCCCTTTCTTTAATAAGTTCCAAGGTTTGCCCAGAAGCCCCCAGAAAAAAGCAAGACCCCTCATTTTCATTAAGGTACTCCATAAGATAAATGAAGATATCATAGCCTGCAATTTTTTGTATGACCCTTCCTTTAAGTATTTTGGCAGCCCAGACAATTCCAATGCCATCAGGTAATAATACAGTCGACTCCCTTAATGCCTTTTCAAACTCCACATCTTGCTTGGCGACACAATAGCTATGGGGATTTATCGTATTGATAATGGTCTTCCCCTTAACAGGGAGCTCTGGATATTCAGTAGTTATGTTATAGCCTAAAAGTCTCATCTAATAAATCAATTTTTCAAGTATCGAAACAAAACGCCTTTCAAATGCTTCAATTGTATAATTTTCCTCAAAACGTCTTCTACCCCTTTTCCCCATACACAGGCGCAACTTTCTGTCCTTGATGAGGGTTTCAAGTTTATCGGCAAAAGCAACGGCATCCTGTGGTCTTACCAAGAACCCTGTATCACCATCACTAATGATATCGGGTATACCCCCTTCCTCTGTGGATACAACAGGTAATGAATACTTCATTGCTTCCAAAATTACAAGTCCAAATGTTTCATTATATGTTGGAAAGGCAAAAATATCAGCTAGGAGGTATGCCCTTTCTTTCTCTTTTCCATATTTTTTACCAAGATATTCGACACTATCATTCAATTCCAAAAGATTGATTTTTTCCTTGAATTCCTTTTCGGGAATGTCACCAGCCCCCCCAATAAAAGTACACTGGAATGGTATTGAACGAGTTTTTAATTGCTGACAAGCCTCTAAAAGTACATAAACCCCTTTAGTCTTAAGAAGATTGGATAGAAATAATATCTGGACCTTGTCATTCTCGATCTCACCCTTTGGAATGTCGGCACGGTTATATTCTTTTGACACCCCATTTGCGCAATAAGATACCCGCTCCTTGGGCACATATTTTTTTATGTCAGAATATAGATTTGGAGAAAGTAGTATAACATCGGAATTCCTGAACACCAATTTGTACACTAAATCATCCAACCATCTATCCTGTCTGGTGCTTACACCTTTATTATGAAAATGATAGACCACTTTAACACGAAAAGATTTCACTAACAATGCGACAATCGCATCCTTAAAGAAACCACTCCCATACGAAGTAAGTGTAAGGTAAACCAAATCTGGCCTATATTTTAATAAATGTGCAATAGTCAATCGAAGAATCGTGAAATAACGAATCCATTTTTGCCCCCCCCCCTTACCAATTTCATTGATACTCACCGAAAGCCCAAGATTTATATATTTACATTCAAAAGTATCGTTTATACAGGTACTTTCCCTGATTTGACGACCGACCACTGCTGCCCCATGAACAGGAGGGGGGTAATGAAGTATAAATAGGATCTTCTTCATAATACGTTATTGCATTTTAACCAAAAACATCCTTTGTCAGGATTTTTCCGATAGATATAGGTCCAAGTGTGTCCGAATCCTAATAATAACCATTCTCTTTTAAATATTTATTCAATTCTTCTGTAATGATAATCTGACCGTGCGGATTCAAATGAATCGGGTCATAAAAAATATCGTGGTTATGTGACCAAGGTTCCTGTAAGTTCAAAAACTCAACATTATCATACTCTACGGCAAGTTCATTAAAGATGTCTATGGTCTTATTATATTCAGGGCCCAAAGCATTACTCAATAAATCTATGGTAGGAACGTACAACAATATCACATTGATATTTTTCTCGGACAATAGGGCCAAGGTTTCCCTTAACACCATAATATTACCCATTGAATTCTCGATTTTCCGAAATCGGCCATTTGCAATATTGCCTTTCAACATTTTTAAATCTACATTCCCAAATTTCAAATTTGTCCATTTATGTAAATAACCTCTCATCGAGCTACTGAAAAGAAGCTCATCATAGCGTGTTGTCCGAATTATTTTCTTTGTGATATATTCATCTATCGTACTATTGTCGTAGAGATAACCCTCAATACTTTCATCATCCAGAAAAGGATAGAACAGCTTATAGGAGTTACTACTTAGGCCTTCGCTGGAAAATGTCCAAGCATCGACCCCATAAATCAAAGTCCCAACCCTTGGGTTGGATTTAAGTAATTGCCGTACCATTATTTCACGATCGGCCACATTAACACCTTCCCTAGTATATTTTGATACTTTAAGCCCCGTTTTCTTTTCGATCGTTTCCTTGTCGATTCCAAGCATAAGATGGGAATGGCCAACTAAAGCAATCTCAGAATCCTCACCTAGTCCATAGTATTCATTAAGGCCTTCAAGAAGAAAAAGACTTAAGAAAAAATCCGATAAAAAGAAAAGCAGGATAAAGGTAGCTAACTTTAAAATAAATGACTTATGATACATGATAATACTTCCCAATGATTAAAAGAATGATGAAAATATCTAAAATTGAAAATATATAAATGAATTGGAAGATAACCCAAAGAGTGATATTCCAAGTAGCAATAATAAATACCAAACAAATTGTAATTGCCAACCAGCCTTCGATCTTGAAAAATACAACGAGCTAAATCCAGAGTACTGGGAAACCTGTACCATGAATAGCACAAGTATTAAAAAAACGGATAAAACAAAGGCAACCATTGATGACCCGAAAAAGAATGGGGCATCCCAATTACTAAATATCTTAGCAGAAATCAAAAATGCATCGGAAACAGAATTTGATCTAAAATAAATCCAAGCATAACAAACAGCAATAAAAACCGAAGTAACCTTAAAAAATCGATAAGCGATGGTTTTCTTTATACGACCTAGGTGGGCCCAGTCCAAAATCAAATTACCCCAACTTTCAAAAAAGTAAAAAAACGCATGTAACAGTCCCCAAATAATAAAGGTCCAATTAGCCCCATGCCAAAAACCACTCACCAAAAAAACAATCAATATATTCCGAAACCATTTTGGATAATTCACCCTACTACCTCCCAAAGGCCTATAAACATAATCCCCAAACCAAGATGACAGGGAAATATGCCATCTTTTCCAAAAATCGGATATGGAAGATGCAAAATACGGAAGGTTGAAATTCTGCATCAACTTAAATCCCAGAATACGGGCCGTCCCAATCGCCATATCAGAATAACCACTAAAATCACAATATATCTGAAAAGCAAAAAACAAGGTCGCCACAATCAATGTTGGGCCCGAATACATATCCGGGTTTTCATAAATCCTATCTACATATATGGCCAAACGATCCGCAATGACCACCTTTTTGAACAAACCCCAAATAAACAACTTGGCTCCTTCTACAAAATAGACTTTACTAAATTCATTCTTCTTTTTGAATTGCAACAATAAATTAGACGATCTTTCTATAGGGCCAGCGACAAGTTGAGGGAAAAATGCCACAAAAGTACCAAACCTAACAATATCCTTCTCGACCTTTGTCCTCCCAAAAAAAACATCCAATGAGTAACTTAATGCCTGAAAGGTGAAAAACGAGATGCCTACTGGCAATATCAATTCAAAATATGAAAGCTTGGCCTTAGAACCTGTTACCGAAAGGATCTCATTAACATTGGCAACAAAAAAATTGGCATATTTGAAATAGAGTAAAGGCAACAACGAAGTAATCAAGGCAAAAAACAGCCAAGCCCGCCTGACCTTATTTTCCTTAGATCTTGAAATTCTTATTCCTGAATAATAATTAATTAAAGTCACGGCCATCATAATGATGGCAAAATCCCACCGCCAGTACATATAAAAAACATATGAACTTATAAGCAACAAGAACACCCCTACCCTATACGAAACGTTATAATATAGGACACTCGTAACAAGAAAAAGAAAAACAAACCCCCAAGAATTAAATAACATACCCTATATCTTAAGCCTTAAATATTTTCTTAATCTATCAAGCACTCTCATTTTTACAGAAAATCTCGATCTGAAATCCTTAATTACATTATCGTCCCCTACCAATACCTTATCAAACCCAAAAATCCTACTATCCCCAACATCCAAAGGTGTTTCAAATCTTGTTCCTATGGTCGTATGTGTAGCCTCCTCCCCTATTCCAATATTTTTTATTTTTGATTTAGCAGGGAATATGGTAACCAAACGATGTTTAAATTGATGATAACACCATCGTATTGCCCACGAGTCTATTTTACCATCCATTTGGTTTTTTAACATTCTGGGCATATCACTTCCTATCTTACCAAATTCCAAACGTTCTTTACGGTTGTCTTTAAATTCAACGTAATCAGAAACCTCCCAATCAATATTCTCCCATTTATCTTTCCAAGTACCCCAACCCCATGAAGATGCCCGATAACCAATATAAAAATCATTAGGGTAGTTTTTTAGGGCAGGTAGGTCCAAGGTGTATCCAGAAATTGAAATTACCTTAGGGAATCCTGAATAAAAATCCAACGCTTGGTTCATAAAGTCCAAAAAATTAGGGGACGTGATCAGATCATCCTCCAAAACAATAACCTTATTGTACTGGTCAATAATCTCGGTCACCCCATTAACAACCGACTTAGCCAACCCTTGGTTAATTTTTGCCTCTTTTATATGTACTCTCTTAAATCCGCTAATGGTTTTCAAATAATCACGTACTTTATTTACTTTTTCTTCTCCAATGGAATCCTTTGCCCCATCTGAAAAAACAAACAATTCACTTTCTGTAGCAAGATAGTTTTTCTGTAATGCCTTGACAGTTTCCCGGGTTTCGTACAAACGATTATACGTGAAAAGTAATATTGGTGCTAATTTTTTCATTTAGGTAATAGTTGGCTCTAATTTATTTTGTGGTTGATTCGACATTGAATCCTCTTCTTCTGTCCTTTGAATTATAAAATACCAAAACAAAAATGAGATCAAAACGGTCGGCTGTACCAAGAAGCTCTCAAACATCCCCCCAAAAAGGATACTAACAACGATATTTACAACATAGAACTTCCTTTTCCTTTTAAGTGACCTAATGACAAACAACATGAAAAACAAAAAACCTAGGATACCACTTGCCCCGATCAACTCGACAAATGATGAATGGAAGTAAAGAAAGTCAATACGTTGCAGATAATAATTTGTGTCCAAATTATTATCTAGAATAGTAGTGTTCAACCCAAATATCCCCTCTCCCCTTAAAATAGAATTCTGAGTATAGTATTCATAAATATAATACCAAATAGAACTCCTACCTGAACTAAGGTCCGTAAGACTTTCATTCAATAACATTTCCCCTGAAAAATAGAAAACAGACACAATGGACAAACTGAACACCACCAAGTATATATTACCAATGGCTATTCTTTTTAAATAAGGCATTAAATATAATAAAAGAAACACCAACAACACCAATTGAGCATTCCTGGAACCTGATAAAAAAACAAGGATTCCATATAATATGGACATGACAAAGTAAAATTTGCGGTTATCTTTGATCCGATACCTAAGTAATGAGAAATTTGCGATTGCCCCCACACATGCAAAAATCCCAAATTGGATATAACTCCCGTAAAAAAGGCCTAATCCAGTTCTATCCCCGGCAGTATGCCATATGTCAAAGGAAAAAAGAAAGACAATAGCAGTCCAAAAAAACAAATTGAAATTAATTGCCCGAGCTAAATATTTTAAAAAAAAGTAGTTTGGGACACGATACCGGCTTTTAAACTTTAATGACAAGAGATAATAGAAATAAACAAAAACAATGAATAAAATGTTTTGCTGTATCAAATCGAAATTGACCCCTTTTTCCAAAATTCTGAAAAGGGCAAATCCAATACAAAGTGCCCAAAAAAATATCAACCACACATTTTTAGCCACAAAGTTGTTCAACTGAACAAAGGACTTCTGCAATATCAATATACCGGATAAAGCCACCAACAACTTCCCATATTTCCCAACAAAAGAAATATTCACATCAAATGTTATTGGGTTCATTACCAAGAATGTAACAAAAAGTAAAAGCAAAATTATATGACTTTTTTTTGAACTCATCTATTTGAATATCTCAACTTGCCTCCTTGTTTTAATCCTTACGATTCAATTTAAATTAGTTTACCTAAACATCTGTCACCATATCCATTAACAATATAGCACTTGATGAAGAAAATAATAGGGTACCCAGTCTTATTCAACAACTTAACTTTGAACTTGGATTTATTCAATGCCACTACTACAAAGGCGATGAAGGTCATTGAAAACCCAAACTTCCCAACACCACCTATTGACGAAACCCCTCCAATAAACCCAATGGGATTCATTATCACCAATATTATAAATGTAAAAAGCGAACCGTTCAAAAACCGTAATCCGAATTTGCCCATAATCAATTGCCTATAGGTTTATTTATGATTTTACGGTAAATTATATAATAAACGGATTGGTAGAAAATATTTTCGATCACCATAGTATAAAAGACCCCTATAACCCCATATGAACGAACCAATACAATACCCACCGTAATGGATATAATACTTCTTGGAATCAATATCCAGAAATTAATATCCGTTCTTTTTATTGCATTCAAGGCTATTCTAAAAGGTTGGCTAATAATATTGATGGCCTGCACCACATAAGGGAAAATGACTATTATGCCCAGTGCTGCATACTTGCCCCCAAAAACAAGGTCAATGATAAGTTGTCCGAAGAAATAACCTATAAAGACCAAAGTAATAGACATAACCCCAAATACAGCCACCCATCTATTCAAATTCTGTTTTACCAGTCCATAATCCGTATTCATCTTCACAAAAATCGGCAACAGATAGGAACTTAACGCGGCCAATACCGGATTTAACAAACTTGCGACACTCATGAGGACCCCATATACCGCAACATCATTTTTTGAGGTTATGAACAGTAATAGCCATGGATAGATATTTGTGCTCATGTGGAATAGTATATTGGACCCCGTTAACCATTTACCTAGACTCCAATTAATTTTCCAATAACGCAAATAGTGCTTTTTATCGATCTTTATAAATCGCCTATTACCCAATAGGTAAACAAAGGTCGCAATAAGGTAAATGACAGAAGTCGCACACAAGAAAACAGACACATCCCTTATCTGACAGAATAAAATAACCGATAGGACAATTACAATCACAATAGAACAAAAAGCCCCATATTTAAGGTTTTGCAATGTTTTCCTCTCACTCAACAGTGTCTCCCTAACAAAGTAATATGAGGTATAGGATGAAACATACAATACGAAAAAAAAAGCTTTTCCAAGGCTCCATGTATCGAACAAAACAAAATACATTAACGGAAAGAACAGAATCAGCAGCAAGGTGAACAGAAACTTAAGGTTAAGGTTGAAATAAAAATACCTTTTCAGGTTTTCCCCTTTAAAATCATTCAAACTTATAGCATAGGGTTTGGAAATCAAAGAACTTTGAAAACCTAAAACAAACATTGAGATTGAAAAAAGCAGTACTAAATCCGCATAATCGGCCTTGTCGTATGTCCTAGCCAGAACAACCGATGTCAAAAGTGTTGTCGCACTCAACAGAACCTGATCGACAAGCACACTGAACAACTTTGGAGCCTCTGGTGAACCCACCCTTTTCAAAATATCCAACTTTTCCACCACTTACATTAACTAAAAGAAAATGAACCCTATATCTTGATGAGAGCCATGGGTATCCTCATATAAAATTTTCCCTATAACCAAACACTAAAATATTGTTTTTTATTGGATAATCCCCTCTGTTTTTTAAAATCGAATACCGAACCAACTAGCCTGGACAAGTAAGGCGATCCCATATACACAAAAACCATGGGCCCCAATGTTCATGGGAATCCGATCAAGGGCCAATAGTGAAATCTAAAATGCAGCCAATTTTTTTATTTCCTCCCAACTTTTCGCTATAAATTTCGAGACCACTAAATTTCGAACTTTCCTTTTTTTGTCTTTTGGGGCTGGTATTTCAGGCTGTTCCAAATCAAGGCCAACATCGCTTCGGAAGGATCTTTCCGGTTGACCATAACCCTTGTTTTGTCTATTGACGACACCATTGGACGAACCAATGGATCCAGATCGGGACTGCCTATCATCATCGTCTACGGCTCTTACACTCCCCTTAACTACAAAATACAAGACCAAATACGATAATGGCACCAAAACAACTACGATGTAGAGCTGAAGGTTTATATATAAACTCCCCACCAAAAAAGTGAATATAATAATAATAAAATTCGTTATGGCTATACAGGAAGTTGCCTGTTTGTGGGTAAGTCCCAAATCCAAGATACGATGATGTATATGATTACGATCCGCTTTAAAAGGGCTTCTCTTTTGTCGTATACGGACAATAAAGACTCGTAAGGTATCCAATATCGGATATGACAGTACGGCCATTATAAACACGGGGACATTCGGGATTACAAACGATGTACCCTCCCAATGGTTCATCTGAACTAAATATATAGCCTGAAAAGCCAACAAAAAACCCACAAACATGGAACCTGAATCACCAAGAAACAGTTTTTTGGAATCGGAATCGGATAAATTATATTTTAAGAAACCTAGAAGGGCACCTATTAAAACGGCCGAAACAACGACCATCAATATGTTATCGTTCGCTAAAAAGAACAAACCAAAAATAGTGCTTGCCAATATCGCTATTACTCCCGACAGTCCATCAATGCCATCTATAAGATTGAAGGCATTGATGATAAACACAAAAACCAACATGGAGAACAAAACGGACACAAAATAAGGCAGCTCCCCAATACCAAAAAGGCTATAAAAACTATTGATACGAATATCGGTTGCAAAGATCACCAAAGCCGAAGAGAATATCTGTCCGAGCATTTTTTTCTTGGGAGCCAATGCAACAAGGTCATCCTTTACCCCCAAAAACAACAAGATCGTTGTCGACCCGATAATTCCCATAAGTTTTAGGAGGTCTGGCCTTTGTAATCCTGAAAACACACCAAACAATAACACGGTAACTGAGAATGTCGCAAAAACACCGACCCCACCAAGTGTAGGTGTCTTTAGGGAATGGGTACTGCGGTCACCAGGTTCATCCATAAGATTTTTGATACGCACGGTATAAATAATAATCGGGAACATCCTGTCGGAAAGAATAAAGGCCAACAGAATAGCGAATAAACAAATAAAATATATATTTGACATGCCAAAAAACATATATGCCGAGTAGATTACCATAACAGGGGGATTTTATATATTTTTTCACTTAAAACAGATACAACCACAACAATCAAACATTGTAATACCCTACCTGTTTTTAAAATTTTGTCATTAGTCAATCGAATAAAAAAATTAGGGTTCTAAAGTCCAAAATAAATTGATACACCCCACACCGAAGCTATTCCTTTTAGTTTTTTTCGTTCAAATACATCTTTTCACAGTCGAAAACAAGACATTTGGCACAACATGTAGCCCGGTAAAACCAATATCTAGGCCAAAACCTGTTATCAAATGTAAGTATTTACATTGTTTTATTTATTGTTATACGTTCTTTTTTAGAAGGTTTTGGTTATCCAAAAACCAATCGTAAGTCTCTTGCACCCCTTTTTCCAAAGAAATACCTGCCTTCCAGCCCAAAGTGTTCATCTTGGCACTGTCCATCAATTTACGGGGGGTTCCATCGGGTTTACTACTGTCCCAATGTATAGCGCCCTTATGCCCTACTACTTGTTGTATGATCCCTGCCAAGGCCTTGATTGTAAGATCGGTACCCGTACCTACATTGTAGAGGTGTTCTGGCAATACATTTTTTACCGCGAACAATACTGCCTGTGCCATATCGTCCACATGCAGAAACTCCCGTAAGGGCATACCACTACCCCATAATTCGACAGTCCCATTACCTTTTAGTTTCGCATCATGGAACTTACGTATCATAGCAGGTAGCACATGGGAGGTCTTTAGGTCAAAATTATCAAAGGGACCGTATAAATTGGTCGGCATAAGACTTACAAAATCCTTCCCGAATTGTTTCCGTATCGCCTCACAGGCCTTAACCCCGGCAATCTTGGCAATGGCATACCACTCATTGGTCGGCTCTAGTGGGCCGGTCAACAAATGCTCCTCCCTTATGGGTTGTGGTGCCATTTTCGGATAGATACATGAGCTTCCCAAAAAGATGAATTTCCGTACTTCATGTATATGTGCAGCATCGATCAGGTTATTCTGTATCTGAAGGTTCTGCATTAAAAAGGGGTACGGATTCTGGCTATTGGCCAAAATACCCCCTACCCGTGCAGCAGCATCAATGATTACCATAGGTTTTTCCAAGGTCACAAATGCATTGACAGCGGCCTGATCCCTCAAATCAAGTTCCGTACTTGTCCTTCCTACTAAATTGGTATAACCATCGGCCATCAAGGCGCGCCATATGGCCGAACCGACCATACCCTTATGGCCTGCGACATAAATTTTCGCCTCTTTATTCATAATAGTTCAAGGTTCTATACCCTCCTTTTTTCAAATAATGTTCTTTATTCATTGTCTTTATATCACCTTGCATCATATCCTTTACCAAGTCCTTCAACCCGTATTCGGGAACCCATCCCAACTTGTTCTTTGCCTTGGATGCATCACCGATCAATAGTTCAACTTCGGTAGGTCTAAAATAATTTGCATCCACTGCCAAAACCTCTTTCCCTATTTCCAATTGAAATTTAGGGTCTGAGCAGGATTTGACAAATGCTTTTTCATTTATCCCCTCTCCCTTGAATTCGAGTGCAATGCCTACTTCCCCAAACGCCATTTTCACAAAATCACGGACTGTTGTGGTCGTACCCGTAGCTATGACCCAATCTTCCGGTTGTTCCGCCTGTAAGATCATCCACATCATACGTACATAATCCTTGGCATGGCCCCAATCCCGTTGGGCATCAAGATTCCCTAAGTGCAATCTATCCTGAAGTCCCATTGCTATCCGGGCCGCTGCCCGTGTGATCTTTCGGGTAACGAAGGTTTCCCCTCGAATAGGTGATTCATGATTGAACAAGATACCATTACAGGCAAATATCCCATAGGCCTCCCTATAATTGACCGTAATCCAATAGGCATACATCTTTGCCACCGCATAGGGGCTTCGAGGGTAAAAAGGCGTGGTCTCCGATTGTGGAACTTCCTGAACCTTGCCATACAGCTCCGAAGTTGAGGCCTGATAGATCCTGGTTTTTTTCTCTAGACCCAAAAGCCTTACGGCATCAAGGATCCGCAACGTTCCCAAACCATCCGCATTACCGGTATATTCGGGAATCTCAAAGGAAACGTGTACATGGCTCATCGCCGCCAGATTGTAAATTTCATCGGGCTCTATCTCCTTTATCAACCGTATTAAATTGGTACTGTCGGTCATATCCCCATAATGGAGGATGAAATTTCTGTTTTTGACATGCGGATCTTGGTATAGATGGTCTATCCTATCAGTATTGAACATGGAGGAACGCCGTTTTAATCCATGTACGATATATCCTTTTTTCAATAAGAACTCACTTAAATACGCCCCATCTTGGCCGGTTACCCCGGTAATAAATGCAACTTTCATTAAATATATATAGTTATGGTTATATTGATCATTGTTTACGTAATTCATCATTAGCATGCATGCATTCCAAAAAAATGGAAAGCCAAATGTATGGTACTATCTACAACGATTACAAACCCATAAAATTACATATCAATGAACTTAACAACCAACCTTTTCATGCAAAGAGATCTACATAGACCCACAAACATAACGATGGCCATGTCACTTCACCCCCTACGGAACACTATTACCGCCATCGGGGACCACAAATCAAAAATACTTGACAAAAGCCACGTTTAACAACACCCAATACCTTTTCCCTTTTTACCAGCCCTTTGTAGTAAGCACCCCAACCTCCCCGAAGGAAGTCTGATAATCTTTCCCGGACACTTTAATGCCCCGCAACCTTATGTACCTTGCACGGGTAAGTTTAAACGGTACCTTCTGTTCTATAGGATGATTGACGATATTATCGAATTCGCCCCGAACCACCCGTTTCCAGAATTTATTGTCGGTACTTACATAAAACTCAAAGTTGGTTATGGTTCCAAAAGGATAGCGTTCCTGCATGGGCGAATAGGTAAACCCTTTTAAGGGATACACCTTGCCCAAATCGATTATCACTTCCTGAATCGTCGAAACCCCTTTGTCGGTGGCCCAAAAAGTATTTGGATCTTCGTCTATCAACTTCCTTGCCTCGGTCATATTGCCCGTTGTAGTATGTACAATTTCCCAATTGGTCTTGGCTATATCGAAATATTTTTCCACAACCTCTGTTCTTGCCTTTGTCTCCGGGTCATAGGCAAGGCACTTCACCATAGTAGGCCTGCTTGCCCTAAAAGGTTTTTCATACTTGATCGAGGAAGTCGTGGGCCCACTCCCATCCAAGGTATAATAAACCTCAACCCCATCATCAGGGACAGTAAGACTCACCATGCCTTCCAAAGATCTTTTAATCACTGGGGGCGTCAATAAATTAGGTGCCCTGTACAATGCAATGTTGGAAAGGGCTATTGGCCCTTTGGCCGCCATAATCAGTACCTTGACCTTATCTGCCTTAACGGTCTTGAACCTAAGGATGCGTTTGTGGCCTATGGTGGTCTGCCCATCGATCTCCTTCCATTTACCATCGATTTCCGCTGATACGACAAAATCCTTTACCCGTTGTCCCAGGGGTATATATTCCTGCAATAAGATTCGGTTCACCTCGGTCGGGCTGTCGAATTCCAGAATAATGGAGGCACTTGAGACCCCATCATTAGTAGCCCAATACGTATCAGGATCACCATCATTTACATTCGAGGCCTTAAATCGCATCATATTGCCACGTTCATCAGTGGCTGTCGCCTTTATCCCTTTTGCAAGTTCAGTCCCGAAATCAAGGTCTAATTGCCTACGTAGATCCATCAACTTCCCTACATCCTCCCCATGCACCAATCCGCAGGTATCAACGGGCAGGTTCAATAACAAGGCCGCATTTCTCCCGACGGAATTATAATAAATGTCCAACAACCGTGGCAAGGTCTTTACCTGATGGTCCTCACTAGGGTGATAATACCACCCCGGCCGTATGGAGACATCCGCCTCTGCGGGCAACCAATGTGTGCCGTCCTCATGACCCGAGCGCAATTCGACATAACGGGGCCAACCAGGATAGATCTCATCCCTACGCATGGTACTCCAATTGGTCTCATCTGCCCATCCTTCCTCATTGCCCACCCAACGCACATCTGGGCCACCATCACTGAAAATAACGGCATTCGGCTGTAATTCCCGTACTATCGCAATGGTTTTGTCCCATTCATAATAGGTCTTATTGTCTATTTTCCTAGTTTCGTTAGCCCCCCCATAATAACCCGAACCTCCATTGGCACCATCGAACCAAACCTCAAATACCTCGCCATAATCGGACAACAGTTCCCGAAGTTGTTCGTGAAAATCCTCTACATATTCCGGTCTGCCATAGTCTTTATGGTTCCTGTCCCATGGGGAAAGATATACCCCGAATTTGAGTCCAAACTCCTTACAGGCCTCCGAAAGATCTTTCAGAACATCCCCTTTCCCATCTTTCCAAGGTGAATTTTTTACGGAATGTTCAGTCGTTTTTGTTGGCCAAAGGCAAAAACCATCATGGTGCTTGGCCGTAAGAATGATGCCCTTCATACCAGCTTCCTTTACTACTTTGGCCCATTGACGGGTATCCAAGCTTGTTGGATTGAACTGTTGTGGGGATTCAGCCCCTGTGCCCCACTCCATATTGGTAAAGGTGTTCATGTTAAAATGGACAAAAGCATAATATTCCATGCCATTCCATGCCAATTGCCGTTCTGAGGGCACAGGGCCTATTGGCCCAGGTGGTTCTATTTCATTACAGGCCTGTACAAAGGCCAATAACAAGATCAATATTCTAAATTTCACCATTTCACCCAAAATGCAATGTATAATCCGACCCATATGTATTTCAACAAATATAAAAATCCACCTTTCACAGATACAGAAAATGAAACAACATGATTTTAATGTAATAAACTAATTTGACTTTTACACTTGCAAAAGTACATAACCCAACCCCCTTCGTCTTTCGAAAGTATAAAGAAACCTGAAAAAACATAGGTAAGCACTACCCAATCCAAAACTTTGCCTTAATTCCAATATCCCTTTTATGGATTTGAACATTACCTACAAACGATAATCGATATGGGTCAAATGGAAACGGCATTAATTAAGGGATATCCACAAAAAACACGGTTATTACCGACTGTCTAAGATAGCTGCGATTATATTGGGGTTTTCATGAAGACCAGAATAGTCGATACCCAAAAGCAACGAAAAACAGTATTATGCGGCCCATAACACCAATCCGCCCCATAAAAATCCCCCATCATCGGTTCTGGACAATAAAGATTGCCCGAAAAAACCTCTTAAAACCAAGGAAGGTTACGGGATGCCATATACAATCGTAAAAAATACTTTGGGGAAAAACCTATTCCGGATCCACAAAAAAAGACAAACCCCTAACCCTCATCCTTTTTACCGCTATTCATGAATATTAAAAGTGCAACGACCAAACCTATCACCACAGCGGCAAAAACGCCGATCATGATAATCCCGTTACTCCAATTTACCAAGGGTAGTATTGATGCCATGTTATTCTATTTTTAATCAAGATGCTGTAAATATAACGGTCAATAATGGTACGAAATATGATAAAAATCAGCTAAATAAAAATCGTCCCATTCCGAAAAAAATAGAAAATCACTTTTTCCTATGGCACGTGTCAACCCCAAAAATAACATATAATGGGCAGAAGCCTACCAGACTTGTCAACACAAAAACCGAAGCCAGTGCCAATAATATATAGGATACTGTATCACCAACTACCCCAAAATAAACCAAAACCCCTGCTATTAGGGCCAAAACTACCCGAATCAACCTGTCGGTACTTCCCATATTTTTTTTCATAATACCTAAATAAAGATTAATGTATATCCCATAGTCAACACGACCACAGAAACTATATGTAATAACAATATGCACCAATAGGGCTCTTACCCCCTTGGATAAATTTATTTACAATGCGGTTGGACAAACATAGTCGGTTACCTTGATACCCGACTTTTTTATCGCTGGGAAACCTTCCGCAATGTCAATTATATTATGTATTCCCCTACTTTTTAGTATTGAACCTGCAATCACGGAACGGTAGCCACCAGCACAATGCAATAAAAAGGTACGGTTTTTTGGGAATTCGGCCAAATGTTGGTTCAATGACCCAAGGGGAATATTAATAGCGTTTACCACATGTTCCGAGCGATATTCGCTCTCCTTACGAACATCGAACACGGGGACTTGGTTCGCATTGACCTCCCCGCTTACCTCATTCGCCGTAACGGTCGCTATAGTATCATAATCTTTCCCTGCATTTTTCCAAGTATCGAATCCCCCTTTCAAATATCCCAGGACACCATCAAAACCCACCCGTGATAAGCGAATCATGGTCTCTTTCTCCTTGCCTACAGGGGCAACTAATAGAATAGGTTGTTTCACATCGGCTATCAGGGCTCCTACCCAAGGCGCAAAGCTACCATTTAGGCCGATAAAAATGGAACGTGGGATATGGCCCTTTACATATTCATCCTGGTGCCTGACATCCAAGACAATGGCTCCTGTTTCGTTTGCAACAGCCTCAAAGGTTTCCGGATCCATTGCCGTATTGCCACGTTCGAGCACATCCCCGATATCCTCATACCCTTCTTTGTTCATCCTTACATTTAAAGGAAAGTATTTCGGAGGGGGCAACAACCCTTCGGTAACCTCCTCTATAAACTCCGCCTTTGTCATATCTGCACGCAATGCATAGTTCATTTTTTTCTGGTTTCCCAAAGTATCCACGGTTTCCTTCATCATATTCTTACCACAGGCCGAACCTGCACCATGTGCCGGATAGACGATGACATCGTCTGCCAATGTCATTATTTTTGTTCTAAGGCTATCGTACAGGATACCCGCCAAATCCTCTTGGGTCATATCAGCCGCCTTCTGTGCAAGGTCGGGGCGACCAACATCCCCTAGAAACAAGGTGTCCCCTGAAAATATGGCATGATCCCTACCTTCTTTATCCCTTAAAAGATAGGTGGTACTCTCCATCGTATGCCCTGGGGTATGAAGTACCTTGATCGTAAGGTCCCCGATTTTGAATTCCTGGTTATCCTCTGCTATAATCGCATCAAAAGAAGGGTTTGCCAAAGGCCCATAAACAATGGAAGCACTGGTGTTCTTCGCCAAGGTAACATGTCCACTGACAAAATCGGCATGAAAATGGGTCTCAAAAATATACTTGATTTTCGCATTATCGGCCTTTGCCCGCTGTACATAGGGTTCCACTTCCCGCAATGGGTCAATGATCGCAGCTTCCCCACCACTCTCTATATAATACGCCCCTTGGGCCAAACAACCTGTATATATTTGTTCTATATTCATCCTTTCTTTCAAAATATTCCCAAAAATAAGGTTTTTCCTTTCTTTTATCTGTAACAATAGTTACGATTATACTTTCCTTTGGTGTGCAATTTTTCGATGTGTACCCTGAATACTTCCGGGGTCATCAAAACAGGCAACAGCTTCTTTGGTCCTTACAAAAAGGAAATCCTTGCCCAATACATCGACAATACCACTATTAAAAATAATATCCCTTGTAGGGCCAATGGCACCCACAATATAAAAACGTATACCCTGATCGTGCAACTCCTCGATTACGGCAATCAACATATTCGCTGCGGTAGAATCGATATAATTTATTGGTTCCGCATTTAAGATAACACCTTTGAGGGATTTCCCCTTTGCCTTGACTTCCCCCAACAAATGATTCTTGAAAAAATTCTTGTTCCCAAAATATAGTTGTGAATCGAAACGTATGATAAGCAGATCATCCCGATGTTCGACATCCTCTTCAAATCGGTTTATATTCTTATAGTATTCGGACCCCTTAACCTTTTCCAATACGGCAAAATGGGGTTTTGAAGTGCGGTACACCATTAACAGCAAAGATATCAGGACCCCAACAAGTACCCCTTCCTTTATCCCGACAAAGAGGGTAACCAAAAAAGTAAGTGCCAGAACAACATACTCATCCTTTCTATATTTAAAGAGTGTTTTTGGATACTCGAAGTCTATTAGACCGAATACCGAAACCATAATGATACTCGCCAACACCGCATTGGGCAAATAATGGAACAAGGGGGTCAGGAACAAGAGGGCCAACACAACCATTACAACACTGGACAAGGCAAAAAGATTCGTTTTTCCGCCTGCATCGTTACTGATTGCAGAGCGGGAAAAACTAGCCGCAATCGGGTAGCCCTGAAAAAAAGAACCGACAATATTCGATGTGCCCAAAGCCACGAGTTCCTGGTTGGCGTCTATCCGGTCTTCCTTGGTTTTTTCTTCTATGGATTTCCCTATTGATATCGCCTCAAGGTAACCGATCAAGGCCAAGGTCAAAGCTATGGGCCAAAGATCCATACCCTTTTTGAAATCGATATCGGGGAATTGGAAATTAGGCAGCCCTTTTGGAATATCCCCAACAATGCGAACACCATATTGCTCAAGACCCAACAGATAAACCGCCAAAATACCCAATACGACCACTACCAATACAGAAGGTATTTTTCTATTCCATTTTTTCAGTAACAAGATTATAAGGATCCCGATTGTTCCAATGGCAAAATCATAGGGATTGGTGTCCCCCACTTTTTCCAAGGCATATACGACCAACTCATGTACTTTACTGCTTTTTCCAATATCGACACCCAACAGATGCTTTAATTGACTAAGGATTATAATACATGCCGCTCCTGAGGTAAAACCACTGATCACGGGCCTGGACAAAAAATTGACCAAAAAACCCATCCTCAAAAAACCCAACAACAATTGGATCGCCCCTACCATGAAAGCCAAAAAAATGGCCATGGCTATATAGTTTTCAACTCCCGTTATGGCCAATGTACCCAAACCAGCGGCCACCAAAAGGGAATCCATGGCGACGGGACCAACGGCCAAGTGCCTTGAACTCCCCAAAAAAACATAAGCCAAAAGTGGGAAAACCGATGCATAAAGACCATACACTGGCGGAAGCCCTGCCACTATAGCATAGGCCATTGCCTGTGGCACTAGAACAACACCCACAGTGAACCCAGCGACCAAATCCTTCAACAGATAGCTTTTTCTGTAATCGGAAACCCAATCTACAAATGGGAAAAACTTTTGCATTCCCCAAAATTAAACAAATCCGATATGTCTATTTGAAAAAACACGATAAACATCATGTGCCTATAACCTACCTTGGACTTTATTTAAGCGCATAACGAACTCGTTCAAACTTTTTCGGGCATATTACCCATAGTCAGGAATAACCTTGTCGTTGTTCTTTGTACGGTCCGATAATTGCCGACTACTTTTCCCAAATTCCCAAAATACAGACTAGATAGGGCTATCAATTTGAACCGAGTTATAATCGTTATTGGCGATCATTCAAATTTAATGGCTTTGACAGGACTTATCCTCGTTATGATGTACGAAGGCACCAACAGCATCAACAAGCATAGAACCAGGACACCGATATTGAGCAGTACAACGGTAACAGCATCAATATGCACTGGTATATATTCCATATAATATTCTTGGGGATTCGGGAATTTCAGTAGGCGGTATTTCCCTTGTATCCATATAAAACCCAATCCCAACAGATTACCCCAAAACAGGCCAATGGCAATCAGGTAAGCGGCATTATAAAGGAAGATCTTACGTATACTCCAATTATCCGTACCCAAAGCCTTTAAAACCCCTATCATTTGGGTGCGTTCCAAGATCAATACCAAAAGGGCCGTAACCATATTAATGCCCCCAACGATAATCATAATCCCTATGATCAAGGCAATATTAAAATCGAATAATCCAATCCATTCAAAAATCTTGTAATACTTATTTGTTATGGTCTGTGTATCCAGAGTGGATAAAATCTGGCCATAAATATCCCGATTCTTCTGCTCCAAATCATCAAAACCGTTCAGAAAGACCTCAAAATTCCCCACTTGGTCCGCATCCCATTTGTTCATTCGTTGAATATGGCGAATATCGACAAATACGTACATACCATCAATCTCCTCAAAACCACTGTCATAAATACCCACTACCCGAAAGCGTCTTTGATTTGGCTTCATAGGATCCTCCTCTTTCGGAAAGAAAGCCGAAAAGGTATCACCAACCTTCAGTTTCAACCTATTGGCCATTAATCGCGACAATAAGACCTCTGTGTTGATATCCCCTGAATAATCGGGCAGGACACCCTCGGTTAAATACTCCTTAAGAACCTCCCAATCGTAATCCTCCCCTACACCTTTGGCAATAAACCCCTCAAAAGTCTCCTCTGTACGGATTATCCCTCCCTTGGCAGCAACAGCCTGTATGTGCACAATGCCGGGAACCGTAGTAAACTTAGGGTAGAAGTCCTGTTCTTTCGAAACAGGGACAACAGATACATCCGACGTATTGTTATCATAATTATATATCTGGATATGTCCATTGAAGGCAGCTACTTTTTCCCGTATCTTATGCTTAAGCCCGACCCCAGTGGCAATAGCGACCAACATCATAAAAACACTAATGGCAATAGCAGCGATCGCTATTTTTATTATTGGCGCAGATATGCTAATTTTATGCTCTTTTCCCTTAATGAGTCGTTTGGCTATAAAATATTCTAAATTCAAACCATGGCATTTTTATCCAGTTTCAAAAGTACAGTTTTCTTGTGGTTTTTAATTGTGTCATCCTGTGGAAACACTGAAAAACAAGCTAAAAACGATTCAATATCACAAACGGGACGTATCGAAGTACCCCAAAATGGGCCGATTACCGTGGGGGCCAACAACACCCATGACTATATAGGAATGCTAAAAGGAAAGAAAGTAGGGGTAGTGGCAAACCTAACCAGTGTTATTTTCAAAAAAAACGGATACACCCATATTGTCGATTCATTATTGGGCTTGGATATCGATATTAAAAAAGTATTTGCCCCCGAACATGGATTTCGCGGACAGGCGGATGCGGGGGAGAGGATAAAGGATGGTCTGGATACGAAAACGGGGCTGCCCCTAATTTCACTCTATGGGGAAAATCGCAAACCTTCCCCGGCACTGCTAAAGGATATTGATATTATCCTGTTCGATATCCAGGATGTCGGAGTTCGTTTTTACACCTATATCGCCACCCTGCAATTGGTCATGGAGGCCTGTGCCGAGAACAACATTCCCATTGTGGTCCTGGATCGGCCCAATCCTAACGGACATTTTATAGACGGTCCCACCATGGAAAAAGAACATACCAGCTTTCTGGGCATGACCACCATTCCGTTGGTCTATGCGATGACAATCGGCGAATACGCCAAAATGATCAATGGGGAAGGTTGGCTAAAAGGGGGTGCCAAGGCAGAACTGACCGTTATCCCCTTGGGAAATTACAACCACGATTCAGTATATAACCTACCTATTCGACCTTCCCCCAACCTGCCGAATGACACCGCCATCAACCTTTATCCCAGCCTAGGTCTGTTCGAAGGCACCAACATCAACGCCGGCAGGGGCACCGAGTTTCAATTCCAACGCTATGGGGCTTCGTTCCTAGACAGTACCCAGTACCATTTTAAATACCGACCCAAACCCAATTTTGGATCTAAGAGTCCAAAGGAAAATGGTAAGGTCTGCTACGGCATAGATCTTTCCAAAAGTCCCAGAATGGAAGAAGTTTCCTTAAAATGGATTATCGATTCCTATACGAATACCAAGGACAAGTCCAAATTTTTCAACACCAGTGGGTTCACAAAACATGCCGGAACGGAAAAATTACAACAGCAAATCGAGGCTGGAATGTCCGAAACGGATATCAAAGCCACCTGGCGGTCCGATCTGGAATCGTTCAAGGCCATTAGGGCAAAATATTTGATATACGAATAAGACAAAGGCTAAGGCAATCTTTTTTTCATTTCCTCGACAATATTGAAGGCTGCGGGACAGATAGCCACATTCTTAAGGGTAAGGTTACCGATCTGCTGGAATTTTTTTCGATCGGTATGCGGAAACCCACGGCATGCCTTGGGACGGACATCGTAAATGGAACAAAAATTGTCATCGCCCAAAAAAGCACATGGGACCTCCTGAAGCACATAGTCATTGTCCTCATCGACCCTCAGGAACTGGGCGATGAACTTCTGTGGCTTCATCCGAAAAAATTTCGAGATACGCCCAATGTCAATATTGGTGAAAAGAGGGCCTGTGGCCTTACAACAATTGGCACAGGCCAAACAATCCGTCCGTTCAAATTCGGCCTCATGCAGATCCCGCATCACATAATCGAGGTTCTTGGGGGGCTTCCGTTTTAACTTGGCAAAAAACTTTTTATTGCTACTGTGTTTTTCGGCAGCTTTCTTGGGCAACTGTCTCAGAAGAATATCATCCATTGCCCAAAAGACCCATAAAAATTCCGTACAGCTCACGACTCCATTTTTCAGATGCCGCGGATATTTCCTTGGTAAGCACCTCCTGCTTATTTATGATTTTTTGACCTAGGGCAGTATTGTAAAATGAATTCAATTCCTCTTTGTGGGCCTGGGTCATTTTTGAACGGTCCGTGGTCAACAGAACACCTGCCTCCGTTTTATAAAAAGCGGCCATCTTTTTTATTTCCCCATGGGAAAAATGTTCTTTGTATATGGGTACCAACATGTTTTTTATATCCTCCATGGCCTTGGCCTTGTTCTCCTCCAGATAGGTCCAGCTTTTTATGTTGTCATCACTCTTGGGGTAACGACTTTCCATCATCTGCACCAACTGTCCGTAGGCATATTCATATTGTTTCATGGTGCCATTACACTCTAGGTAGTCCTTCACATCCTTGGAAAAATCGGTCTCTTGTGCCATAAGGCCCATTGGGGCCATAAGAAAACAAAGAAGTAATATCTTGAATTGCTGCATATTCGGTTTTTTATAATGGGCCAAAAGTCCCACTTTTGCCTGCAAAGTACGAATTTTATGGAAACCGATGTTTTCGGCAAGGCTTTATTGGATTATCTCAAGGGTGACCATGATAGGGATATCACCACCTACTCTTCCTTGGACGAAGAGGACACCATTCCTGTCCCCTATCTCTTCAGGGGCTATAAGGAAATGCCCAAAATCGAACAAAAGGCATTGGACCTGTGCCATGGCAATATCCTCGATATAGGATGCGGGGCAGGGAGCCATAGTCTTTACCTCCAGGAAAAAGGATTGCAGGTTACAGCTTTGGACCAGTCTGTCGGAGCTGTGGCCTGTTGTAATTCAAGAGGTGTCAAAAATACCGTGAACAGCCCTATACTGGACTATAATGGCCAAAAATACGATACCCTGCTACTGCTCATGAACGGCATTGGGATTGTTGGCAGACTCAAACTACTAAAGACCTATTTGGAACATTTTAAATCGTTGATGCTTCCAAATGGACAAATCTTACTGGATTCCTCAGACATCATTTATATGTTCGAAGAGGATGAAACGGAAAAAAATGGGGATAAGACCAATAACCATGAGGGTATGGCCGCTGATGAAAACGACTATTATGGGGAGGTTGACTTTACCATAACCTACAAAGGAGTATCAAGCAATTCATTTCCATGGTTATATTTGGATTACACGACCTTGTGGCATGCCGCATTGGAATGCCACCTAAATTGTGAACTGATCAAAAAAGGGAATCATTATGATTATTTGGCCCGCTTGACCTTCTTGTAATACCAAATACATGGTTTTATACGTTATCTTTTAAATGATTAAACCATGAGCAATCGATTTTGGATAGTACTGATCCTATTTTTGGGCTTAACGGGCAGTTGCTCAAAAGACCCGGGGAACCCAAATGACCAAAAAGAAAACAATAATTCGGCCAACTATAAGATCGCCGGATCATCTGCCAATGATATCCTATCGAACAACTCCTTTGATAAGCTTCGCATAGAAATCGCCTATGTCAAGGGCTACAGACCAACAGCAAATGCAATGACCGATTTCGTTTCCTTCCTTAAGGAACACACCTTCAAGAACAATATTGAATTGGTCTATACCGAACTAACTTCCCCAGAAGAAGAGAAATTGACATTAGAGGAAATAGATGCCTTGGAAAAGAAGAACAGGACCATCTTCAATGATGGCAGCACCCTTGGTATCTATATCTATTTTGCCGATGCCTCTTCCGAAGACGACGTGGAGGAAGAAAACCTTGTTACCTTGGGGGCCGTGTACTACAATACATCTATGGTCATTTACGAAGAAACCATTAGGACGTTGGCCAACAAAAGCCCTGTAGTCGATATCGATGATATAGAGACCACAACCTTGAACCATGAATTCGGACATCTTATGGGACTCGTTAATTTGGGCACCGAACCTGTAAACGGGCATGAAGGAACCACTACGGATGACAACGACAATGAAATAGGCGACAACCACTGTACTGTTGAAGGGTGCCTTATGCGGGCAGAACTACAGTTTGGTTCCAGCGCAAAAAGAATACTGGAGAAAAGAACGTCCAAAGGTTTGGTTTCCGTTCCCGATTTGGGCCCGGAATGCCTTTTGGACCTTAAGACCAATGGCGGCCGTTAAAACAAGGTCGATTTCAGGTCATGGGCCATTCCGGCTTACGGGATATTCAAATACTTATGGGTCTGCAAGGACACTTTCCATTTCGAATTCCGCATCACAAAATCGACGATCAAGGGCGTAACCTTATCGCGCACACTCCATTCCGGCTGTAAGTACAATATACAATCCTTATTGACCTTCGCCGCCTGTTCCTCGGCAAAGATGAAATCATGCTTATTAAAGACAATGACCTTTAGCTCATGTGCCTTTTCGTAAATGTTCCCCATGGGTAATTTGTTCTTTTTCGGGGACAGGCAGATCCAATCCCAAGTGCCACTAAGCGGGTGGGCCCCGGAAGTTTCAATATGGGTCTGTACATTTTTCGCTTTCAGTGCCTTGGTCAACGGCCCCATATCCCATGTCAATGGTTCCCCTCCTGTCACGACTATCGTATCGGAACAGTCCACTGCCTTCTCAACAATACTTGTTATATCTGTTGGCGGATGTTTTCTGGGATTCCAACTTTCCTTCACATCACACCAATGACAACCCACATCACAACCACCCACACGTATAAAATAAGCGGCCGTTCCCTTATAGAACCCCTCTCCTTGTATGGTATAAAATTCTTCCATCAATGGAAGCATCAAGCCCTTATCGACCAATTCCAAAACCTCACCTTTCATCATTCGGCAAAGATACTACTTACCAATCGTTTTATTGTTGCCTAAAAATGCCCTATTTTTATCAAAAATTTGACCTTATGAGTACCAAAGATGATTTCTTTGCACATATAGAAGAAGGATACACTACCAAAGGCGATTCGATTACCATGGGTGCCGCGATGCTCGATGGTGAGGCTGTCACCAACGCCCTCGTTAAAGTCCCTCTTAAAACCTTGAACCGCCATGGTCTGATATCGGGTGCGACAGGAACAGGGAAGACCAAAACACTCCAGGTGCTTGCAGAGAATTTATCGGATAAGGGGATCCCCGTCCTACTAATGGACCTCAAGGGTGACCTTAGTGGACTTGCCCAGCCCAGTCCGGGACATCCCAAGATCGATGAGCGACATGCCAGAATAGGCATCCCCTTTGAGCCAAAAAGCTTTCCTGTTGAAATACTGTCACTTTCAGAACAGGATGGGGTAAAATTACGTGCAACGGTTTCAGAATTCGGCCCAACCCTCCTATCCAGGATTCTGGATTTGACAGAGACCCAAGAAGGTATCGTTTCCGTGGTGTTCAAATATTGCGATGACAACAAATTGCCCCTTTTGGATTTAAAGGATTTTAAAAAAGTCCTTCAATATGCGACAGGAACCGGGAAAAAGGAATTCGCCAAGGATTATGGGCGGATCTCGACAAGTTCAACAGGTACGATTTTACGAAAGATCATCGAATTGGAACAACAAGGTGCCGATTTGTTCTTTGGGGAGAAATCCTTTGAGGTTGATGATCTGGTACGCATAGATGAAAATGGCAGGGGGTATATAAATATACTACGCTTAACGGATATACAAGATCGGCCTAAATTGTTCTCGACCTTCATGTTGAGCCTTTTGGCTGAAGTTTATGCTACCTTCCCTGAACAGGGTGATAGTGGCAGACCGGAACTTATCCTGTTTATTGATGAGGCCCATCTCATTTTCAAGGAAGCCTCAAAAGCCTTGTTGGACCAGATTGAAAGCATTGTCAAACTAATCCGTTCCAAAGGGATCGGACTTTACTTCGTGACCCAAAACCCGACCGATGTCCCCAATGAGGTTCTAGCGCAATTGGGGCTAAAAGTGCAACACGCCTTACGTGCCTTTACGGCAAGGGACCGGAAAGCCATAAAACTGACTGCGGAAAACTATCCGATTTCCGATTACTACGACACAAAGGAGGTCCTTACCTCACTCGGAATCGGAGAGGCATTGATCTCGGCCTTGGATGAGAAAGGGCGCCCCACACCATTGGCCGCCACTTTACTTCGTGCCCCAATGAGCAGAATGGATATACTTACCGATAAGGAATTGGATTCGGTCATTGAAAATTCGACCTTGGTCAACAAGTACAATGAGGATGTCGATCGGGAAAGTGCCTATGAGATACTGAATGAAAAAATAGAAAAAGCCGAAAAAGAGGCCGAAAAAGAAAGAGAAAAACCAACAAGAAGAAAAACATCCACAAGAAGAAGCACAAGGCAGAACCCCGTAATAAAGGTTTTGACCAGTGCAACCTTTATCCGTGGGGTCTTAGGGGTCTTGAAAAAGGTAATGCGTTAATAAATGAAAAAAATAGCCATAATAGTTACCGGTACCTGTATCCTTACAGTAGCCGTACAGTGCAAAAAGGAAAAGGACACAAGTTTTCGCATTACGAACCACAGTGTGGGCAAACTTGAAAAAATCAGTTTGGTCAGGGACCTGGATCTTATCTACTATCAGGATTCCATCGTCAAGGACACCATGAAGCTGACATCCGGCCTAGGGGCCAGAAGCATCAAAATCTATGAAAAAGGGGGTAACCATTTGTTGACCATAACCCCGAGTTCCGATAGCATTCCCAAAGTACAGAATGTGCGGATCAATGACCCAAGGTTCGAAACCGAAAAAGGCATAAGCCTAAACAGCACATTCAAGGACATCAGGGAGAAATACACGATTCAAAAAATCGTGACATCCCTAAACAATATTATCATTTTCGTAAAAGACAGTGATGTTTATTTCACCATAGACAAGAGTCAATTACCCGAAAGCCTCCGTTATGTATCAAGTCCGAACATAGACCCTGTACAAGTACCTGATGGGGCCAAAATAAAATACCTGATGATCGCATGGGAATAGACCCTGTCCAACCTTTTCTCTTTCAACAACCCATTTAAACACCCAAGATATCCTATGCGCAAAATCCTTAATAGATACCTTCCGATTTATTTTGGAGCTTATTTTAATCTTTTGTCCCACTTCTCCAGAAGAAAAGCTGCCGAAAAGGCGTTCACCTTATTCTGTAGCCCTAGGAAAGGAAGGGTAAGTGAAGGGCAACAGGATTTTTTGCAAGAAGCGAAAAGTAAGGTGATCACGGACAAAGGCCTTGAACTTCAGACCTATCAATGGAAAGGCACCAAAGAGACCGTACTCCTTATGCATGGATGGGAGAGCAATACCTATCGATGGAGGAACTTGATTTCCTTTCTAAAAGAACAGGATTATAATATCGTAGCCTTCGATGCTCCCGCCCATGGGTATTCAACAGGTAAGATTCTGAATGTGGTCTTATACACAGAATCTACCCAAGCCATCGTCAATGAGTATGGACCAACATATATCATCGGCCATTCCGTTGGTGGCATGAACGCCTTATACCACCAAGAGAAATACCCGAATGAAACTATAGAAAAAATCGTTACCATAGGTGCACCTTCGGATTTGGAGGACGTTATGCTACATTACCAAAGACTATTACGATTCAATGACAAGGTTCTTGATGGATTGGACAAATACCTTCAGGAAAAATACGGATTCGGAATCTGTGAATTCTCAACTTCAGAATTCAAAGGCCATTTGTCAAAAAAGGGGCTTATCATCCATGACGAGAAAGACCCGGTAGCCCCCTTCATCGCTGCGGAAAAAGTACATGCCAAATGGGAAAACAGTGAACTGTATGCAACCCAGGGCCTAGGACATTCGATGCACCAGGATAAGGTAAACCTAAAAATCATGGACTTTTTAAATTCATAGAAAAAAGGTGATTTTTATCCACTTATTCCCCTCCACGGGAGAAACCCTTATTATTTATGCAAGATATAGCGCCTTTCCACATTGCTATTCACGTCCATAATCTAGCTGAATGCCGCAAATTCCATGGGGAAGTCCTTGACCGTGGAGAATGGCGCAGCAGTGACCATTGGGCAGACTTCAATCTTTTTGGCCATCAATCGGTCATTCACTACAAACCTAAATCCGAAGAGGTGCCACATTATGGCGTGGTCCTTACCTTGGGACATTTTTGAAAACCTTGCCGGGGAATGGGGTAGAGTCTATTATCGAACCCTACATACGGTTTAAGGGACTTGCCGGGGAACAGGCGACCATGTTCTTTTTAGGCCCAGCCGGGAATGCACTGGAGTTCAAGACCTTTAAGGATATGGGGCAATTGTTCGCTAAATAGATTTCAACCCGAACGGAATCCACGAAGGAATCATTCCTTTTTCTTTTTCAATTTCTCCCTAAGCCAAATAAACACACCGTACATGAGGCCAAATACCATCCCTTCCAAAACCTCCCTAAGGATTATTTCGTTGGAATATTCCTTTTCCAGAATCAATGAAATACCCACATAAAGCAGGATTGCCGCAAATACTTGTGCCAATAACCTTTTTTTGCCCATAGTACTTAATGGGCTCGTTTAAACCTTTTCACTTAAGCCGAAAAGGTTTAAACGAGCCCAATCAATATTTATGAAATGCCTGTGAGACAAACTCCAATACCACAGGTAAGGATTCCCGCCAATACGTCCAACTATGATGGCCTTCCCTTACCCGATACTCATGGGGGATCTCTTTCTTTCGCATAGCGATATGCACCAGACTATTTCCCTCATAAAGGAAATCATCATCACCACAATCTATATACCATCGAACGGACTTCATATCCTCTACCGAGGAGTTCTTTATCAGATTCAAGGCATTATGCCTGTTATAATATTCCATCACTTCCTTATCGGTATATTTTTCCGTAATGGCGGTATACCGCACTTTTTGCTCCTCAAAAGTCAAAGGGCCAACATAAGCACTCAACGGACAAGCGGAGGAAAACAGTTCAGGATGGTGCAGGGCGTACATAAAAGAACCACCCCCCCCCATGGAAAGTCCTGCCACGGCACGATATCTTTTCTCTCCCTTGATTCTATATTTTCCTTCAACATAGGGCATGAGTTCCTCAAAAAAGAAATCCTCATAGCGCCAATCCGCACCTTGGTTAAAATATCCTCTTTTACCGGTTTCGGCATCGGGCATAACAATGACCATGGGAGTGGCCTTGCCTTCTTCAATGGCTTTATCGGCAATTCTTAAGATTTCCCCGAATTGAACCCATCCTGTTTGGTCATCAGTGGCGCCATGTAATAAATACAGCACTGGATAACTACGCTCAGACGTCCCATAATCCGGAGGCAAATAGATGGCATACCTACGCTCACTTTTTAAGATATCACTCCTCATTGTAAGGTTGTCGTATACTTTCCCCGACTGTGCTTTACCTGAAAGTATACCCGCTAAAATAAAGAAGGGTACTATTAGGGCTTTCTTGATATCAAACATATTGTCACCATTTAAAAATTAAGAGAACACAAGATAAGGAAATACAGTCAGATTGCAAACCAAAATATGGACTAAGACCCACAAAACCAAAAGTCATCACATAACTACAGACCAAACCCTTTATGTAAAGACATATCCTCCCACATATAGCCATTTAAAGCCCTGACAAATGGAATGACAATACAATCACCGTTCTTTGGGGACATCACCCCATTAAACAAAAACCAGAAGAAAGGACAGAGGGGCCCGGTTTATTCATATTCAAGATCGACCTTCAGCAAAAAACATTGATTTTATGCAGATCAAACCTCCCATATGGTTGTATGGGTAACAATTTACCAATTCTTACGTTATGGAATAACACAAACCCTGTAATCGAACCTACTAAAAACACTATTTATGAAAAAAATCTTACTCGGGGGACTTTTATTAACCAGTATCGTTGTAATGGGTAGCTGCGACAATTATGAAGGTGATGATATTGACGTACTTACACCCAATGATAGCATACAGTCACAACTTGGTCATTTCCCAAAAACCATTAAAAAAAGCGCTTCGGTCGATACCCAAAGCACTTTTCACAACTAAACTAACGTCAATTCCAATCGCAGACCAGGACATAATCGATTATAATGACAGATTTCAATACCCGTTATTATCGGTTCCTAAACTTGGATTCCTTTGAAGTTCTGGACCTGGCAAAGGCAACAACATATGTTTTTGTTCAATTTGTTTGTCTTGACTGGTAACAAAACCTACTGCGTCTACAAAGGTTATTTCACCTGGTGTGTTGGCTACTGGAATTTTTCTTGTACGAACAATATCATTCCAATTCTGAAACTCGAAAACAAGTTCCCTATGTCTTTCTTTCCAAACTTCTTCCACAAATTCATTTACACCAAGACCCGAAAGTGACGTCTCAATTGTTGAAATATCGCTCTGCCAGTAGGCCCTAGCCCTTACTTGAGCCAAATAATTAACGGCTTCCGCGGTAACACCTGAGGATTGTGCTATTGCCTCAGCCCCAATCAAAAGCACGTCGGCAAAAGTTAACATGGCTTGGTCCTTACCTGAATTGGCTGTTTCAAAAATGGCCTCATCATCATGCCACATATATGGAGTATGTTCAAATGTTTTATCAGAACCTTCAAGTGTTGTATGGAAATATTGTTTTTCCTGTGCCCTTAGGTCATTCACAGGATCATATAGACCTATAAAGGTTGATGAAGGTTGATAAGCCCCATTAACGATATCGTACAAAACGTCTTGGGAAAGTCCGGTAGGATATGAATATCTAGGAAAGCCTGAAGTAGAAATGGCAGGATCATATTCCTTGATATAAATATGCTCTTGGGCAGATGCGTCACTTCTACGAATCTTATTGTATGCAGAATTTTCCAAATCCACTTTACCATCAATCATATCATGCTGTACCAAACTAAAACTACCATAATCACCGTTTACAATCTTTTGGGCTAAACTTGCAGCATCGCCATATCTGTCTACATTCAACGGATTACCACTCATGGTGAGGTAAACTTCTGCCAATAATGTCGCTACCGTACCTGAAGAAATCCTTTTTCCATTGTCTACCATACCAACGTTGGCCAATTCCCCATTATACAGGGCATCGCTTAAATCCGCTTCAATCTGCGCATACACCTCAGCGACAGAACTCCTTTCCAAATATAGATCCTCTAAAGAATCATAGGGTTCTGTAGTTAATGGAACGGGACCAAACAAACGCACCAAATAATAGTATGCATAGGCCCTAAAAAACTTTGCCTCTGCCATTAACTGGTTCCTTTCGGTATCAGCCAACCCCGGTGTCTCCGGAATATATTTGATAGCATTGTTTGCTCGGGATATCCCTCGATATAAATCGCCCCATCGGTCTTGTAAATACCCTCCAATATTATCCCCATTAAGGGTCAATTGTTGTGTATTAATGACATGAAGCTCTTGCCCTGCATACTCATTGGAAAAGAATCCGGACATATAAGCGCCCAACATCGTAGGCACCCCGCTATAAACCCCTCCATTGGTCATACTTGGAGCACCTGTCCTATACAGGGAATTTACTGCACTACGTGCTTGGTCGGCCTCTTTGAAGAATTGACTGGAACTCAGCTCTGATCGTGGCTCCTCATCTAAAAAGTCCGAACAAGAGCTGCCCAAAAAAGCGACGGTTATTACAACTAAAATGCTAATTTTTATTTTCATGATCATTGTCTTTAAGTTAGTTTAAAATGTAAAGCTGCATCCTAGGGTGAACGTAGTTGGTTTAGGGTACTGGAAGAAGAAAATATTCTGTCCCCATTGATTACCTTCCCATGAAGTGGCTTGTGGATCATAACCCTGAAAATCCTTAGAATCGATAACAAAAGCGTTTTCAAGACTTGCGTAAACCCGGAGCTTATTGAGCCCTAAATCATCCAAAACATTTTGGTTGAATGTATATCCCAAGGTAAAGAGGTTACCTCGAATATAGGAACCGTCAACTACCCAATGACTATCGATTTGACTATTTTGACCTGCATATGACTGATTTCTGATTTCCTGCACCATGGTATTCTGGTTTTGCTCTGTCCATCCATCATACAATATCGTGGCAAGGCCATTGGCAATTCCTGAACGGTCTTCTGTTGAGTGATAGAATTGTTGAAGAATATCGACACCACCAACAAACTGTATGTCTGCTGTAAAATCAAAATTCTTGTAACGGAAGGTATTGATCCAACTCCCCGTAAAATCTGGAAGTCCATTGCCTAAAATTTTCTTTTCGGCAGAGCGTTTTGCCTCACCTGGCACAGCACCGACCAAAGCAGCCTCTGCCGCTTCATCAGTACCCCAAGTCCCTAGACGTTCATAACCCCAATACGAACTCAACGATTCACCAACCCTTAAAATAGTTTGGCTTCCTGAAACCCAAAACGGCCCTGGTTCTATATCCTCATCATTTTCACCCAAACTTTCAATCTTGTTCTTATTGAAGTTTATATTGAATGAGATTTCCCAGTTAAAATCAGGTTTTCTAAAGATATTGGCAGTAACCATGGCCTCTATACCTTTATTGGACACTGCCCCAATATTATCCCTTACTGCGGTAAATCCTGTACTATAAGGAACAGGTCTGTCCAATAAAAGATCTGTTGTTTTCTTATAGTAATAGTCAAACTCGAACCGAAGTCCTTGATTAAAAGCAGCTAAATCCAAACCTATATCGAACTGGCTTGTTTTTTCCCATTCGAGATTAGGATTGGCCAATCGGTTTACCTGACTTGAACTCACCCGAGTACCATTCAACAATATGGTACCTGAAGAAACTGTTGCCAGCGAACTATATGCAGGTATTTCAGTATTCCCCGTGACACCATAACTGGCCCTTAGTTTTAAATTATCAAGGTCTTCAACATCGGAAAGGAATGATTCTTCTGAAAGAATCCAACCACCACCCACAGATGGGAAAAATCCATACTTATTGTTTTCACCAAATCTTGATGAACCATCCAACCTGCCTGTGAGGGTTACCATATATTTATTTTTAAAGGTATAACCTGCCCTTAGAAAGTAGGAATTCAAAGACCATTTGCTATATCCCGAGGATGGGGAGTCAGGATCACTACCTGCACCTATATTATTGTATTTGAAGAAATCATCGCTAAAACCACGGGAAAAAATATTGGAATATTCACTCACTTGTTCTTGCCAACTTAACCCCAACATGGCATTGATCCTATGGTCATCCATTTCCTTCGTATAGGTCAAATAATTCTCTTGTTGCCAATACGTTGATTTCTGATTGTATATTCTGGCATAACCATTGGGTGCGGATATATTTATCAAATCCCTTGGAGAGTATTCCTTTTTCTCCCTAATGTGTTTATCAAAACCAAATTGTGTCCTGAATTTTAAATCAGGTAATATGGTAAATTCGGCATAAACATTACCGAATAACTGGTTTCGATGCCAAAATCTTTCTTGGGTTTCCAATACATGGACTGGGTTTGCCATCGCCTCAAGGTTATAGGCATCGTCTATCATAAAACTATTACTATAGGTCCCATCAGGAAATTTGACCGGAAAGATGGGTGGCATCTCAATCATAGTACGTCTTGGCACCTGACCTCCACCGCCTTCTTCAAATTCGGTATCCTGTACATCATTCACTAAAAGGTTTATTCCCAATGACAACCAATCTTTTGGAGTTACATCATAGGTGATTTTTCCGCTAATCCTTTCCAAATCATTGTTCAACATGATTCCCTGTACATTTGAATAATTCAAGAAAGCACCCACAGAGGATTTTTCCGAACCACTTCGAATGGATAATTGATGGTTATTGGAAATTGCAGTTCTTGTGGCCTCTTCCTGCCAATCGGTATCATAAAGGGGATTACCCTGGGCATCGAACAAATCTGGATCATTGGTGGTAAAAACCGGTGTAGTCCCAGGCCTATACTTAGGAGTGTTTTCCATTCCGATTCTCACAACATCCAACCATTCCTCCGCATTTAAAAGATCCATCTTATTACGCATCTTGCCTACACTAACAAAACCATCGTAACCGATAATGGTACGGCCCGACTCTACACCTCTCTTCGTAGTGATAAGTACAACACCATTTGCTCCACGAGCCCCGTATATTGCAGCAGAAGATGCGTCTTTCAACACTTCCATACGCTCAATATCATTTGGATTCAAGAATTGTATTTCATCCATTACAACACCATCGACCACATATAAAGGATCTGAAGATGAATTAATGGTGCCTACCCCCCTAATAACAATCCTTGGTGACCCTGTTGGAGAACCTGAATTCAAAAACACATTTACCCCAGCTACTTTACCTTGTAGTCCTTGTAGTGAATTGGCTACCGGAGCTTTTAAAAGTTTCTCACTTCCTATGACCCCCACAGACCCGGTCAAATCAGATTTTCTTTGGGTACCATAACCTACGACTACCACTTCGTCCAAAGATGAAGTTTCTGTCTTCATTGTTATATTCAAGGTGTCCTGATTGCCTAATACGATTTCCTGAGTGGCAAAACCAATGAAGGAAACCACTAATGTATCCCCTGGTTCGGCATTAATACTGTAATGACCATCAAAATCAGTGGCTACCCCAACATTTGTTCCCTTAATCACAATACTTGCTCCTGGAATCGGCAGACCCTCCTCATCGATAACAGAACCCGTTAACGTTTGTTGCTGTGGTGCAACTATTTCGGCATCCAAGGAGCTTTTTGGCCTTTCGGATTCAGAAACCGTTTTCAAAAGTATTTGACGATTATTATAGATTTTATAAATGACAGCAGTATTCTCGAACAACTTGTCGAGAACATAAACAATGCGCTCTTGATTGACATTAATGGTTACCTTCCTGTCTAAATCCAAATCCCTGTCTTTGTATAAAAACCTAAACTCGGTCTTTGATTCTATCACATCCAGTACCTCATTAACCTTTACATTCGATAAGTTCAGAGAAATCTTGGTAACCTGGGCATAATTATTGGCTCGAATCCCAAAAAGTGAACCTAGTAAAAACAATGTAGTGAGTATTACTTTTAAACTGATTTTAATAGGATATAACGATGATATCCTGGAAGAATACTTTTTTTTCATAATTTTAAAGCGTTAATTAAGATTTAACATTAGTCCGTTGAGTCGTTTTAGCTTTATTCGGGGAATGGTCACACATTTCCCGATTTTTTTCTAAAATGATGGAAATCTAAAAAGGTTTTTATTTCATTAGCATCGTATTTATTCGTTAGTTTATATTTATACGTTGATTTTCAATTGTATAGTCAAAAGGATATTGTAGTTTGATATAATCCAATACCTGTTCAATGCTTTCAACCCCAACATGAAAGTTGGCACTGAAAATTTCATTATTCAATTCTTGGTTCGTACATGTTATTGATACATTATAGGCACGCTCTAGCTTTTTGATCATATCACCGAAAGCCATACCACGAAAAATCAATCCTCCTTTAGTCCATACCGTACATCTTTCAACATCGGCCTCAGTAATCAATATCTTTTTATCCTCTTTGTCCCAAGTGGCCAAATGGCCTGGCGTCAACAATGTCTCCTTTGGGCTTTCGGCATCATACAAGGCTACCGAACCCTCTACCAACACTGTCTTTATTTCAGGTTCCCCTGCATATGATGCCACGTTGAGTCGGGTTCCCAATACCTTTACCTCCAAATCCCCCATCTGAATCCTAAAGGCATGCAATGAGTCCTTGGCCACAACGAAAAAGGCTTCACCCTCCAAAAAAACCTGTCTTTCATTTCCCTTGACAAACTTAATCGGATATCTCATCGAAGTGCCAGCATTCAATTGCACATGGGTTCCATCCGATAGTAGGAGTTTGATTGTTTTCCCATAGGGCACCTTTATTTCATTGTAAACCAATTCCTCGGACAAAGCTGCTCCCATATAGTTTAAGGTTCCTTTCTCTTGCTCCCCTACTATTTGCCCTTTAGCATTCAATAATTCCTCCTCTTTTTCTGTATTTATGGCCTTTACGGTACCATCATCCATAATCAGGGTTATTACATTACCATCCTCGGGAAGTTCCTTAGTTTGGTCTTTCAAATGAGAGGTATACAAAAAGCCAAGCCCCAATAGGCAGATAAAAATCGCGGCAATTTTAGTTATGAATATTGGCAAGTGAAAGCTATGGGTTGGCCTGGAACGTTCATCAAGTTCTGCCCAGACCCTTTCCTTTGAGTTTTCAAATTCATTCCTGAGATCTTCTCTTTGCCCCAATGCCTCTGAATCAGTCAGGCGATTATAAATATAATCGCGGTTTTTTTGATCAAAATGACCACCCCAATCATCATCCTCTATTTTCTTTTCTTTCAGAATCGCATCAGCAATCCTTTTAGACAATCGCATTATTCTTTTAAAATCGGCCATAAACAAATTCAATCTATTACTACTTCTACTACCCAAAACGACAAAAAGGGTTATAGGGGTTAAAGAAATAGAGGAATAATTAAATTCGTAGTGGGATTTTCATGGACACCCCCCTGATAATGGGGTATGTACCCCGGAAGCCATAAGAAGAGGGGTAACTGATGCCGAACATTCCTGAAATCGATTAAATGAAAGGCAAAATGAATATAAAATGTTCCTTTAGTAAGGGTCGCAACTTTTTATACGCCAATCTCTTTTGGGTCTTGACCGTATTCAATGAAATTGAGAGTTCTTCCGCTATGTCCTTATTGGACAATTCCCCTAAACTGAGTTTAATGATTTTTTTGCATTTGGGTGGAAGTGTTTTTACCGCATTTCGGACAATCTCACTAACTTCTGAAATAACCATTTCCCTTAGAAAGAAATCGTTAGCCCCTAGAGCTTCCAAATTCCCCTTTGCCAATTTACAATTGGTCTTATGATATTTGGATTTCAGATAATCAAGCGATTTGTTCTTTACCGATGTATATAAGTAAGATTTTAAGACAACCTCTGGTTTCATAAATATCTTCTTTTTCCAAATTACCATAAACACATCCTGTACTATATCCTTGGAAAACTGTTTATCCCCCACATATGAATAGGCAAACAAACAGAGGGGAGTGAAGAGTTCGTTGAAGCACCCTTCGTATTCATCTCTATCCGATGAGAGTTTTTTATACATCAATCTACAAATAGGTTCAAATTATTAATATCGGACTTAGCAAATCCACCTTTTATGAATTTCAAAATTTTCGAGGCCTAAAAAGGAGAATGTCTTAATACACTTCATGTAAATATAATGATTTCTTTGTAATCATTTGTCCGTTAAAAACTATTATTGCCCTAAAACAGGGAAATACCATTCAATATTTTCTGCATGGAACCACTGGTATATAAAAAAAACCCCCCAGCCATAATCGGCTAGGGCTCAAAAAATAAGTTAAATGTTCCCTACCAAATCTTAACCCGTTCTTCAGGAGCAAGATATAGGGAATCACTTTCTTGTACATTGAAGGCCGTATAAAATTCAGGCACATTCCTTACTACGCCATTGACCCTGAACTTAGCTGGTGAATGGGGATCCGTGTTCACCTGTACCCTCAAAGCCTCATCCCTGGATTTACTCCTCCACGATTGGGCATACCCGATAAAAACGCGTTGGTCTCCTGTAAAACCGTCCATTACGGGGGATTCCTTACCATTTAATGCCATTCTATAGGCTTTCAAAGCTATACTCAAACCTCCTAGATCACCAATGTTCTCCCCTAGGGTAAATTCCCCATTGACCTTTAAATCCGGTAAAACCTCAAAACCATTATACTGCTCCACCAATGCACCCGTACGCTTCCTGAATTCCTCCATATCGCTTTCGGTCCACCAATTTCGCATGGCGCCATCCCCATCAAAAGTACTACCCGTATCATCAAAACCATGACCGATCTCATGCCCGATAACAGCTCCGATAGAACCGTAATTAACGGCATCCTCTGCATTCATATCAAAAAATGGTGGCTGTAGGATAGCTGCCGGAAAAACAATCTCATTCATTGTAGGGTTGTAATAGGCGTTTACGGTTTGTGGAGTCATACCCCATTCGGATCTATCAATCGGTTGACCCAATTTTGCCAATTCCCTTTCGTACTCCAATAAAGCTGATCGTCTTAAATTGCCATAAAGGTCATCTGCCCTTATTTCCAAATCGTAGGATTTCCATTTGTCGGGATATCCGATTTTATAGGTAAATTTACCCAACTTGTCCAAAGCCTCCTTTTTCGTATCCCCACTCATCCAATCCAGGTCCTTGATACTCAATTCATATGCTTTTAAAAGATTCGCCACCAACACTTCCATGTGTTCCTTGGCCTCTGGCGGAAAATGTTTTTTCACATAGACCTTACCGACCACTTCACCCAAGGCCCCGTTAACTATAGAGACACCCCTTCTCCAAAGCGGACGCTGTTCTTTTGTGCCACGAAGCTCCTTACTATAAAATTCCCAGTTTTGTTTATCCAGGTCCTCGGTCAATCGCGAAGCATTGGCATCCAACACTTTCCATCTCAAATAGGTTTTCCAAGTATCCAAGTCTGTATTTTGGATAATCCTGTCCAATGCCTTCATGTAATCCAACATCAAAACCCCTAATTTTTCCTGGTCCTGAAGACCAGCTTCCTTTAGGTAATTCGACCAATTGAATTTAGGCATAATATTGACGAGGGTATCGACCGGGAACATATTATATAGACTTACCAGATCTCTGGTCTTTTCCTTTTCCAAGTGTTTACTGGCAATTTTTGATTCCAATGCCATAACTGCCCTTGCTGCCGATGTCCCGTCTGGCAAATTGGCCAATCCGAACATTTTTTCGATATGCCCAACATACTTGGCCTTTATTTCATTGGACCGTTCATCATCCTTTAAATAATATTCCCGATCAGGCAGACCCAATCCGGATTGCCAGGTATAGACTGTATATATCGCTGGATCTTTAAAGTCTTGGTATACGAAAAGGCTTATAGGTACATTTATACCATATTTATTGGCATATGCAAAATAGGTGGCCAGTTCATCATAATCCTTGATTCCCTCTATTTTGGAAAACTCATTGGCAAGGGGGGCAACCCCTAATGTATTCCGGGTCCCAATATCCATATACGACTGGTACAGCCCACCAACTTTCTGCTCATCCGAACCCTGCCCAAAATCACCTGATGCGGATTCCTCGATAATTTCCTTGACATTATCCTCTGACTTTTCGCGAAGGATATAGCCGATACCATAAGATGCCTTATCTGCGGGAATATCGGTATTCCTTACCCAAGTGCCATTTACATAAGCTGCAAAGTTATCACCGGGGTTTACAGAGGTATCCATATATTCGGTCAGGACACCGGAGGTGGACTCTTTTTCAGGTTGCTTGTCCTTGACCTTGTTCTCACAGGAAACACCCATAAAAAAAATTACCGAAAATGCTGTTTTCAGAATGATTGGATTTTTCATCTATTGATTATTGGGATTAGATATGTAACCCGTTTGTTTAAACGGGTTCATGATGCTTGTGGTACTCCTCTACAAAACCATTATTATAAATATAGCAAAAAAACAATTAAAACAGGGCTACTTTCTGCCTCTGTGCCTTTCGCGCGCCAATAAGGTGTTTTTCATCAACATGGCTATGGTCATTGGCCCCACCCCACCAGGCACAGGTGTAATGTATGAGGCTTTTTTACTTACATTCCCAAAATCGACATCCCCTGTAATGTAATATCCCTTTTCCTTGGTATCATCGGGCACACGTGTAATACCCACATCGATTATAACCACATCATCCTTTACCATTTCGGCCTTAAGGAATTTGGGTACGCCCAAGGCCGAGATAATAATATCGGCTTGGGAAGTAATCTGGGTAATATTCTTGGTCCTACTATGGGTAAGGGTCACAGTGGAGTTCCCGGGAAACCCTTTACGCCCCATTAGAATACTCATGGGCCGCCCAACAATATGGCTCCTACCGATTACAACGGTATGCTTTCCCTGGGTCTCAACACCATAACGTTCGATCAATTCCAAAATACCATATGGCGTAGCAGGAATAAAGGTACTCATGTCCAATGCCATTTTACCAAAATTGGTGGGATGGAAACCATCAACATCCTTATCGGGATCAATGGCCATAATCACCTTTTGGGTGTCAATCTGGTCTGGTAATGGCAATTGTACTATAAAACCATCTATGTCCTTATCCTTATTCAGCTCATCTATCTTTTTCAACAACTCGATTTCCGAGGTCATACTTGGCATTTTCACCAAAGTAGACTCGAACCCCACTCGTTTACACGAGCGTACCTTACTACCCACATAGGTTAGGCTTGCCCCATCATTACCAACGATTATAGCAGCCAAATGAGGGACTTTTTCCCCATTTTCCCTCATTTTGGCGACCTCGACCGCAATTTCATCCTTGATTTGATTTGAGATTTTCTTTCCGTCTAGAATTGTCATTTGCGCATATTCAATTGGTTGTTAAAATATTAGGGCCTGTTCCCTTTCATTCCGCCCATCATCTGCATCATTTTCTTACCGCCACCCCCTTGCATCATCTTCATCATTTTACTCATTTGGTCGAATTGCTTCAAAAGTTGGTTGACCTCTTGGATAGTCCTCCCACTACCCTTGGCAATTCGCTTTTTTCTACTGGCATTCAATTTTGAAGGTGTAGAACGTTCATCAGGGGTCATCGAATGGATAATCGCCTCAATATGCTTAAAGGCATCATCATCGATATCCAATCCTTTCAGGGCTTTGCCAGCTCCGGGAATCATACCCATAAGGTCTTTGATATTCCCCATTTTCTTGATTTGTTGGATCTGGTTGAGAAAATCATCAAAACCGAATTTGTTCTTGGCTATTTTCTTTTGGATTTTCCGGGCCTCCTCCTCATCAAACTGTTCCTGGGCCCTTTCGACCAATGAGACTACATCCCCCATTCCCAAAATACGATCGGCCATTCGTGAAGGATGGAAAACATCGATTGCCCCCATCTTCTCGCCCGTACCGATAAACTTAATGGGTTTATCCACGACTGATTTGATCGAGATTGCGGCACCACCCCGGGTATCACCATCCAATTTGGTGAGGATCACCCCGTCAAAATTCAGGACATCATTAAATGCCTTCGCCGTATTCACGGCATCCTGACCTGTCATGGCATCAACCACGAACAGTGTTTCCTGTGGGTTTATGGCACTACGGATATCCGATATCTCGGTCATCATCTTCTCATCAATGGCCAAACGACCGGCCGTATCTATAATGACCACATTATGTCCGTTGGCTTTTGCATGGGCCACACCTGCCTGTGCAATAGCTACTGGATCGTTGTTTCCGCGATCCGAATACACCTCAATACCTATTTGTTCCCCCACCACATGCAACTGGTCGATTGCCGCAGGTCGATATACATCACAGGCAACCAACAATGGTTTTTTACTTTTTTTGGTGTTAAGGTAATTGGCCAACTTACCGGAAAAAGTGGTTTTACCCGAACCCTGAAGACCGGACATTAAAATAACCGACGGCATTCCCGAAAGGTTCACACCTTCCGTCTCACCTCCCATAAGCCGGGTAAGCTCATCCTTAACGATCTTGACCATTAGCTGGCCCGGCTGTAAGGTGGTCAACACATTCTGACCAAGAGCTTTTTCCTTTACCCTATTGGTAAACTCCTTGGCTATCTTAAAATTGACATCAGCATCCAATAAAGCCCGACGGACTTCCTTGGTGGTCTCTGCCACATTTATCTCGGTAATCTGCCCATGCCCCTTGAGAACATGTAGGGCCTTATCCAACTTTTCGCTTAAATTATCAAACATATACTTTCCTTATTAGCGGAGGACTGCAAAGTAAAGAAATATAGCGCCCATAGACAAGGGAGTGTTGATAACAATAGCCGATTGTTCAGTATTTCATAAAACGGTGACCGCCCGACCCCTTACACGCAAAAAAACCAAAAAGCACCCATTTTAGATGGGTGCTTTTTGATCACGGAATCATGGCACAAAAAAATATGGTCTTTTCCAAGGGTCAAATAGCCGGAACCTAATTGTTGTCATCGGTACCATCCCCATTGGAAGTACATGCTGCCCAATCCAGACCTATCCATATCCGCATCGGTGTAATTGTCAATCCCACAGACCCCCGACCCTATAGTTCCCTTTATCCGTGGTAGATCGGGGCTCCACAACAACTATTGTCCTGTCCCATGGGGCAAGACGTTCAGGGATGCTTTCAAATAAAAACCCCGATGCATAATGGCATCGGGGTTTTGAAAATTATTTTTTATCGAAGACCAAACGATCATAACCACCATAATCATTACCATGACTTAGCTCCAATCTGTTTTCCCCAACCTCAACGATCAGATAATCGTTTCCAAGGGGATAGAAATTACTTTCAGAACCAAAACGAATAATCATCTCCAATTTATTATCACTGTTTCGATACACATACCAATTACCTACACTTATTTCTTGTGAGTCCTGATCAAGTACGGCAATGCTACCATCCATATTAAACACATATGTATAACCACCATAGTATTCGGTAAGTGGGTCTTCATTTTGGGAGAACAGGGTCAAACCCCACTGTGAACCACTGAACAAATCCCTGACCCAAATTACATCCTCATCAGTATTATCGTTATCACAGTTCCTTTCGAGGATCAATCTATGGCCAGTCTCCCCTATCTCAAACTTTAACCTATCATCCCCGAAATAGGACAACGGCCATTCAAAACTTACCCTCTCTTCATCTTCCATGGCAATGGCCATCACCAAACGACCTTGCATATTGGTCGTAATCTCCCATGTTCCTTCCGAGACAACATCACCATTACTGAGCATTACAATGTTTTCAGCTTTAAAATCAAACCCAAAACCCAATAACCCCTTGATTTCCCATCCATCATTAAATACCTCCTTAACGATCCAACTACATTCTTTTAATTCCCCACGCAATGTACTTGGATCATCGTTTACGATATCGCATCCGTTTTTCAAGATTATCCTATTTCCATCTATCGCATATAGTTTAATCGTGCCTTCGCCTTTATCGTATACAGACCATTCCAAATTAAAATCATCCAATGTCCCAAACTCCAGATTAAGGAGCAAACCGGATTCGGTTTCCATGACACCCCAAACACCTGTCATGTCATTTCCTCCCTGATCTTTCATAATTACCGAACCATCCTCTTTAAAGTACATTACATAGCCAAGGTATTGTCCAGTCTGCAATTGGTTGTTCCTCTTTACCTCTTTGACCAACAGAGGACACTCGGTCAAATAGTTTTCCAAACTCTCCTTGGTAAAATCATCGTCATTATAATCATTGTCATCATCCTCATCACATAGTCCCTTGGCATTTTCAATGGCATTGGCCAGTTCTGCATTGGAGCTTACCATAATCTCGGTACCATCATAAAGTTTTAATGTAATGGGGAAATCGATTCCTATCAAATTATCCTTATCCAACCCAGCAAAAAAACGACGAAGATCCTTATCGTTTTTTACAGGGACATTCCCTGTTACCTCATTGTTTAAGTCAAACGTATATAGTGTGATCGGATAGACGAAATCAATACATTCAATATCATCATCCTCACCACCTTCCTTACACTGCTTTGCCATTTCCCGTAGATCATCGATACCATTTATGGTAATTTCAGTATAGTCCGCCATGGTAATGGTAACCGGGAATATAATATCAAGAATATCCTCATCACCGTCCAAGGCATCAAAAATTTCCTCAATAGCCTTTAAATCCTCTTTCTTGCCAATGACCAGCTCAACACCATTTGTTCTTACCGTATAAGGAAACTTGATGTTGAAACAACTGGACTCGTCCACGATATTATCAAAAGACCCATCATTGGAACAGGTGTCCTCGATTAATTTTGCGGTTGATGAACTTGCCGTAATCGAATCTGCCTGGGAGTTTTCCTTCGGTAGTGGCTCAAACTCCTCTTGACACGAAGTAAGGCCCAATACCATCAGCAATAAGCCTGTACATAATGCATAATCAAAAAACTTTTTCATAACGATTTGGTATTTTTTGTTTGTACCTGATTAAAACAATCCATTTAAAGAATACCCTACCCCTGTTTTTTCATTTTTTTAAAATACCTTTGGTACAAACCGATGTTTTGAAAAAAGAAAACAAGGACAATGTATGTAAGGAAGATGTCTACAGCGACCTTTTCAGGGCTAATTCCAAAACGGTTTTCAATTATATATATTACAAATTCGGCAATGAGGAAAAAGCCTACGACGTTGTACAGGAGGCTTTCACACGACTATGGGAGAACTGTTCCAAGGTTGCACCCTCCAAGGCCAAAGCCTATGTGTACAGGATTGCGAACAACCTTTACCTTAATATCCTAAAGGCGGAAAGAATACGGTTAAGGTATGCGGATCGGGTAAGTACGGTAGATTACGAGACCCCTGAATACAGCATGGAGGAAAATGAATTTAGGGAAAAACTGAATGCAGCGTTGGATGGTTTACCGGAAAAACAACGCACCGCCTTTCTATTGAACAGGATCGATGGAAAAAAATATGCGGAAATCGCCGAAATGGAAGGGGTAAGCGTAAAGGCCATTGAAAAACGGATGCATCTTGCATTAAAATCATTGAGGGAGCAAATCGATGGGATTTAAATCGGCCCGGTGTTGCCGGTGCGAAAGCCAGGATTGAAATATTCCCCTAAAAAATAGGTGATGGGAGTGTCCATCAATAATATACGGTTTTCGACCCCACATAAAGTAGGGTTTTTACAGCCTTGATTGTTATGATAAAAGCAAAGCAATAAACCATGCAAGAGAACTACTTGGCAAAATGGCTTAATAACGAACTATCCGAAGAAGAGCTCACAGCATTTGAAAAATCGGACGAATATGCCTCTTACAAGAGAATCATAGCGACTTCGAGCATGATGGAAGCTCCCGATTTCGATATTGACAATGCGCTCGAAGCCGTTAAGAACAGGAGAACACTACATGAACCGAAAGTGGTGCGATTAAAACCGTTCAAAAGGTTCTTGCGAGTCGCCGCTGCAGCAATCATCATCATGGTCAGCTCTTATTTTTACCTAAACACCCTCGATGAGAATTTCACCACCCAATATGCCCAAAATGAAGAAGTGACATTACCTGATTCCTCAAAAATCATATTGAATGCAGATTCCAAAATTTCATTTAATGCCAAAAAGTGGGATAAAAGGAGAAATGTATCCTTAAAGGGGGAAGCATTCTTCAAAGTGGCCAAAGGCAAACGGTTCACGGTTGCTACCGACCACGGAACAGTGGACGTTTTAGGCACACGGTTCAATGTTGAAAACCGCAAAGGCTTTTTTGAAGTAACCTGCTACGAAGGTCTGGTGAACGTCACTTATAACGGCAAAGAAACCAAATTACCGGCCGGAACTTCTTTTATGGTCATTGATGGTAATATAGCCGCCGCAGAAAAACCTAAATCATCGATTCCATCTTGGATGGACAAGGAAAGTACTTTTAAAAGCATACCCTTAAAGTATGTCTTGGATGAATTTCAAAGACAGCACAATATAAAGGTCGAAACCCAAAATATTGACCTTGGCAAGCTGTTTACCGGTACTTTCAGCAACACAAACACAGATTTGGCATTACAAAGTATAAGTGTGCCTTCCCATCTAAAATTTAAATTAGAGGGTAAAAAAGTGTTATTCTATGCCGAAAGTGTACCATAAACCACTTTTAACCATTGTTTTTTGCTTATTGCTGTTTTTTTCCGTCCTAAAGATAACAGCACAGGAAAATAACGCCAAGTCCATACACCTTACCACAGTATTACAGGACCTCGAAAACAAATACGATATTAAATTCTCTTATGTTGACGAGGACTTAAAGAACCTATATATACCCCTGGGCCCATTCAAGGACCTACAAGATATACTCGACCATATCCAAGCCCAAACGCAATTAAACGTACAGCAGCTCAGCGAACGCTACTACACCCTGTCCAAAAGGACCACAGTGGATATTTGCGCAACGGTCTTGGACAATTACAAAGAGAACACCGTAACGGGTACCTCCATAGAGGTTTTGGGAACTGACATTGCCCTGATTACCGATAGCCAAGGTCGGTTTTTCCTGGATGGCATTCCTAGAAATTCCATTTTACAGATAAGACATATTGGTTATAAACCCAAGTTTATTACTGCGGAGGAATTGGTGGGGCACGACCCCTGCAAGACCCTTTTGCTAGACCTTAATTACGAACAGCTTGATGAGGTAATCGTATCCCAATTCCTAACCACGGGCCTTAGTAAGGAAATCGATGCAAGTATTCGATTGACCCCTGGTGATTTTGGCATTCTACCGGGATTGATAGAACCGGACGTTTTACAAACCATACAAGCATTACCGGGAATCGAAAGCATAGACGAAACGGTATCCAACATCAGTATACGTGGAGGCACCAATGACCAAAACCTTATTCTTTGGGATGGTATCAAAATATACCAGTCCGGTCACTTTTTTGGACTTATCTCTGCATTCAACCCATACCTAACCGAAAAGGTCACCTTAATAAAAAATGGTACAAGTACCCAATACGGGGATGGTGTAAGTGGAATCTTGGATATAGAAACCAAAAATGATATTACCAGCGGTTTTTATGGTGGGGCTGGTTTCAATATGATCAATGGTGATGTATACGCTGAAATTCCCATAGCCAAAAATGCCGCGTTCCAGTTCTCGACGAGACGATCATTGACCGACTTTTTTGACACACCCACCTACACAAAGTTTTTTGATAGGGCATTCCAAGACAGTGAAATCAAAAATGAATCAAGTCCGCCTAACGAAATCAAGAGAAACGAGGATTTCTACTTCTATGATTTTACCGCCAAGGTTTCGTATGACCTGAACCCATATCATAAAATAAGGGTAAGCTTTATAAACATCAACAATCATCTGTACTATAGCGAACAGAACGCAACTACCTCAGATGGAACCCAAAGTCGACTAAACCAAACCAATCTTTCTTTTGGAGGGAGTTTGGAAAGCGGGTGGAACGACGTTTTCTCTACAAAAATAAATGCATATTACACACGTTACGATTTAGATTCGGAGAATATAACGGTAAACCCTTCCCAATTACTGTCACAAAAAAACGAAGTCATTGAGACGGCCTTGAAACTGAAAACCATCTATAGACCAAGTGAACCCTTACATTGGCTCAATGGTTACCAAATAACGGAAACAGGTATATTAAATTTTTCCGATGTTACACAACCGCCTTACAACAACAAAATCAAAGGTGTTATGAGAACGCATGCCCTTTTCTCGGAACTAGAGTACAGGTCCCCCAATGGGAAACTCTATATGCGAGGAGGTACCCGTTTCAGCTATATTGAAAATATAAACACCTTCAGTGAGTTCCGCATTGAACCAAGGCTCAATGTCAACTATAATTTTTTTGACTACCTGAAAATCGAACTGCAAGGCGAATATAAAAACCAGACCGTCCACCAAGTAGTTGATCTTGAACAGAATTTCCTAGGAATAGAAAAACGACGCTGGTATATTTCCGACCCCCAAAACCCTTTGTTGCCTTTACCCTTTACCAAAAGCAAACAAGGCTCTTTAGGTCTAAATTATGACCATCACAGCTTATATGTAGGGGCTGAAGGATTCTATAAGCAAGTAGACGGTATTAGTACCCGTACCCAAGGGTTTCAAAGTGAGGGGGAATTCAATGGGGAAATCGGAAGTTACACCGTAAAAGGTTTGGAATTCCTTATCAATAAAAAAACGAACGATTATAGTGCTTGGTTGAGTTATGGTCTTAATGTGAATGACTACACTTTCAAGGATATAGTCCCAAAAACCTTCCCGAACAATTCGGATATTAGGCATACGGTCGTGTTTGCTGGCAATTACACCTATAACCACTTCAAATTCGGGTTCGGGCTAAATTACAGAACAGGAAAGCCCTATACAAAACCAGATGCGGCCAATCCGGTCGACACTACTTTTTTCCCTAGTAGCATTAACTACGAAAAACCAAACAGTAGTCGGTTGGCCGACTACATAAGGGTCGATGCCTCGGCCATTTATGATTTTGATCTATCCCCAAGGGTAAAAGCAACAGCTGGAGCCTCAGTATTGAATTTGACCAATAGAAGAAACATCCTCAATCAGTACTATCGAATCAATGACAATGATGAAATCGAAACTGTGGAAAATGTTTCCTTAAGACTCACTCCCAACATTAGTTTCAGGATTACGTTTTAAGACCCCATGAGCCAATAATCAATCCATATTAACGGAGCATTCGATAAAACTACTATGTCCCTTTCTATTTACATACGTTCGGGAACCTGTATACCCAATAACAAAAATGCGGATTGAATGACCTCACCTACTTTTTTGGATAACTGTACACGAAGTATTTTTCTTTGTCTATCGGATTCCCCCAAAATCGAGACCTGTTGGTAGAATGAATTGAATTCCTTTACAAGGTCATAGGTGTAATTGGCGATCAAGGCCGGACTATAATTTTCTGCCGCCAATTGAATGGTTTCGGGAAACAACTGTATCTGTTTCAGAAGTTCCTTTTCCTTTGAATGCAATGGTATGGAGGTCCCGACCGTACTGGACCATACATCATCTATTTCATTGGCCTTTCGCAAGATAGACTGTATCCTCGCATAAGTGTACTGGATAAACGGACCCGTATTTCCTTGAAAATCAACTGATTCTTCAGGGTTGAACAAAATACGTTTTTTAGGATCTACCTTTAAAATATAATATTTAAGGGCACCCAACCCGATTATTTGGTACAATTCTTCTTTTTCCGTACCCGTATAATCTTCCAGTTTGCCCAATTTTTCCGATATTGTCGCTGCCGTCTGGGACATATTGTCCATAAGATCATCGGCATCGACAACGGTACCTTCCCTACTCTTCATTTTACCACTCGGTAAATCAACCATGCCATAACTTAAATGGTGCAATTGTCCCGCCCAAGCAAAGCCCAACTTCCTCAAGATCAAGAACAGCACCTTAAAGTGGTAATCCTGCTCGTTACCCACGGTATAGACCATGCCCGCAACATCAGGGTAATCCTTGACCCGTTGGATGGCGGTACCGATATCCTGGGTCATATAGACTGCCGTACCATCGGAACGCAATACGATTTTCTCATCCAATCCTTCATCGGTGAGATCGATCCAGACGCTACCATCCCCCTTTTTATAGAAAACCCCTTTTTCCAATCCGTCGGCAACAACATCCTTCCCTAGGAGATAAGTATCACTTTCAAAATATAATCGGTCAAAATCAACCCCAAGGTTCTTATAGGTTTCCTCAAAACCTTTATACACCCAACCGTTCATCCTTTTCCATAGGGCAACCACCCCCTCATCCCCGGACTCCCACTTCCGAAGCATTTCCTGGGCCTCCTTTAAAATAGGGGCTTCTTTTTCCGCAACTTCCTTTTCAACGCCATTGGCGATCATATTGGCAACCTCTGCCTTATAGGCCTTATCAAACGCCACATAGTAATTACCTACCAACTTATCCCCTTTCAATCCGGAACTTTCAGGTGTTTCCCCATTGCCAAATCGCTGCCAGGCCAACATACTTTTACAAATATGGATACCCCTGTCATTGATAATTTGGGTCTTATATACCTTTTTCCCCGAGGCTTTCAAGATCTCAGCAACCGAATACCCCAATAAGTTGTTCCTAATATGGCCAAGATGCAAGGGCTTGTTGGTGTTGGGTGAAGAATATTCGACCATTACCGCCCCATTCCCACTTGTTGGTGCATGCCCATAATCCTTGGTGTCCCTTATCGAATTGAAAAAACCAAGATAATACGAATCACTTATCACTATGTTCAAAAACCCCTTGACAACATTATAACCGGATACCTCCTCAACATTTTCCTGTAGAAAATCCCCCAATTGCTTCCCTATGAGTTCAGGATTCCCCTTTACGAAACGAAGCATTGGAAACACAACAACAGTGACATCCCCTTCAAAATCTTTTCGGGTGGGTTGAAATTCAACAGTAGGCAACTCCACATTAAAGATTGCCAAAACAGCCTCTTTGACCTTAGCTGACAGGACTTCTTGAATATTCATCATGCATTGATTTTAATCTGCAAAACTAAACATTTTTTAGGCTTTAACGATATAGCCATTCCTTAAATCATTTAACTTTAGTCCTACCAATGAAAAGAAACAATATGTTATTGAATGTTTCCTACAGTCATGCCGAGGCCAGGGAAAAGGTCGATGCAGAAGTAGGCAAGCCCTTTACCTTAAAAGAACGTTGGGCCATAGGGGGTATTGGGTCACCAAAATTGTTCATTACGGCCGCCAGTATGCAGATCAGGAACCTACTTATCCTGGACAATAACATCGATTGTTGCAACATCGAATTACGTCCCAAGGGAATTATTGTACGGTTTCGGTCCTTATTGGAATCCTACGCCTTGGTCATCCCCTTTTATAAATTGGCAATCCATAAGGGTAATCCTGATATATACTCGATTTATAGGGACGATTATTTTATAAAAGTACGATCGGACACCAAGGCTGTCCAAAAATTCTTCAAAAAGATATTGGACTACAAAACCAACAACAGACACACCTCAATAGAGGACTTATGAAAATACTACCCACTGGTGCCAATGGTTATATCGGAATGCGGTTATTACCCCAACTACCAGGGTTAGGACATGGGGCAATATGTGTGGTTAGGGACAAAAACCGCTATCCATCGATAAGCAGACCAAGTCCCAGGTACAAGTTGTCGAAATAGATTTTCCAAGGGAATCCTTACCCAATCTTCTCCCTAATGATATTGATATCCCTATTATCTTATTCATTCCATGAGTTCATCAACTTCGGATTTTGAGAAAAGGAAGCCCAATAAGCCTTTACTTTTAATGAATATATGGCCGACACCAATGTAAAGCAGGTCATTTATTTGAGCGGAATCGTCAATGGGAAGAAGCTCCCAAAGCATTTAAGCTCACGTAAAAACGTAGAGAATATCCTATGGGGAGGTTTCAACCTAACAGTGTCAAGGGCCAATGCCCCCAAGGATGTTCAAAAAAAGAAAGTCATCGATATAGATGTCGTTTTGGATAACATATGGAAAACAGGAGGTGAAAACAGATGGTACTATGGCAACTGGCCTTGGAATATCAGGGAATTTCCTGACAAGTTAAATGGTGGTGTTGGCCTAAGATTGGGGCGAACCCGTCCCAATAGGATTTTCCCTGGTGAGGCTTGGCTCGAATTTAAGATCGATGAGAACAACACACTACACCAAACAGCCATCTTTAGACCACGGGGGCTAAAAGGCCGTTTATATTGGTATAGTATCCTCCCCTTCCATTATTTATCTTTGGTGGAATGATTCGGAATATCACCAAAACATAAGACACCCAATCCTATCTAAACAGCTGGACCACCTTAATCCTTCACTTTCATTTTCCTTAGGGCTTCTACCCCGTTCAGGGATTGTGGCATTACCTCTTTAGGTGGGCAAACCCAGCACAATCCAACCTACCCTATTTATTGTAGCCCAATATTGCATTATCGATAGGCTCTTAAATACCATCGTATCCCTATAGTACTTTACAAACTTTTTGGCAAGAAAACCTCGGCCATCATACAACGGGCACTACCGCCGCCACAGGTCTCTATGGTATCCAAAGGGCTGTGTATTATTTCGCAACGCTTTTCTATCCGTGCCAATTGTTTAGGGTTTAGACTACGGAAAGCCGCCGAACTCATCACTAGAAAACGTTTATCATCAGCTCCTCGAACCTCAAGCATATTACCTGCAAATTGATGTATCTGCTTTTCCGTGATCTCAATAAGCTCCTTACCGTCCTTTTTTAAATGATCAACAACATTTTTACGCTCTTTCCTATCATCGATCGTATCCAAACAAATAATCGCGAAGTCCTCCCCCATGGCCATCATTACATTGGTGTGGTAAATTGGCAAACGTTGGCCATCGACTGTTTGATTGGCCGTAAATATTACCGGAAAGCAGTCAAAATCCTCACAGAACTCAATAATCAAATCCTCATGGGCCCTGTCCGACAAGGCACAATACACCTTTTGGTGCACCCTGTCCATCAAGATACTACCTGTACCTTCCAAAAAGACACCTTGTTCCTCCGCAGAGGTGTAATCCACAACATCCTTTATCCGAAACCCTTTTTCCTCAAGGATATCCAGAATATCCTCCCTACGTTCATTTCTCCTATTCTCGGCGAACATGGGATAGACAACAACGGTACCGCTCTCATGGAATGATATCCAGTTATTGGGAAAGATAGAATCCGGGGTGTCGAAATCCTTAGTATCATCAACAACGACCACCTTTACCCCTTTATCCCTTAAAACATTTACAAAGGCATCGAATTCCGATTGTGCCTTTGTATTTATGACCTGATTCCTCAAATCCATTTCCTCCATGAAATAGTTGTTCACGGCCGTTTGCTCATTCATCCTAAAATTGATGGGACGAATCATTAATATGGTATTGGTAATCTGCATCATATAAGTTGGTGTTTGGGCAAAAATAACTTTTTGATCGGGTATTGATCGCTTAAAAACAAAAATTGTATGAGACTATTGACAAACAGCCTACTCGCGAACCAATGGCAAGGTACTACACCGGAGCAACCCCCCTTGTTTTGAGATTTCCGCATATGGAATTTCCTCGACAGTAAACCCCTGATTCCCCAGCCATGTATTCAATCGTTCGAAATTGCGTTCAGAAACCACGACATCGGGCGCTATTGAAAATACATTACAACACATATTGTACATCTCATCGGCAGAGATCTCAAAGATATTCCCCTTGCCAAAATAAGCCACCAACCATTCGTATTCCCCTTCGACCAAAAAACCATTCTTATGCAAGATAGCCTTGTCTTTGCCAATAGGCTGGAAACAACAATCCAGATGCAGGGCATTCTCCTTGGGGTTCACAATCGACTTTCTTAGCTCAAAGGATTTGACCTTCTTGCCCGGGAACATTCTTTGGATATATTCCACTCCCTCCTTATTGGTACGGGCTGTAATATAATCCGGATAATCCTTCCCCGTGTAAGTACCAACGAAAATATAGTCGTTCCAAGGCATAACATCACCTCCTTCGATATGCACCTTCTCTGGAGGGTGTAAAATATTATCGGGGTTGATTTTATCGACAACATGGAGAATGGCCTCGAACTCCTCTTCACGATCTGGGAGGATATTGGCCTTGATCAATTTATCGTCAATAACAAAGGCAATGTCCCTTGAGAATATCTGATTACAATCATGTAGGACCTCTGGTCGAAATACTTGTACCCCATACTTCTCGAAAACCTTTGCAAATGATTCCATCTCCAATATCATATCCTCTTCCTTGGGGTAAGTCCCGGCCAGGATATGCTCTAAGGATTTGGGGTCGTATGCCTCTTTCGGCAATGGTATTGGCCCACATTCATGAGCGGTACCCAAGACAACTGTTTTTAGTCTTGACGTTTCGTTTTTTATATGAAGGTCTAACATTGATCTTATTTTGGGCAAATATATGAAATCGGTTTTGTGGGCCATAAAAAAACACCCTTATCCAAAGGGAAAAGGATGTCTCGATTATATTCAAAAGGTATGGCTACCTCTCTTCAAGAGGTACAAAAGGCCTGTATGTCTCACCAACATAAACCTGTCTTGGCCTACCAATGGGCTCATGTTTAAGCCTCATTTCCCTCCATTGGGCAATCCACCCCGGAAGTCGACCCATGGCGAACATTACCGTGAACATCTCAACAGGAATATCCAAGGCGCGGTAAATAATTCCAGAATAGAAATCAACATTGGGATACAGGTTCCTTTCCACAAAATATGGATCCTCCAAGGCTACTTTCTCCAAGCTTTTGGCAATATCCAAAATCGGATCTTCGACCCCTAGATCCTCAAGTACCTCATCTGCCGCTTTTTTAATGATCCTAGCCCTTGGGTCAAAATTCTTATATACACGATGGCCAAATCCCATCAATCTAAATTCGTCATTTTTATCTTTCGCCTTGTCCATGAATTTATGGAAATCACCTCCATCGGCCTCAATAGCCTCAAGCATTTCCAATACCGCTTGGTTGGCCCCCCCGTGCAACGGACCCCATAATGCGGAAATACCGGCAGATAACGATACGAACAACCCTGCGTGTGACGAACCTGTGATGCGTACAGTAGATGTAGAACAGTTCTGCTCATGGTCCGCATGTAAGATCAATAATTTATCAAGGGCATCTATAACAATTTTATTGCGTTCGTACTCTTTGTTCGGTCTTTTGAACATCATCTTGTGAAGGTTCTCAACATAGCCCAAACTATCATCGCCATAATCAAGGGGCAGACCTCTTTTCTTACGCATGGTCCAAGCGACCAATACAGGGAATTTCCCCAATATCCTAACGATGGCATGGTACATTTCTTTTTCTGAGGAAATATTGACCGATGACGGATTGAATGCTATCAAAGCACTTGTCAAGGACGACAGGACCCCCATTGGGTGTGCCGATTTAGGAAAACCATCCAAGATCTTCTTCATTTCCTCATCTACTTGGGACTCCGCCTTGATATCATCATGAAAGGTCTCAAGTTCTTCCCTGTTTGGCAATTCACCAAATATCAACAAGTAGGCAACTTCTAGGAAATCGGCTTTTTCGGCCAATTCCTCAATGGCATACCCCCTATATCTAAGCATCCCCTTTTCTCCATCCAAAAAGGTTATTGAACTCTCACAGGAACCCGTATTCTTAAATCCTGGATCAACGGTTATCATCCCCGTGGATGTCCTTAATGTTCTTATATCAATGGCCAATTCATCCTCCGACCCTTTAATTACAGGGAATTCATATTTTTTACCATTGTATTCAAGAGTTGCTTTATCTGACATTTGTTTAATTTAATGAATTAATGTTAGTGGTAAATTTAATAAAAACGCATCATTTTAACAATTTCACAAAAGTTAATAATAATACAACCTTACTTGCCAATTGTTGGGGAACACCCAACAAAACCACTATAAACCACACAAGTACAACGACTTATAATAAGCATCAACGGATTTTTTCCAGGTGAACCGCTTTTTTTTGGCATTTGCCTGTATTTTTTTCCATTGGGGTTTGTCGTTATTATAGATATCCAAGACCAAGTCAAATGAAGCTACCATATTTTTGATCTTTTCATCATAGGTATCCCCATCAAAACTAAATCCCGTTTTCAGATGTTCTACAGTATCTTTCAAACCACCCGTATGGTGCACCAAACAGGGGTGTCCATTTCTCATGGCCAACATTTGGCTAATACCACAAGGCTCAAACAGGCTTGGCATAAAATACAGGTCTGTTTCCAGGTATATGGAATCAATAACATCCTCTGATTGGGCATTTATAAAAATAAGATTGGAATATTCATAGCTAATAGACCTTAACAGCTCCTCATATTCGGGAGCGCCGGTCCCCAATATCATTAGGATTCCATTTTGCTCTTTCAATTTTTCCAATATTTCGACCAAGGCCTCTGGTGAACGTTTAAAGAAATAAAATTTCTGTTCTGTCAAACGTGCCACACTGGAGACGGTAAAACTAGGTGGATCGGTCAAGAACCTAACAACCTTCTCCCCTGTATGGGCCAGAAAGTCCGCTTTATATTTTTTTGATTCTTCTTGCAACCATTGAAAAATGGCCTTTATGATATTCCTATAAACAGTATCCTTTTCGGCCTCACGAATATTGGCATAGTTGCTTCCATTTAGGATACCGAACAATCTACCTTCATTATCCGCATTTTGCAAATCGACCTCGAGACCTTCCCCTCCTATAAACTCTGGTGGGGAACTAGGAAGCAGCACATCCTCTTTATACGATGGGGAAACAGTGTGTACGGCATCGGCAAAACGTATACCTACCGCCATTAGGTTGATACAATCCTGATACCTGTAGTCTTTTAATTCATTTGTATCATAAGGAACATTGGGGAACCAATTCCGCAAGGAGGCGTAATTATTCTCAAAAGGCCGGATTCCCTGAATTGCAAGGTTATGTATACTATAGACGTACCTCATTTTCTTTAGGGATCGGTATGCAGGGTGATAAGTCTTCAGGAACAGGATAAGACTTGAATGCCAATCGTGCATATGCACAATATCCAACGTACCAAAGACACCCTGTCTTATAGCTTCGGCAACCGCAGTGCAAAAAATAACATACTTGATAAAATCGGAATAAAACGGCTCAACAGGATTATTGTGATAGATCTGGGCAATATCCCCTGCCTCAATTTCAGGATGGTGTATTACATAATGATGGACATTGCCAAACTCTTTCTTCGGAACAACCTCATATAGATCCGCAATATAGGTCACGCCCCTTAGCTCAAAGTCAAGGTTGGTCTTGAATGTCCCTCCTTTATGCAATCGTGAATAAGCCGGTACTATCACATGGGCCTTATCCCCCCTCTCCGAGATCTGCCGGGGTACATCCCGGACGACATCGCCCATACCACCAGCTTTACATTTATACAACCCATCGTTTTCCGCGGCAACAAAAAGAAAATTCGTCATGTGTTCTCCTAATCGTTAATTAATAACCGATTTTACATTAAATTAAGTAAAGTTTGGCATTAAGCCAAAAAAAAGCCTTTCTAAAGAAAGGCTTTTTTAATTGATCTGGTTAACGATTGATCTTGAAGGCTTTTTCCTGTGGAAAATAGGCCGTACTTCCCAATTCTTCCTCAATACGAAGCAATTGGTTGTATTTCGCCATCCTATCTGAACGGGAGGCGGAACCGGTTTTTATTTGACCTGTATTCAAGGCTACTGCCAAATCGGCGATGGTATTATCCTCGGTCTCACCTGAACGGTGCGACATTACGGAAGTGTACCCTGCATCCTTGGCCATATTCACGGCAGCAATAGTCTCAGTCAAAGAACCGATCTGGTTTACTTTGATCAAGATCGAATTGGCAATGCCATTTTCAATACCTCTTGACAAACGTTCTACATTGGTGACATAAAGGTCGTCCCCAACCAATTGGACTTTATCCCCGATCATTTCCGTCAAGACTTTCCAGCCGTCCCAGTCATTCTCATCCATACCGTCCTCAATGGATATGATAGGATATTTTGAACAAAGCCCTGCCAAATATTCGGCCTGCTCTTTCGAGGTACGGACAGCTCCCTTGTCCCCTTCGAATTTTGTGTAATCGTATTTTCCGTTTTCATAGAATTCGGCAGAGGCGCAATCCAATGCTATCTTAACATCCTCTCCGAATTTATAGCCAGCATTCCCAACAGCCTTACCTATGGTCTCGATAGCATCCTCGGTACCGTCCAATGTAGGGGCAAAACCACCTTCATCACCAACAGCGGTACTTAGACCCCTATCGTGCAATACTTTTTTCAAGTTGTGGAAAATTTCCGTACCCATTTGCAAGGCATGGGAAAAACTATTTGCCTTAACGGGCATAATCATAAATTCCTGAAATGCAATAGGGGCATCTGAATGTGAACCTCCGTTAATAATGTTCATCATAGGAACTGGAAGTGTATTGGCACTAACCCCTCCAATATACCTATATAATGGGATACCAAGTTCATTTGCAGCGGCCTTGGCTACGGCCAACGATACACCTAAAATAGCATTTGCACCAAGTTTTGATTTATTGGGGGTACCATCCAATTCGATCATTGTTTGGTCGATAAGGTTCTGTTCGAAAACAGACATTCCCAAAATTTCCTCTGCAATTACCGTATTGACATTCGCAACGGCCTTGCCAACACCTTTACCCATAAAAGCACTACCGCCATCCCGTAGCTCAACTGCCTCATGTTCACCCGTTGAAGCTCCCGAAGGAACCACGGCACGACCCATAATACCATTTTCTGTAATTACATCTACCTCTACTGTCGGATTGCCCCGAGAATCAAATATCTGTCTCGCATGGACATTAAGAATAACACTCATATGAATTTGTTTTAGTATTGATTTTTTAAAAGCACAAAGATACAAAACAAGCTACTTTCATGAAGCTTTTAAACATTATTTTCACATGAAAATAACAATAGTTTAAACTTTCGTTTTTTTCTTTGCGGATTTTTCCAAAAACCCGAAAAACCGATCGAAAAGATACTCGGCATCATGGGGTCCAGGACTTGCCTCTGGGTGGTATTGCACAGAGAATACATCCTTGTCTTTCATTCGTAGGCCGGCCACAGTGCCATCATTTAAATGTACATGGGTTATCTCCAACCCTGGATGGGATTCAGTCTCCTCCCGATTAATGGCAAAGCCATGGTTTTGGCTGGTAATCTCCCCTTTGCCGGTCAATAGGTTCATCACAGGATGGTTTATACCACGGTGACCATTATGCATTTTATATGTAGAGATTCCATTGGCCAATGCAATTACCTGATGTCCCAAGCATATACCAAAAAGTGGCTTGCCAGATGCTATAATATCCTTAGCGGTTTTAATGGCCCCTTTTAAAGGCTCGGGGTCACCAGGGCCATTTGAGATAAAATAGCCATCAGGGTTCCATTCGCTCATTTGCCCAAAGGTCGCATCATATGGGAATACCTTTATATAGCAGTCCCTTTTTGCAAGGTTTCTAAGAATATTCTTTTTCACACCAATATCCAAGGCCGATACTCTATAGGTTGCATTCTCGTCCCCATAAAAATAGGCCTCCTTGGCCGAGACTTTTGACGCAAGCTCCAGTCCCTCCATACTTGGCATTTTTGCAAGTTCAGCCTTAAGTTTATCTATTTGGCCGACATCTGTTGATATCACGGCATTCATCGCACCATTATCACGTATGTAGCTAACCAATGCCCTTGTGTCAACATCGGATATGGCCAAGGTGTTGTTTTTTTCCAAAAAATCCAACAACCCCGTAGCACCAGGACGGGAATAATCATAACTGAAGTTCTTACAGATCAACCCAGCTATCTTTATAGAATCCGATTCCACCTCTTCCCCGTTGGCCCCATAATTGCCAATATGGGCATTGGTCGTGACCATAAGCTGTCCAAAATAGGAAGGGTCGGTGAATATTTCCTGATAACCGGTCATACCTGTGTTAAAACAAACTTCCCCAAATGACGTTCCTTCCTTGCCCCCTACGGACTTTCCATGGAAAATGGTTCCATCGGCCAATAATAACAGTGCTCTTTTTTTGGATTGATATTTCATTTATCTGTTTTTGGTCTTAAATCTTAATTTTTGATATTCCATTAGGGATATCCTGCCCAATAATCCCTATTCCAAGGAGACAGCCCCAACACTTAAAGTTATTTCCCCCTACATAGGATCGTACCGTCTTTTGTTGGTTTCCGAATATTGAATTCAATACTTATTTCATTAAAAACAGCTATTCCAGGAAAACAACGAACAATTAATACAAACCTAAACAATTCTTTTTTGCCGACAAATTCTATCCCGCACCTTCTGGCCGGACATAAAAAAAGGATAAACTATAAAGTTTATCCTTTTCTAAATATTCTGGTCAATACCATTTTATTCTTCTGAATCGTCAGTTTTGCCATCAGCTACGGGAGCTGGCGAAACCTCGGCTTTTGAGCCACCACCTCTTCTACTACGCCTTGTAGTTTTCTTCTTGGGCTTATCGGCATTGTAGATTTCGTTGAAATCCACAAGCTCTATCATTGCCATATCGGCATTATCACCTAAACGATTACCTAACTTTATGATTCTAGTATAACCACCTGGCCTGTCACCAACCTTCTCGGAAACCTCACTGAACAATCGGGTAACCGCATCCTTGCTTCTTAAATACTTAAAGACGATACGCCTGTTATGGGTTCCTTTGTCCGCAGATTGGTTGTTCCCTGCTTTTGACTTAGTGATCAAAGGCTCTACGAACTGTTTTAAGGCCTTCGCCTTTGCTACAGTTGTATTTATCCTTTTATGTTCTATCAAAGAACAAGCCATATTGGCCAACATAGCCTTTCTGTGGGCCGCTTTTCTTCCTAAGTGATTAACTTTCTTACCGTGTCTCATCTTCTAAATTTATCATCTTGCTACCAAACCCGAATAGTCGAGGAGCAAAATATGATTACTTAATCTTTATCTAATTTATATTTTGAAAGATCCATACCAAAGCTAAGACCCTTGTTGATTACCAACTCTTCCAACTCTGTCAAGGATTTTTTACCAAAATTCCTAAACTTCATTAAATCGTTCTTGTTGAACGAGACCAAGTCCCCCAATGTGTCGACCTCAGCTGCTTTCAAGCAATTCAAGGCACGTACCGAAAGATCCATATCGACCAATTTTGTTTTCAAAAGTTGGCGCATATGCAATGATTCCTCATCATATGTCTCGGTCTGGGCAATCTCGTCAGCCTCCAAGGTAATACGCTCGTCAGAGAACAACATAAAGTGATGTATCAAGACTTTAGCCCCTTCTGTCAAAGCATCTTTTGGGTGTATCGACCCATCGGTAACGATTTCAAAAACCAATTTTTCATAATCGGTCTTTTGTTCGACCCTAAAGTTCTCAATGCTATATTTTACATTCTTTATAGGTGTAAAAATAGAATCGACAGCAATAGTACCTAAGGCGGTATTGGATTTTTTGTTTTCCTCGGCCGGAACATAGCCCCTGCCCTTATCAATAACTATTTCCATATTGACAACGACCTTGGGATCCATATTACAGATAACCAAATCAGGGTTCAAAACTTGATAACCTGAAATGAATTTCTGAAAATCGCCTGCGGTCAATTGGTCTTTACCACTTACCGATATGGAAACAACCTCTGCCTCTGAATCCTCGATCTGTTTTTTGAATCGAACTTGCTTCAAGTTCAAGATCATCTCGGTAACATCTTCTACAACACCCGGGATTACCGAAAATTCATGTTCAACCTTATCGATTCTTACCGAAGTAATGGCATGGCCTTCCAAAGAGGAAAGCAATACTCTTCTTAATGCATTCCCAATGGTTAATCCGTAACCAGGTTCCAATGGTCGAAATTCAAATTTCCCTTCGAAATCTGAAGAATCGATCATTATTACTTTATCGGGTTTCTGAAAATTAAATAATGCCATAATTGGATCAGTGTTGTTTTATTTTGAGTATAACTCGACTATTAATTGTTCCTTGATATTTTCAGGAATCTGCATTCTTTCCGGGACCGATACAAAAGTACCCTCTTTCTTTTCCGTATTCCAGGTAATCCATTCATACACATGACTGCTGGCTTCCAAAGCATCTTGAATTGTCTGCAAAGACTTCGACTTCTCGCGCACTCCAACAACATCTCCCGCCTTTAAGGAATAGGAAGGTATATTGACCAACTCCCCATTTACCGTAATGTGCCTATGTGAGACCAATTGCCTGGCTCCTCTTCTTGATGTAGAGATGCCCATTCTATACACAACATTGTCCAACCTTGATTCACACAATTGCAAAAGCACCTCACCGGTAACCCCTTTGCTTTTATTGGCCTTGGAGAATAGGTTTCTAAACTGGCGCTCTAAAATACCATAGGTATATTTTGCTTTTTGCTTCTCCATCAACTGGATAGCATATTCCGATTTTTTACCTCTACGGCGATTTTGTCCGTGTTGTCCTGGAGGGTAATTTTTATTTTCAAAAGACTTGTCGTCTCCAAAAATCGCTTCACCGAATTTACGGGCGATTTTACTTTTTGGTCCTGTGTATCTTGCCATCTTCTTTTAATTTGGAAGTGTGATCATGAATTAAGGCTTAATCCTTCGATAATCGTAACTACACCTCCTATGAATTAATCTTAGTTAAACTCTTCTTCTTTTTGGTGGTCTACATCCATTATGTGGCATTGGGGTAACATCGATGATCTCCGTCACCTCGATACCTGAATTATGTATGGAACGAATTGCGGACTCCCTACCATTTCCAGGCCCCTTAACATAAACCTTTACTTTCCTAAGACCTGCCTCACGGGCTACTTTGGCACAATCCTCAGCGGCTACCTGTGCAGCATAGGGAGTATTCTTTTTAGATCCCCTGAATCCTAGTTTTCCGGCTGATGACCAAGAAATAACATCTCCTTTTTTATTGGTCAACGATATAATGATATTATTGAAGGATGCTGTAACGTGAGCTTCCCCGACCGCATCTACTATAACTTTACGTTTCTTAGCCGATTTTGCATTTGTCTTTGCCATAATATGCTACTTATTATTTAGTTGCCTTTTTCTTGTTGGCCACTGTTTTTCTTTTTCCTTTTCGGGTCCTGGAATTGTTCTTGGTCCTTTGCCCTCTTAATGGTAGACCGGCTCTATGACGAATACCCCTGTAACAACCAATATCCATTAATCGCTTAATGTTCAATTGGGTCTCTGACCGTAATTCACCCTCGATAGTGAACAGGGCCACTGTCTCTCGAATACGACCAATCTCATCATCGTTCCAGTCAGAAACTTTAGTATCCTCACTAACCTGGGCCTTTTCTAAAATCTCTTTAGCTCTACTTCTACCGATACCAAAGATATAGGTAAGGGCTATTACCCCTCTTTTCTGTTTTGGTATATCTATACCTGCAATTCTTGCCATAATTATCCTTGTCTTTGTTTAAATCTAGGATTCTTTTTGTTGATTACGTACAACCTGCCTTTTCTGCGTACTATTTTGCAATCGGCACTTCTTTTCTTTACTGAAGCTCTAACTTTCATCTTACTGTCTTAATATCTATATGTGATTCTTGCTTTGGTAAGATCATATGGGCTCATCTCCAACTTAACCTTATCCCCAGGGAGCAATTTTATATAATGCATTCTCATTTTGCCTGAGATATGTGCCGTGACCACATGGCCATTTTCCAATTCCACCCGGAACATTGCATTTGATAGTGCCTCTATAATAGACCCATCCTGTTCTATTGCTGCTTGTTTAGCCATAATCTATGCTACTTTTCTGTTTTTACCAGATTTCATTAAACCATCATAATGTCTGTTCAACAAATAAGCGTTTACCTGTTGTACCGTGTCAATAGCCACACCCACCATAATCAATAAGGAGGTACCCCCATAGAACATGGCCCAACCGGATTGGACGTCCATAAGCTTAACAACAATAGCAGGCAATACTGCCAACAAGGCCAAAAAGACCGATCCCGGTAATGTTATCAACGACATGATCTTATCAAGAAAATCACCGGTTTCCTTACCTGGTCTTATACCAGGGATAAACCCACCACTTCTCTTCAAGTCATCCGCCATTTTATTCGTAGGTACCGTAATTGCCGTATAGAAATAGGTAAATATGATTATCAACAATGCGAACAATATGTTATAGGCCAAACCGAATATATCCTGGAATTGTACTTCCATCCATTGTCCCATTGCCGTATTGTTGAACGTTCTACCGAGCAACCCAGGAACGAACATTATCGCTTGTGCAAAAATAATAGGCATTACCCCAGATGCATTCAACTTCAATGGGATGTACTGCCTAGACCCCATCACATTTTTCTCATAACCGCCAGAAGCTGTTCTCCTTGCGTACTGTACCGGTATCTGTCTTGTTGCCATCACCAGTAATATACTTGCCAAAATCACCAAGAACCAAAGAATAACCTCAACAAGGATGAACATCAACCCCCCATTGTTGTTCACTGTCCTGGAAACAAATTCCTGTACAAAGGATTGTGGAAGTCTCGCAATGATACCTACCATGATCAACAATGAGATACCATTACCAATGCCTTTATCGGTAATTTTCTCCCCCAACCACATTGCAAAGACACAACCTGTTACCAATATGATGACCGAAGGGATAATAAAATCCAATCCTTTGCCCAATACAAAAGCACTATCTGGCACACCCAATGCACCAAGGCTATATAAGTAAGCAGGTGCCTGGACAATACAGATACCAATGGTCAACCATCTTGTTATTTGATTGATCGTTTTTCTACCGCTCTCCCCTTCTTTCTGCAACTTCTGTAAATACGGAATGGCAATACCCATAAGCTGTACAACAATCGACGCTGAGATATATGGCATGATCCCCAATGCAAAAACAGAGGCATTTGCAAAAGCCCCGCCTGTAAAAGCATTTAGAATACCCAATATACCATTATCGGTACTAGAGGTCAATTCGGCCAATTGTGCCGTATCGATACCGGGAAGAACAATTTGACAACCAAAGCGGTATACCAAAAGAAGACCTAAGGTAATTGTTATTCTATCCCTTAGCTCCTCGATCTTCCAAATATTGGATAGTGTCTCGATAAATTTCTTCATAGTGATGTATTATCTGGCTTATAAATTTATTGCTTCACCGCCAGCTGCCTCAATAGCCGCCTTTGCAGTAGCTGTAAACTTATGCACTGATACTTTTAAGGGTGCTTTCAACTCTCCCCTTCCTAAGATCTTGACTAAATCGTTCTTTCCTACCAAACCTAACTCGACAAGGTCATCAAAGGTAACAACATCCTTGATCACTTTGTTGTCGGCCAATTCTTGAAGTTTGTCAAGATTGACCCCTTTATATTCCTTTCGGTTGATATTGGTGAAACCGAACTTGGGAACACGCCTTTGCAATGGCATCTGCCCTCCTTCAAAACCGATTTTCTTGGAATATCCAGACCTAGACTTAGCTCCTTTATGTCCTCGAGTTGCAGTTCCCCCCTTACCTGAGCCCTGACCTCTTCCTACCCTTTTGCCATCCCTATTGACGGCACCTTCAGCTGGTTTTAGATTACTTAAATTCATTACACTATATGTATATTAAGCTTCCTCCGAGGAAACTAAGTGTTTAACTTTATCTATCATGCCAAGAATATTTGGCGTGGCATCGTGTTCTACTACTTGACCGATCTTACGTAGCCCTAAAGCCTCCAAAGTCCTTTTTTGGTCCTGTGGTCGCTTAATACCACTTTTTAATTGTTTTACTTTGATCTTTGCCATTTTTCCTAGTATTTCGAAGTCGATGTTCAGTAGGCACGAATGGGAAACCCGAATCGTTTTACCTATATCCGATACTTCTTTTTATCCTTTAAAAACCTTATCCAATGAAACCCCTCTTTGTTTGGCTACCGTACTGGCGCCCCGCAACTGCAATAACGCATCGAATGTGGCCTTGACAACATTGTGCGGATTGGATGAACCTTGTGATTTGGACAATACATCATGTACACCAACCGATTCCAATACCGCTCTCACGGCACCACCTGCAATTACTCCTGTACCATGGGATGCTGGCTGGATATAAACCCTGGCCCCTCCATATTTCCCTTTTTGCTCATGTGGCAATGTATGCTTGTCCAGAGGAATCCTAATAAGGTTCTTCTTCGCATCTTCAATAGCTTTGGCAATGGCAGTGGCCACCTCCTTGGATTTACCCAGACCATGGCCTACGACACCGGCCTCATCACCTACCACTACGATAGCGGAAAATCCAAATGCCCTACCACCTTTGGTTACTTTGGTTACCCTTTGCACACCAACCAACCTATCTTTAAGCTCTAAACCTCCTGGTTTAACAGTTTCTACGTTTTTGTATTTCTGGTACATACTCTATATTAAAATTTTAGTCCTGCTTCCCTTGCCGCTTCCGCAAGTGCCTTAACCCTTCCGTGGTACAGATTACCCCCCCTATCGAAGGCAACCTTTTCTATACCGGCTTTCTGGCATTTTTCAGCAATGGATTTACCTACTAATCTTGCCATTTCAGATTTACTCCCCTTGGCCGATGCCAAGTCCTTATCCCTAGAAGAAGCAGCAAGCAAGGTGTTTCCGTTATTATCATCGATTACTTGTACATAGATCCCTGTATTACTTCTAAACACAGCCAACCTTGGCCTTTCAGCGGTTCCGAAAGAGACCTTTCTGATTCTCCTTCTAATTCTAAATTTTCTCTGAGTCTTTGATAATCCCATGATACTTATTATTAAGCTGATTTACCTGCTTTTCTTCTTAATTGTTCCCCTACGAACCTAATTCCTTTTCCTTTGTAAGGTTCTGGCTTACGGAAAGAACGGATCTTTGCCGCTACCTGCCCTACCAATTGCTTGTCAAAAGAGGTAAGTTTTATGATCGGGTTCTTTCCTTTTTCAGAACTGGTCTCTATTTTCACTTCCGGGGCGATGTCCAAAACTATATTGTGTGAAAAACCAAGTGCCAGATCCAATTTTTGTCCTTGATGACTGGCCCTGTAACCAACACCTACCAATTCAAGTTCCTTGGTCCATCCTTTGGACACCCCTTCGACCATATTCAAGACAAGTGACCTGTAAAGACCGTGCTTTGATCTGGCCCCTATCGAATCGGATGGTCTTGTAACCCAAGCTTGTCCATCTTCAATCTTTATGGCCACACCGGAAAACTCTTGGGTCAACTCGCCCAGTTTACCTTTCACAGTAACCACATTCTCTTTTACATCTATAGTCACTCCTTCTGGAATCGCTATCGGATTATTACCTATTCTTGACATTTTTTTACTCTTTATATAGTATTAATACACATAGCACAAAACCTCGCCACCTACGTTTTCCTTCTTGGCCTGCTTACTGGTCATTACCCCATGGGAAGTAGAGACTATCGCGATTCCCAAGCCGTTCAATACCCTTGGCATATCATTGGAATTGGCATATTTACGTAAACCTGGCTTACTTATACGTTGTATTCTCTTAATTACGGGGTCTTTGGTCACCTTGTCGTATTTCAAAGCGATCTTAATCGACCCTTGGACTTTATCTTCTTCAAATTTGTAACTCAAAATATACCCTTGGTCGAATAATATCTTGGTTATCTCCTTTTTAACATTGGATGCAGGAATCTCAACCACCCGATGACCGGCTGAACTGGCATTTCTAATTCGTGTTAAATAATCTGCTATAGTATCTGTTACCATATTTTATTGAATTCGGTGACGGTTTTTAGCTTTATCGCTAAACCTGAAACCAGTTTATTTATTTTTAATTACCAGCTGGCTTTTTTTACTCCGGGAATCAAACCTTGATTGGCCATTTCCCTGAATGTTACCCTTGAAATACCAAAGGTCCTCATATACCCTTTAGGTCTTCCCGTAAGCTTACAACGATTGTGTATACGGACAGGAGAAGCGTTTTTTGGCAATTTCTGAAGTGCCTCATAGTCACCAGCCTCTTTCAAAGCCTTACGCTTTTCGGCATATTTAGCAACTGTTTTCGCCCTTTTTCTTTCACGGGCCTTCATTGATTCTTTAGCCATACTAATTCTTTTTAAAAGGTAATCCTAATTCTGTTAATAATGATTTCGCCTCCTTGTCCGTAGGTGCGGAAGTCACAAAGGTAATATCCATCCCATTGATTCTATTGATCTTGTCAATATTTATCTCGGGGAAAATTATTTGTTCGGTAACACCCAAACTATAATTACCACGACCATCAAAGCCCGTTGCACGAATTCCCTGGAAATCCCGAACCCTTGGCAGGGCGGAAGTCACTAGACGATCCAAAAACTCGTACATTCTCTCACCGCGCAAAGTTACCCTGGCACCTATTGGCATCCCCTTACGTAATTTAAATGCAGCGACATCCTTTTTGGACATAGTGGAAACTGCTTTTTGGCCCGTTATCAAGGTCAATTCATCAACTGCATGATCAATCAACTTTTTATCGGCCACGGCAGCACCAACACCTCTACTAACCACGATTTTCTCTAACTTGGGCACTTGCATTACATTTTTGTAACCAAATTCCTCCTTAAGCGCATCGACGATACGCTCACTATATTCTTTCTTTAATCTTGCGACGTAAGCCATAATTAAATTACTTCATTGGATTTCTTAGCAAACCTTATCTTCTTACCATCCCTAACTTCCAATCCTATTCTGGTAGCATCGTTCGATTTTGGATCGATCAATGACAAATTGGAAACGTGAATAGGAGCTTCTTTCTTGACAATACCACCTTGAGGGTTGTTGGCACTTGGCTTCTCGTGTTTGGAAACCATATTGGCTCCTTCGACGATAGCCTTGTTCTTTTCGATCAACACCTTTATCACCTTACCTTCCGTACCTTTATGGTCTCCAGCAATAATCTTTACGGTATCTCCTGTTCTTATCTTTAATTTTTTCATTGTAGTATTAAATATTAAAGCACCTCTGGGGCCAATGATACAATCTTCATGAACTGCTTATCGCGCAATTCCCTTGCCACTGGTCCGAAAACACGGGTACCTCTCATTTCTCCGGTAGGATTCAATAATACGCAAGCATTGTCATCAAAACGAATATATGAACCATCCGGCCTTCTAACTTCTTTTTTTGTCCGTACCACAACTGCGGTAGAAACTGCTCCTTTTTTGATCCCCCCATTTGGCGTAGCCTCTTTAACGGTAACAACGATTTTGTCCCCGATAGAAGCATATCGTCTTTTCGTACCACCGAGAACCCTAATGGTCAAAACCTCTTTTGCCCCGGTATTGTCCGCTACTTTTAGTCTTGATTCTTGCTGTAACATATTATTTAGCTCTTTCTAGGATTTCTACTAACCTCCAACACTTGGTCTTACTCATGGGACGGGTCTCCATAATCTTTACGGTATCACCGATATTGCAATCGTTCTTCTCGTCATGGGCAACATATTTCTTTGTCTTCAAAACGAACTTACCGTACATCGGGTGTTTTACTCTTTTCACTTCCGACACAACAATGGATTTCTCCATTTTGTCACTAGTAACAACCCCTACTCTCTCTTTTCTTAAGTTTCTTTTTTCCATAAAGCAGAACCAATTATTGGTTTTCCCTATTAGTTATTTCAGTAGCCAATCTTGCAACCGTTTTTCTTACCTTCTTGATCTGAAGTGGATTTTCCAATGGAGTAACAAAATGCGCCATTTTTAAATCAGCATACTGTTTCTTATAATCAGCAAGCTTTTCCGTAAGTTCCTCGACAGATAACTTTTTTATTTCTAAATTTTTCATGATTCCCTACGATTAATTCTGATTCGTATAATCCCTTGCTGTAACAAATTTTGTTTTTACAGGCAACTTCTGTGCCGCCAAACGCAAGGCTTCCTTCGCGACTTCCTGGCTAACACCACCAACTTCGAACATGATCCTGCCCGGTTTTACCACAGCAACAAAATATTCAGGGGCACCTTTACCTTTACCCATACGTACTTCCAATGGTTTTTTGGTAATTGGCTTATCTGGGAATATCTTAATCCACAATTGTCCTTCCCTCTTCATAAATCTCGTTGCAGCGATACGGGCCGCTTCGATTTGACGGGAAGTCAAGAATGATGAATCCAAGGATTTAATGCCAAACATACCATTTGAAAGCTGATGCCCCCTTCCGGAGTTACCCTTCATACGGCCTTTCTGCATTTTACGGAACTTGGTTCTTTTCGGTTGTAACATTTTCTTACTTCTTTAAAAAATTACTTTCTACGACGTTGCTTTCTCTGACCGTCCTGCTTCCCACCTTTTCCACCTTGGCCTTTTTGCATTCCGACCAATGGGGAAAGTTCTCTCTTACCATAAACCTCTCCTTTCATGATCCATACTTTAATACCTAGTCTACCATAAGTAGTGTGGGCTTCATGCAAAGCGTAATCTATATCCGCCCTAAAAGTGGACAATGGGATACGACCATCTTTATAGGATTCGGACCTGGCCATTTCAGCACCATTCAAACGTCCTGAAATCTGAACCTTTATTCCTTCTGCATTCATTCGCATTGCAGCAGCAATGGACATTTTAATGGCCCTTCTAAAAGAAATCCTACTTTCAATCTGTCTCGCTATACTTGCGGCGACCAGATTTGCGTCGACCTCTGGTCTTTTGATCTCAAAGATGTTGATCTGGACTTCCTTATTGGTAATCTTCTTCAGCTCTTCCTTAAGCTTGTCAACTTCTTGCCCCCCCTTACCAATTATGATACCTGGCCTAGCGGTTGTCACCGTCACGGTAATCAATTTCAACGTGCGTTCGATGATTACCCTGGAGACACTTGCCTTGGAAAGGCGTGCATGGATATACTTTCTTATTTTATCGTCTTCAGCCAGCTTATCACCATAATCATTTCCACCGTACCAGTTGGATTCCCATCCCCTGATTATTCCAAGACGATTTCCTATCGGATTTGTTTTCTGTCCCATTCTAGCTTGCTATATTATTGTTAGACCCCAAAATCAATGTTACATGATTTGAGCGTTTTCTTATTCTATGCGCTCTACCTTGTGGGGCCGGTCGCAATCTTTTCAACATAGTTCCACTATCGACCCTTATCTCTTTTACGATAAGATCGGCTTCCTCCATATTGGCATCCTCATTCTTGGCTTGCCAGTTTGCCAAGGCTGATAAAAGTAATTTCTCCAATTTTCGAGAAGATTCCTTCGAATTGAACTTCAAGATAGCCAAGGCTTTCTCAACCTCAACACCCCTGATCAAATCGGCTACCAACCTCATCTTCCTCGGTGATGTTGGACAATTATTCAATTTAGCAAAAGCCAATTGTTTCTTTTCAGCCTTGATTCTTTCGGCCATTTGTCTTTTTCGAACTCCCATAGCTTACTTTTTACCTTTGTTCTTAGCCCCTGCATGACCCCTAAAAGATCGTGTTGGAGAAAATTCGCCTAATTTGTGACCTACCATATTCTCGGTAATGTATACCGGGACAAATTGCCTGCCATTATGGACTGCAATTGTCAACCCTACAAAATCAGGGGTGATCATTGAAGCTCTTGACCACGTCTTTATGACGCTTTTCTTACCAGAGGTTACACTTTGCTGGATTTTATTTTCCAAGCTATAATGAACGTAAGGTCCTTTTTTTAATGAACGTGCCATTTCTTTTTCTTTTTATTTCTTTCTACGTTCCAATATATATCTATTCGTGCTCTTGGTTTTGGATCGGGTCCTAAATCCTTTTGCAGGAATTCCGTTTTTAGATCTTGGATGACCACCTGAGGCCCTACCTTCACCACCACCCATTGGGTGATCCACAGGGTTCATCGCCACAGGTCGTGTTCTCGGCCTTCTTCCCAGCCACCTACTTCTACCTGCCTTGCCCGAAACCAATAATTGGTGGTCCGAATTGGACACGGCACCGATAGTGGCCAAACATTCAGACAGAATAAGCCTTGTCTCACCTGACGGTAATTTCACGGTAACGAACTTACCTTCCTTGGCCATTAATTGGGCGAAAGTACCGGCACTACGGGCCATCACAGCCCCTTGGCCCGGCCTTAACTCGATACAGGATATAATCGTACCCAAAGGAATACTTTTCAAAGGCAAGGCATTTCCGATCTCCGGTGCAGCAGTCTCACCTGCCAATACCGTTTGACCTACCCCCAAACCATTTTGGGCGACGATATAACGTTTCTCACCATCAGCATATTCCAACAACGCTATAAACGCAGTTCTGTTCGGATCATACTGAATCGATTTTACAGTTGAGACAACACCTTGTTTGTCCCTCTTGAAATCAATGACACGATATCTTCTCTTATGACCCCCGCCTCTGTGGCGTATGGTCATTTTTCCTTGACTGTTTCTACCTCCGGACTTTTTTAACGGAGCGAGCAAACTCTTCTCCGGCTTATCAGTAGTAATGGAGTCAAACCCATTTACTACTCTAAAACGCTGCCCTGGAGTGATTGGCTTTAATTTTCTAACTGACATTTTTTGTCTTTATAGATTACTGTAAAAATCAATTATATCACCTTCCACAACATCGACGATTGCTTTTTTGATAGCATTCGTCTTACCATGTTGAATACCGGTCTTGGTATATCTTGTCTTTCTTTTGGGACCATAGTTCATAGTCCTTACTTTTTTCACAGAAACACCGTAAGTTGCCTCTACAGCATCCTTGATCTGAATTTTGTTCGCCTTAGGGTCCACAACGAAACCATAACGATTATGCAACTCGCTATCCGCAGTCATTTTTTCCGTTATAATCGGCTTTATCAACACACTCATGGCTTCCTATTTATTTAAGTTCGTTTCAATCCCTTCCAGGGAACCTTCCAACAACACTATGCTATTTGCGTTTAATATTTTGTAAGTACTTAATTCTGCGTTAGTTACAACTTCAGAACCCTTCAAATTACGCGAAGACAAATATACACCATTATTTGAATCGCCCAACACAAATAAAGATTTTTTACCTTGAAGTCCCAATGACTTCAGAATCTGTACAAAATCTTTTGTTTTGGGAGCGTCAAAATCAAAATCCTCAACAACCATGACCGACTGTTCCTTTGCCTTAAGGCTCAAAGCCGATTTCCTGGCCAAACGTTTTACGTTTTTATTCAATTTTTGGGTATAGTCCTTAGGTCTTGGGCCAAAGATTCGACCACCACCCCTGAAAATAGGCGATTTAATACTACCTGCCCTTGCCGTACCAGTACCTTTTTGCTTTTTGATCTTTCGTGTACTACCGGCAATCTCACCACGTTCCTTAGCCTTGTGCGTTCCTTGCCTCTGATGGGCCAAGTATTGTTTTACATCAAGGTATATTGCGTGATTGTTTGGTTCTATGGCGAAAACATTATCCGAAAGGTCTACCTTTCTTCCTGTTTCTTTTCCTTTAATATCTAAAACTGCTACTTTCATTACTGCCACCTTTTAATGGTTACATAAGCGTTCTTATGGCCCGGAACACAACCTTTTACTACTAAAAGGTTTTTCTCTGGAACTATTTTTAAAACTTTGAGGTTTTGGACCGTAACCTTGTCACCACCCATTCTACCTGCCATTTTCATTCCCTTGAATACTCTCGCAGGATACGAGGCGGCACCGATAGAACCTGGGGCCCTAAGCCTGTTGTGCTGACCGTGGGTCGCTTGGCCTACACCAGCAAAACCATGTCTTTTCACAACACCTTGAAAGCCTTTTCCCTTTGACTTTCCGATCACGTCGACAAACTCTCCTTCCAAAAACAAATCAACCCCTACTGTGTCCCCCAACTTATACTTATCATCAAAACCTTGGAACTCAACGACTTTTTTCTTGGGAGAAGAACCTGCTTTTTTAAAGTGGCCGACTTCGGCCTTATTAGCACGTTTTTCTGCCTTGTCATCGAAACCAAGTTGAAGGGCCTTGCACCCATCAACCTCTTCGGTTCTGACTTGGGTAACTACGCATGGCCCTGCCTCAATGACAGTACAGGGAACGTTCTTCCCGCTTTCGTCAAAGATGCTGGTCATACCTACTTTTCTTCCTATTAACCCAGACATATCATTACTATTTATTGATTACTATTTATTATTCTTAAAAAAACAGGGCCAAAAATAATCCAGCCCTGAATTTATCTTTGTTTCCGTTTTTCCCTCGCACGCGGCTTGGGACATGTTAGCCCTACTTCCTATTTGGAGCGGAACATATACCTAGACCTTGATCTCGACCTCCACACCACTGGGAAGCTCTAGCTTCATAAGGGCATCGATGGTCTTTGAAGAAGAACTGTATATATCCAACAACCGCTTATAAGAACTCAATTGAAATTGCTCTCTCGACTTCTTGTTTACGTGTGGGGACCGCAACACGGTAAATATCTTCTTATGTGTCGGCAACGGAATAGGCCCTGTAACCACTGCGCCTGTCGTCTTTACCGTTTTAACGATTTTCTCGGCAGACTTATCCACCAAATTATGATCGTAAGATTTTAGTTTTATTCTGATTTTTTGACTCATCTTCTAAAAATTAAGCGGTTATCCCTCTTGCTGCTTTAATGACTTCTTCTGCGATATTCGATGGTGTCTCTGCGTAATGCGAGAACTCCATTGTAGAGGTTGCCCTACCAGACGAAAGTGTTCTCAACGAAGTAACGTACCCGAACATTTCCGAAAGGGGAACCGTACCTTTTACAACTTTGGAACCTGCCCTGTCACCCATATCGGAAATCGTACCCCTTCTACGGTTAAGATCCCCCACGATATCGCCCATATTTTCTTCTGGAGTCAATACCTCTAATTTCATTACAGGTTCCATGATTACGGCACCAGCAGCTTTTCCTGCAGCTTTGTAACCCATTTTTGCAGCTAGCTCAAAAGATAATGCATCTGAATCCACTGGGTGGAAAGACCCATCCTTAAGCACAACCTTCATTGTATCCATTTCATAACCGGCAAGTGGCCCATTTTTCATGGCAGCCTGGAAACCTTTCTCTACGGATGGGATGAATTCTTTTGGAATACGCCCTCCTTTTATTTGGTCAACGAACTGTAAGCCCTCTCCTTCAAAATCAGCATCCGCAGGACCCATTTCAAAAATAATGTCACCGAACTTACCACGACCACCGGATTGCTTTTTATAAGTCTCCCTGTGTGCGGCCGTTTTCGTCAAGGCTTCTTTATATTCAACTTGTGGCTCACCTTGATTTACCTCAACCTTGAACTCACGTCTTAATCGATCGACAATTATATCCAAATGAAGTTCACCCATACCGGATATAATGGTTTGACCTGATGCTTCATCTGTTTTCACCTGAAAGGTTGGATCCTCCTCAGCCAATTTGGCCAAGGCCATGCCCAATTTATCAACATCGACCTTTGTCTTGGGTTCGACAGCAATACCGATAACCGGATCGGGAAAGTCCATACTCTCCAAAACTATCGGATGTTTTTCGGCCGACATGGTGTCCCCTGTTTTGATGTCCTTAAAACCAACAGCGGCACCTATATCACCTGCCTCAATATAATCGATGGCATTCTGTTTATTGGAATGCATTTGGTAAATACGTGAAATACGCTCTTTCTTGCCCGAACGGTTGTTCAAAATATAGGAACCGGCATCCAAACGACCCGAATACGTCCTAAAGAAAGCCAAACGACCCACAAAAGGATCTGTTGCGATCTTAAATGCCAAAGCAGCAAACGGCTCCTTGACATCCGGTCTACGGGTTTCCTCCTTGCCTGTATCAGGGTTCACGCCCACGATAGCATCCTTATCCAACGGTGATGGCAAATACCTACAAACAGCATCCAATAAAAACTGTACACCTTTGTTCTTAAATGAAGAACCACAGATCATAGGGATGATAGCCCTATCCATTACAGCAGCCCTTAGGGCAGCATGCACTTCTTGCTCCGTAATCGAATCCTCATCCTCGAAGAATTTCTCCATTAGGTTCTCATCGTATTCGGCAACAGCCTCGATCAAGGCCGCACGATACTCATGCACCTCCTCCTTCATTTCCTCAGGAATATCGACTATATCGAATGTGGAGCCAAAATTGTCATCATGCCAGACTATAGCCCTATTCTTGGCCAAATCAACAATACCCCTAAAATCGGCCTCTTCACCAATTGGCAATACAATGGGAACCGCATTGGAGCCCAACATCTCTTTCACTTGCTTACAAACCATAAGGAAGTTAGAGCCCTGACGATCCATCTTATTCACAAAACCGATACGAGGCACCTTATAGTTATCGGCCAACCTCCAGTTAGTCTCGGATTGTGGCTCAACACCATCGACAGCACTGAACAAGAACACCAAACCGTCCAATACACGCAAGGACCTATTGACCTCTACTGTAAAATCAACATGGCCCGGGGTATCGATAATATTAAAATGATAACCTTTTGCATCCGCAGTCGGTTTTCCGTTTTCTGTTGGGAACTGCCACTCACAAGTAGTAGCCGCGGAGGTGATGGTTATACCACGCTCCTGCTCCTGTTCCATCCAGTCCATAGTAGCCGCACCATCGTGCACCTCACCTATTTTGTGACTAACCCCCGTGTAAAACAATACCCGTTCGGTAGTCGTGGTCTTACCGGCATCAATATGTGCCGCAATACCTATATTCCTTGTATATTTTAAATCTCTTGCCATTTCTGATTAAAATCTAAAGTGAGAGAATGCCTTGTTCGCCTCGGCCATCTTGTGTGTATCAACCCTTTTCTTAACAGCCCCTCCTTCTTCTTTTGAAGCCGCCAATATCTCGGCAGCCAATTTCTGGGCCATACCTTTCTCATTACGCTTACGCGCAAAGCTTATAAGCCACTTCATTGCTGTGGAGATCTTCCTGTCCGGCCTGATCTGCATAGGAATCTGGAAGGTAGCCCCACCGACTCTCCTACTCCTCACCTCTACATGGGGCATTACATTGGAAAGAGCATCTTTCCATAATTCCAATGCCGTTTTCTCCTCATCGGTATTCTTTTCCCCAACTATATCTATAGCCTCATAAAATACACTGAATGCCACTGACTTCTTACCATCCCACATCATCATGTTCACAAAACGTGTCACCAACTGGTCGTTAAACCTTGGATCGGGTAAAATCGGTCTTTTCTTTGCCTGTCTTTTTCTCATTGCTGTCTTTTAAAAAAGTTGATTACTTCTTAGGTCGTTTTGCCCCATACTTAGACCTACGCTGGGTTCTGCCAGCAACACCGGCAGTATCCAGGGCACCTCTGACAATATGATACCTGACACCTGGCAAATCCTTTACTCTTCCGCCCCTTACCAATACTATCGAGTGCTCTTGCAAGTTGTGTCCCTCACCCGGAATGTAAGCGTTGACTTCCTTTCCGTTGGTCAACCTGACCCTGGCCACTTTTCTCATGGCAGAGTTCGGCTTCTTGGGGGTTGTCGTATATACCCTGGTACATACACCCCTCCTTTGAGGGCACGAATCCAAAGCAGCCGATTTACTCTTCTTGGTAATCGTGGCCCTTCCTTTTCGTACTAATTGTGAAATTGTTGGCATATTATATATTAATGTATAAAATATTCTACCCTTCGATTAAGGGCTGGCAAATGTAGCAATATTTCATTATAATTCAAATACATATAGATTAATTTTGAAGTTTTTTTCAATGACGGACAAATCCCTGTAAAAAACCACAGTGCACGCCCACGTTCCACCATAAAAACACACAACGGCTCACAGGGCGGCAAAAAAAAGTATGGCCCATAGGTATCTTTTTTGGGTTTTATAGAACCCGTTCAAACTTTTTGGGTTTAAGCGAAAATCAATGGTTTTTGTTCTATTGAAGGCTTTTTCAAGTTGCATGGCAGGGCTACGGAAGTGAAAAAAAAGACAAAAACATAAACCATCCTTGTTCTGCGACGAAAAAAGCTAAAAAAGTTGCGCTATTTGCAATGAATCTTAAAATAATATTAAAATAAACTTGGATTATTAACTTTATATTATGATTTTAGCCCTCAACTAATCCAAATACTATTAAAATGAAAACAAATTTAAGTCGAATCCTAACGCTGCTTTTGGTGTTTATTGTACATATCTCGTTCGCTCAGGAGAAAACGATTTCCGGTACGGTGACAGACCAAGACGGCCTCCCGCTCCCAGGAGTCAACGTCCTCGTTGTAGGAACGTCCAATGGGACCCAAACCGATTTTGATGGCAATTACAGTATTAAGGCTTCAGAAGGCCAGACATTGTCGTTCACCTATGTTGGTCAGGGGGAAGTAAACAAAAAAGTTGGTGCGGGGAACAACATCAATGTCCAAATGGAAGATGATGCCCAAGCCCTTCAGGAAGTAGTAGTAACCGCACTTGGTGTCAAAAAGGAAGCTCGATCACTTGGGTATGCCATCACAAAGGTAGATGGTGATAAAATTGCCGAAAAATCCTCTAGTGATGTGGGTAGATTGCTCCAAGGAAAGGCTGCCGGTGTAAACATTACGGCATCAAACGGCCTTTCAGGCTCATCGACGAATATCGTAATAAGGGGGTACACCTCGATTACAGGATCCAACCAACCACTCTTTGTTGTCGATGGTATCCCTTTTGGAAGTGACACGAACAACAATGAATCATTTGTTGACAATGCAACGGAATCCAGTAGGTTTTTAGACCTGGATCCCAACAACATTGCCGACATTAACGTATTGAAAGGGCTAAGTGCAACTGCCCTTTATGGAAACAGGGGTAGAAATGGTGTCATCTTAATTACCACCAAGAATGCCCAAGGAGGCGACTATGAAGGCAATACCACTGTCTCTATCAGTAGTTCAACATTTTTCAGCACCCCCCATTTGCCAGATTACCAAAATGACTATGGTGGTGGTTTTGACCAAGAGTTTGGCTGGTACTTCAGTAACTGGGGGCCAAAATTTGGAGATACGAACCCAAATATATGGACAGGCTACCTAAACTCAATAGAAGATGGCAAAGTGTTCCTGAACCATCCGTTCGCAACCAACACTGTACCTGATTACATTACTGGCTATGAGGATCTGGCGGCAAGCAAATACGAATACAAGGCCTACCAAAGTGTCCCCAATTTTTTCAGAACCGGTGTTTACACCAGTCAATCAATTGGCATAAATGGAGGGAATGGGAATACTGGATATAACGTAACATACTCCAGAACCGATGACAAGAGTTTTGTCCCAGGAAACTCCCTAATGAAAAACAACCTTGGTGTAGGCGGGTCTACAAAATTTGGCAAACTTTCAGTTAACGCAAGTCTGAACTATAGCGTGACCGATTTAAAAAGTCCCCCAATAGCAGCCTCAAGGGGATCTGGGGTCTCAGGTGATGGTGCCTCCCTTTTTGGTGATCTGATGTACACCCCAAGGAGTGTGGATTTAGCCAATATTCCTTTTGAAAGGGCCGATGGTGGCTCATTGTACTACCGGGAAACCAATTCCATCCAGAACCCACGCTGGACCGTGAAGAATTCTAAAACAGGCCAAAAAGTAGATAGGTTCTTCGGAAATGCCTCTTTAAGTTATAAATTGTCGGACCACGTGAACCTTTCTTACCGCTATGGATTGGATATTTACAATGAGAATTCCTTCTATGGCCAGAACAAAGGGGGGATAGATGGCAACCAATTGGGGATGTACAGAACCCAAAAAATAAGAAACTCGATTACTGACCATAATTTAAGCCTCAGTTTTGACAAAGACCTGAACGATAATCTAAACCTGAGGTTTACAGCAGGTTTTAACTCCAACTCTGTTTTATTCGAAAGAGACGGTTTGGAGAGTTCGAACCAAATTGCATTCGGGGTGATGAAGCATTGGAATTTCATCAATGTCTCTTCCTCAAATTCTTTTAATGGAATCGATTTCCAAAGGGAAGCCAAGAACAATACGTATGGTATATATACGGATGTTACTTTGGCATACAAAGATTTCCTTTACTTAAATGGATCGGCCAGGAACGACTGGACCTCTACATTGGAAAGTGACAACAATTCCCTTTTGTACCCTTCAGCCAGTTTATCCTTTATCCCTACAAATGCCTTTGAAGGTCTAAAGTCGGACGGAAATGGGCTGAATCATTTAAAAATCAGATTAGGGTATGGTTCTTCAGCAGGTTTTCCTGATGTATACAGTACCAGAAACACCCTATCCCTTACAGGAAGATCGTTCATTGACGAAAATGGCAATGTCGTTTCGAGCAACACCACTTCGGATTTCCTAGGCAATCCGGCACTTGAACCTGAAAGGGTTTCAGAGATTGAAATGGGTATAGACGCTAGGTTTCTCAATAACAGGGTAGGCCTAAATGCCAGTGTCTTCAAAAAGGAAACCAAGGATCTGATCACCCTTAAAGACCTAGACCCTTCTACCGGTTACACATCCACTACGATCAATGGGGGTGATATGGAGGTAAAAGGTGTTGAGGTTGACCTTGATGTCCATTTTATAAAAAGTATGGACCGAGGTTTTAACTGGACAACCAATATCAATTTCTATGCTGATGAATCATTAGTAACGAGGTTGCCTGAAGGCATCGAACAAATTATTATTGGGAATTACTTTGCCGCTGATGCAAAAAATGCCGCTATAGTCGGGCAACCATTTGGGGTGCTGATCGGTGACAAAATTGCCAGGGATGAAAACGGGAATAAGATAATCACCGCCAGTACCGGTAACTATGTCAACGTTCCCGATGATGTAGTAATCGGAGATCCAAACCCAGACTGGACGGCCAGCTTGGATAATGGGTTCTCATACAAAGGTCTTACCCTTGGGGCTACATTAGGCTATCGCCATGGAGGGGATATTTTCTCCAAAACAGCAGTGACTTTATTGAGCAGGGGTGTTATTGACTTCCCATTCGACCGTCTGGGCACTTATATACTACCTGGCGTAAACCCTGACGGAAGTACGAACACGACACAAATCGGGGCTACGGATATTGCTTTTAGCAACTGGCTAGGTCAAGATGAATTGGAAATATGGGATGGTACGACCATAAGGTTACGTGAGGTAAGACTTGGATATAGTTTATCCCGTAAGATGTTGGAAAAAACACCTTTCGCAAGTTTATCATTCACATTTTCCGGCTCAAACCTTTGGTACAAAGCCGTCAATTTTCCTAAAGGCGTGAACTTTGACACCAATACCTTGTCCAACGGAGTAGGTAATAATATAGGTTTGGAATACTTCTCTGGTCCAAGTTCAAAACGATACGGATTTAGTATTAAAGCAACATTCTAAAAAAAACAAAAATGAAAAGATTAAGAAACAAATTAAAAATAAGTTTCGTTGCTTTGGCCCTACTTCTAGGCTTTAGCAATTGTGAAACCACCGAGTTGGAGCTGTTGGACAGTCCCAATGCACTAACAATAAACAACGCATCACCTGATTTCTACGTGAATGCGATTCAATTGAACCTAAGGGATTTTTTTGTTGACGTTACAGAAGAAGGCATGGAAACAACCCGTATCCTGCATATGTTCGGGCCTTTGTACGAAAATGCATACCAGCCCAGTGACATGAACGATGCCTGGTCGGAAGCGTATGCACAAATATTGGCAGATGTAAGAAGCTTGGAGCCCATCGCCCAAGAGCAGGAATTATATATGCACCTTGGTATTGCCCAAGTAGCCGAGGCTTACGCCATTGCAACCTTAGTTGATTTCTTTGGAGATGTTCCTTATTCTGAAAGCAATGACGGCGTAAGTTTCAATCCTGTGGCAGACCCTGGCCTGGAAATTTACCAAAAATTACATATTGTCCTCGATAATGCAATCGCAAACTTCAACAAGGATGAATCGAGAAAACCCGGTACTGACCTATTTTACAAAGGGGACAAGGCCAAGTGGATCAATTTGGCCAACACCTTGAAATTGAAATTGTACCTACAATCCAGATTGGTTACGGAAGCAGAGTCCACTGCGGGCATAAATTCAATTCTTGCTAGCGGAAACTATATTACTTCTGCCAGTGGTGATTTTAAATTCCAATATGGAACGACCGACAACAATCCTGATAGTAGACACCCTATATTCGCAAGGAATTTTGTAGAAGGTACCGGTGTCTCTGATTACATGTCGAACACCTATATGGATATGCTTCTAAACAAAAATTCAGTAGAAGACCCTAGGGTTCGTTATTATATTTATAGACAACGGGCCACAAACGCCCAAAATACGGTAGAACAATCTTGTTACGGAGGTTTACCTCCTGCACACATAGGTTTTTCAAGCATCTTCTGTAACCTGACGGACAATCCTGGATACTGGGGCAGGGACCATGGCTACGATTTTGGTATTCCACCAGATACTGGTGCCAGGGCCACTTGGGGACTCTACCCTGTTGGCGGTAAATTCGATGCAAGCCAGTTCGAAGCTATCCCAGATAGGAACATAGGTACAAAAGGAGCTGGTATTGAACCTATCATGATGTCCAGTTTTGTTGATTTCATGTTGGCAGAAGCTGCGTTAACAATAGGCGTAAACGGTGATCCCGCTGCCTATTTGGAAAGCGGTATTAGAAAAAGCATAGGTACGGTAACCTCTTTTAGAACGGATTTAGTAGACCAAACCTTTGCTCCTACACCTGCCGAGATCGATACATATGTCAATGAGGTAATGGCCAACTACGCCGCCGCAAACAACGACGGGAAGATGAATATCATAGCCCAGGAATACTGGTTGGCGTTATGGGGCAATGGTGTCGAAGCATACAACACTTATAGAAGAACAGGGAAACCGGATAATTTACAACAATTGGTTAGACAGCCTTCCGACAACTTCCTAAGGTCATTCTATTATCCTGATTCTTATGTTAATCAGAACTTGAATGCTGAACAAAAGCCAGATGTTTATCAAAAAGTATTCTGGGACACTAATCCTGACACAGGTTTCATTTATTAAAAAATATAACTATGAAAAAAATATTTTCTTTACTTACAATAGTAATTATGGTCTTTGCAGTATTATCCTGCGAAGATGAGGACAAGGATAGATTGGACAAAAACCAGATTACCGGTGGCGCTATTTTAAGGACTTTGAGCAAGGAGACACCCCCTGTCAACTCCGCATTTCCAAACAATTCGAACATGACGGTCAAGGTTGAATTTGATGATTTCGCAGACGATGATACTCTGGAATCTGTTGATGTATTCATGGAGTTTATTGATGCTACACCAGTGAACAACGAGCTGTTGGAATTTGATGAGGTCCAAATATCCACCATACCCGAAAGTGCCTTTACGACAGAGGATGGGAAGAAGGTAACGACTATTTCAGTAAATATCGGTGATGCGCTAGGTGCTTTGGGCATTGATCAATCTGTCCTATATGGCGGTGATGTCTTTTTGCTAAGACTTGCCCTAAATACAACTGATGGACAGGTTTTTACCTCAACTAATGTTGGTACTAAAATCCAGACCAGTTCTGCCTTTAGATCTCCATTCAGATATTCTGCTGCTGTAGCTTGTCCTCCACCTGCCAACCTTGCAGGGGATTGGATCATAGACATGCAGGACTCATATGGTGACGGATGGAATGGTGCCTCAATTACCGTAAGTGCTGCCGGGGTTGCCACGGATTATACCATAGAAGGGGGTAGTGAAGGTCATTTTGTTGTAACTGCGCCTGTTGGTGAATTATTCACATTTACTTTTAACTCAGGGGCATATGATAGTGAGGTCACTTATCAGATTACCGATCCCGAGGGCAAGGTCCAAGCCGATCATGGACCAACACCTACAGCAGGACCCATTACACTAGTAGATGATTTTTGTGCCTTATAAGAATAGATAATTTGATCCTATCGGATCGATACAATAGTATTAAAACTGCCCAACATAAAGTTGGGCAGTTTTTTGTTTAAGGAACACTTCTTGTCAAGAATGACAAACAACCCTCGGGACAGAACCACGAGGTATTAAAATAGTTTTAACTGACCAGCTTTTCTTGATTGAGTGTTGGGATTGATAACATGTGTTATCAAGATAAAGCCCTAGGTATTTATCGTTTTATAAATTGTCATGCCTTTCCCATATAATTTTTCCTCCCATATCCCTTTTCCATATCTTTTATTTAGTTTCACTGTTGGTTTTTATACCATATATGCATATTTCCCATTCCCATATCCCCGTAAATAGACCTTTTTTTTAATATTTTTATTGATTCCACGTTACTTTACCAGTATCCATATATTAAACTCGTTTAAACTTTTTGGGTTTAAGCGAAAATCAGTGGTCTTTTGTTCTGCTGAAAGCTTTTTCAAGTTGCATGGCAGGGCTTCGGAAGTAAAAAAAGACAAGAATAGGGCAGAAAACGGCAATTTTCCGGCAAGCCGAAAAAGTTTAAACGGTTTCGTTATGTAAAAAAGTTGTGAAAAAAACCATGTTAACCTTTATTCCAGTTTATGAGAAAAACCTACATCTCCATATTAATATGCTTGTTGGCCAATTTTAGTTTCGCACAAACTACGGCCATACCCGACACCAATTTTGAAAATTTTTTAATAACACAAGGTATTGATACCAACGGTGCTAATGGAAATATTTTAAATACCGATGCCGAGACGGTAACCTCCCTAAATATAAATGTAGATAATATTGTTGATTTTACAGGCTTGGAAGCCTTTGTGAATTTGGAAGAACTGAGTATTTCCAACAACCACACCATACAGACCCTTAGCGTTAGTGCAAATACGAAACTAAGGATACTAGACATAAGTAGTTATATTTTAAATCCGGGTTTTGTTTGGTCTCCTTTAACTACGTTAGACTTGTCCAACAATACACTTTTGGAAGAAATAACCATTCGGGATTTTAGGAATATGACAACACTTACACTACCTGAAACAAATACGCTGAAAAAGGTATATATCTACTACCTTGAAGTATCTGATATAAACCTATCCAAACTAAACGGATTGGAAGATATTTACATAAGCAATAGTGCTGCACCTTTAACCAACATTACCTTGCCGGAGGAAACACAAGTATTAAAAAAAATATTCATAGGTCATATTTCCATTCCCGATATTAATCTAAGTCCTTATACAGTATTGGAAGATATAGAACTACGTATAACCTATGTTGAAAATTTACAACTCCCTACTACAAATACATTAAAAAAATTAATAATCACTTGGCATAAAATAGTTACACCTTTATCACTTGCCGGTGTGCCGGAACTCATTGATTTGGAAATTTCATCAAACCAAACAAATGTTCCGTTACAACTGGATATAACAAACAATGTAAAACTTGTTAATGTTAATCTGTATAGCAATAAAATGACCAGTATTAACGTAACAAATAATGCCTTAATTGAAGACTTGAATATTTCGTACAATCAACTTCCTTCGGTTAATCTAACCAATAACACCTTATTAGAAACGCTTAATGCCTCCAATAATGTAATCCCAAATTTAGATATTACCCAAAATACGGTTTTAGAAACAGTAAATTTAAGCAACAACCTACTTCCTAATTTAGATGTTACCAATAATATAATATTAGGTTCCCTAAATATCAGTAATAATAAGTTTACCGGAACCGGATTGGATTTAACACAGAATGTGGAACTATACTACCTAAATGTATCTCATAATCAAATAGAATCGTTGAACATTTCTAATTGTGTTAAATTAAGTTCATTTAACGGTTCTTATAATCTATTTTCGGGCACAGCTATTTTAGACCAACTGTATGTTATAAGATTAAACCACAGTGGTATAATAAATTTTTATTTAATGATAATGCTTTTCATTTTGGCGATTTTGAAAACCAACATAGTGATTTTATTACCTACATGTCTTCTACAAACACCTTCGGAGGCTCAGAATTACCTATTATGACTACGTATTATTACGCCCCACAAGCCAAGGTTAATGCTATAGAAAATTTAACCCCCAATGCAGGGGAAACCATTACTTTAACAACTACTGTTAGAGGAGCACAAAACCATTATAAATGGTTTAAGGATGGTGTGGAAATTACAGGTGCACCAGACAGCCCTAACTACATTATTACAGAGGTAAACGATTGTGATAGTGCTACCTATCATTGCGAAATTACAAGTGATTTAGTACCTTTTGAAAATGCCAATCCACCGGGAACAGGAGGAAAAAATTTACTTCTTGTAAGAAATGATATAAATGTAACGGTA
>PDPR01000003.1 GCA_002749285.1 Maribacter sp.
TCTAAGTTGTTCATTATAAATGTTTTATAGCTAAAACAAATTACTGATTATCAGTAAAATGAACAACTTTCTCCTTTTAAATCATAATGCACAACGGGTGGTTACAAGTATTTTTTTTGATGTTTTTTTAATTTTCATAAATTTCAATTCGTAACAGATTTCAATTTATTTATTTTTTCTTTTGCCTTTTTATTTTTAGGGTTTAGTTCAACAGACTTTTCATAAGCTTTGATAGCTTCTTTGTTTAAACCTAATTTCATTAAACATTCTCCATAATTTGGTCTAAAATACCTATTGAGTGTGAAAAACATGGCCTTGCCAAAGTACTGGCCATATCCAAACTGGACAGAAGACTCAAACCGTACAATCCGATAAATTGGTTAACCCCATTACAGATCCTCAAGCGTCGTCCATGACGAACAACTGTACATGGAATATGAGGTAATGGCTACTTTCATTCGCAATTTCGGTTACCAGTGCAAAATGAAAGAAGCCCAAAAAATGGTTGTTGGATTCCCAATAAAAAGGATTCTTAAACAAAAAAGGAAGGGGGGCTTAAAGCCCCCCTTCCTTTTTTGTTTAAGATCATATCTATTTTTTATCTCCTGAAGTAATCTTTTTCCTCAATGTATCGAACATTACAGGGGTTGCAATGAATACTGATGAATAAGTACCCACAACAACACCAACAATCATAGCGAACATAAACCCTCTAAGCGACTCGCCACCAAAAACAAATATCGCCAACAATACGACCAATGTTGTCAATGAGGTGTTCAAGGTACGACCTAAGGTACTGTTCACCGCCGAATTGATATTGTCCCCGCCGTGCCATCCACGCTCTCCGATAATTTCACGTATACGGTCAAAAACGACTACAGTATCGTTCAATGAATATCCAATTACGGTCAATATCGCTGCAATAAAGGCTTGGTCTATCTCCATATTGAAGGGCATTATCTTACCCATTAAAGAGAAGATACCCAACACGATAAGTACATCATGAAACACGGCCACAACCGCACCCAATGAAAACTGCCATTTCCTAAAGCGTAAAAGAATGTACAGGAACACCACCAACAATGAACCTAGTATGGCCCATAACGCATTGTTCTTAATATCATCCGCAATGGTGGGCCCAACTTTAATAGACTGCATTATACCTACGGCCTTATCATCACTACCTATGATGAAATCGGATTTGGTGATTCCGTCAGGAAGGTATTTTTGAAGTGATGTAAATAGCTTGTCCTGAATCTCATTATCGACCTCTACCCCTTCAACATCCACTTTATAAGGGGTTGTTATTTTAATTTGATTGGCCTCACCATAAGTCTTCACATTAGTACCACTACCAAAAACCGTATTCAACTCAGAGGAAATCTCAGAAGGATTTACCTCATGTTCAAAACGGACTTGGTATGAACGTCCACCTACAAAATCGACCCCTTGTTGCAGACCAGGACCAAAGAACAAAGAGAACAATCCTATACCTACTAAAACAATTGAGATCCCATAAGCGATTTTCCGTTTGGCCAAGAAATCGATATTCAAATTCGTGAATAGATTTTTTGTCAAGACAGTTGAGAAATCCAAATTTCTTTCTTTACCCTCCAAATACCAATCTACCAATAACCTTGTGATAAATATTGCAGTGAACAGGGAAGTAACGATACCTATCAATAAGGTAGTGGCAAATCCCTTAATAGGCCCTGAACCAAATAGGAACAAGATCAATGCGGTCAAACCTGTAGTGATGTTGGCATCCAAAATCGATGAAAGGGCATTGCCAAAACCATCAGCAACCGCTTGGGATTTTCCTTTCCCCCTAGCTACCTCTTCCTTGATCCGTTCAAAAATAAGTACGTTCGCATCAACCGACATACCAATGGTTAGAACGATACCGGCGATACCAGGTAACGTAAGTACCGCACTTAAACTGGTCAGCACCCCGAAAATCAGAAGAATATTCAACAACAGGGCAATATCAGCAAAGAACCCGGCCTTGCCATAATAGAACACCATCCAGACCAACACAATGGCCATTGCAATCAAGAATGAGATAAAACCGCTATTAATGGCCTCGTGGCCCAAAGAAGGCCCTACAACATTCGATTGGATGATTTCCGCTTTCGCAGGTAGTTTCCCTGCCCGTAATACATTGGCAATATCCTTGGTCTCCTCTACAGTAAACGTACCTGTAATTTCAGTACCCCCACCGGAAATACCACCTACAACGGAACAACCGGGAGCCGTATATACTTTGTTATCCAGAACAACAGCAATACCTGTATTGTTGATATTCGCATCACTGGTCAATTTCTGCCATTCCTTCGCCCCCCTTGAGTTCATACCCATTGATACAGCTGGCTTATTATATTCGTCGTACTTACTACGTGCATCGCTAACGACGTCCCCACTTATCCTAGGGGTATTGGACCTGTTCGATTTTAAAGCGTATAGATTGAGTATTTCCACCTCATCGCTAGAAGGTCGCTCCCACAAGAACTTTGTATATTGAATATCAGCAGGCAATAACCTCCGGATCTCAGGCATTCTAAGGTACTCCCCAACCTTAGCGGTATCCTTTACTGCCACCCTGAACATGGCATGTGTACCAGGGTTGGCCGGAAGTATAATATCCAATAAAGGATTTACTTGGCCAGCAAGGTCCAAGGAATCGGTAACATCGGATAATAAGGAATCCACCTCGGAATCTTCCTTAACGACAGGCTCTTTTATGTTTTCAGTCCCAACAAGTGATTTCAGTTTTTCATTGGCCGAAACGATAAAATTCCCAAAACTGGGATTGTTCTGCTCATAAGTTTCCCAAAATTCCAATTGGGCCGTACTTGACAAAAGCTCTTGGGCCCTTGCTATATCCCTTGCCCCCGGCAACTCAACTAAGATCCGACCTGAATTCCCTTCCCTTTGGATATTGGGCTGTGTAACCCCAAAACCATCGATACGTTCCCTTAACACTTCAAAAGCAGAAACAATGGATTCATCTATTTTCCTTCGTATAATCGGCTTGACCTCATCATCGGTCATTTGAAAATTCACTTCATCACTTAACCCTTTATTGGCAAAAATATCGGGTGAGGCCAATTTTGTGTCCCCTTTGATATTATCGAATGCCTCGAAGAACAGATTCACATAAGTGTCATCACTATTCTTGGACGCGGCATCGGCATCGGCCAGGGCTTTATTGAAAATGGGGCTTTTTGTTTTATCCGCAAGACCTATCAATATATCCTTTACAGATATCTGTAGTGTAACGTTTATCCCACCTTTAAGGTCAAGACCTTTATTCAGTTCTTTTTTCTTAGCCTCATCATATGTGGTATATCCTAATATTGGATTGCCCCCAATGGAATCGAGATAACTGACTTCGACCCTCTCCCTTTTCGAAAGATAATCATCCTCCGTATTCGATATTTTATTGATTGCATATTCTTCTGCATCATTTTCAATTTTACCCGTTATAAAGGTGTATGACAATTGATAGATACTAACGAGCCCGAATAAGAAGGCAAAAAGCTTTATAAGTCCTTTATTTTGCATTGGTTATGAATATTTTAAGTGTGCTTTCCTCAACAGCCTGCAAATATATGATTTACCCTAAGAATTGGCAATATATTTATAAGTTATTGTAAAAAAACAAAGGCATCCTGATAAAAAACCAGGATACCTCTCAATAATATTTTATGCTGCTTATCTTAAACGTCCAAAAGTCCGTTGGTTTTTGAGACACCTTCGGCACTTTCCCTCATTTTAGCTTTTTCGGCATCGGACAATGGAATATCAACGATTTTCTCTATACCGTTTTTACCCAAGACGACAGGAACCCCGATACAAATATCATTAAGACCATATTCACCTTCCAAGAGGGTAGAGCATGGGAACATTTTCTTCTGATCGCAAGCTATGGCCTGAACCAAGGCTGAAACAGCTGCACCTGGGGCATACCATGCACTGGTACCCAATAGCTTGGTCAAGGTGGCACCACCAACCTTGGTATCTTCAACAACTTGTTGTAGACGGTCTTCTTTTATAAATTCGGTTACCTTGATACTATTACGAGTGGCATGAGAAGCCAATGGCACCATTCCTGTATCGCTATGACCACCGATCACCATACCATCAATGTCGGATATTGGTGCCCCCAAGGCTTCTGCCAAACGATATTTGAAACGGGCACTATCCAAGGCACCACCCATACCTATAATCCTGTTCTTTGGCAATCCTGTTACTTTATGGGTCAGGTAGGTCATGGTATCCATAGGATTACTAACGACTATCAATATCACATTCGGTGAATGCTCGATTAGACTCGTGGCCACCGTTTTGACTATGCCGGCATTGATGCCGATAAGCTCCTCACGGGTCATACCTGGTTTTCTTGGTATACCGGAAGTAATCACGGCTATATCACTACCTGCTGTTTTGGAGTAATCACTTGTGCTTCCTTTAATTTTTGTGTCAAATCCATTCAAAGAGGCTGTCTGCATCAAATCCATGGCCTTGCCTTCGGCATATCCTTCCTTAATATCCAATATCACCACTTCAGAGGCGAAATCCTTAATGGCGATATACTCGGCACAGCTAGCACCAACAGCACCTGCACCTACTACGGTAACTTTCATATGATTTTATTTTTATGTTGTTAATTTTAACGGTACAAAAGTACTGAAACGTACTTAAAAAAATATGACAAAGATCAGTTTATATTTTCCCTCCCTTTTAAGACAAACAACATTAAGAACCGGATTTTGTTAAAAAAAAAGACAATTCAACGAAGATATGCCCAAAACAGTACCATACATCGAATTTTAGCAATACCCGGGCAGGCTTTATCGTTTAAGGTTAAACTTCGAATCCATAACAGACCTACTGATGAAAAAGACATTTTCATTCATTGCGATTGTATGCATCATATTGGCTAGCAATTGCTCAAAAATACAAGAGAACGATGACCCGGTAATCGGAATCTGGGCAAGTTTATCCACACTTACCACAAGCGAGACCGGAAAAGTGCCCACCCGTTTCGAATGGATATTCAATGACGCCCATCTTGGTCGCTACCACATTAAGGAAAATGGCATTGTTATCGCCAAAACCGATTTTAGCTGGAAGGAAGTTGATGGCGTATACACTATCTGCTATCCTGGGTTGAAAGACAAGCCCGACGATAAGGTCACTATCAAGAGTTCCCCAGATCAAGATTCACTTATCGACGAAAAGGGAAATGTTATTGCCATAAGGGAATAACCACCAATACTTTTAGGACAATTGGAAATAAAGACCCTGACGAAATCGTCAGGGTCTTTATTATCTCTTATTGCTACACACAACACTACCTAAAACCAAAGTTAACACCCACTGACAAGGTATTGAACTCTGCCAAGGCATAGTCGGCATGTAACCTGAAGAATCCCAATTTTAATTTAGCCCCAAGGTTTGCAGTCACACCGTTCGCCTTCTTTTCAATGGAGAACGGGTCAACATATGTTTGCTGAAAAGGCCCTGACCGAACCCTATAAGTACCTAATACATCGGTAGTCGATGACCCGGACAGATACCCCAATCCACCATAAAAATTAATTATCGGGAGCTTAGTGGAGACCACAGCTTGGAAAACCCAGGTATTGACACCAACCTCTAATTTCTGATCCTCACCATCCACAATATTGGAATTGGTGAAATCATAAGAACCATCTAAATGTGTATAACCTATCACTGCTGATATGGCCACAGGCAAAACCTTATCCGCAGGAAGATGTTTGGTAAGTTCATGTTGGATCCCAAAACCATACATTCCCATTTTATATTCATCGGTACTGACTTTCGGCAGGAACCGTACCTTTAACTCGGTACCTTTTATCAATCCCACTCCAACTTGGACAAAAGCGGATGGCACAAAGTTAATGTCCTCAGATGCCAAACCAGTGGGCAGTTCAATATCCTGCCTCAACAAGCCATTCCCATCCTCAACATAAACACCGACCCCTTCTATATCACCCAAGGCACTGGATACTAATTTTGAGGCACTGCCATCTGAAAATTTCAAATTGTCATAATCGGCCGTATTCAATTCAAAAGCCATTTTATCCCCTTTATTCTTGTAACTGGCCATATTCCCGATTATTGAAATCTCGAACCCCCCTAAAGGTTTGGCATCTGCAGTATTGTACCAACCGCTGGAGAGACTGTACATAAAACCTTCTGATGCTGGAGCAAAGTAATCGGTGGTGAATCTTTCGGCATCATCGATACCAGACGCCAATATTTCATTGATATTGGATTGTGCCGTAGCCTGCAAACCAAAAACTACAGCCATTAAGGATACTATTCGTTTCATTTGTATGGATTTTCCCTAAAACTAAAAAATCCTGACGATACCGTCAGGATTTTTGTTGTGTAACCACTGTTTTCTATACATCAATGTTTGCATAAATGGCATTTTTCTCGATAAACTCCCTCCTAGGAGGCACCTCATCACCCATCAACATAGAGAAGACCCTATCCGATTCGGTGGCGTTATCGATATTGATCTGTCTTAAGGTCCTGAATTCCGGGTTCATCGTAGTATCCCACAATTGCTCCGCATTCATCTCACCCAGACCCTTATACCTTTGTATACCTACACTACCGTTAAAACTTTCGGCAATTTCATCACGTTCCTTTTCGGACCAAGCATAACGTTTCTTGCTTCCTTTCTTCACAAGGTACAAAGGAGGGGTGGCAATATAAACATGGCCACCATCTATCAACTCACGCATATACCGGAAGAAGAATGTCAAGATCAGGGTCTCGATATGACTACCATCAACATCGGCATCACACATGATGACTACCTTATGGTAACGAAGTTTTTCAAGGTTCAATGCCTTACTGTCCTCTTCGGTCCCTATGGTAACGCCAAGTGCCGTATAAATGTTCTTGATCTCCTCATTCTCAAAGACCTTATGCTGCATGGCTTTCTCTACATTCAAGATTTTACCCCTTAGGGGCAATATAGCCTGGAAATTCCTGTCACGCCCCATTTTGGCCGTACCCCCTGCAGAATCACCCTCAACAAGGTACAATTCACAATTCTCAGGATCTTGGTCTGAGCAATCCGATAATTTACCCGGCAGACCACCACCTGACATGACATTCTTACGCTGTACCATTTCGCGTGCCTTCGAGGCGGCATGCCTGGCTTGGGCAGCCAAGATTACTTTTTGGACAATGATCTTGGCGTCATCTGGGTGTTCTTCCAAGTAATTGGTCAACATTTCAGATACGGATTGACTCACTGCCGAAGATACTTCCCGGTTACCCAGCTTGGTTTTCGTCTGCCCTTCGAATTGAGGCTCAGCGACCTTGACCGATACAATTGCCGTCAAACCTTCCCTAAAATCATCCCCTTGGACTTCAAACTTCAATTTATCCAACATTCCGGAAGCGTCGGCATATTTTTTCAGGGTCGAGGTAAGCCCCCTACGAAACCCCGACAAATGCGTTCCTCCCTCATGGGTGTTTATATTATTCACATAAGAGTGTAAATTCTCAGTATACGATGTGTTATAAACCATGGCGACCTCAACGGGAATACCGTTTTTCTCACCTTCCATGGAGATCACACCATTGATCAAGGACTCCCGATTGCCATCTAGGAACCTAACGAATTCCTTTAATCCCTCATCGGAGTAAAAAACCTCGGAGACGAATTCCCCTTTTTCATCTTTTTGCCTCTTATCCGTAATGCTTATGGTAACCCCTTTGTTCAGATAAGAAAGCTCCCGCATCCTATTGGCCAAGGTCTCATAACTATATTCTATCGTCTGTGTGAAAATCGTAGTATCGGGATGGAAGGTAACCTCAGTACCCCTTTCCGTAGTCTCCCCCACACTCTTTGCCGGATAGATGGCCTTACCCCTTTCATATTCCTGTTCCCAGATTTTACCATCCCTGAAAACAGTTGCCTTTAAATGATCCGACAAGGCATTGACACAGGAGACCCCTACTCCATGCAAACCACCGGAAACCTTATAGGAGTCCTTATCGAACTTACCACCGGCACCGATTTTGGTCATTACCACTTCCAAGGCCGATACGCCTTCTTTCTTATGTAGGTCAACTGGAATACCTCGACCATTGTCCCTAGTAGTAACAGAATTGTCTTCGTTTATGGTAACACTGATGGTGTCGCAATAGCCGCCCATAGCCTCATCAATGGAGTTGTCCACAACCTCATACACCAAATGGTGCAATCCCCGGACACCTACATCCCCTATATACATTGAAGGGCGCATTCGAACATGCTCCATTCCCTCTAGGGCCTGGATACTATCGGCTGAATAATTCTTTTTATTTACTTCTTCGCTCATAAATCAAGTTGTTGTGATCATTATAATTTTAGCAATCCCACAAAGATAACCAATACCCCATGTAATATAGGGTTAAGACCTTTTTTAAACCACGAAGTTATCAACAAAGATCGTGGAAAATATGACGGATGCTATTTGGTCTTTTTACAAGGGGTTGCATTCCAAAACCTTTGGACACAAACAAAAAAGAAGTGCCAAATAAATGGCACTTCTTTTTTGGGGATTTCGGGCTTTTCCTTTTATCCTAAAATCGCTTACTTTTTATAGGCGTCATCATGAACATTGGCCACTGCCCTTCCCGATGGATCGTTCATATTCCTGAATGCCTCGTCCCACTCCAGGGCGATCTTTGTACTACAGGCCACCGAAGGCTCCTGTGGCACGCATAATGCCGCAGCATCGGAAGGAAAATGTTGTTCAAAGATAGACCGATAATAAAATTCCTCTTTGGTCGTAGGCGTCTGTATAGGAAACCGGAATCTTGCATTCTCCAATTGTTCATCGGAAACCTCTGTATCTACCACCGCTTTCAATGTATCGATCCAACTATAGCCGACCCCGTCAGAAAATTGTTCCTTCTGCCTCCATGCCACACTTTCCGGCAACATTTCCTCAAAAGCCTTACGAACCACCCATTTCTCCATCCGCTCCCCATTGATCATTTTGTCCCTCGGATTGATCCGCATGGCCACATCTATGAATTCCTTATCCAAAAATGGAACACGGCCTTCTATACCCCATGCAGCCAAGGATTTGTTGGCCCTTAGGCAATCGTACATGTGTAGTTTGTCCAATTTGCGGACTGTTTCCTCATGAAAATCCCTAGGGCTGGGCGCCTTGTGAAAATAAAGGTACCCGCCGAACAATTCATCGGCACCCTCACCGGACAACACCATTTTAATACCCATCGATTTTATTACCCTGGCCATAAGGTACATTGGGGTAGAGGCCCTGATCGTTGTTATGTCGTAAGTTTCCAAGTTATACACTACATCCTTGATGGCATCAAGGCCTTCTTGTATGGTGAATTTTATCTCATGGTGCACCGTTCCTATATGATCGGCAACTTTTTGGGCCGCCGCTAGATCGGGTGAACCTTCCAAACCTACTGAGAAGGAATGTAATTGGGGCCACCAAGCATCTTTCATGTCCCCGGACTCAACACGCTTTTGCGCATATTTTTTGGCTATGGCAGAAGTTACGGAAGAATCCAGACCTCCTGAAAGAAGCACCCCATAAGGCACATCCGACATCAACTGCCTATGGACCGCGGCTTCCAAGGCCTCTTTGACCTCTTGGATACTGGTCGCATTTTCTTTTACGGCATCATACTCCATCCAGTCACGGGTATACCATTTCTTTAATTGCCCGTCACTACTATGCAGATAATGTCCTGGGGGGAATAATTCAATTCTGGTACAGGTACCTTCCAAGGCTTTTAATTCCGAAGCCACATAAAAAGTACCATTTTGATCCCATCCCATGTACAAAGGAATGATCCCCATATGGTCACGAGCCACAAAATATTCATCCTTTTCCGAATCATAGATGGCAAAACCAAAAATTCCGTTCATCCCATCTATAAAGTCAACTCCCTTTTCCTGATATAGGGCAAGAATCACTTCACAATCGGATTCTGTCTGAAAATCATATCTACCCTCAAACTGCCCCCGCAACTCCCTATGGTTGTATATTTCGCCATTTGCGGCCAAAACCAATTTGCCATCTGCACTAAAAAGGGGCTGCTTTCCCGAGGCTGGATCTACGATAGCCAACCTCTCATGGGCCAAAATAGCCTTTTCATTTGAGTAAATACCACTCCAGTCCGGCCCCCTGTGCCTAATCTTCTTGGACATTTCCAACAATTTGGGCCTTAAAACCCCCGTACTTTCCTTTACATCAAAGGCACAAACAATTCCGCACATATTTCAATATTTATATGAATTTAAAGGCAAATATCAATTTAAACTTTCAATTAAAAAACATAATAACACATAATGGTTATACTTTATCATGTTTTATATCAATAAAACTACATATTGATATAATTTTTAAAGAAAAACAAAAAATAACAGCCCATTATGTAAGTTGGGATAATTTTAATGTCTTTTTATATTCTATTGAATGAAAAACTGTTTAGTTTTGAAAAACTAAGCCTGAAATGGGTTCAGGACAAAAAACAAAGACCATTAAATTATGAAAAAACTAGTAACACTATCACTTATCATGCTCACCTTGGTATGCACGAACAACCTATCTGCCCAAAAATTCAGTGGACTGGACAAAAGCCCCATGGACATGGCCTATTTTCCTTCCAGTTATAAAGTAACCGACAAGGCTATTCGAGTCATCTATAGCAGGCCCCAATTAAAAGGCCGCTCTGTCTCTGAGCTTGCCCCGGCAGGTGAAGTTTGGAGAACCGGTGCGAACGAAGCTGTTGAAATTACTTTTTATAAAGATGCCAATATAGGTGGAACTGATATAAAAGCAGGCACCTATTCATTGTTCACTATCCCCGGCAAAAAGGAATGGACGATTATCCTAAACAGTAACCTCAACCAATGGGGCGCTTACTCTTACTCCAAAAAAGGGGACATCGCAAGGGTCAAGGCTGCGACCAGCACCGGTAGCGATTCCTTGGATGCATTCTCAATCGCATTTAAGGAAATAGAGGGTGGCACACATTTGGTTATGGGGTGGGGAACCGTTAGGGTTACCTTGCCTATAATGCTATAAGACCATCGGCCCCAACAAGCATAAAAAAACCGGAGTGATCTACTTCGGTTTTTCTTATTCAATGAACTTGTTTCCCTGCAATATAAGTCTGTTCGGCCTCTATCTTAGGTATATTTTCAATAGGGGTTTCCATAAGGTTATCACTATACACAGTAAAATCGGCAAATTTACCAACCTCTATACTACCTTTTTCATCTTCCTCAAAATTCGAATATGCCGCCCATATGGTCATTCCCCTCAAAGCTTCTTCACGGGTCAATGCATCCTTCATTTGATAGCCCCCTTCGGGGTAATCATCCAAATCCTTTCTTGCAACAGCTGCGTAAAAAGTCAGGAACGGACTTACCTTTTCCACGGGAAAATCGGTACCTAAGGCAATGGTTCCCGCTTTTTCCAACAAGGACTTATAGGCATAAGCCCCTTTCTCACGTTCTTCCCCAATCCTATCCGCTACCCAATACATATCACTGGTGGCATGGGTCGGCTGTACGGAAGGAATTATACCATCCTTGAAATAATCAAAATACCCAGGAGGAATAATCTGCGCATGCTCGACTTTCCAACGCCTGTCCTTTTTACCTTCCAAGGCTCTTTTATAAGCCTTTAGAACGACTACATTGGCAGAGTCACCTATGGCATGTGTATTCATCTGGTATTCAGTTGCAGCGATACTGTCCGCCAAACTTTCTATTAGGTCAACTGGAGTAACCATGGCGCCATAATGTCCTGGCTTATCAGAGTAAGGCTCTCGCATAGCCGCCCCTCTTGAACCCAAGGCTCCATCAGCATATACTTTTACCGAGCGTACATTCAAGCGCTCGGTCTTTAAGGGCTTACGCACCTTATAATAATCCCAATTACTTTTGGATGCGCTTATCATCGCATATACGCGAATGGACAAATCCCCTGTTTGGTGGAGGCTATCTATCAACTCTATAATCGAACGATTGATTCCCGCATCATTAACAGTGGTAAGTCCATAACCCAAACAAATACGCTCAGCGTCCCTTAATGCCTGTATTTGTTCCTTCCGGTTTGCCGGTGGGATAGTCGCATTGACCATACCCATCGGATTATCGATTAAAACACCGGTTATATTACCGTCTTTCTTAATGATCTCCCCGCCTTCAACCTTGGTGTCCTTGTCAATACCGGCCATATCAAGGGCTTTTTGATTGACCAAGAGTGCATGCCCGTCCACCCGACGTAAAGCTACCGGTATATCGGGAAACAAGGCATCCAATTCCTTTTTGGTCGGAAATTCCTTTACATCCCAATCATTCTGGTCCCATCCCCGACCTAGGATAAAGTCCTTGGGATTGCGTTCCTGAAACACCTTTACTTTTTCAAGTACCTCATCATAACTCTTGGTACCCACTAAATCGACTACTTGTTGATTTTTGCCCAATCCGAAAAAATGGCAATGGGCATCGATAAGTCCCGGTGTAATGGTCTTACCTTGGGCATCCACCACGTTATTGGAAGTATATTTTTCCTGGATTTCCCCAGAATCACCTACGGCCACGAACTTACCCTCGTTGACCGCAAAGGCCTCGACCTTGGAAAAATCATTATCTACGGTATAGGTATTGGAATTGATTACGATCAATTCAACATTTTCTTTTTCTTGGCCACAGGCCATAAGTAACGACAAAAGGAGTGGCAATGCATATTTCACAAGCATAAATCGGTTGGTTAAAGGTTATATGAATCATGTACTTATCAAATTTAAGTATAAATAACCAACCCACCTTTACATCGGCCTTAAAAGCCAAAACCTATGGCCAACCTGTACCCCGATTTTGAGAAAACATACCCCAAAGAACTCAGGCCCGTCTTTTACCCTTTATCATGAATGTCCCATCATAGCTATTGCTCTCCCCTGAAATCCCATCACCTTCAACAGTCAATTCCACAGCTACAGCCCGCCCTTCTATAAAAACATTGAATGTTATGGAATTGCCCTCCACCTTAACATCCTCACCGTTCAATTCTCCATTATCCAACTTTATCTTAACCGTATATACTGCTTTCTGTTTTCCAATGATAATGACACCCTTGCTATATTCATAGGGAACACCATCAACAGTATAGTCATAAGTACCTATAAGGTCTTCGCCCGATACAGGAACGTCAATCATAATTTCATTTATACTGGACCACGTAAATGATGTGGTCAATAGGAATAGGACAATAGTTATAATTTTTGATTTTTCAATTAATCGTTTCATATTATATATTTTAAGGTTACACCATATAAATTTAGGCAATAGAATATTCAATCTTCCCATTTCAAATGGAAATCTACAAACCAAGCCCTTACTTTTTCCGGGTATTTGATGTCTTTTTTTCTTTCACCTTCACATATATCAATTTATTTCGGCCTCGGGAATCCTCACGGCGATCCAATTCAAAATTCTTAATGGACGACATTAAAGGTGTCAATTTCTGAAAACCATAATTACGGGAGTCGAAATTAGGATGTCTCTTTTGAAGCAAACTACCAACATCTCCCAAGAAAGCCCACCCATCATCATCGGCAACATCATCAATGGTCGAAGCAATAAGCCTAATATCCTTTGGGGTTATTTTATCCACGTTACTTCCAGGAACGTTCGCATTTTGGTTGACCCCTAGGGTTTTCCCTGACTGGGCCTTAAGAATCTCGATATAGATAAACCGGTCACACGCCACAATAAATGGTTTTGGGGTTTTCTTCTCCCCCATCCCTATTACCTGCATACCTGCCTCCCGCAACCTTGTTGCCAGTCGGGTAAAATCACTATCGCTACTTACGATGCAGAAGCCATTGACCTTGCCGGAATACAATATATCCATGGCATCGATGATCATCGCTGAATCCGTAGCGTTCTTACCCGAAGTATACCCGTATTGTTGTATTGGGGTAATGGCATTTTCCAACAAGACATTTTTCCATTTGCCCAAACGCGGATTGGTCCAATCCCCATAAATACGCTTAATCGTCGGGTTGCCGTATTTGGCTATTTCCTCCATCATCTCCTTGACATAAGCAGAGGGAATATTATCCCCATCTATAAGTACCGCTATATTTAAATCCATTTTTTATTTGATTTTATTCTTTGTTATTGTCAAAAACAGCATACAAGCCTCCCTGCAAATCGGTGGGGGCGTATTGATCGATCGTGTTGGTAAAACCAACTACCTCGACCGTGCCTACCTTTCAGATTTAATTATGGGGTCAAAAGTATCAAAATATTTTTTTTTGATTTACTTGTAGTGGGTTTTATCTTCTGAAATATTGGAGGCCTCTTTTATCTTTGACATAAACAAATCCCTGTCCTGTCTTGAACCAACAATATTCATGCGATATTCCCTTTCCAATATTTTTATGGTATTTGCCCAATTACAGGCGTTGATTCAGATCCGAATCCGTTTCGGGACACCACAGGACCCCCTTGTTCTGCCAAATAGATAATTCTTGGAGTACATATGGAAAGGAATATTACGCTTATAAAGCGATTCAATCCTCCCAAGCAGAAAACATATATGCCATAAGCTCAGAAGAAACCCTCGCACAATGCAATTTGGTCATAGGGTCGCTTACAAAAAGGCCACAAAAAAGCCTATCAATATTGATAGGCTCCTGTCTCACTTAAAAAATTAAAAAGTATATATTATATCACTTTTACGTTTACCGCATTTAATCCTTTATTACCTTCTTGTAGATCAAATTCAACTTCATCGCCTTCACGAATTTCATCTATTAATCCAGATACGTGTACAAAATGATCTTTGTCGACGCCTTCTTCAGTTATAAAACCAAATCCTTTGGCATTATTGAAGAACTTTACTGTTCCTTTACTCATTGTTAAAATTTAAATTAATTACTTTTATTAAAGCAAATATAGTGCCAATAATCGTAACCTGGCTCTTTTAACCACTAAAATACCGCAAATAAATAATTTATACTGGTTTTATTGACCTAAGAGCGGGGTTGTTCCGTTAAAATTATTGTGGATTACCCCCTTTTAGTGAACCTGCTACCAAGAAAACAAGGATACAACACCTGAATACCCCTGTATCCTGTACAAATATAAAATCGGAAAACGCAGACCAAACCGATAAGGACAATCAAACCCACAATACCTTTGCGGCAATAGCCGTTAAATGGTTGCATTCATGAAATCCAGGCCAAATGGTGTTCGGCAATGCAAAGAGCGATCGATGGTCAACCATGGGAAGTATATAACAACAAAACCTGACAATCATGTCAGGTTTTTGAAGTGCTTTACCTACTTCGGACAAAGTGATTCGTGCCTATTCCACCATCCTTGCCATTTTTTGCATCATATCATAGGCCTGCCTTAGCTCTTCCTCGCCCATGGACCTCATTTCCGGATCATTGGCTGTTCAATCCCTATAAGACATATTCCTCATTTGATCTATCTCCGCTTTTACCTCATCCATATCAACATCAAAGGATTCGCCATCCATGAAATCTTCTTCGTCTATAACAGGAAAGTCCGGAAGTTCAAAACTGGAATCGGGAAGGTCTTAATCGAACTTTGCGCTAACGGCCTCTTTGATTGTTGTGATTCCCATTAAGGTTCCTTCGGATTTCAACAACACCCCTTTGTACAACCATTGCTTAATTCCCATAAGATCCCGGATTTCACACTCATAACCTAAAAACATTTCGGTCCCAATCAATTTACCCCCCATACTTTCAAAAAGTTCTTTCCCCACTTTACCGGCATCTGCATCTTTCTGGAATATTTTTGTCATTTCCATGGCCATATCATTCATTTGATGGATCTCTTTTCGTTTAAAATCGACGGAATAACTTTTGCCATTATCCAACTTGTACATTGTATGGGTCTTGGAAACATCTGTGTTCTTCCTGCCTAGGATAGCTGTTGTCGTTGTCTCTGAAACCTTTTCCTCCTTGACTTCCACAGCTCCCCAATCCTTAAAGAAAAGGGTTTCAGTACCTGTACCGGAAATCGTAGTCCCCATCACATTCCCGGAAAGTACCGACTTATAACTAATACTACCGGACTCTATCTCGTATCTTTTCAATTGCTTGTGCCCTTTTGCCAAAGTACTATCCGAAGTGGTTTCGCCTTTTCCCTAACAGTTTATGGTAATAAGGCCTATCAAAAGAAGTGTTGTTAATTTTCCCATTGTTCCTGTTTTTAAAATTATCTTGTTTTTTTGTGGTTCATATAGACGATAATAACCGGAATCCTCGGTTGTTTTTCGTATGGAAACGAACTCCACCATTGACCGCACATAGCTTTTCCATATCATAATTATAAGTGTTATGGCCCACTTGTTTCCGGCTATTCCCCTAATGTATATTGGCCATAGGGACAAAAGCCATCAAAAGTGTTGTCAAATATCCCTTCATGATATTATTCCACAATTTTCAATATTGAATTTTCGCATTTATCAATGGTAATGGTTTTACTATCCTGGATATTTAAATGGAAATCCTCCTCGAAAGAAATAACACCTTCTGTTTTACCTTTGTCCAAATCACATGTATAGGCCCCATTGACTTCCAAATGGTCGGATCGGCTGAGGACAGCCCCTCCGTTATCGTAGGTTACGTACTTAATGGTTAGTTTATTGTTGTCGATAGGTTTGGACTCCCCAAAACCAGTAGATTCAAGTCTGTTTTTAGCAATACCCATTTCAATCAACTTGTTCATTGCGGTTTTTGCACGTGCCTCGGACAACTTTTGGTTGTTAGCATCGCCACCATCACTATCGGTATGTCCTTCTATACTAAAGTCAACTTCGGAATCTTTATTCATTAACTGAAATATTTTATTAATTGGCCCCATACTTTCTGGTTCCAAGGTTGCTTTGTTAACATCGAACCTTATTCCGTTTACAATTATTTCCCCTTCGGAAAGCACCCTGTCATAGTATTTTACACCGCCTTTGGCCATTCGGATATTTTTAATATTCAGGTCTGTCTGCCGCATATCCTTCCATTTCCAGGGTGATTCCTGTAGGGTTTGATTCATAATGCGGCATATTTATTAAACGAGTGTCATCTATTATATATACACTTATTATATATACACTTTAAGTTTTCCTTTGGTAAAGGAAATTGATAAATACCTCCAACCTCCGTTTTCACTCCGATTTCCTTCTGTGTTTGGTAATGTTCCCCCCTATATCTCCTATAGATGTTGGGATTATATAAAAAGTAATCCGATGATTATCGTCATATCTTTGTTTTTTTTCCATCTATGGCATCCTCGGCCTTGTCGAATTCCCCATCTATTTTTTATTGCCCCCCCTTTCTGAACGATTTTCAGCTTCGCGTTCTATTTTGCTTTTGCCTTTTTGGCAAGTTCTTTTAAAAATTGGGCATTGGAAACTTGAGGTGCAAACAAAAAACGGCCGACAGAACAGATAATCCCAATAGTGGCTTCATAGTTTAGGTTTTAGAATATTTATAAGCGAAATTACCTTGCCCCATTCTATCGATCATCATCAAAAGGTATGATTCACATCACCCGAATGGGTGATTTATGTGAATTTTAGGGGGCACACTGCCTATTTTCCAAAAAAACCTCGACCCAAGAGGGTACGGGATATCCTTTCGAGAAAATTTCTATTATTCCAAGGCGATATCTTCGGGAAATCAAATCCTTTTTGGCTATCGGGCTGCGATCAAGCGGTAGCTACCTTTTTCATCGCTTGGATTCTGTTTTTCACATCCAACTTGGTGTAGATATGTTGAATATGTGTCTTTACAGTGTTTTTCGAAACGAATAATTCCTCTGCGATCTCATCATTATTATAGCCTTTCGAGATTAACCGAAGTACATCGATCTCTCTTATTGAGAGATCGAACTGACCCATATTGGAAATCCATTCGTTTTCATCCTCGACACTTCTATTTTTCACTTGTGCCCGCAATTCATTTATACGCTCCATATATTTTTTGAGCTCTATATTCTTCCCTTCCAAAACCAATGCCCGGTTTTTATGCAACAGATTGATGAACAACAACAAAAAGGCAATGATCAAGGCACTGACAATCGCACCGACCCATAATGTAATCGATCTTTTCCTTGCCTCTTGAAGACTCAGTTCATTTTCTTCTGCCAATTTTTTGATCTTAGTATCCTTTTTGGCACTTTCGTATTGCATTTGGGCTGCGATCATATTCTTTCTTGAGGCTACATTTACAATACTATCGTGAAATTTAGTGGCGTTCTTATATGCCAACAAAGCCTCTTTATAATTATTGGTCTGCGTATAATACTCAACCAATGCACTATACCCCAACGTTATGTTCTCTCTTGAATGTATCTTTAAGGCATTCCGCAAACCTAAGTTTATAGATGCCAAGGCCTGTTTATATTCCTTGGTATGGGTCTTGTTGATACCTATGTTAATTTGGGTATTGCCCAAATAACGGATATTCTTGAATTTCCTCAACATTGGGATTGCCTTCTCGTAATATAGTGTCGATTTTATATAGTCCCCTTCCTTTTGTGACAATAGGCCAAGGAAATTATATATCAAGGCCACACCTTCCTTTCGAGGGTTCTCGATAGCAAGTTTCAGGGCCTTGTTGAAATAAACACGGGCAGAATCATATCTTTCATTGTTAAGGTAGACCTCTCCTATATTGGCATAGGCATACTCTTGCCCCCTAAGGTTATTGTTCTTCTTTTCTATACCCAAAGCCCTCATAAAGGCAGGTAGTGCTTGGTCATATTCATGGGTATCCAACAATATGTTCCCAATACCACTTAATGCTATGGCAATACTTTTATCGTTGCCTATAGCTTCTGAAAGCTGTAAAGCCTGTAGATAACTGTTATAGGCCTCGTTCTCCATGTTCAATTTCCGATAAGAAACCCCAATGCTGTTCAGGCATTTTATTTTTGACAGGGTATCGGTACTCTTTTCAAAATAACCCAAGGCCCTTTTATGATAGGTCACGGACTGGATATAATCCTGGTCGTTCCTTGCGGCAATACCCAACCTATTGAAACATTTTGCTATACCATTAATATAAAAAATAGATTTTGAGATCCGTAATGCCTCATCAAGAATATCATTACGGATGGCTCCCTGACGGATAGAGGTTTTATAAAGGCCAATCAGTTTTTCGACTTTCAAAGTATCATTTACCTGTGTTTTCAAGTCACTGAACTCGCTAGAAACATCAACAAGGGGCCTAGTACCCTGACCGTAGGATTTACCCAGGAGCAAAGCCAAGAACAATAAGAAAGAAGGCAGATATTTAAAACGGACCAACAACAAAGGGAAACAACATTTTTAGACTCTAACCAAAGTTAATGAATTAACAGTTGGTTTTTTAGGATTTATTTAACAAATTAGGGTGGAAAACCATTTCCAAATACCAAAGTCCTACTTTCTTGCGGTGATTATGAACTCCACCCTTCTATTCTGTTTCCTTCCGTCTTCGGAAGCATTACTGACAATGGGCCTTGTACTCCCGTGACCCTGCCAAAAAACACGCTCTTTGGGTAGCCCCAATGCCATAAGGTAATCAGCAACGGCCTTTGCCCGTGATTCCGATAACATCAAATTATAATCCTCGGCCCCAATAGAATCCGTATGCCCATGAATCCTTATCTCCAAGTTTGGGTTTTTTTTCAAGAACCCATAAACACCCTGTATTTCCCCAATGCCTTTTTGCTGTACCTCGGATTTGTCAAAGTCGAAGAAGACATTTTTAAAAATATGGTTTTTATCCAATGTAATACCCCCGTCTACCGAACTCTCGGCAATGTCCTTGGATTTTTCAACGAAATCGGTTGGTTCGGCCGACTCCAAAAGCATCATATCAATATAATAATACGCCCCCTGTTTGGCATTTCGTTTGGCCTTGAACATTCGGGTTCTTTTATTGTTCTTGAAGTTACCGAAACTAAGGAACCGCTCAGTGCCCTTTGCCTCGAATTGCGTATGTACCAAAATCCAATCCTTGGTATCATCGATGAAATTAGAATATTCGATTTCCATATAATGGTATTCATTTTCAGTATCCTTGTACAGATGCATTTTGGAAAGTTCCTTTCGGATGGAAAAGTCCAATTTATTCTTTGAGAAAAGAAGCCCAAATTCCTTTATTGCAAAATCAGAACGCTCTGCAAGACTCACATAAAATGAAATCTTGTATTTTTTCCCTTTCTCCAAAGGTTCCAACAACTCTGCCTGTATATACTCCCTGTAATCCGCTGGGGCGTAGAGATATAATCCGGCATAACCCTCCCCAAAATCTGCCGGTTGCGACCCATTAAAATTTTCCGGAATCCCCATTGTCGTACTACAGCCATTGAAATAATCGGTTGAACCCTTGGTAGGGGTCGACCAACTTTCAACATCCTCATCAAAACTACCCAATGCATTAGGGCAGGCGAGGTACATCTCAAAACTTGGGTTCACGATCAGATTCTGTGACAGGCCGATCGCCATGCAGAAGACACATACTAACAAAGCGATATGTTTTTGAGGGGGGTACAACGAATCCAAATGTATTAATATCTGCCCTAATGTAACAAATTCCGACGTATTATAAGCTTTTTTGAACAGAGGAAGCCCTAGGAATCCAATATTGTACATAAACAGAAAACCAAGGAAAGCTCCCTTGCCCTATAGATCAAACTTATAGGTGAGACCTCCTAGGATCTGAAAGCCCTGAACTGGGAAGTTCGCCCATTTCAGATAATCATTATTGGTCAAGTTCGCCCCTTTTACAAAAAACGATAACTGATTGTCCACCCGGTATCCCACATGGGCATTCGCATCAAAATAACCATCCAGTTTTATTAAGGCCACATTGGCTATTCCCGGGGTAGGGTTTTCAACGACCACGGCTGAAAAATCATCACGTTCCCCCACATAGAATAGGTTCATGCCCATATACCATTTTCCACCGATCTGATAATCCATAAACAAGGATCCCTTAAGGTCGGGAAGGTTCCATGCCGGGTTATCGGTCTCAGTATCATAATCATACACTTCGGCATTGATGCCCAAGGTGAAATCGCGATTTACATCCACATTCAACTCTGCGAACAATCCCAATGTTTTTATATCATCATAGAATACCCTAAAGGAGTTTCCATAATAATATCCCTTTTCATCATCCCTAAGATCGTTCCGTGGATTCAAATGGAACAATGGCCTACGGTTCCCTGCGGTATATGAACCTTTTACATTGTAGCCCAAATTCGGCAACAATTGCCCTTTGAGACCAATATGTGCATCATATTGTGCATCTGTTGGCTGAATGGCCAAGGTAGGTGACACATAAGGGTTGTCGGCCACAAAGCCGTAATACGAATTTTGTCTCAACTCCCCTTTCACCCTTCCATAAACAATTACATTGTCGTCCAACAAACGATAAGAGACCGAAATATCGGGATAAATATAAAAGTTACTTTCACTTTCCTCCTTATCCATACCATAAACAAGGGTCATCCCCAAATCCAAGGTAAGATCGTCCCTCAACATACGCAAAGTCGGGTTTATCCCCACCTGAAAATTACTATAATCCATCCCCTCGTCATTCGTAGGGCTATTTACATCCGCATTGGCAAAACTGCCCCCTACATAATCCAATCTAATATCGATTCCCAGAACCTCTTCATCCATGGGGAATTCCAATCCGGCACCAAGCACAACACTGTTTTCCCCTGACCCAACGGCATCCCAGAACCGTCGGTATCCGATATCGGCTTTCTTAAAATAGGCATCTTCAACATTTACATATGCACCAACCTCACCCATAAAGTAATTTTGTTTCGCATCAATACCGTTTATGGTCTCCATGTCATAAGTATCCTCGGGCAGTCCGTACCAATTGTACAATTGATGTTGCAACCCGGCATTGGCTCCCCAATTCATATCACGGTCCCTTTTGGAGTAAGATGCGTCAATTCCGGTATTTGAATATTTACTGTCCAAGGCAACGTCATCAATATTGGCCAATGACGAATAATGGTCAAAACCAAGATCCAAACGTTCATCCCTATTGATTGCCCTACTGGTATAAAACTTCGCCATAAGATTACCTGGGTTCCCCAATCCGGCCGAAGCATAGGAATTGTACAAGTCCGGTGGCGGTAATTTCCTCACTGCGGAAGCCTTGCCCTTAGCTGGTGTAAAGGTCGAAGCCACGGGTACCGAGAAAATATTATATTCAATCTGCTTTTTCCGTAAAACAATCGAATCGTTCAGATCAGGAACGGACTTGATCTTAAAGGCATCGGAGATCGTGGGCGAATATGCCTTGGTAACCGTCACCGTTTCCGTTCCAATAGTATCTTCCCCTTCCTGGGCCTGTACCAGTTGGGAAATTCCTAAAATCGCAATAATAAAATATAAATGCTTAAACATAATGTGCTCTTTGTGGGATATTAATTTCCGTTGGGATCAACCGATGAATTACGCTGCGCCTCCTTAGACCTGATGATGGCCAGTTCACCTTTTGCCTCGGCAACAATATCAGGGTATTGAGTGAAATTGGCACTGACACTTTCCAGTATATAGGTTGCTTGATAGGCATCGTCCAAGGCGTAAAAGTTCTTTGCCATAAGAACCAAACCTTTGCCCCCCCATTCCTTATAGCTGGAATAATCCTTGGCCAATTTTTGTACAGATATATTGGAAGCCCCGTATTGCCCTGACTGGTTTTTAAAATAGGCATCGTAATAGAGTGCCTCTGCCGCGGTTGCGCCACTGGCAATCCCCAATACTTCCCTATAGGCAATTTCTGCCCTCGACATATCATTGGTCTGGATGGCCGAACGTGCGATCATGATATGGGCATCGCTTTTTATGCGATCATCGACAGTGGGTGTTGCCAAAACTTTTTCGGCATAAGCCAAGGTTTGACCATAATCACCCCGTTCATAATACCCTTTCATTAAATTCGATTGGGCAAAGGTCCTGTTCTGTTGAATATCGGCCTGCCCTTCCAAACGTTCCAAATACGGTAATGCGGTATTATAATCCTTATTCCCGATATAGATCTCACAGACCCTTGTCAGTGCCTGTTCGGCATACTCACTTCCTCCCAAATCGGCTACTTTCCTAAAGTAGGGCAAAGCCTTTCCCTTTTTATTTTTTGCAAAATACAATTGTGCCAATTTAAAACTCGCGGCAACCGCATGCATACCATTCGAAAATTGTTTCAGATAGCTTTCATAACCCTTTATAGCAGCATTCGTATTACCTTCCATATACTGTTTGTCGGCCGATTCGAAACTGGCATTATCCAATTCGGTATCGGTGACCTCAACAAAATCCAGGTTACGTACCCATGCCGCATATTCTGCTACACGGCCTAGATCCATATACACCAGTTTAGCTGTGGCCACAGCCTGAATGGCTTCCTGTGTATTGGGGAAATCACGGACTACCTGTTTGAATTCCTCCAAGGCTTTTTCATTTCTGTTCGCATTATAATGGACCAAACCCTGTCGCATAATGGCTTGGGGCACCAATGAGCTCCCCTTGTACCCCTTGATCAAAAGGTCATAGGTGACCAGCCCCTTATTCTCCTGACCAGCGGAAATGTATGAATTACCCAACTCAAAAAGGGCATCATCCTTTAGTGTGGATTTTGGGTATCTGGAAACAAACTTGTCAAGCTCTTCGATCTTCGAAGCGCTTTTACCCACAAAACCATAGCTCAATGCCTTTTGAAAAGCGGCATAATCCTTTTCAGGTCCTGTAAACGCCAATGATTTATTATAAGTTTCAATGGCAGGCCAATATTTACTGGTGACAAAATAACTGTCGCCCAAACGCAGGTAACTATCATTCAGTTTTTGTTGATCGGAGACCCCTGATTTGGAAAAGCTATCGAAGTAACCAATGGCATTCCCATAATCCTTTAGTTTAAAATAGGCATACCCTATATTGTAATCCGCCTCTTTAGCTTCTTGGGTAAGCCGTGCACTTGGGTTCTGTTCAAACTCGATATAATTGGCCAAGGCCTCATCGAAACGGTTCAGGGCATATAAGGCCTCCGCATTCCAATAGTTTGCCCTTGCCTTGAAAAGTGGGTCTTCGGCATTGGACAACGACTTTGAGAAATTCTCATGGGCAATGGCATAATCCCCATTGACAAATAATTCGACCCCACGGTAAAAGGCTACTTTCTGATAGATGTCCTTACTTGCATAATTGCGGTTTTTTTCGAGTAGTTCCATGGCTCCTTCAAAGTTCCTTGAGGTGACATAGGAGTCTACCAACAATCCCTGCATCTCCTGTGCATGGCCATCATTCGGGTATTTTTCCATATAACCCAATATGACCTGTGGAACAGGCCTATAGGCATTCCCGATCTCATAGCTCAGGCGGGCATAGTTCAAATGGGCATCTTTTTGGATCTCCTGCGAAAAATCCATTTGGGATGCGTTACGGAACGCATTCAAGGCTTCCTGCTTTTTGTCCAGTTTCAGATAACATTCCGCCAAATGGTAATAGGCATTCTGGGAAACACTGTTCGTGCCCCCGACAATTTTATTGAATTGCTGTATGGCATTCGCAAAATCGCCTTGTTTATAAAAACAATACCCCAATAAATAATAATCGGTATTGTTCCATTTACCCCTTTTCCCTTTATACGCCTCTAAATATGGAATGGCATTTGCATATTGCCCTAGATTGAAATAGCCCTCCCCGATAATCTTATTGAGTTCCGAGACCTCATTCCTGTCCGATTTGGGCAATTGCTCCTTGGCCAGGGCAATGGCCTCTTCGAATTTCCCCAATTTGAAATTCATGTCGGCCTGATAGTACGACAATTTCCCATCCAATAATTCCTGGTCCGTAATTTGGTCGAAACGTTCATTGGCCCCCTCATAATCATCTTGCTGATAAGCAATATACCCGAGGTAATATTTGGCCTGTGAACCGTATACGGGCGAACTGGCCACTTTGTTCAGGTATCTTTCGCCCTGTTTCCCTTTTCCTGATGAAAACAACGAATACCCATAGTTGAAATTGAACTTGTCCATCTCTTTTCGGGACATGGCACTTTGGTCCACCTTATTGTACCATTTTAAGGCATAGGCATATTTTCCTGTTTCAAAATAATAATCGGCTACATCGCAATAGGCCGAATTTCGTTTGGTTGAAGTAGGGTATTCCGCCACAAACTCCTCCATAAGATGATCCGCCCCCAATTGGTTTAGGCGTACGGCGGCATTGGCCGCATAATAGGCACTATTTGCCTCAGTCCCGTAATCCTTGGTCGACAACCTTACCTTTTCGAAAATAGTCTGTGCGGCTTGGTATTGCCCATTGTTGTACAATGCCAACGCAACTTGGTAATCTTTCTGTTCGTGGGTGTATACCTTGGTTTCCTGGGCAGTGCCCAAACAGAGCATTCCCACAAGAACAGGAATAAAAACAGTGGTTTTTTTCAACATAGTGTCCTGACTATTTTAAAATTACTTAAACAAGAATCCCGGCTTGGCGGAAACAACCATTGGGTTACACTCCAACGGTTAGAACAATAACGGCAAATATTGTACCTAAGTATAACCCTTGCATGATCGCGACAGAAACAAAGTAAAATATTTTTGACCGGGCTTCCTTTGATTTCATATAGAACTTATTACTTTTATATCAACAATACAAATATGCCGGAATCTATTTTATCATTGAGCAATGTGGGTGTTTTCCAAAAGGAGAACATGGTGTTGAACGAAGTAAGTTTGGACATTAAAAAAGGGGAGTTCGTTTACCTGATCGGGAAGACAGGAAGTGGCAAGAGCAGTTTCATGAAAACCCTTTATGGCGATTTGCCCTTGCGGCATGGCAAAGGAAGTATCGTAGGGTTCGACTTAAAAACACTAAAGGAAAAGGATATTCCGTTTTTACGTCGAAAACTGGGTATTGTATTCCAGGATTTCAAATTATTGCCAGACCGAAACATCAACAACAACCTACTATTTGTCCTTAAGGCTACCGGATGGAAGGACCGTGCCAAGATGAATGCCCAGATCACAGAGGTTCTGGACAAGGTGGGCATGAAAACCAAAGGGTTTAAATTTCCGCACGAACTTTCGGGCGGGGAACAACAACGTATCGCCATTGCCCGGGCACTTCTGAACGACCCAGAACTTATTCTGGCCGATGAGCCTACGGGAAACCTAGATCCCCAAACCAGTGTAGAGGTCATGAAGGTGCTTCAGGGCATCAACAAATCGGGAAGGACAATACTTATGGCCACCCATGATTACGCCCTTATCTTAAAGTACCCATCAAAAACCCTTAAATGTGATGGCAGTAAGGTTTTTGAAGTAGTCCAGAATGCGGTTTGATTCCTGCCGGGAACTATATACCTGCCTAGCCTTACTAGCTTTATTCGGTCTTAAAAATATCAATGCCCAACGAACCAACCTAGATCGGGAGTATAATGGACATCTTATGTAAAACCCCCAATCAATCCTATACTAGATGATTCCAAGCGCACGTTCCCAACCAATCAACGCAAGATCTACCTTTCCGGGTTATCGAGGGTCAGTTCCAACGGAACATTGGACATGGATTTTGATTTTCACGGCATCAGGACAAGTGGGATCTATATCGTGGGGAAAACCCATGAAGAAAAAGATTGGTGGAAATGTAATGCAGACATATACATTCAATAAACCACCACTTCCTTTAGTTTCCTCCTGTATTCCCCTATTTCCTCTAGGGCATCCAATTCGGTTAAATCCCCGTTTTTTTCCACCCATTTCCTTAACCTATCCGTACCATTGATGATATCGATGGGCATGTTCGTGTAATCATATTCGTAAGGAGGCCCCAACCATTTAAAATCCCCATCCATCAAATGGCACAACTCCCCCATAAGCCATTGCCCGACCCGCCATGGCTGAAAAACCGTTTTATCGGTCACATGGATCTGAAACCCACCACATACGGCATCCGCATGTTTTTGGAATGTAGGCAGGAAGGTTATGGGCCGGATAGCGACCCCCTTTAGTTTTGTTGCTTTCAAGGCCTGTTTCAAATGTCCTTCATACAAACCAAAGGGTTCTATTCTTGGATGACCGACAATCTCCAGGGGCTGGGTCGTTCCCCGACCTTCGCTCAACTGGGTTCCCTCGAACAGGACCGCCCCGGGAAATGTCAAGGCACTTTCCTTTCTGGCCAGATTCGGGGATGGCAACAACCATGGCAATCCGGTATCTTCGAAGAACATGCTACGTTCCCAGTTCCGCATCTTGACCACCCTATACTTTATGGGCTTATCGGCCCAGTACTTTTGATGCATCAGGCCTACTTCCCCAATGGTCATCCCATGCCTTACCGGAATCGGATGACGCCCAATGAAGGAAGTGAATCCAGGTTCCAGAACATTGCCTTCCAAAGTTATCCCGTTTAGTGGGTTTGGACGATCTAGTACAATTACCTCGATATCCTTATCCATACACTTCTCCAATAAAAGTGTCAACGAATAGATGTACGTGTACATTCGACATCCCACATCCTGAAGGTCTACAAAAAAATGATCTATACCATCTAGCATTCGATCAGTGGGCACCCGTGTTTCAGAATACAGGGAATACACTGGGACTTTAAAAAAAGGATGTTCAAAGTGGGCCGTTTCGATCATGTTATCCTGGGCATCGGTAGAAAATCCGTGCTGTGGGCCAAAAAGTTTTACGAACCTAGGGCCAAAAATAGATTTGAACCTTAAGGCTGCATGTACATACCCCCTATCAATAGAGGCATTATTGCAAAGTAGGGCAACATTGCCCTTGAACTCTTTTTGAAGGTCCGGATCATTCACCAAAACATCCAGACCAGTAGCGGTCTTCTTCATAAATGCTATAATTGAAATAACCATTCATCACATAAAGCCATACATCGATCGATCATATATGACTTTTCAGCTTTGTCCAAAATTACATTGGTATTGAACACAATCAACATTTCCCCTTATAAAATTACAATTAATACCACTATCTATGGAAAGGATGATCCGTACCCCACTTTGATCAAATGGCCTTGAGGCGATTGCACCATACCTTTATCAAAAAAAAACATCCCGAATGTACCATAACCATAGGCCTTTGGGCTTCTCCCCCGTACAACAGGAACAAGGGTTCGAATGGTAATCCCACACACTAAAACCAAGATAATGACAAAAGGGGTTACGGTTCCTTTATCATTATATGGATTTTTATAAATACCCCATTCAAATCAATTTATGGCAAAGCACTTTTCTTATAGCCGATTCTTTTTATTACTTTGCAGAAGAAACACAAAAAAAGAGATGGTAGTTCTTGGTATTGATATTGGAGGTTCTGGAATGAAAGGTGCATTGGTGGACTCGCTTACCGGTGAAATGTTGACAAAGCGGCACCGTATCCCCACCCCACCCTCGAAAAAACCTATGGAAATGGCCAAGGTGGTCAATGAAATAGTAGCATTTTTCAACCACAAAGGCCCTATAGGTGTTGGTTTCCCAACGATTATCAAAAATGGTGTATGCAAATCGCCGTCAAACCTGCACAAGAAATGGCTAGGTGTTAACGTTGAGGAATTGTTCACCGAAACCAGTGGACTTCCGGTAACGGTCATCAATGATGCCGATGCTGCCGGATATGCGACCATGAACTATGGTGTCGGTAGAGGAAAATCGGGATTGGTGATCATGATAACCATTGGCACTGGCCTTGGTAGTGGGGCTTTTCTTGATGGGGAACTCATACCCAATTTTGAACTCGGCCAGATACCGTATAAAAAATTTGACAAAATCGAGTCATGGGCTTCCGCTGCCGCTAAGGAACGTGAAGAACTCAGTTATGGAAAATGGGGGAAACGTTTTAATACCTTTTTGGGACTAGTAGATCTATTAGTCTCACCAGACCTGATTATTTTAGGTGGGGGCACCTCCAAGAAATTCGATCAATTTAAGCAGTTCATTACTATAAAAACTCCGGTAATCGCTGCCGAACTACGTAATGAGGCGGGTATTATCGGTGCTGCCGCATCGGCCATGCACCATGCCCCAAAAGACTTTATCAAGGAATAACAACAACATGACCGGTCCTGAATGACCGTAACGGTCATTCAGGACCGGTCAATTCAATACGTATATCTAACTGGTTTTGTTTCGCTTACGATCCACTTCCTTCAAATGTATCTTACGCAATCTCAAGAATTTAGGAGTTACCTCGACATATTCATCCTTCTGGATATATTCCAAGGCCTCTTCCAACGAAAATTTAATGGCAGGTACGATCTTGGCCTTATCATCGGCTCCCGAAGAACGTACGTTAGAAAGTTTTTTGGTCTTGGTAATGTTGATCGTCATATCATCACCCCGTGAATTTTCACCAATAACCTGTCCTTCATAGATATCCTCTCCCGGATCTACAAAAAACCTACCCCTATCCTGTAATTTATCAATGGAATAAGGAATGGCCTTCCCGGTTTCCATGGAAACCAAAGAACCATTCTGTCGCTGTGGCACATTGCCTTTCATCGGTTGGTATTCGAAGAACCTATGTGCCATGATAGCCTCACCTGCAGTAGCGGTCAATAATTGGTTACGCAGTCCGATAATACCCCTTGACGGGATAATGAACTCACAATGCATACGACTACCCCTAGCCTCCATACTGGTCATTTCCCCTTTACGGATGGACACCATTTCAACAGCCTTGCCCGAGACCTCTTCTGGCAAATCTATCGTCAATCGCTCAATAGGCTCACACTTAACACCATCAATCTCCCTTATGATCACTTGGGGCTGCCCTATCTGTAATTCATAGCCTTCCCTTCTCATGGTCTCGATCAATACCGAAAGGTGCAATATCCCACGGCCGAATACCATAAATTTATCGGCACTATCAGTGTCTTCCACATGTAATGCCAAGTTCTTTTCCAATTCCTTTTCAAGACGCTCCTTAATGTGCCTTGAGGTCACGAATTTACCATCCTTTCCGAAAAACGGACTATCATTGATCGTGAACAGCATACTCATGGTAGGTTCATCTATAGCTATTGTCTTTAGGGCTTCAGGGTTTTCAAGATTGGCAATGGTGTCCCCTATATCAAAACCTTCAAGGCCTACAATCGCACAGATATCACCGGTCATGACCTCCTTGACCCTTATTCTTCCAAGGCCCTCGAAAGTGTATAGTTCCTTGATCCTTGATCTCACGATACTACCATCACGTTTTATCAAGGATATTTGTTGTCCTTCCTTTAGGCTACCGCGCTGTAACCTACCAATAGCGATCCTCCCCGTAAAGGAAGAGAAATCCAATGAGGTTATCAGCATTTGGGTATTCCCATCCTTAGGTTCAAATGTTGGTATATGTTCGATCACCATATCCAATAATGGCTCTATGGAATCGGTCTCATTTCTCCAATCGTCGCTCATCCAATTGTTCTTGGCAGAGCCATAAACTGTTGGAAAATCCAATTGCCATTCCTCAGCACCCAATTCATACATCAAATCGAAGACCTTTTCATGTACTTCCTCTGGGGTGCAATTCTCCTTATCTACCTTATTGATCACCACACAAGGTTTTAACCCAAGGTCAATGGCCTTTTGCAATACAAACCTGGTTTGTGGCATTGGCCCCTCAAAAGCATCTACCAGCAACAGCACACCATCGGCCATATTCAATACCCGCTCAACCTCACCACCAAAATCGGCGTGACCAGGGGTATCAATGATATTGATCTTGGTATCCTTATAGGTTACCGAAACATTTTTTGAAACAATGGTTATCCCACGTTCACGTTCTAGGTCATTATTGTCCAAGATCAGGTCACCTGTATCCTGATTGCCCCTAAACAGTTGGCAATAGTGCATGATTTTATCCACCAAAGTGGTCTTACCGTGATCTACGTGTGCGATTATCGCAATATTCTTTGTCAACATAACTTTTATTTAATAGCCAAGCTATTTTCAGCGGGCAAAGATACTGCTATTTTCCATAGTTATCCATAAAAGGACCTTAATTCTTACTTTATTGATTATGAGGGAGTTCAACAAATGTTTTTTAGTACTAAAAACCCGTATCTTTGACCCGATAAGATATAAGCAATGATACTTGACGCAATTCCACAATTGAAATACACTACGAACAACAATTTTTTTCTACTTGCCGGCCCTTGCGCCATTGAAGGTGAGGATATGGCCTTGCGTATTGCCGAGAAGATCCTTACGGTAACCGACAAACTGGAAATCCCTTATGTTTTCAAGGGCAGTTTCAAAAAGGCAAACCGCAGTCGTGTGGATTCCTTTACCGGTATAGGTGACATAAAGGCATTGAAAATCCTACGTAAGGTTTCGGAAACCTTTAAAGTACCTACAGTAAGTGATATACATGAAGTATCGGATGCCTATATGGCAGCTGAATACGTTGACATATTACAGATTCCCGCTTTCTTGGTACGTCAGACCGATTTGGTAGTGGCGGCAGCCAAGACAGGTAAGGTGGTAAACCTCAAAAAAGGACAGTTCATGAGTCCGGAAAGCATGCAACACGCCGTTAGAAAGGTTACTGATTCCGGGAATGGGCAAGTTATGGTTACCGACCGGGGAACCATGTTCGGGTATCAAGATATGATCGTTGATTTTAGGGGAATCCCCACCATGAAACAATATGCCCCCGTGGTGCTCGATGTAACACACTCCTTACAACAACCCAACCAGTCCTCTGGGGTAACAGGGGGAAGACCTGGCATGATAGGGACCATTGCCCGTGCCGGTATCGCCACAGGGGTTGACGGACTCTTTTTGGAAACACATTTTGACCCTGCCAATGCAAAAAGTGACGGGGCCAATATGCTGCATTTAGACCATCTGGAAAAATTATTGACCAATTTAGTGGCACTTCGGAAGACCGTAAATACCCTAAAGTAACCCATATTGTGTAATTTGAGGCCATTAACGATGCGATACATGAAACATACCAGAACTTATTCCATTTTAAGTATTTTCATTTTTCTGGTAAATGCCTGCGGGGAACCTAAAACAGGAACATCGAAGACAAAAAGACCGAATCTTGTCTTTATCATGTCCGATGACCACGCCTACCAAGCGATAAGTGCCTATAGCGACCACCTTATACATACACCGAACATCGATCGCATCGCCAATGAGGGAATGCTTTTCAACAATGCCAGTGTCACCAACTCGATCTGTGCCCCGTCACGCGCTGTTATCCTTACAGGGAAACATTCACATTTGAATGGGAAGATCGACAACCTCTCCCCTTTTGACACCACCAATATCACTTTTCCACAAATCCTCCAAAATTCCGGTTACCAAACCGCCATGTTCGGGAAACTGCATTTTGGCAATAACCCAAAAGGGTTCGATGAGTTTAAGATACTCCCTGGACAGGGGGATTACTACAACCCGAAGTTCATCACCCCAAAAGGGGATACAACGATTACGGGTTATGTCACCGACATCATTACCGACCTAACCTTGGATTGGCTGAAGAAGCGGAGAAGGCCCGACCAGCCTTTTTTATTGATGTACCTGCACAAAGCCCCCCATAGGTCATGGTTGCCAGCCGAGCGACATTATAAAGAGTACACAAAAAAGACCTTTCCCCTGCCCAAAACCTTGTTCGATGATTACAAAACACGTGGTGAGGCGGCCAAAACGGCCGAGATGAACATTTTAGACCATATGGTCCTGAATTATGACAACAAAGTACTCCCCGGGGTTATTGGGGAATTACAGATTGAAGACCGCAAACTGCACGACCCCTTGAAAAGAATGAACGCCTCCCAAAAATCGGCCTGGGATGCCATTTACAATCCCATAAACGAGGAGTTCAAAAATGCATATCCAACCATGGGCGATTCTACCCTTATGGTCTGGAAATACCAACGTTATATGCAGGATTATCTGGGGACCATTGCAGCGGTTGACGAAAATGTCGGTCGCTTATTGGATTATCTTGATGATGAGAACCTCTCCGACAACACCGTTGTCGTATATACTTCCGACCAAGGTTTTTATTTAGGGGAACATGGTTGGTTCGACAAACGTTTTATGTATGAGGAATCATTCAAGACCCCTCTTCTAATCCGATGGCCAAACAAGATCACCCCAGGCACTACTTCGGAAGAGATGGTACAAAATCTGGATTTCGCACAGACTTTCTTGGAAATCGCAGGTATAATCCCACCCAGTGATATGCAAGGCAAAAGCCTGGTCCCCTTACTAATGGGACAAAAAGAAAAATGGGATCGTGATGCCGTTTACTACCATTACTACGAATACCCAGCCGAACATGCCGTAAAAAGACATTATGGCATTGCCACAAAAAAGTACAAATTGATCCATTTTTATTACGATGTTGATGAATGGGAGCTGTACGATCGTGAGAAAGACCCCAATGAGACCAACAATGTTTACAACAATCCCGAATATGCCAAGATCCAATTGGACATGAAACTGAAATTGGACACCATCCGAAAGAAATACAAGGATTCCGATTCCCTTAGCAATGGGTACCTACAACTGTACAAGGACAAAGGATGGATCAAACCGTAACCGGCAGGGACGGCCATTGAACCAATACGGGAGATTCTTTTCCCTGAAACCAGGTTGCCCCGTATTGTGCAAACAGGTCGAGAAAGAACCAGGGCCAAATAAAACCTTTGATTACAACCAAACCATCAATATGCAGATTCGATACACCTTACTCCTGCTTTTTTGCTTTTCAATCACAATCCTTCAATCCCAACAACCCGACACTTTTGGGAAAGTAACCCAAGAGGGGATAGCCATGGTGACCTATCCAAAAGATTCCCTGGCCAATGCCGTGGTACTTTATAAGTGGGGCGACAATTACTTTGAGGTCATAAGCATTTTATAAAAGTAGTAAAGGAGTGCCATCATTAGTGGGCATTTAAAACCCATTGATTTTCAGCTGTTTATCTTTTGGTTCTTTGATATCTTTGTAACCGTAATCCGTAAGTATCTCTTTTACAGG
>PDPR01000004.1 GCA_002749285.1 Maribacter sp.
AGTTGTTCATTATAAATGTTTTATAGCTAAAACAAATTACTGATTATCAGTAAAATGAACAACTTTCTCCTTTTAAATCATAATGCACAACGGGTTTATATTTAAAAAAGGAGTGAAAAATTATATTACAGATGATTTTGAAAAAGAATTCATCCGTAGAATTGAAATTGCCGGTTATACCGCAGATATAAAAAATGATACTATTCACAGAGATTGGAAATATAGCAATGAAAACTGGTGTCCAAATTATGATAGTGCAAGATTTGAAATTGATAAATGGAAAAAGTGTAGATACCCCGATCTTTAGGACAGGTTTTGCACTAAATTAAGTTCTAATTAGCTAAACTACCTGGCCTTTTGAAGTTTTTCAATAATTCTGTTTATGAGGTTATAAATTTTAATGGATAAATTGTTTTAGGTGAAAATAAAAAAGCAGCTACATTCAATGTAACTGCTTGATTATTAGTAGCGGGGACTGGACTCGAACCAGCGACCTTCGGGTTATGAGCCCGACGAGCTACCTACTGCTCTACCCCGCGATATGGGTTTCTCCTTTCTTGTTTTGCAACCTCGGCTCATGACACCGACAAGAAGAAGGCTACTATTTGTAACGGGCGACAAATATACAACGGTTTATTGGTATAATCAAAACTTGTTGGTATAATATTTTTAGTGCCGCTCTTCTGTAAAAACTCTTAAAAAACTATATCTTCGGGTTTTTATAGCCCATGGATCTTATCAATAATCTTATTGCGAGTATCTTGCCCTATACAGAATGGCCCATGTTCATTCTTCTTATTCTTGGCGGACTCTTCCTTGTCTTTTATTCCAAACTGTTGCCTTATCGGTACTTTGGCCATGCGATAGCCATTACTATGGGCAGGTATGATGGTAAGAACGCCAAGGGCGATGTTAGCTCCTTCCAGGCACTTTCGGCAGCGGTTGCGGCCACGGTAGGGTTGGGGAATATCTCGGGAGTGGCCATTGCCATTCACGATGGTGGTCCCGGTGTTGTCTTTTGGATATGGATGACCGCCTTGATAGGCATGTGTATCAAGTTCTATTCCTGTAGTTTGTCCATAATGTTTAGGAAGACCGATGCCCAAGGCAATCTACAAGGAGGGCCAATGTATTATATAACCCAAGGTTTGGGTGAAAAGGCAAGGCCATTGGCCGTTTTCTTTGCCGTTTGCGGATTGTTCGGCTTCCTAGGGGTATTTACGGCCAATCAATTCACGGAAACCTTTATGAGTGTGATAGAACCATCACGAACCATATATGGAATGAGTGATGTTAATTGGAAATGGACCATAGGCTTGGTCCTGGCAGTGGTTACTTCCTTGGTTATTTTTGGAGGGTTGACAAAGATCGCGAAGGTGGCCTCGGCCATTGTGCCATTTATGGTGGCGGTTTATCTGGTTGCCGTGGTCGTGGTCATGGTATTGAATGCCTCCCAGGTAGTCCCGTCACTCCAGATGATCGTTAGGGAGGCTTGGAATTTTGACACTATGGTTACAGGTGGGTTTTGGGGCTTGGTGATAATAGGGGTCCGTAGGGCCATGTTCTCCAATGAGGCCGGTCTGGGCAGTGCGCCAATGTACCATGGCCAATCCAAGACCGATAACCCTATAAAGGAAGGCTTGGTAGCTATGTTGGGGCCCTTTATAGATACCATAATGGTTTGTACCTTTACAGCGGTGGTCATCATCCTTAGTGGTGCCTATTCGGAAGACCATAGCGGTATCGTAATGACCCTTTTGGCTTTCGAAACGACCCTTTATGGTTTTGGTGATGGCTTATTGATGTTGATCGTGACCGCATTTGCATTTTCGACCTTGTTCACTTATTCCTATTATGGTGTAAAGTGTTTGTCGTTCCTTACGAACGCTAAAATCGGGAAACTCTATAATTGGTACTTTGTGATCATGATCGTTTTTGCAGCTGTGGCCTCCTTGGAATTGGTCAAGAACCTAATCGACCTATCGTATGCGTTAATGGTGATCCCGAACATGATGGCCGTATTGTTATTGGCGCCTAAAGTGAATAAAGCGGCAAATGGGTATTTTAAAAATTTAAAAAAGAATGGCAAAACATAAAGCAGGATTCGTGAATATCATTGGGAATCCCAATGTGGGCAAGTCCACCTTGATGAATGCCTTTGTAGGTGAGAAACTCTCTATAATAACCTCAAAGGCACAGACAACAAGACACCGTATTTTAGGTATTGTCAATGGGGATGATTTTCAAATGGTCCTCTCGGATACCCCAGGAATAATAAAACCGGCCTACGAACTGCAAACATCCATGATGGATTTTGTGAAATCCGCATTCGAGGATGCGGATGTACTGCTTTATATGGTAGAGATAGGTGAGAAGGCATTGAAGGATGGGCGGTTTCTCGAAAAAATAGAGAACAGTAAAATACCGGTCTTACTCTTGTTGAATAAAATCGATGCTTCAACACAAGAGGAATTGGAAGAACAGGTACAGTATTGGCAAAGCCAATTGCCAACGGTCGAGATCTATCCGATTTCGGCATTGAATAATTTCAATGTCAAAGGGGTGTTCGAACGAATCCTCGAATTGCTTCCGGAATCACCGGCGTATTACCCTAAGGACCAGCTTACCGATAAGCCTGAACGGTTTTTCGTAAATGAGATCATCCGTGAGAAAATACTTCTCTTTTACAAGAAGGAGATTCCATACTCCGTTGAGATCGAGACCGAGGAGTTTTTCGAGAAACCCGAGATTATCCACATGAGGGCGGTCATCATGGTTGAACGTGATTCCCAAAAAGGGATTGTCATAGGGCATAAAGGAGGTGCCTTGAAACGTGTTGGGGTCGAGGCCCGTAAGGACCTTGAGAGGTTTTTCGGGAAACAAGTACATCTTGAATTGTACGTTAAGGTAAATAAGAACTGGAGAAGCGATGCACGGCAATTAAAACGTTTTGGTTACAACTAAAGCCATGGGCCACACCCACCGATAAGATTTGCAAAATCCCAAAAAAGTCCTTGGGCGGTTTATTGCCTAAGGGTTTTTTTCATGAAATCATTCAGCTCCTGCATTTGGGACCTTCCCTTTTTCTTCCCGGCCCTACCAAGAGCATAAAAAACAAACCACAAGAGTACCATAAAGAACATAAGGCCGATTTGTAGTCCTATCGGTCTGCCCAGGGAAGCACTTGAATAGGCCCAAACGCATAACCCGGCAAAGATAACGGCAACCCCGAAATGTAGGAACATGAAAAGGGTCCATAGGGTAGGGCTGGGGCCGAACAAACCATATATCCTGCTACCACCCTCCTCCGAATCGTTGATTTCCAAATGTAATTGCGGTGACCAAAAATGGACTATATCCGCATTGAATTTTATAAAGATATGGTCATCCATTCGTTTCACTACAAAAGGGGGTTGGTCTATATGACCAAAAGCATCTAAAATAGATTCTTTGGTCTGTTCCACTTGAAGTTGGAACCTTGGGCGTAATACTATCTCATTGGGTAAAATGCTCATAATTATATTGATGGGTGGTCAATTTAAATAAAAAAAGAGAAACCTTGTGTTCGTATTCAGTATTTTTCTATATTTGATTATCGATAAAATGTTTTGTTTTGTCGATGAAACGCCAAAATTTTCTATTTGAAATGAAGAATATAATTATAATCGGGGTGTTGAACCACCAAGATACGATATTGGACAGCATTAAGAATCAGGGAGATTACAATTTTATTGGTTATGTTGATTCTTTTATCAAAAAAGGCAGGAATCATAACGGTTACCCTATCCTGGGAAATGAACATGATCTTCCGTACTTGATGGACAGGTACAATATTTATGGTGGTATTGTAGCTGCAATGGATAATATGGAAAGAAGGAGTTTGGTTGATAGGGTGTTAAGGGTTGTTCCCGATTTTAACTTTATAGCTTTTTACCATCCTTCCATAACGAATGTTGAAATGGGTCGTCTTTTGGAAAGCAATGGTAGAACGATTGTGGAAAATGATTTCGCCAATAAGGTCAAAACCCAGGATAAGGAAGTTTTTATCCATCCCCTTGCAGACGTCCATACCAAGAATATTGGTAATAAGACCAAAGTTTGGCAATTCAGTGTGATTTTGGAAAAAGCAAGAATTGGCGGTAATTGCAATATAAACAGTCATACGTTTATTGAGAACAATGTTGTAATCGGTGACAATGTGACCATTAAGTGCGGTGTTTATCTTTGGGATGGTGTTAGGATAAAGGATGACGTCTTTATCGGCCCGAATGTAACGTTTACCAACGACAAATATCCGAAATCCAAGAATTACCCTGATGAATATCAAGAGGTCATTATAGAGGAAGGGGCGTCTATCGGTGCTAATTCAACAGTTCTTGGAGGGGTCCGCATTGGTCAGGGCTCTATGATCGGAGCGGGAAGTGTGGTCTCCAAGAATGTTCCTGAAGGTGAACTGTGGGTGGGGAATCCGGCAAGGTTCGTCAGGAAAATGGAACAGGCTAAGGTACTCCCGGTCATTGAGGATAAACTTAAGGAGGTCGAAGTATAACATATTTCCTTTTTTAACCTGTTTCCGGGTATTCCGGTATTGTTTTCCCGGTAGGTGTCCTTTATATTTTGTTCCAAAACAAACCACACCCTTAGTATATAAGTACTCCATAGCCTTTTAAATTGGGGGGCGGCAACGCACTATATGTTGAAATATCCGATAACTACGGATGATATCTGCCCATTTGGTATTCATTATGGATTTTTGAAGGTTAAATAATGCTACCTTTGCGCAAAAATAAAGTTGTATGAGCGCTATCGTAGCTATTGTTGGACGCCCTAATGTAGGGAAATCGACCTTTTTCAATCGATTGATCCAGAGAAGGGAAGCAATTGTTGATGCTGTTAGTGGGGTAACCCGTGATAGGCATTATGGCAAGAGCGATTGGAACGGTAAAGAGTTTTCCTTGATAGACACGGGCGGATATGTACTGGGGAGCGACGATGTCTTTGAGCAACAAATCGATAAACAGGTGGAATTGGCCATTGGAGAGGCCGATGCATTGATCTTCATGGTGGATGTCGAAACTGGGGTCACAGGAATGGACGAGGATGTGGCCAAATTGTTACGACGGGCGAACAAACCCGTATTTTTGGCGATAAATAAGGTAGATAATGCAAAACGTGCTGAGGATGCCGTGGAATTCTACGGATTGGGATTAGGGGAATATTATCTACTATCAAGTATAAACGGTAGTGGCACGGGGGAGTTGCTCGATGCCTTGGTAGAGGTCCTGCCCGAAAATGAGGAGGAGGAAGATGATTTGCCACGATTTGCCGTTGTTGGTAGGCCCAATGCGGGAAAGTCATCCTTTATCAATGCCTTGATAGGGGAGGAAAGGTATATCGTTACCGATATTGCGGGTACTACGCGGGATAGTATCGATACCAAGTACAATCGTTTTGGATTTGAGTTTAATCTAGTCGATACGGCAGGAATACGTCGAAAGGCAAAGGTCAAGGAGGATCTGGAGTTTTACTCGGTCATGCGTTCGGTGCGCGCCATTGAGCATAGTGATGTCTGCCTTTTGATATTGGATGCCACAAGAGGTTTCGATGGTCAAGTGGCCAATATATTTTGGCTGGCACATAGGAACAATAAAGGAATCGTGATCTTGGTGAATAAATGGGATTTGGTAGAGGGCAAGGAAACCAATACCATGAAACAATATACCGAAAAGATAAAAGAGGCCATTGAACCATTTACCGATGTACCCATTCTTTTCATTTCCGCACTGACCAAACAGCGGATCTATAAGGCAATAGAAACGGCGGTACAGGTGTACAATAACCGTAACACAAAAATACCTACACGCAAATTCAATGATATAATGCTGCCGATCATTGAAAGTTATCCACCTCCTGCTTATAAGGGTAAGTTCGTAAAGATCAAGTTTTGTACCCAATTGCCAACGCCCTATCCGCAATTTGCATTTTTTTGTAACCTGCCACAATACGTACGTGAACCTTACAAGCGGTTTTTAGAGAATAAACTAAGGGATAATTTTGATTTTACCGGGGTGCCTATCATGGTCTTCCTGAGAAAGAAATAGCTGGATCGATCCTAGTCGATCGAGATAATAAAAATACCATTGGTCATTGGTGGGGATGTTCCATCAATTTCCAGATTTTGTAGAAAGGGGACATCCCCACAGCAAGAACTATCCACAGCCTTTAATTCAATGAAAGTAGCTTTCAGTTGAAGACGTATACCATTGCCGATAAGCAACCTGTATGAATACCGGCCTTCGGCCCAATCAGGATCTTGGATAAAAAGTATTCGGCCAAGGGAGGAGTAAGGGTCGGGCTCCAAGGAGAGACCTGTGTTCCCTGCTGTATCCCCCTCTATGGACAGATCTTCCAAGGAATAGTTCCCTTCGGAAAGAATATCGGCTTTATCAGAGATGATCTTCAATCCGATTGAAGGGGCACCAAGACATGAAACGGTGGCACAATCGACCCTATCCTCGTTGCAACCAAGACCTATACATAGTAACAGGCAGACAATGACTTTGTTTAAGGCCATATTTTTTGATTTAGGTATGTAAGTCACTGCTTGCCAAGTAATTTTGAAAAGACCATAAACGTCCGGAATAAAGGAATCACCAACCACCGGAAGCACCGCCCCCGCCAAAGCCGCCCCCGCCAAAGCCGCCACTGAACCCACCTCCGCCAAAACCTCCGCCAGAGCCGAATCCGCCACTCGAACTGCCCCCACGGCCCATATTGCTAAGTATGATCACATCCCATAGGTCAAGCCCCGATTTTCTACCGCCACCTTTGCCACCACTGTTCCTTCGGTTGCTGCTGGAAAGTATAATCAGCATAACAATAAAAATGATGATGGGTATATAAGCCTCTAACGGAAAACCGGTATTGCCACTTGGGCGCCCTTCCTTAAATTCACCATTAAGTACTTGGAAAATAGTATCGATACCACTGTTCAGGCCTCCATAATAATCATCCTGTTTAAAATGGGGTATGATATGGTTCTCGATAATCCGCCTTGACATTGCATCGGTCAATGACCCTTCAATACCATATCCTGTCTGTATGGTAATGCGTCTGTCGTTCTTTGCCAATAATATGAATATCCCATTATCCTTTCCTTTTTGGCCAACACCCCAGGAGTGACCCCATTGGGTAGCCAGATATTTGATCTCCTCACCTTCTGTGGAACCGATAATGGCAACGACTATTTGGGTAGAGGTACTGTCGGAATAACGGATAAGTTTTTGTTCCAGGTTCTTTTCCTGGTTCTCACTTAAGAGGCCAATGTAGTCATAAACACTGGTTTCCTTTTTTGGTTTTTCAGGAATCAGGAACTGGGCAAAAGAACCCGTACCCCAGAAAAGAGACAAAACAAGTAAACTAGTTTTTAGATATTTCATTGCTCAATTCATTTACATCGCCATGATGCCATGGGAAATGTATTTCCAACTCCTTTCCGGCTTTCAATACACCCTCAATGAGACCTTGTTTGAACCTTCCGCCCTTAAAGTGTGATGCAATAGTGTCCCTAGTGGTGTCCCAAAAACCTTCAGGGACGGCCTTGTCAATACCGCGATCACCATAAATGGCAAATTTCCTATCGTTTACCGCAACATAGATCAGCACTCCATTTTCTTCCTTGGTGTTATCCATTTTCAGTAAATGGAATACTTCCTTGGCCCTATCAAGTAGGTTGTTCTTTGTATGTGGCTCTAAATGTACCCGTATCTCCCCGGAAGTATTTTTTTCCGCATCGACAATTGCCTTAACGATTTCCTGCTCTTCCCCCTCCGTTAAAAAATTCTCTACTCGGGACATATCCGGTTCTATTTAAAATCAAAATCCACATCGGGTGCCTGTTCGGCACCTGCATCTGATTTGAAATAAGAAAGTTCCTCAAAATTGAACAACCCTGCCAAAAGGGAATTTGGGAAGGTCTTTATGTGTTTGTTGTAAGGTTCCACCGTGGCATTGAAGCGGTCACGGGCCACATTGATCCGGTTTTCGGTTCCTTCCAACTGTGATTGTAGTTCCAAAAAGTTTTTATTGGCCTTTAGATCGGGATACCGTTCTACGGTAACCAAAAGGCTTTTCAGTGCACCGCTTAAACCACCTTGTGCCTCATTGAACTTGGCCAATTGCCCTGGGGTGATGTTGGTCGGGTCTATAGAGACCGAGGTTGCTTTTGCCCGGGCCTCGATGACATCTTTCAATGTGCCTCTCTCAAAATCGGCCGCTCCTTGTACTGTTTTGACCAAGTTGCCTATAAGGTCGTTTCTGCGTTGGTAGACACTCTCGACATTGGCCCAGGTCTTGGTGGATGTTTCCTTGAGCTTTATGGCGGTATTGTTGAAGCCTACGGCCCATTGGTAAATTCCAAATACGATTACGGCCAGTATGGCCAAAGGGATTAACCATTTTTTCATGATAGTGGTGCGTGTTATAGTTTATTTATAGTTGATCTTTTATCTTGACAAGTTCGCTCTTGACATGTTCCAATTTCTGGATAATATCGAAATTTGATAAGGTTTTTTGTTTTTCTTCCTTCAAATGGGTCTTGGCACCTTCTAGGGTAAAGCCCCGTTCCTTTACCAAATGGTATATCAATTGCAGGTTCTTTATGTCCTGCGGGGTAAATTTGCGATTGCCTTTTGCGTTTTTTTTAGGTTTTAGTGCATCAAACTCTTTCTCCCAAAAACGTATTAAGGAGGTGTTCACCCCAAGTGCCTTGGCTACCTCACCAATGCCGTAATATCGTTTTTCGGGTAAATCTATATACATTAATCCAAGGATTGGTTTTCTTGATTGGCGTATTTCAACATAATCTCAAATTCCTCAGGGGTCAAACTACCATAATAAAAGTTTATGGGGTTGATCCTTTCTTTGTCTTTCCAGACTTCATAATGCAGATGGGGGCCTTCCGAACGCCCAGTGTTGCCAACGAAACCTATAAGGTCCCCCCGTTTTACTTTCTGGCCTTTTCTCACGTTGTACTTGCTCAAGTGCGCATAAAGGCTTAAATATCCATAACCATGGTCTATTCGAATATGTTTTCCATATCCGGATGAATTGTTGTCGGCCCGTGTGATCTTCCCGTCACCTGATGCATAGACAGGGGTGCCCTTGGGGGCGGTGAAGTCCATGCCCCAATGTTTTTTCCTTGCCTTTGTAAAGGGGTCGGAACGCCAGCCATAACCAGAGGCCATTCGGGTGAGGTCTTCATTGTTTATGGGCTGTATTGCGGGAATGGCCGCTAACAGTTTTTCTTTTTCCTCGGCCAATTTGGTAATCTCATCCAAGGATTTTGATTGAATGGTAAGCTGTTTTTTAATGATATCGAGTCTTTTGGTGGTGGCGATTACCATTTCAGAATTATTGAAACCCTCTAAGGACTTGTACCTGTTTATACCACCAAAACCTGCCCGCCTTTGTTCTTCGGGAATCGGGTTTGCCTCAAAATACAACCTATAGATATTGTTGTCACGATCCTCTACATTGGCCAGAACCTCCTCGATCTGTTCCATTTTCTTATTGAGAAGTTCAAATTGCAGTTCGTAGTTCCTGACCTCACGCTGTAAGGAAAGCTCTTTTGGGGTATTTATTAAATTGGTGTTCAATAATAGGACCAACGAAAGTAACCCAAAGAGAAACGAGCCTAATAGAAATAAAGAAATGTTACGGTACCGTCTGGATTTTTTAGGCTCTATCTTCCGGTATGAAAGTGTATCCGGATCGTAATAATACTTTACTTTAGACATGAATGGATTTTATCCTATTTTTGTGCTTTCGTTTAACGGGAACAGACAAATATAAAAATTGTTTGGCACAATTTGTTGAAATTATTAAAACCTTAGCATTTTAGATGAATTCCAAAGAAATAAGGACCCATTTTTTAAACTTCTTCAAGGAACGGGACCATGATATCGTTCCCTCTGCACCAATGGTCATGAAAGATGACCCGACTTTGATGTTCGTAAATGCCGGAATGAACCAGTTCAAGGAGTTCTTCCTGGGCAATAATACGCCCAAGAACAGTCGTGTTGCCGATACCCAAAAATGTCTAAGGGTGAGCGGTAAGCACAACGATCTTGAAGAAGTGGGGAAAGACACTTATCACCACACTATGTTCGAGATGTTGGGTAATTGGAGTTTTGGTGATTATTTCAAGAAAGAGGCCATAGAATGGGCATGGGAGTTATTGACCGATACCTTGAAAATAGATAAGGATAGTCTGTATGTTTCCGTTTTTGAAGGTAGTAATGATGCCGATAACCTTGAAATGGATAATGAGGCCTATGCTTTGTGGAGTGCCATTGTACCCAAAGACCGGATCATTATGGGCAATAAGAAGGATAATTTCTGGGAAATGGGCGAGCAGGGTCCCTGTGGCCCCTGCTCGGAAATACATGTGGATATACGACCGGCAGAGGAGAAGGCAAGAACATCAGGTGCTACCTTGGTCAATAAGGACCACCCTTTGGTCATTGAGATATGGAATTTGGTCTTTATGCAATACAATCGTAAGGCAGACGGCAGTTTGGAGCCCTTGCCCGAAAAGCATGTTGACACAGGTATGGGATTTGAAAGGTTGTGTATGGTATTGCAAGGCGTACAGTCCAATTATGACACCGATATATTTACCCCGATCATTCGTGAGATCGAAACCATAACAGGAAAGGATTATGGTAAAAAGGAGGATGCCGATATCGCTATTCGGGTTATTGCTGACCATATCCGTGCTGTCGCATTCTCGATAGCTGACGGACAATTACCGAGTAATACGGGAGCGGGTTATGTGATTCGTAGGATTCTGAGAAGGGCGATCCGTTATGGGTTTACTTTCCTTGGCACAAAGGAACCTTTTATGTATCGTTTGGCGAATGTCCTTGCCGAATCAATGGGGGATGCTTTTCCCGAACTTAAAGAACAACGACAATTGATCGAGAATGTGGTCAAGGAAGAGGAACATTCCTTTTTGCACACTCTGGAACAAGGTTTGGTCTTATTGGATAATGTGATGGGCCAGACGAATGAAAGGAAAGTATCCGGCAGAAAGGCCTTCGAGTTGTACGATACCTATGGCTTCCCGATTGACCTTACCGCATTGATCCTTGAGGAAAAAGGCTATACACTCGATGAGAAGGGGTTCCATGAGGCCATGAAAGAACAGAAGGATCGGTCAAGGTCGGCCTCCGCAGTGGCCAAGGAAGATTGGGAAATCCTGATGAATGACTCAGAGCAGGAATTTGTGGGCTACGATGTGCTGGAAACCCAAGTGAGGTTGGTCAAATACAGGAAAGTAACCTCGAAGAAAGAGGGGGAACAATATCAATTGGTCTTTAACCTAACACCTTTTTACCCAGAAGGGGGCGGGCAGGTTGGTGATAAAGGGTATTTGGAAGCCCCCAATGGGGATGTGTTTTACATTCTGGATACTAAAAGGGAGAACAATGAAATCGTCCATTTTACCAAGAACCTGCCAAACGATACTTCTGGGATGTTCAAGGCAGTGGTCGATAAGAAACAGCGCCAACGAACGGCAGCCAACCATACGGCGACACATTTATTGCACCAAGCACTTAGGGAGGTTCTAGGCCCCCATGTAGAACAAAAAGGTTCTGCCGTTCATTCCAAATACCTACGTTTTGATTTTTCGCACTTTGCCAAAATGACCGCCGAGGAGCTACGCAGTGTCGAGAATTTTGTGAACGCAAGGATCGATGGGCAATTACCACTCCAGGAAAAAAGGAATGTACCTATGCAGGAGGCTATTGGGGAAGGGGCCATGGCCCTATTTGGCGAAAAATATGGTGATGCCGTACGAACCATCCGTTTTGGGCAATCGGTCGAATTGTGTGGGGGTACCCACGTTGGGAATACGGGTGATATCTGGCATTTTAAAATAAGGTCGGAAGGTGCCGTTGCAGCGGGAATCAGGAGAATAGAGGCGATTACCCTGGATGCGGTAAAAGAGTACTACCACCAGAACAACCAACGCCTTTTTGAGATCAAGGATTTATTGAACAACGCCCAGGACCCTGTAAAGGCCGTGGAAGCCCTACAGAAAGAGAACGTTAAACTAAGGAAAGAGGTTGAGGTACTTTTAAAGGACAAGACCAGGAACCTTAAAGGGGAATTGTTGGCCGAATTGGAAAATGTTGGAGGGGTCGATTTTTTGGCTAAAAAACTTGATTTGGATGCAGCGGGTATTAAGGACCTTTCCTTCGAAATGGGAAATAATAAAGACAATCTATTCCTGCTTTTCGGTACGGAACAAAATGGGAAGGCCCTTCTTTCCTGTTATATCTCCAAGGAATTGGTCGGGAAAAAGGACCTGAATGCCGGGACCATTGTCAGGGAACTGGGCAAGTTTATACAAGGTGGTGGTGGAGGTCAGCCTTTTTTCGCCACTGCAGGGGGTAAAAACCCGGATGGGATCGATAAGGCACTGGCCCAGGTAAAGGAATATCTTAGTTGAGACCATGAAGCTCCAAACCCAAGTGCCACTACAACAGGCCTCCGATCAAATCGATTATCATAGTCGTATACTGCTGTTGGGGTCTTGCTTTGTGGAGAATATGGGGGCTAAATTGGATTATTTTAAGTTTAGGACGTTTCAGAATCCGTTTGGGGTCTTATTTCACCCTAAAGCGATAGAAAAATTAATTTCAAGATCCATTCGGGGGGAAGAATATACGAAGGGCGATCTATTCCACCATAATGAACAATGGCATTGTTTTGATGCCCATTCTAATTTGGATGATGTATCCAAAGGGAACTTGCTCTTGAAATTGAACAATGCCCTGACCCGGACCAAGGAAGAACTTTCAATGGCGACCCACGTGTCTATTACCTTGGGTACGGCATGGGTATATCGTCATATAGAAACCGATTCGATCGTGGCCAACTGCCATAAGGTGTCCCAAAAAGCTTTTTCGAAGGAATTACTTTCTATTGGGGCTATTGTTGATAGCCTTAAAAATACAATCGATTCTTTGCTATCCATTAATCCCAAGGTCCGGATCATAGCCACCATTTCGCCTGTGAGGCACCTGAAGGATGGGTTTGTAGGGAATCAACGAAGCAAGGCACATTTGTTGTCTGCGATGCACCAAGTACTTCAATTGCAGGATTATATAGGGGTATTGGATTATTTTGCTTCCTATGAGATCATGATGGATGAGCTTAGGGACTATCGTTTTTATAAGTCCGATTTGGTACATCCGAATGATCTTGCCGTAGATTATATCTGGGAAAAATTCAGTGGTGTATGGATTTCAGAAAGGGCACGGCATACCATGGAGGGCATTGATGGGATACAGAGAGGCTTAAGACATCGTCCATTTTATCCGGAATCGGAACAGCATCAGAAGTTTTTGGGAAAATTACAGGAGAAGATTACCAGGCTGCAAAAGAAACATCCGTTCATTACGTTCGATAATTAAGTGGTTTGCGTTTGCCGAGTATAGGGTACGCCCATGGGATATTCGTTTTTTAAGGAATCAATACCTGTTCTGAATTTATAAACTATGAAAAAAATATCAATCGGTGCACTGGTCACTTTGTCTTTGGTCTTGGTAGCCCGTTCTTGGTGGGACGATAGGGAGGGGAAATCCATATTAAGGGAAAACACCATACTCATACAACGAGAGATCGACAACGTTTCCAAACTGATCGTTACCGAAGGTCATTTTGCCGAGGTATATACCTATAAGGATTCCCAAGAATTATTTGGAGCATTGGTCACGGCCGATAAAAAGGCCTTGGTTGTTGTGAATGCGGAGGTTCTGGTTGCTTATGATCTGGGCGGAATTGATTTTGAGGTAGATGAATCTGTCAGGATATTGCGTATAAAGAACGTTCCGGAGCCAGAAATCAAGATGAACCTTGATTTTGAGTATTATGATGTGACGGCGGATTACCTGAACCCTTTCGATGCCTCGGATTACAATAAGATAAAAAGGGATGTCCAGGCATCCCTGATGAAGAAGGTCGAGGCCTCTTCCTTAAGGTCGAATGCCAAAGATAGATTGGTCAGTGAACTTTCCAAATTTTATATCTTGACAAAATCAATGGGTTGGACCTTGGTCTATAGGGATAGGAATATAGAGGACATTGATGGGCTTAGGGAACTGGATAAGGTTTTTGTGGATTAGGTAGTTCCTCCCCCTTGTCTTATTTCGATTTCATAAGGGTATTTTCCATTTGGTTAATGTATTTCCCCAGACGTATTTCGCAACGCCATGCCCTGCATAGGGTCAAGCCCAAAACAAAAAACCGCCTTATTGGCGGTTTTTTGTTTTATTTCGAAGTGTTTCCGGGAGGGTATTGTTGCAGTATTTCCGAAACGAATTCCCTAATACGTTCTTCTCTCTTCTCGATGTTCTTGGTAGCGCTCAAAGACCCGACACCTTTCCCTTGCCATATGAGTTCCTTGTTCTTGGTATCGATCAGATCTATGTAGAGCGAACCTTGTGTTCGTGTACTTACTGTCGGATTGTTCCATCCCCATCCAAAACCATAACCGCCCCAGTAATAAGGACTCCATCCCCAACCATAACGGCCGCCCCAATAGTTGTTGTAAACATCCACCTGTTCCTGCTCTTTTGTGAATATGCTGATCAAAATATCCGGGTTTTGGGATTTGACCATGCCTTTTGAGCCCAATTCCAAATCAATGGCCCTTAAAATCCTTTTTTTGTCCAAGTCCGAGATATGGGCCTTGTCAATACCTGTTTTGTAAAAAGCATAGGTTTTGTAATTGTTGAAATCAGCTTCCTTGTCGTAATCGGACAAAACACGGACCGAAACACAGGAACTCAAAAAAAGTAGTGCCACTATCGGTAGTGCGGGAATTTTCATTGTTTTCATAACTTTTATTTTTTTTGGATTAACGCAGTCTAACATAGGTTCAATATTCAAAAATCATGCCGCATATCTTAGTGGTCACTGTGAGTTCGTTTTTGGGTCATATCCATATGGGCAGTGCCTACAGCCACTCTCGCAACAATAGCCGCGTTTTAGGTGGTATTGCGCCGTAAAAACCCTGAAGCCGGATTTTGAGAGGTAAAAATCACCTTCTTCGGGTGTGGTATTTATCTTCATTTGGGGATGGAATGGTTTTTGTTATGTTCTGTAAAATTAATGGTTTCTGTTGAAAAGTCTACCTTTCAGAAGGCAAAAGCCTTTGTTTTACGGGGATTTTGATAAAAAAGATCATGCTGGCGAATTTGTTGGTAACAAGTACGGATGTTCGGCAAAGGTTGAATCTCAACAATTATCTTTGAATAGAGACGTTATTATTTTGGTTTATGATTCTAGTTTTTAAACATTTTTTCTACAAGAACTATGTAGGCCTCTCACTTTGGCCTTTCATATTTTTGAAAAACAATGCCCTGAAAGAAGATACCTATCTCATAAATCACGAGAGAATCCATCTTGAGCAGCAGAAAGAACTATTGATCGTTCCTTTTTATATTCTGTATATCTCGGAATGGATTATAAGGTCGATATATTACTTTGACAGCTATAAGGCCTACCAAAACCTAAGTTTTGAGCGGGAAGCTTATCATAATGAGAAAAATTTGGATTACATTGCGAACCGCCCGCCTTTCAGTTGTATTAAATATCTTTGGCGCTGAACATTATCCATTTGCAGACAGAGAACCAAAAAATAAATCTCCCAATACTGGAAGCTAGGAAGATATCCCTTTTTGTGAAAAGGGAAGACCGGATCCACCCTTTTATCTCAGGAAACAAATACCGTAAGTTAAAGTACAATATCAACAAGGCCATAGCCGAAAAGTTCGATACCCTTCTGACTTTCGGAGGTGCGTATTCCAACCATATAGTGGCCACTGCCTGTGCGGCCCAGGAGAAAGGCCTTAAAAGTGTGGGCATTATACGCGGAGAGGAATTGGCCTTTAAGTGGAAGGACAATCCAACTTTGGCCAAGGCATCAGAGATGGGAATGCAACTAAAGTTCGTGCCGAGAAGTATTTATAAAGATAAGGATACGGAGGAATTTTTGGCTGATCTGAAATCAGGGTTCAATGGTTTTTACCTATTGCCTGAAGGAGGCACCAATGACCTGGCCGTTAAAGGCTGTGAAGAGATATTGACAGAAGGGGATAGGGAATTTGATGTCATCTGTAGCAGTGTGGGCACAGGTGGTACCATTGCGGGGATAATCAATGCGACCCGACCAGGACAAAAGGTATTTGGGTTTCCTGCGTTAAAAGGTGATTTTTTAAAGGAAGATATTCGTAAATTTGTCGATAAGGATAATTGGGAATTGCAAACGGATTATCATTTTGGGGGTTATGCGAAATTTCCCATTGAACTTATCGATTTTGTAAATGAGTTTAAGCGCGCAACCCAAGTGCCGTTGGATCCGGTTTATACCGCTAAGATGTTGTATGGGATCCTTGATATGGTCAGCAAGGATGTTTTTGGGCCTGGAACCAAAATATTGGCCATACATACAGGAGGTCTACAAGGGATTATAGGAATGAACTCCAAATTGAAAAAGAAGAACCTACCATTGATCGACCTATGATGAAAAGACTGGTATTATTCTCGATCCTAGGAACTATGCTTATAGGTTGCAAGGCCAAAAAGCGAACCACCTATCCCAATAGGTTAAAATACAAGACCTTGGAGGAGAGACCCGATAACACCTATGATTCCCAAGGGTTATACCCCCTTCCTAAGGATACTGGAAAGTTCCAGAGATTCTCAATTGGCTCTGTTGGGGAATACATTGAAACGTTTTCCGAAATAGCACAATATGAAATGAAGGCTTATGGCATTCCTGCGAGCATTACCTTGGCCCAGGGTCTATTGGAAAGTGGTCTGGGCAGAGGGGAGCTGGCCGTTAAGACCAACAACCATTTTGGTGTCAAATGCCATAAAGGTTGGCAGGGTGATTATGATTTTCATGACGATGATGAAAAAGGGGAGTGTTTTCGGAAATACAACCATCCGATGTATTCCTATCGGGATCATAGCGAGTTTTTATCTAGCCGTGCCCGATATGCCTTTTTATTCGATTATGGAAGTACCGACTATAAGCGTTGGGCCAAAGGACTCCGACAGGCAGGTTATGCTACGGATCATAGATATTCCCAGAAGTTGATACACCTTATAGAAAAGTATAGGTTGTATAGATTTGACAAAGATGTTGGCCCGAACAATACAATTGCAAGTAGGGATCCAAAACCTATTGGGAATAAGGTGCATGTGGTTCAAAAGGGGGATACCTTGTATTCACTGTCAAAAAGATATTCCATCTCTGTTGATGAGATTAAACGAATAAACAATATGGATTCGAACCATTTGGATATAGGGCAGGAAATTTTGGTCCAAACCAAATCAACAAAAGAAGAATAATGGTTTATCAGAGAAGTAGTGCCTTGTTTGCCGAGGCGAGGAAATATATTCCAGGAGGTGTCAATTCACCGGTTAGGGCGTTTAAAGCCGTAGGGGGAGATCCGATTTTCGTTAAGAGTGCCAAAGGGGCATATTTGTATGACGGGGACGGAAACAAACTAATAGATTATATCGCATCATGGGGGCCCCTTATTTTGGGCCATGCCTATCAACCCGTAATCGAGGCGGTTATTGGGAATGCTAGGAAAGGGACTTCATTCGGCATGCCGACCGAGATTGAAACGGCATTGGCGAAACAGGCGGTAAGTATGGTCCCAAATATAGATAAGATACGGTTTGTAAATAGTGGTACCGAAGCCTGTATGAGTGCGGTACGTTTGGCACGTGGCTATACTGGAAAGGATAAGATCATAAAATTCGCAGGGTGTTACCATGGACATTCCGACTCTTTTCTGATCCAAGCAGGTAGTGGGGCAATTACCTTTGGAAGTCCCAATAGTCCGGGCGTCACCCAAGGAACGGCCAAGGATACGTTGTTGGCGGAGTATAATGACTTGGAAAGTGTAAAGGATTTGGTAAAGGCCAATAAAGGGGCTGTTGCAGCCGTGATCATTGAGCCTATTGCCGGGAATATGGGGTGTGTAATTCCTTCGGGTGAATTTATCAAGGGACTTAGGGAACTTTGTATGCAAGAAGGTATCTTGTTGATCTTTGACGAGGTAATGACCGGTTTTCGATTAGGTAAGGGTGGCGCCCAGGAAGCTTTGGGGATAGAGGCCGATATTGTAACCTTTGGTAAGGTTATTGGCGGTGGACTGCCTGTTGGCGCTTTTGCCGCAAAGAATGAAATCATGGATTATTTGGCACCGGACGGACCTGTTTATCAGGCGGGTACCTTAAGTGGGAATCCTTTGGCAATGAGTGCCGGGTTGGCGATGTTGACAGAACTGGATGCCAATCCGAGTGTGTTTAAGAGTTTGGCGGATAAAACGGAGTATCTTCATAAGGGATTGGGGGAGGTTTTGGAAACAAATGGGGTTCCGCATCAGATCAATCGTTTCGGTAGTATGATTTCGGTTCACTTTACCGCTGAACCTGTTGTGGATTTTCCATCATCGGCTAAAGGGAACAATGATACGTTTAAGAAATATTTTCATGGGATGTTACGTCAAGGGATATATTTGCCCCCAAGTGCTTTTGAAAGTTATTTCTTGAATGATGCCCTTTCGTACAACGATCTGGATTTTACCATAAAGGCACTAGGGAATATCGTGGATGGACTAAAATAAGCAAAGGCGCAGATAGCGCCTTTGCTTATTTTAGTCCAATCTTATTTTTTTCTTTCAAATCGTTCCCCCCTCATCTTGGTACACCCCCTTCTTTTCCTTTGAAGCGTTTCCCATCTCGCATATTGGTCTTCGTCCAGGATTTTTTTAAGGGCAGCTTTATGTGCTATGGCCGCATCGAGTCGTTCTGTTTCAAGTGCATATACCTCTTCTGAAGATCTTGTTGGTCGTTCCCCTGAATCCATCAACTCCCTGCGCTTATCCATTTTCACCTTTCTTTTTTTGGCATTTTCCAAATTCAAGGCTTGGATCTTGGTTTGTTGGTCCTGTGTTAGGTCCAGGTCTAAGGTCATTTTTTTGGTTTGAAGAGTGGCCATTTGCTCAACGGTCATGTTCTTCATTGGGTTTCCCTTGCAATTCCCCCTGTTCTGTGCCATTGCGGTCGATCCTATTATCAAGGCAACCAATACGAATGCTTTTTTCATGTGTTTTTTTTAATGGGTTTTGATAATAAGACTTGTTGGGGCGGTATAGGTTTAATTACATTATAGGTTTTATGATTTTATTAACGTATAAAACCAATATATATAAAAAAGGGTATGGTTTAACCATACCCTTTTTTATAGGTTAAGATGTTTCCGTGCTTTATTTGGGTGTGCTGTTCATGTCTAATGAAGTGGGTTCAACCTGTTGTAACTCGGCAATACCCTCATTATTTGGATCTTGATTTTCATTGTCCATGGCGTAATAAATTGTTGTGGTAGCCAAAAAACAAAAAAAGTAGATAAGGCTCTTGATTTTATATGACATGATGTTGGGGGTTTTGATTATACTATCAAAGATAAAAAAGGATTTGACCTAAAATTCCCGATTGTTGCCAACTGACCATTTTGTATGGTGAAATATCCTGTTTTTGTGGTTTGGTTTTTGTGCTCATCGAAGAAATATGAAATATGCGTTTGGTCAGAGAGCCTTGCGTTTAGTGGTAATAATCCGATTGTCCTGAAAAAACCGGGAAGAACCATGGCATAGGTGTGACATTTTAAAAATTATATGGTCTTGCTTAATAGAGGGTTTCCATTTTTTACAGACCGATATAATCGGAATTTGAATTAGCCAATAAATAAAGCTGTTGCATTGTAATGGCTTTGCTTATGGCAAAAAGCCTAGTGGTTTAGGGGGTGTGGTTAGAACAACATAGGTACCACAAATTGGAACATAAGGGATAATAAGGCTACCGCTACCAAATTAAGTACAATGCCTACCCGTGCCATTTCGTGGATCTTTATATAGCCACTTGCGAATACTATCGCATTGGGTGGGGTGGCCATTGGGAGCATAAAGGCACAGCTACTTGCCATTGTAACAGGAATCAACAAATAAAGTATAGGAATGCCCAAGCCAATGGCTATACCGGCCACGACTGGGGCCAAAACAGCGATCAAGGCAACGTTGCTCATTAATTCGGTCATGAACAACATTAGGAATATTAGTAGGATGGCAGTAAGGAAAACACCGATTTCACCAGCGGCTATCGCATTGGCGACCAAATCAACGATACCACTTACGGACATACCCTTGGCCAAGGCCAGACCACCGCCAAATAAAACCAATATTCCCCAAGCCAACTTTTTGGTGTCGTCCCATTCAATAATGAAATCATCGTTTTTAATATTATAGGGAATAGCAAATAATGATATTGCGGCAATCATACTTATAATAGTGTCGGAGAGGCCTAGTTCTGGGAATATCGAATTGATCAATGTTCTAAAGACCCATAGAAACACGGTAATGCCAAAAATGGTTAAGACCATCTTTTCCTTTCCGCCCATGGGGCCCAGTTTTTCCAGTTCTGTTCGTATCACTTCCTTTGATGCCGTGAATTTTAATTCTTTATTTGGAAACATCCATTTTGTGAGAACAAAATAGATGATTGTGATCATCACTGCCGAAAAGGGTACGCCAATGACCATCCATTTCAAAAAAGAGATTTCGATATTGTATTCATTTTCCAGCATTCCTATCATCACCGAATTGGGAGGGGTCCCGATGACCGTTGCTATTCCTCCGGCATTGGCCGAGAAACCAATCCCCAACATCACACTCAAAGCAAAATTCCTGTCATTCTTTGTAAACCCGTCCTCGTCATTGATCAATAGGCCAATTACCGACATGGCGATGGGCAGCATCACTACGGTACTCGCCGTATTGCTGATCCACATACTCAAGGTCGCGGTGGCGATCATAAAACCAAGGACCACCTTGTTCGGTGTGGTCCCCGTCAATTTAATGATGTTCAATGCGATTCTTTTATGAAGGTTCACTTTTTCCAAGGCCAAGGCCATTACAAATCCCCCCAAAAAGAGAAAGACAATGGGGCTGCCGTAATTCGCCCCTACTTCGCCTATAGGCATAATATCCAAAATCGGGAAAAGAATGAGAGGCAATAAGGCTGTCACTGATATTGATACGGTTTCCGTGATCCACCAGACGACCATCCATAAGGCAATGGCGATTACCATATCCCCCTTTTGGGAGACGAGGTCCATAGGGAGGTTCAGAATAATGAAAAACAGGATCGGCCCTAAAAAAAGACCTAATTTTCTGCCTAGTGCCATAGGATTTATTATATCCCTCTAAACTAGGGTTTTTTTAACATATAACATTGCCAGAACCAAATACTTTAGGGCTACGGAAGTAAAAAAAGACAAAAATAGGGAAGAAAACGGCAATTTTCCGGCAAGCCGAAAAAGTTTGGATGGATCCAACAGAAAAAAACTGTCAATACAAAATTATGTGGTCTGTATATTATGTTGCATTACAGGGTATATGGGCAATGCATGGCACTCCTTAAAATAAGTGTCGGTTAGCCTTGAACTTAGGATTTAATAAGTTGGACGGTCTTTGAGTCACCTTCAACAATCACCTTTACCAGACCATGTTTGGAAAGGGATTTCATCGACTTGTCCCATTTTTTCCCGCTTAAACCAGCGGTGCTTTTTAGGGCTGCCAGATCCATTTGGCCTTCAGCCTCAGGTTTCAGCAAATCCAATATGGTCTTCTCTTCAAGGGATAATTCAACTTGTTTTTTCTCTGGGCGCATTTGAGGGAAGAACAATACTTCCTGGATAGAAGAATTGTTGGTCAAGAGCATCACTAAACGGTCGATTCCGATACCTATTCCCGAAGTTGGGGGCATTCCATATTCCAAGGCACGCAAAAAATCCTGATCGATGAACATGGCCTCATCATCCCCTTTTTCAGATAACCTCAATTGGTCTTCAAAGCGTTCCCGTTGATCAATGGGGTCGTTCAGTTCGGAATAGGCATTGGCCAATTCCTTGCCGTTGACCATCAATTCAAAACGTTCTGTCAAGGCAGGGTTGGTCCTGTGTTCTTTTGTCAACGGGCTCATTTCCTTTGGGTAATCGATGATGAATGTAGGCTGGATATAATGGTGCTCACATTTCTCCCCAAAGATTCCATCTATCAACTTGCCAACCCCCATGGTATCATCCACCTCGATACCTAATCCTTTTGCGGCTTTACGCAGCTCGACCTCATCCATATCGGCCACATCGATACCAGTGTGTATTTTAATGGCCTCCAAGATCGGAACCCTTGCATAAGGAGCCTTGAATTCTATCTCGTGTTCACCGACGGTTACCTTGGATGTTCCATTGGTGTCGATGGCTACTTTTTCCAGTAGTTGTTCGGTGGTGTCCATCATCCAATTATAATCCTTATAGGCCACATAGAGTTCCATAACCGTGAATTCAGGATTGTGGGTGCGGTCCATACCTTCGTTCCTGAAATCCTTGGAGAACTCATAAACTCCGTCAAAACCACCGACAATCAATCTTTTCAAGTACAGTTCATTGGCAATTCTCAAATATAAGGGAATGTTCAATGCATTGTGGTGCGTCAGGAATGGTCTTGCCGCTGCACCCCCTGGAATAGGCTGTAATATTGGGGTTTCAACTTCCAAGTATCCATTTTTGTTATAAAATTCACGGATACTATTGGTGATCTTGGTGCGCTTTACGAATGTTTCCTTTACTGATGGATTTACGATAAGGTCAACATAGCGTTGTCGATACCGAAGTTCAGGGTCGTTGAATTCATCAAAAATACGTCCTTCAGCATCTTTTTTGGGTAGTGGTAATGGACGTAATGACTTGCTCAGCATTGTGAAGGTTTTCACCATCACCGTTATTTCACCAACTTGGGTAGTGAACAATTCCCCTTCGACACCTATTATGTCGCCGATGTCCAACAGTTTTTTGTAAACCTCGTTATACATGGTCTTATCATCGCCAGTACATATTTCATCCCGGTTAAAGTAGACCTGTATCCTTCCTTCACTGTCCTGCAACTCGGCAAAAGAAGCCTTTCCTTGAATCCGTCGAGACATTAACCTTCCCGAAATGATAACTTTCCTGCCCTCCCCATAATTCGATTTTATGCCTTTGGACCGGGCATTTACGGGGTATAAGGCTGCAGGGTATGGGTCTATGCCCAATTCCCGTAATTTGGCCGATTTCTCTCTTCTGATTGTCTCTTGTTCTGAAAGCTGCATAAAATCGTTATTAAGGCTGCAAATATAGGTAGTCTGCACAAATCTATCAATCCATTGGTAAGGAATGTTGGTTTTGTGCCAATGCCCAGGTTTTAAGTGTAACAAAATGGATAACTTTACGTCGAATAGGTACATTGATCATAAAACCCTACACCTATGAGTCTGGTTCGTGTGCTTTTGGCCATTTTATTCCCACCCTTATCCGTCATTGGAAAAGGTTGTGGTTCTTTTCTGATTGTCTTACTTTTGACTTTTTGTGGATGGGTCCCGGGAGTTATAGCTGCCTTGGTCATCCTCAATAATCCAAATTAGAAACAAACTATGTTCAGATTACGTTATTGGTCATTGCCCGTGCTCTTGGTCTTGGTTTCCGCATGCAATTTCACAGAAGGGATCTATCTTGAGGATGATGGCTCGGGTAAGATATCCATCAACCTTGATGGTTCGGGGATGATGGGGATGTTAGGGGAGGAAATGACCAAAAGCAAGGAGAAAGCTATTGATTCCACGATTTCATTTAGGACTTTCCTAGAAGAAAAGAAGGATAGCATCGCTACACTTTCGGAAGAAGACCAAGCGGATCTTAAAAAATTGGAACCTTTTGAAATGCATATGGTCATGAACCCTGAGACCAAGGAGATGAAATTCGACCTATACCGTGATTTCGGGAATCTGGATGAGGTTTCCGATATTTTCAGGGATTTTCAAGAAGCCAGTAGCGTAGGTCCCGCATCAAAAAAACAAAGTCCGACATCGAATTTGAGCAATCAGGCCACTCAAGTGGATTATTCGTTCAAAGCGAATATTTTTAAAAGAACGGCCAGGGTCATCGATAGTGTCCTACAGCAACAAAGTATAGATAGTTTGGCCGGGGTGGAGATGTTTTTTTCGGGATCGACCTATAAATTGGAATACCATTTCCCTAGGCGGGTCAAGTCTTCTTCAGCAAGTGCCGCCACCTTTAGTGCCGATGGGAAAACTTTATATTACGAGGTTGATCTTCTGACGTACATGAAAAATCCGGATACCCTGAATATAGAGATCGAATTGGAGGAATGATCTAACAACAAGACTTTGTACCTTTGCACCCATGAACAAGAATGTAGAATTTCAGGATTTAGGTTTAAAAGACTATAAGGAAACTTGGGATTACCAAGAGGCCTTATTTCAGAAGACCCTTGACATAAAGATCAGGAACAGAAGGGAAGGGACTTTTTTCCCGACCCCGAACCACTTTCTTTTTGTGGAGCACCCCCATGTGTACACCTTGGGGAAAAGTGGTGATATGGCCAATCTCTTGGTCGATGAATCTGTTTTGGAAGGGAAAGGTGCGAAATTCTATAAGATCAATAGGGGAGGGGATATTACTTATCATGGGCCTGGGCAGATAGTGGGCTACCCTATATTGGACCTCGACAATTTTTTCACCGACATTCACAAGTACCTTAGGTTTCTTGAGGAAATGGTCATCCTTACTTTGGCGGAATATGGTTTAAAGGGGGAACGTTCCAAAGGGGAAACCGGTGTTTGGTTGGATGTGGGAACACCTTTCGTACGTAAAATATGCGCATTTGGTGTACGTGCCAGTCGGTGGGTGACAATGCATGGTTTTGCCTTGAATGTAAATGCCGATCTAGGTTATTTTGACCTGATGATTCCCTGTGGCATCCGGGGAAAGGCCGTTACGTCCTTAAATGTTGAATTGGGCAAAAAGGAAGTCCCAATGGATGGGGTGAAAGAAAAATTGCTGAAACATTTTTCAGATTTGTTTGAGGCGGAAATAATAAAGGAAAAAACCGAAGTGTAGACTTCGGTTTTTTATGTTTGAAAAGTTAAAATCCAACAATCCATCCCGAGGTAATCCATAACCTCATGATAATTGGAAAGATCAACTCCATTTTCCTGCATGCCATCTATACTGTATTTATTGCTATTTCCCCCTCTGCCTGAAAGTGGGGAAGGGGCTATTGAAACATAACGGGCAAAACCATCAATTGGCCCAATGGCACCTACAGTATCCGGGTCTCCTAATTCGGTTATACTATATTCCCCTATGACCACTCTTTGCTGCATGGTAAAAGACCTGAACAAAGGTTCGGAAAGGTATGGGATAGATATCCGTATAAGAAGGATCACCAAAAGAGAAACAACCTAAACACAAAACCGAGGTCTATGCCCCGGTTTTAAAATCCAATAAGGTTTTGGGTGATTACTTGCTGAATGCCGTTAACACCGTACTTGTTATAATTTTTCCATTTTTCTTATAGCTTTCCTGTTTGACCATTCCCACACCCTCGGAATACCAAATCCTTGAACCCATGGTTGAATTCACCATCATGGCCTTCATTTTATTATCGTTATAAATTACATAGCAATCAAAGGTGCCAGCTGGCGTGGTAACACTCTCCTTCTTTTCGACTTTGCGGTTTATCATATCTACCGTAGTATTCATATTGATGCCATTCATACTTACTTTGATAGCAACATTGGCATCGGGCAATTCCTGTCCGACACTAAGATCATTTGGAAGTTCCAGGTCGGTCCCCGAAACATCTATCTCCATATCTTTGAATTGTTGCAATGTGCTACTAGGAATCAAGGATTCATAATCTATGGATACCGTATTGTCCGTACAGGCAAACTTATAGTCTGTTTTGTAGAGCTCCTTTCCTTCTTCATCGACGAGCTCTATAGACATTGTTGCGTTGGTAACATCTCCTGAGGTATTGACCTCGGAAACCTTATACTTGGCGATGCCTTCTTTCTTTCCTTTCTTATTGTAATTGGTGTACTCGAAGGTGGCCCCTTCTACCATAGGGTAATAATTACCACAATTCTGTGCCGGTAGGGTATAGGACAAACCTAACGCCAAGCAAAATAATATTAAACTTCCTTTCATAATAATGTGATTTATGGGATAATTCGTTTCTATTGAATTTTGACAAATCCGACCCTTCTGTTCTGGGCCTTGCCATCTGCTGTTCCATTGTCACCCACCGGCCCGGATTCCCCTTTTCCTTCGGCTGAAGGTCCTGCACTAAAAGTGCATAGCTTTGACTAACGGTCGAGACCAACGAAGATAGTATTTTTTTTTGGATGATATTCCTTTGCAACGGTTTCAGGATTTAAGGTCAATCAAAAAATATCGAGGGCCGCGACCCTCGATATCTTAACTTTGCTCACTTGGCAGAATACCACCAAATTATGATTGTTGAAAGATTTTACATCTTTGACCTTGAATGCTGGTCAAAAGTAGTAGCGTTTATTTAAGGCTAACTTAAATTATATCTATTCATCACTTAGGTTGAACATCGTTTTTACTTCTTCCCAAGAGAGTTTGGTGTAATCTTTGGTCTTCTTAACGCTTTTGCCGCTTAACAGTACACCAGCAGGTATTAATACATACCTAAAACGGTTACCTCTATCAGGGTCATATTCTATATCTTCTAGATCATTCCCATCAATACTATTAAGCTCAATGTACAATTTATCAGTACCGCCACTATAATATTGTTCATAAGCTCCATTTCTAAATTCATAATCAAATAGTCGGTGATTGCTTGTTCCATAATTTTTACCATATACCAAAAACACACCTCCGGCATCCATAAAATTACGAAAAGAAGTATAACCCACGGCAGCCAATATTGGACTGGGAAAAGAATACTCCATTCTTTTTATTTTATTCATGTTAACAAGATTCCAATCGTAGTCTATCAGTTTACTGGCAACTACATTGGCATTGCCATCCTGGCCATCTTCCCCATTGGTTCCCGCAGGTCCTTGCTCTCCTTGGGGTCCTTGCTCTCCTTGGGGTCCTTGCTCTCCTTGAGGCCCTTGGGGACCTTCCGTACCGTCATCTTTTGAACAGCTTATGAAAAAAATAATGGCAAAAGCTGTTATAGATTTTAATAACGTTCTTGTTTTCATAATTGTAATTTTTAAAAAGTGATTATTGTTTACTTCTTCATGTATACAATGATAAGATGATTAACTGATAATCCGATGTAATTTGATATGTTCTGTAGACAGAAATGTGTATTTGGCTTACAATTAAGTATAATTGGGAAATAGTCTGTTAATTCAATTGGTATACAATAATCGAGTTTGCCTGGTCTTTTACTACAATTTCCAGTTTTCTGTCATTCTCCATATCGGTCAAGTCAATGGGTGAGGATCCAAAAACAGGAAAACTGGAGATGGGTTTGGCCTGGCTGTCGTATAGATAGACTTTTTGGTTTTGAATATCAGTGACCCCAACATATATTTTGTCATGGATATAGAATATTCTGGGTTTTGAATACACTCCAAAGTCAAGCTCGACTTTTTTCCCTTTAATACCCAACTCATTGCCATTCATATAGACAAAGGTCTTGCTGGTGGCATCGATGCCATGGTCATCGTTCAGTCGTAAATTGGTTGTGCCCAACTTGCCGTTCGGCGCAATTTGGTGTAATACCCCTTTGGTATCGGTCAATATAAATTTGTTCTTGTGCAGATAGACTTCATTCTGCGAGAAATTTATTTTCCTGTTTACCTTGGTCCTAACATCGCCTACACGGTTAAGGATTTTCAACTCCCCATTTTCCAGCATAAAGATCAAATAATCCCTATTGGATACCCTTATGTGTTTTGGGGCTTTCAGGATAGGGCTTTCCGCTTTGCCGTACTTAAAGCCTTTGACGATTTTCCCTTTGCTGTCGTACATGTAGGTTTTGTTCCCTTGGGTTACCACAAAGCGATAGTCTTTCCTGTTTCCATAATCAAAAACAGCCAGTTCATTAAGGTTCCCTCCTTCGAATTTTTTTGAAAAATGCTTTACTTCTTTTCCGTTCCGGTCTAAGACCAAGAATTGGTCGTTGGTGGTGAATGCAAGTTGTAATCGACGGTTTTTGTAAATATCGACTTGATGGATCTTTCCTTGTATCTGTCCTTCCAATTGCTTTTTCCATAGCAATTCGCCATTGGTGGAGATCAAGTATAGATTGTTTTCCTGGTCTTGTACTACAATTTCCTTTTTCTTGGTGTTGTGGTTGGTGACAAATTGGGGGGCGGTTGCCAAATCGGTATCGAATTGCACAGTGAACAAAGGGGATGCCTTGTTTATCTTCGATTTCCTTGCTGTCTGCCGAACTGTGATATTAGTGTGGAAGAACCCTTGGTCCGCTACCATTTGGGCGGCGAAGGTATCCTTGTCGAATGATGCCTTCCCAAAATCATTCAATAGTTCCTTTGTGGTCGTACCCTTTAAAACTTCTTGCATTCCCTTTGAATTCGAAATAAAAAGAATCGAGGATTCACTTGCCAACGCATCCTTGGCAGAGGCATAGGTATCTGTTTTTTCAAAGGTGGACCCGTTTTTGTAGTTTAGGATTATGTCCTGTACCATGTCTTTGCTTTCCCCGAAAACAAAAGTATTTTCAATAATGGCACAAAAATTCGCTGCATAATGGTCAATCAAAGGTTCTAGGTAACGATCCAAAAAATCCGGTTTGCCCAATTGTATTATTTGATTGCCCTGATATTCGCTTTCCGACCTTTGGATTTGTGAGATATATTCCGATAGCCTTTCCGAACCATAAGTGTTCAAGAGAATGGCCTTGTTGTTGTTCTTGTAGATGACGCCGATTTCCTCAACAGTGTTGAGTAGGGAGTCCCTTGGGGATTCCAGGTTAAGGTACTGCTCTCGGTTGTGGGCAAAAACACCATAATCACCAAAGGAGAAGGATAGTATGGCATCTGCCGATCTTGGGGCAAATGATGCTGTCCTGTCGGCCAAAGGGAGGGTGTTGTCGAATAAATCCACAAACTTCTTGGTTGGATCGGAGACGACCGTAATGCCATTCAAGTGTAAATGGTTCTGGTCTGCATTGATATCCATAAGTGCCCAGTCCGAGTACTCGGAAAGTCTTATATCGGCTTTTTCGTTTGTAAAGTGATCGAGCAAGGGACCGCTATTTTCCAGATTGATGAATATGGATGCATTTTTGGAGGTACTTGAAACCTCATAAAGTTTGTTCAGTCCCTTCGAGCCTTTTGACGTACCCGAATACTTTATGATATTTTCAAGGATCACCCTTGAAGAGCTGATGGCATTTTGTCCTTTGAAGGTCGTTACATATAGTACATCACCATCTATCCCGTATCTGTCGATATTCTGGCCTTCTATGGAAAAGGATTCTTTTTTGATATTCCGGACACTGTCCAGAACGAAAATACCTGTCGAATCGGGTGTGACGAAGGTGAATTCGTAATTCTTGGTGTCCAGGGATGAAAAAGCCAACAACGATTCGTTGTCGGTCCTTACGTGACCCAGATGCCTTATCTGGTCCAATAGGGCCTTATAGGCTCCGAACGATTCCGCTTTGGTAATGAAACCATTGTTCTCCAAGTCGTTTTTAAAACCGTCCAGATGGTTTATTTTTATGACTATTGCTGCATTTTGAGGAATGAAATCCAATAAGGAAGTGTTTGCTGTTCGGTGTTTGGAACAACTTGTCGCCAATAGGAGTACTAGGCTGAAAAAAAATCTGGATTTCATTTCATGTAGTTTATAGTGCGAAGTTACTTTATTAAAATTTCAGTGTCAACTCTTGGGGCAATTGCCTAAAGCTTTTCCTGTGGTATGGTGTAATGCCATATTTGCGAATGGCTTCCCGATGTTCCTTGGTAGGGTAGCCTTTGTTTTTTTTCCAATTGTACATGGGGAATTCCCCATGTAATCGGGCCATGTAGGCATCGCGATGGGTTTTTGCCAAAACGGATGCCGCAGCGATAGCCATATATTTGCCGTCACCTTTGATTATGCATTCGTAGGGAACATCTCTATAGGGTTTAAACCTATTGCCGTCAACAATGATGAACTTCAGGTCATAGGTGAGTTGGTCAATGGCTTTGTGCATGGCCAATATTGAGGCATTGAGAATATTGATCTTGTCTATTTCGGCAGGTTGGATATGTGCCACACCAAAGCAAACGGCATTTTCCTCTATAATAGGTCTCAAGGAATCCCGTTTTGTTTCCGAAAGCTGTTTTGAGTCGTTGAGTACGGTGTTTTCGAAACCCTTTGGCAGAATAAGTGCGGCTGCGGTAACCGGCCCGGCAAGACAGCCTCGACCTGCTTCATCGGTACCCACTTCATCAAAGGCGTGGTGGAATCTTTTTAGCATAATTATGGAATCTGATGGTAGGCGAAGATAATTTTTTTTGATTCAATCAAGGGCACTTAAAGCACAATCTATGACTGGTTAAGCATTTGTTGTAAAAATTTTCATATTTTATTCAAAACAAAAAAATTAACTTTGTCGCGTAAGCGATTCTATGAAACACTTCTTTCTACTGCTATTTGTATTTGGGTTCCCTATGCTTCAGGCACAGGTAAGTCCCGTTCCCTCGGGCGAAAAAAATGATTCCGCAAGGTTTAAAAGGAAGAGTGGGAAAAAACCCCCTTCTTCTGAAAGTCGGGAAATCACCATTAAGGATTATAAGATCATCTCTTACCAAAGGGATACTACCTACTTGGATACGACTCTTACGATACAAAAAGAATACAAATACAATTATCTGAGAAGGGATGATTTTGAACTAATGCCTTTCGCAAATGTTGGACAACCCTATAATAAGCTGGGTGTTGATTTTGAAAGAAAACAATTATACCCCCGATTAGGTGCCAAGGCAAAACATTATAATTATTTTGAGGTTGAGGATATTGATTATTATAATGTGGCGACTCCAATGTCCGATCTGTTCTTTAAGACCACCTTTGAGCAAGGTCAGTTGTTGGATGCCCTGCTAACTTTTAATACTTCAAGGCGTTTTAATCTGTCACTGGGCTTCAAGGGGTTTCGGTCTTTGGGTAAATATAAGTTGAATCAGGCACAATCGGGTAATTTTAGGTCAACCGCAAATTATACCACCAAAGATGGACGCTATAGTTTTCGAGCCCACATTGCCGCCCAGGATATAGAAACGGAAGAGAACGGTGGACTTGTTAAGGCAGGGGAGCAGTTCGAATCGGGTAATCCTAAATATACGGATAGGTCACGTATTGATACCCGATTCACATCTTTGGATATAGGGGAGAACAAGATCCTGGGGAAACGATACTATTTGGACCATCAATATAAATTGTTGGGAACAAATAAGGATTCCAGTTCGGTGGAAAAGACCTCATTGGCAATTGGGCATACCTTTAATTATGAGACCAAGTACTACCAGTTCCAACAAAATAGGCCCAATGAGTATTTCGGTGCTGTTTTTGATCCATCAATAAAAGACAAGGCAAGCCTTAAGACCATGGGCAATGAATTCAATGCGGAATTCTATAATGCCACATTGGGTAGGTTGCAAGGTAATATAAGCCTATACCATTACAATTATTATTTCAACAGTTTGTTGGTTACTGCGGATGGAGGGAAAATCCAGAATCGATTAAGAGGGGACGAGATAAGTCTCGGGGCCAAATATGCAAAACGAATAGGTGGTTTTATGGTCAAAGGGGATGCCAAATACAACCTATCGGGAAATCTTACCACTAGTATTCTGGACGCATCGGCAAGTTATCGATTCAATGGGGACAATAAGATAGGGTTTTCATTGCATTCATCAGCAAGGATGCCAGACTATAATTTTTTGTTGTACCAGAGCGATTATCAAAATTATAACTGGCAGAACAATTCGGATTTTGAGGACCAAAAAGTGAATAGCCTACAGGTTCATTTCAATTCCAGTAAATGGGGCGACTTGTATGCGAAGTACACCAATGTCGATAACTACACCTATTTTGGGGCGGACCCAACACTGGAAATGGTCGAGAACCAGGAACAGGCAACCATAAAACCATTCCAGGAAACGAATAGTGTCGGCCATTTAAAGGTAAAATATAATAAGGAGTTGAGGTTGGGTAGTTTCGCATTGAACAATACCATAATGTACCAGAACGTCTCACAGAGTAATGATGTGCTCAACGTGCCCCAATTGGTAACAAGGAATACCCTTTACTTTTCTTCCGAAGTATTTGAAAAGGCAATGTACCTTCAAACAGGTATTACGTTCAAGTATTACACTTCCTATATGATGGATGCCTATAACCCCCTTCTTGGGGAGTTCTATATCCAGAACAATGAGGAATCGGGGGGCTATCCTATGTTGGACTTTTTTGTTAATGCCAGGGTACAGCAAACACGTATCTATTTAAAGGCAGAGCATTTCAATTCGTCCTTTTCCGGGTATAAATTTTATTCCGCGCCCAATTACCCCTATCGTGACTTCGTAATACGGTTTGGTTTGGTCTGGAATTTCTTTTCGTAGTACGTTCAGGTTTCTTGTATAACCTACACAGGCCAAAGACCCCCCTGTGCCTGGACAAGTGTTGTAATTGTCCACCATGTTCCATTCCGGGGCAGCCCTTACCCAGGATAAACATCTACATTAATATACTGGTTCGCATTCCTAAGAGGGTGTTTTATATGTATGCTATTGATTTATAGCCCCTTAAATGCGTTTGGTTTTTTTTAAAGGTTTAAATGGGGCTATCGTTTTAAGAATACCCTTCTTTTGCCTCAAGGGGAAGGCTTTCTTAAATAGCTGTTTTTTTTTGATTTTTTCATTGTAAAGGTTGTTGATTTTCAGTTCCTTATGTTTTTATTTATAAAAAAGGCAAAAAAACCTTTATAAAAGTATTGTGTAAGTGTATAAAGGTTGTAGATTTGCAGCCCGAAACGATCGAGGTTGTTCGGGGGGTCCTTGTCGGGCCCTGT
>PDPR01000001.1 GCA_002749285.1 Maribacter sp.
GTTTTTAGAGCTACGGACTCATATTCGGGGTTTTGTTTATCTAAAAATACAGATTATATAACTGAAAATCAAGAGGTTGAACTAAAACTGAAAGTACCTATATATGGATGATTGATTGTGCGGAAGGGCTGTTTTGTCCGTCGTGGGTACTTGATATCTTGATAGGGCAGATAAAAAAAGCCTCCCATTAATAGGAAAGCCTTTCATTGGTAAATGCCAAAAGGCATTTACACCATAGCTTCAACCGAAATCGAAGCTCAACACAACGTTACAAATATACAAAGGTTTTTTTTATCCTAGGTATAAAATTGTACAATTCAACAACCTACTTGCCATATGGTCAAATGGCCCCATCCTGTCAATATCAATATGATCTCCATCCAGAGGACATCCGTGTGATTTTGGAATCCGGGCAAGGCCATATATGTGGGATAAATAAACCTCCGGTAAAACCATAATCGACGAACAAACTCTTTTTTTAGTGTTTTTTGGCTCCAAGAAGTATCATTTTCGTAATTTGTAAATAAAATATGAAAAATAGCGCTATGTTCTGGGTGGCCAACACCACTATTACCTTAATCATTCTGACGGTTATGGCAACCATGGATTTTCCGTTCAACTGGGTTTTTTATGTCACTGTCTTGGGTCAGGCAATGGTAATCTATATGGTGTATAAGGTTTTGACCGATGATTACACCACCAAAAAAACATTCAAGGATTTTTACGAGGACCATCCTATTGGGCAAACCTCTTAATCCATTACTACATTCTTCCTGTTCGATGAGGGCTTCACGGGCATGTTCATGCCAAGTTCAGGGATGACCAATAAGGGTATTTGGGTGTGGAAAGCCATTCGTTTCACCACTGCTTCACGGGTCATTTTTTCCATATAGCTATGTTGGTAATTCAGCATGGCCAATAAATGTATATTGAGTTCCTTGGCAAAAACTTCCAATGTCTTTGATACGGAGTTAAGTTCAGAAATAGTATGTATGTGGTATTCTACTTCATCCAAGTACTTGCATAGCATATTCAGATTGAACATCTGGATCTCTGTCAATGCCTTTGTCCCATACTGTACATGGATAATGCGCAAAGATGACTTAAAGGCTTTGGCCAGATCTATAATCGGTTGGAGTTCGGAGAGGGAATAAAACCTATTGAAATCGGTGGCGAAGGCAATTTCGGTAGGACTGGCATACTCAAAATGCTGTGGAATGGCCAATACGGGACAGTTTGTTACGGACTTGATCATTCGTACGGTATTGCTGCCCATGAATACCTCGTCCAAGCCTGATACTCCCTTTGTCCCTGTGATTATAATATCTATGCCCACCTTTTCAACAATATCCTTGACCTCATCGATGAGAAGGTTGAAAGATGAAATAGTCTTGAAATTATGTTTGGGGTAATTACAGTTCTTTTTTATTTTGCCCAGAACTTCCTTTAACCCCTTTTCCGAATTGTCGCGAACATTACTTTCCTGTACATGGCCCATACTGGCCCCCATGAACCTACTGCTTACAATTGCAGGGGTATAGGTGTTGAGCAAATGAAAAATACATTCCTCATCTTTGAACAACTCAATGGCATACTTAGTGGCATTCCAGGCATTCTCCGAGAAGTCCGTTGGCAGTAAAACATTTTTCATTCCAATCCATTTTATGGAATGTAAAATTATTGGAAGACGTTTGGGCAAACTATGATTTATGTCAGTTTTTCGAAAAAGCAGCAAACCCTTGGTAGAATATAGGGTTTTCGGTATGTGGGAAAATTTGGGGACAGGGGTGTTGGGTTGTCAAAAGCCCTCGACGAGTTCTTGGAGCAGTTTTTCGTTCAAGACCCCGATTTTTTTACCGGAAGTCCGAATCATCCCCTTTTTCTTGAATTCGGAAATTATTCGGATGGCGGATTCCGTTGCAGTGCCAACAACATTTGCGATATCCTCTCGGGAAAGGGTTAGTTTTAAAAATCCTTTGTCATCCTCTCCGTAACTGTTCTTTAAATAGATAAAGGCCTCGGCGATACGCTGCTTTACCGTTTTCTGTGACATGTTCACTATTACGTCATCGGCCTCTCTAAGATCATGCGCCATATGTCTCAGGACCTCAATGGCATAATCCGGATTTTTACTTAAAGTGTGTACGATACTGTCCTTGGGAACGAAACATACCTCCATATCACTGACCGCAATGGCGCTTAAGTTGGTGTATTCCTCTGCAATCACGGATCTTTGGCCCATGACCTCCCCTTTACTGGCTAATTTTATTATTTGGTCTTTTCCGTTGGAACTTAGTTTTGAAAGTTTGGAAACACCTTTCCGAACACAGAACACCCCATCGAGTTTGTCCCCTTCCTCAAAAATAGTCTCACCTTTTTTAACTTTCTTGGCGACCTTCGAGTCGGAAACCTTCTTCAATTCTGTCTTACTCATGGCACGTAAAGGGTTGAACTGTCTTACAATGCAATTCTCACATCTACCCTGATCTACCTTCTCCATACTGTTAAGTTAGCCTTTAATATGGTATAAAAATATCGAAAAGATGACAATTATCATGTATTATTTCGGGAAAGTTGAAGATATTTGTGCCAGGTATATGCAAATGTAATGAATGGATAAAGTCCGATGTTATCATTGTGGTGATGATTGCGGCAGAAACCCTGTTGCCCACGACGGTAAGGATTTTTGTTGTAATGGCTGTAAGACCGTATATGAGATTTTCTCTTCCAATGACCTATCCTATTACTATGATCTGCAATCTTCGGCCGGGTCCACGCCTAATGTTGTCGAAAATAAATATGACTTTCTCGAGGATTCCAATATTATCGAAAAGCTCTTGGAATTCAACGGGGAGAACCTACAGATTGTAAATCTATATGTTCCACAAATCCATTGTAGTTCCTGTATCTGGGTTTTGGAGAACCTTAATAGATTGAATCCTGCCATCAGCAGTTCCCAAGTCGATTTCCCGAAAAAAATGGTGCGTATTATCTTCAATCCGGAAAATATAGGGCTTAAGAACCTTGTGCTCTTATTGGCGAGGATAGGATACGAGCCTTATATCTCGTTGGAGGACTTTGACAAGGGCAAAAAGAAAGTAGATCGCGGACTTATCTATAAATTAGGGGTGGCAGGCTTTGCATTCGGCAATGTAATGTTTCTTTCATTCCCGGAATACTTTGAGGTCAATGGGTTTTGGTTGGATCAATATAAAGGTGTGTTCCGATGGTCGATGTTCGCTTTTTCCCTACCCGTGGTCTTCTATGCCGGGCAGGGTTATTTGGTCTCTGCCTATAAGGGCCTTCGTTCCAAAATGCTGAATATCGATGTCCCCATTGCCTTGGGTATCCTTGTTCTGTTCCTTCGGAGCACCGCGGAAATCATCTTTGATTGGGGAACCGGTTTTTTCGATAGTTTGACAGGACTCGTATTCTTTCTGCTGATAGGGAAGTTCTTTCAGCAGAAAACATATTCCTTTCTTTCCTTTGAACGGGATTATAAATCCTATTTCCCTATTGCTGTTACAAGAATATCAGAAAACCATGAGGAAGAGACCGTACAGGTCTATGACATAAAAAAGGGTGATCGGCTTTTGGTCCGGAATGAGGAACTGATTCCCGTTGATGGTATACTTATCAGCGGTAGGGGACAAATTGACTATAGCTTCGTTACTGGCGAATCCGAACCGGTTTCCAAGGAATCGGGTGATAAGATCTATGCAGGTGGGAAGCAGATGGACGGTGCCGTGGAAATGGATGTGTTGAAGACCGTTTCACAAAGTTACCTGACCCAATTATGGAGCAGCACGGTATTTGGTGAGAACAAAGAGAGTAAGTTTCAAACCTTGACCGACAGTATCGGGAAGCGATTTACCTGGGCCGTTTTGGCCATTGCATTCGTAACCGCCGCTTTTTGGTTGTATTATGATAGTAGCAAGGCTATGAATGTGTTTACCGCAGTGCTTATAATTGCCTGCCCATGCGCCATTGCCTTGGCCGCACCATTTACACTTGGCAACATGCTTCGTATTTTCGGGCGTAGGAAATTCTACTTGAAGAATATCCAGACCATAGAGCAATTGGCTCAAATCGATACGGCTATTTTTGATAAGACGGGAACCATTACCACCACCATGAAAAGCAAGGCCACTTATGAGGGCATGGAGTTGACAATGGAAGAGGAGTCGCTTTTGAGGAATACCTTGAGGGCCTCAAACCATCCATTGAGCAGGATCTTGTACGATATGCTGGCGGAACACAATATCGTTCCCCTTGATGATTACCAAGAACACCTTGGCAAGGGGATTGAAGGGCGAAAAAAAGAAAACCATATCAAGGTAGGGTCGGCGGACTTTGTCGGTAGTACTGCTGACCATGACTCCGAAACAACTTCTGTACATATTAGTTCCAATGACACATATAAAGGGCGTTTTGTGTTCCACAATCATTATCGTGAAGGCGTATCCGAAGTTTTTAAGGCTATGGACCAATATTTGCATTTGGCTATTTTGTCTGGGGACAATGAAGGGGAGAAAGGCAACTTGGAAAAAATATTGCCAAAACTTACCCCTACGTATTTTAACCAAAAACCGAACGACAAGTTGGATTTCATAAAAACATTGCAAGAGCAAGGCCGTAAAGTAATGATGGTCGGTGACGGACTTAATGATGCAGGGGCCCTTGCCCAGAGCAATGTGGGTATTGCGATCTCAGAACATGTAAATGTGTTCTCCCCCGCATGTGATGGTATACTCGATGCCTCGAAATTTGGGCAGTTGAACCAATATGTTCTAGCGTCAAGAAAAGCAATGAAGATCATTAAGTTAAGTTTTTTGTTATCGCTTGTTTATAATGTTGTTGGTTTGTCTTTTGCGGTGACTGGGGAGTTGAAGCCTGTTATAGCGGCGATTTTAATGCCTTTGAGCTCTATAAGTGTGGTTGGTTTTGCCACCTTGGCCACAAACATTTTAGGAAAAAAAGTGAATTAATCCAAAAATATGACGAAAATCATATTTTGTCTTGTTGCAAATCTATATGTTTGATCCGAATTTCAGGTAAGGTATGAGTGTTATATATGTGTTATTGGCTATTAGCGTTATTGTTGCTATAATCTTTTTCACAGTTTTTATTATTTCCGTTCGCAGTGGGCAGTACGATGATCCATATACGCCATCTGTCCGCATGCTCTTTGAGGATGAGTTGGTGAAAGATGATACCGCCGGGGAAAAAGAGGATAAGAACAAATCAATTCGAACTAAATAAAAGTCAAAAAGTGTAATTATGGAAGTACAACAATTCTATTACGACAACAAGGTCGTAAAAAATTTCCTCTATGCCACCATGTTCTGGGGGGTTGTCGGAATGTCGGTAGGCTTACTGCTGGCCTTCATGTTTCTTTTCCCGAATGTGACCGATGGCATTGCTTGGTTGGGCTTTGGTCGTTTAAGGCCCTTGCATACCAATGCCGTGATTTTTGCCTTTGTGGGTAATGCCATATTTGCTGGGGTGTATTATTCCACACAACGATTGTTGAAAGCGCGCATGTTTAGCGATTTTTTAAGCAAGTTCAACTTTTGGGGCTGGCAATTGATCATAGTGGCCGCCGCGATTACACTTCCATTAGGGTACACTACGACCAAGGAATATGCGGAATTGGAATGGCCCATAGATATTGCCATTGCCCTTGTCTGGGTAGCCTTTGGTGTAAACTTGATAGGGACCATGCTCAAGAGAAGGCAGCGTCATTTGTATGTTGCTGTTTGGTTTTATCTAGCTACATTCGTAACTGTTGCCGTATTACATATTTTCAATAGTCTGGAATTGCCCGTAAGTGCTTTGAAAAGTTATTCCGTTTATGCTGGTGTCCAGGATGCGTTGGTACAATGGTGGTACGGTCACAATGCCGTAGCATTCTTTTTGACCACACCTTTCCTGGGGCTTATGTACTATTTTGTACCTAAGGCAGCAAATAGGCCTGTGTATTCCTATAGGTTGTCGATAGTGCATTTCTGGTCTTTGATCTTCATTTATATTTGGGCAGGGCCACACCATTTGTTGTATTCCGCTTTGCCGGATTGGGCACAGAATCTAGGGATAGCCTTTTCCGTGATGTTGATCGCCCCTTCTTGGGGAGGTATGATCAACGGCTTGTTGACTTTGCGTGGTGCATGGGATAAGGTTAGGGTCGATCCTACCCTGAAGTTTATGGTAGTTGCAATCACCGGTTATGGTATGGCCACATTCGAGGGTCCCATGCTTTCCCTTAAAAATGTAAATGCCATAGCGCACTTTAGTGATTGGATCATTGCCCACGTACACGTTGGGGCCTTGGCTTGGAACGGTTTCCTGACCTTTGGTATGATCTATTGGTTGGTGCCAAGAATGTTCAAGACCAAATTGTATTCCGTAGGTCTGGCCAACTTCCATTTCTGGATCGGCACCTTGGGGATTATCCTTTATACCTTGCCAATGTATGTTGCAGGGTTCACCCAAGCATTGATGTGGAAAGACTTCAATCCTGATGGGACATTGGCCTATGGTAACTTCTTGGAAACCGTCCATGAGATTATTCCAATGTATTGGATGCGCGCCATTGGTGGTAGCCTCTATATCCTAGGGATGCTCACCTTGGTGTATAACGTTGTCGTTACTATAAGGTCGGGAAGCAAGGTAGAGGATGAATTGGCAGAGGCTCCGGCCTTGATTCGTGTATCCAGTAGAAGGACCCCTGGGGAAACCTTACACACATGGTTGGAACGTAAGCCTGTCCAAATGACAGTCTGGGCCACCATCGCCATTATAATCGGTGGGGTGATCGAGATAGTCCCTACCATAATGGTAAAGTCGAATATACCCACGATAAGTAGCGTGAAACCATACACCCCTTTGGAACTGGAAGGAAGGGACCTTTACATACGTGAAGGTTGTGTAGGCTGCCATTCCCAAATGGTGCGTCCTTTCCGAAGTGAGGTGGAAAGGTATGGTGAATACGCCAAGGCTGGTGAATTTGTTTACGACCATCCATTCCTATGGGGCAGTAAGCGTACAGGGCCAGATCTTTTAAGGGTCGGTGGCAAGTATTCCGATAACTGGCATTTTAACCATATGTACGACCCCCAAAGTACTTCTTCGGGATCTATCATGCCTGCGTATCGATGGTTGATACGCAACGAGCATGACCGTAGTGGCGTTCAGGATAAAATGGAAGCCATGGTTAGTTTGGGAGTTCCTTATACAGAAGAGGACATAGCCAAGGCACATGAGTCTATGGATGCCCAGGCAGCACAAATCGAGAAAAACCTATATGCTGATCCCGATTTCGTGACCTCATACGAGAGTGACAAAAAGTATGCGGAAGAGAACGGAGAGGAATTTGTGGAAATGAAAGATCGTGAGATTGTCTCCTTAATCGCCTATTTACAGCGATTGGGGACCGATATAAAGATCAAGGGGACAGATGAGGCCATAACCCAAAACGAATAATAAAGTCATGCTGAAATTCATTAAAGGACACATGGAGAGTATAGATGGCGTGGCCACCTATCCCATGATATCATTATGTATATTCTTCCTCTTTTTTGTAATCCTTTTTTTGTGGGTATTCACCGCACGCAAGGCATATATCAAAGAGGTAAGCGAACTCCCCCTAGAAGATGATAACAATCAAAATAACCAAATAGAATTATGAAAAACACGTTACCTTGGTGGATTAGGATTCCCGTGACCTTCTTTGTCATTTTCGGATTGATGGAGTACTTTATTGACTCTGGAGATAGGCCGGCCATTATAGAATACCCCATTACACAGTTCTTTATGTTGATGGTGTTGTTCATATTGATTGCCATGGAATTGATCTTGAGGTCGATTGAGAATGTTATGTTCCAAACGTTGAGTGAGGAGGCAAAAGAACGCTACTTGGAGAAAAAATCGGAAAAATGGGAATGGACTTGGGCCAAAGAACTGTGGGCCAAGATGACGGCCAACAAACCTATTACTGAGGAAGGCGAGATTATCTTGGACCACAACTATGATGGTATCAGGGAACTGGATAATGAATTACCTCCTTGGTGGGTGTATATGTTCTATGCGACCATAGTTTTTGCCGTGGTGTATTTGGTTCGGTTCCATATTTATAAGGATTATGACCAGGCACTGGAATATGAACAGGAAGTTGCAGCTGCCAACTTGGCCATAGAAGAGTACAAGAAAACCGCCAAGGACCTGATCGATGCCAGTTCGGTGGAATTATTGACCGATGCATCCGATTTAAATGCTGGCAAGGCAATTTTTGAAAGTACGTGCTCAGCTTGTCATATGGCTGATGGTGGAGGGGGAATCGGCCCCAACCTGACCGATAACCACTGGATTTTGGGTGGTGGGATAAAAAATGTCTTCAATACCATTTCAGAAGGAGGGCGTGATGGTAAGGGTATGGTTGCTTGGAAATCAAGCTTCAAACCAGTTGAAATTGCCCAAATAGCAAGTTATGTACTGAGTCTTGAGGGAACAACGCCAGCGAACCCCAAAGACCCGGAAGGTGATATATGGGTAGATGAGAATGCCCCGGCAAAAGAGCAGATGCCGGAACAAGCTGCCGATTCAGCTACAGTGGCTGCCAATTGGTGATTCGATTCATTCCATATAAATGAGGCATAGATAATGGCAAATCAGGGAAAGGAAAATTTCAGGGACTCCATAGGTACCATAAGTGAAGATGGTAAGCGTGCTTGGGTATTCCCTAAGAAACCTAGTGGAAAATTCTATAAGTACAGGAAGTTGGTAAGCTACTTTTTATTGGCTTTCCTGGTTTTGTCACCTTTTGTTAAAATAGATGGCAACCAGTTTTTGATGTTCAATGTGCTGGAACGTCGTTTCAACATTTTCGGATTCCCCTTCTGGCCACAGGATTTTCACCTTTTCGTGATATCCATGATCATAGGTGTTATTTTCATTGCCTTTTTTACTGTTGCTTTTGGTCGTATTTTCTGTGGGTGGATTTGTCCACAGACCATTTTCATGGAAATGGTTTTCCGACGTATTGAATTTTGGATCGATGGGAGCCGCCCTGCACAAATGCGTTTGGAACGACAACCTTGGAACAGTGAGAAAATAAGAAAGCGGGTGACCAAATGGACGATCTTCTTTCTTATATCATTTATCGTAGCCAATGTTTTTTTGGCCTATTTGATCGGCAGCGACAAGTTGATACGGTATATATCGGATGGGCCGACTTCCCATATAAGTACCTTGTTCGCCCTATTGATATTCACTGCGGTATTCTACTTCATATTCGCATGGTTTAGGGAGCAGGTATGTATCATCGCATGTCCTTATGGTAGGATGCAAGGGGTGTTGCTCGATAATAAATCGATTGTCGTTGCCTATGACCACAAACGGGGTGAAGGGGAAAGTGGGAGGAAAAAATTCCGGAAAAATGAAGACCGTGAAGCCCAGGGCTATGGGGATTGTATTGATTGTAAACAGTGTGTCCACGTGTGTCCGACCAATATAGATATTCGAAATGGGACCCAGTTGGAATGTGTTAACTGTACCGCCTGTATTGATGAATGTGATGCGGTAATGGAAAAAATAAACCTACCCAAAGGTTTGATTCGTTATGCCAGTGAGGACGAGATTACCAAAAAGGAAAAGTTCAAGTTTACACCAAGGCTTAAAGGCTACTCCGCTGTTTTGTTTATTTTGATCGGAGTACTTGTTGGGATGCTCTTTTTGCGTAATGATTTGGAAGCAAATTTATTAAGGCTTCCTGGGCAGTTGTATGAACGTAAGGAAGGCAACATCATCAGCAATGTGTATACATATAAGTTGATCAACAAGACAACCAGGGAAATACCTGATGTGAATTTTAAGTTGATATCACATAAGGGTACGATTAAGTTGGTGGCCAAGAAGAATTTTGTAGTACCTGCACAAGATCTGGCGGAAGGCACCCTTTTTATCGAGATAAACAATTCGGCCCTGAATGGGGATAAGGACAAACTGAAAATCGGGGTGTATAGTAATGGCAAATTAATAGAGACCACTACGGCACGGTTCCTAGGGCCTAGAAGTTACAATTAAACCTTGGATAAAGCACTAAAAAGAGTCACATGAAAATAAATTGGGGAACAGGAATCGTACTGGCATTCATTGGCTTTATAGGTTTTATACTGTTTTTTGTCGTGCGTATGAATATGGATGACCGTGTGAACCATGATTTGGTGACCGAGGAATATTACAAAGCGGAATTGGGGTATCAAAAAGAAATAGATGCTGAGGCCAATGCCAATGACCTGTCTTCAAAACTTATAATACACAGAACCTCGGAAGGGTTGGTCGTTAAATTTCCCGAAGAGATGGAACCTGATAAAGTGAAAGGAACAGTGTCCCTGTACAGACCGTCCAATAAACACTTGGATTTTGACTTACCCATAAGTTTATCCAATACACATTTGCTCATACCTGACAAACGTTTGTTGGATGGTCGCTGGGACATTAAAATCTCATGGGAATATCTTGGCACACCCTATTTGTTCAAAAAGAGTATTACCTATTAATCATGTTATTATCGGCATTGGCACTGGGTCTTATGGGCAGTCTACATTGTGTAGGCATGTGTGGCCCCATTGCATTTATGCTCCCCGTTGACCGTGGCAATAGTCTCAAGAAAATAGTACAGACAGCACTTTACCATGTTGGTCGCCTTTTGGCCTATGGTTTGATCGGATTGGTTTTTGGCCTCTTGGGGAAGGGACTTTATGTTTTTGGAATGCAACAAAAACTTTCGATCATCATTGGGGTTGTTATGATTATTGTTGTTCTAACGCCCTACAAGACCTTCGGGGAACATAATTTTTCGAAGCCGATATTCAGGATTGTATCGAAAATAAAAAACCGGCTTGGAAAGGAATTAAGGAAAAAATCCCCGGACACGTTTTTAACCATTGGGTTTTTAAATGGGTTCCTACCTTGTGGCCTGGTCTATATGGCTCTTTTCGGGGCAATAGCCATGGGTAGTGCTATTGAAGGTAGCCTTTATATGGTCTTGTTCGGATTGGGTACCGTACCTCTAATGACTACGGCCATTTATATGAGTGGCTTTTTACAAAGTTCGGCCAAAAGAAGGATACGGCAACTGATTCCTGTTTTTGTCGTCGTAATCGGAGTACTTTTTATTCTACGGGGAATGGGGCTGGGTATTCCCTACATCTCGCCCAAGCCAATAGCCAAAATGGGTACAAGTACTATGGAATGCCGCCCTTGAAAGGTTCTTTTTGTTGCCTATTTTGGATGAATACCCTTTCTTGAACCCTATTTGTAAAGGATGTTTTTAAACAAATCGGGACTTTTTCCAGTGATGGAAGAGAAGATGTTGTTTTAAGTGGTATATATTTGTTGACCATTTGGGTTGATGAAGGGTTTAATTGGGTTCAAGGTCAAAATAAAAAAGATGGCTACAAAAACAGACATAAGTAATAGGCAGGACGTTTCTTTATTGGTCAATACATTTTACGGGAAAATCCGAAAGGATGAGATACTGGGGCCTATTTTCAATAATATTATCTCGGACTGGGACGCCCATTTGGAATTATTGACCGATTTTTGGGAAACGCAATTGCTGCTCAAGCGAAAATACCATGGAAACCCAATTGTTGCCCATCAAGAAGTTGACGATAGGACAAACCATACCATTACATCGGAACATTTTGGTTTTTGGTTAAACCTTTGGTTTGAGACCTTGGATGAATTATTTGAGGGGGAAACCACATGGATCGCTAAAAACAGGGCCCAAAAAATGAGTACCATGTTATTCATGAAAATGTATCAGCACCGTAAGAAATGATTTTCCGGCCAAGGATGCGCCCCCATACTAAAAACCTATAGGCATTAACCTTGATGTTTCCCTTATCCAGTCTTTAATTCGGATATGTTTGCCTTGTTTAAGGTAATCCTTGCCCTTGGTCAATGACACCTATCCATATGGCCAAGGGGGGGCTGGGGCGATGTAACGAGTCTAAGGGTGCTATTGTCCTTGTATCACGGAATGGATCAATGAGGCTGCCAATTTAGCTGTTTGTTGGTCAATATCGTAAGTAGGGTTCATCTCGACAATATCCATACCCAATAATTTATTCGATTTGATAATGGTGCTTAGGGAGTGCAGGACAATATCCGGGGAAAAACCCATGGGTGATGCCGCACTGACCCCAGGGGCATAAGCAGATGAAAACCCGTCCAGGTCTATGGTCGTATAGATATAATCGACTTTTGCAATGAATTCCTTGATGGTTTTTGTTACGGATTTTAATTGGCACACATTGAATTCCTTATTTTCCACATACTTGACCTCCAGGGCGGCAGCGGTTTCAAACAGTTTTCTATCATTGGCATCCTTGCGTATGCCCAAGCAGAGATAATCAAAGGGGATTCCTTTATCCTTACATTCCTGTGCGATTTGATAGAAGGGTGTTCCTGAATTAGCCCCATTTTCATTGGTTCGCAGGTCAAAATGGGCGTCAAAATTGATGATGCCCATGGTTTTCCCCTTTCCGGGATGGTCCAACAATCCTTTGTAATGGCCGTAGGCTATATCATGCCCTCCGCCCAGTAGTATGGGGAAAGCTTTTTGTTTCAAAAGGAAGGAGACTTTTTCGGATAGCATGTGCTGTGCAGCTTCCATATCACCATCATTACATTCGATGGTGCCACAATCATGTATTTGTATGCCTGGATCCAAGTGGTTCGGCATTTTCCCTAGTTGGTGCCTAATGGCATCTGGCCCAGTGGCGGCTCCGGTCCGACCTTGGTTCCGTCTTACACCTTCATCACAGGAATAACCCAATAGGGCTATTGAATTTTCCGTAATTGTATCAATCGTGCTACATTTTATTCTTTCATGTAGATAGAGTTGTTGGTCAGATGTTCTTCCTGTCCATATTTCGGAATCCGCTGTTTTGTAGATAGCCATGATCAATCGAATAAATTGTCCAATAATCCATCGTCAACTAAATTGGGCAACGTAACCTTCAGTTCGGGGGTTCGGTCCATTTCACGCCTAATCGCGAATAGGGCCTCTTTATTTCGCGCCCAACTCCTTCTCGAAATTCCGTTGTTCACATCATAGAAAAGCATACTCTTTAACCGTCTGGAGGCATCTTCGGAACCATCCAGGACCATTCCGAACCCACCATTGATAACCTCGCCCCAACCTACGCCGCCACCATTATGGATCGATACCCAGGTGGCACCACGGAAACTGTCCCCGATGACATTCTGTATGGCCATGTCCGCAGTGTATTTACTGCCATCATAGATGTTGCTGGTCTCCCGAAAAGGGGAATCCGTGCCACTCACATCATGGTGGTCCCGACCTAGGACGATAGGTGCGGAAATTTCCTTGTTTTCAATGGCCTTGTTAAATGCTTCGGCGATTTTACTGCGTCCTTCGGCATCTGCATATAAGATACGTGCTTGGGATCCCACAACCAATTTGTTCTGATCGGCTTCCCGAATCCAAGTGATGTTGTCCTGTAGTTGTTGTTGTATTTCCTCAGGGGCATCTTCCTTTATCTGCTCCATGATATGTAGTGCGATTGAATCGGTCTTTTGGAGGTCTTCATGTTTACCGGAAGTGCAGACCCATCGAAAAGGTCCAAAACCATAATCAAAACATAGGGGTCCCAAGATGTCCTGGACATAGGAGGGGTATCTGAAATCTATTTTATTTTCGGCTATGATGTCGGCACCTGCTCGTGATGCCTCCAACAGGAATGCATTTCCGTAATCAAAGAAATAGGTTCCTTTGGCCGTATGTTTGTTAATGGCGGCAACCTGTCTTCGCAATGACTTCTGTACCTCTATCTTAAAGGCATCGGGATTCGTTCCCATCATTTCATTAGCTGCCTCAAAACTTATTCCGACAGGATAATACCCACCCGACCAAGGATTGTGTAGGGAGGTTTGGTCCGAACCGATGTGTATGAATATACCCTCGTTGTCGAATCGTTCCCAGACATTGACAATATTGCCGATGAAGGCCAGGGAAACCACCTCGTTTTCGGTAATGGCCCTTTTGGTTCTGGCAACTAGTCCGTCCATGTCATCGATCAATTCGTCGACCCAACCCTGCTTATGTCTTTTTTGTGCTGCGGCCGGATTCACTTCTGCACATATGGTAATGCATCCGGCAATGTTCCCGGCTTTGGGCTGTGCCCCGCTCATGCCCCCCAACCCTGCGGTTAGGAAGACTTTCCCCTTGGGGGATTCGTTTTTTCCCAACACCTTGCGAAAGGCGTTCATCACTGTAATGGCCGTACCATGAACGATACCCTGTGGGCCAATATACATATAGGATCCGGCAGTCATTTGTCCGTATTGGGTAACACCAAGGGCATTGTGTTTTTCCCAATCGTCGGGTTTTGAGTAGTTGGGGATCATCATACCATTTGTAACAACGACCCTAGGGGCATTTTTTGATGAGGGGAACAATCCCATGGGGTGTCCGGAATAGATATGTAATGTCTGTTCCTCGGTCATAGAGGCCAGATAGTGCATGGTCAACAGGTATTGTGCCCAATTCTGGAAAACCGCACCATTGCCACCATATGTTATCAATTCTTCAGGATGTTGTGCGACCGCGGGATCCAGATTATTTTGGATCATAAGCATTATGGCCGCTGCTTGGGATGTTTGGGCCGGATAGGCATCGATAGGCCGTGCATGAATCCCATATTCCGGTTTAAAGCGGTACATGTATATTCTGCCAAAATCATTAAGTTCTTGTGCGAATTCCCGGGATAGTTCCAAATGCCAATCTTTTGGAAAATAGCGTAAGGCATTACGAATGGCTAGTTTTTTTTCTTCCAGGGAGAGAATGTCCTTTCGTTTTGGCGCATGGCTGACATCGGAAGATCTTTCCCTTTTTACGGGTAGTACCTTGGGAATGCCTTGAAGTATTTGGGATTTAAAATCGAATGGAGGGTTATTTGTCTGCATCCTAAATCAGTGTTTATGTTTGTTATATACCAGTTCCCCTTTTTTCCATACCATACATGGTTTAAGGTTTCCTTGGTTGTACAGGATCTCTTTATAGTCCCTTGTGTTGAATATGCACATATCGGCCAGGAATCCGGTTTTCAATTCCCCCCTATTGGATAGGTTCAGTGCGGCGGTCGCCCTTGTAGTGATTCCGGCAAGGACTTCGGCATTGGTCAATTTCCCAAAAGTTCCCAGAATAGCAGCCTGTGTCAACAGATCGCCCATTGGTGCCGAACCCGGGTTATGGTCACTGGCAATGGCCAAGGCCCCACCGGCATCCAGGATTTCACGGACTGGGGTAAAAGCACATCCCAACCCTATGGAAGCTCCTGGCAGTGCGGTTGCGATCACATTGCTATTGGCCAAAAGTGCTATCTCGGTATCGGTACAGGCCTCAAGGTGGTCGGCACTTATGGCCTTGTGTTTTATGGCGACCTTGCTCCCTCCCGTGGAGAACTGGTCGGCATGTACGGTAATGTCGAAGCCAAGTTCGGTGGCTTTATTGAAGTAGGGTTCTATAAGTGAAGGGCTGAAGGCACCTTCCTCGATAAATGCATCGATCCGATGTGTGAGCTTCTCGGTCTTAAGTATTGGGAATAATTCACTTGAGATCGATTCCAGGTATTGGGTGGGGCTTCCTTCAAAATCCTTGGGAACCATATGTGCGGCCAAGCAGGTGGGTATCAGGTCAATGGGAAGAAGTGCATCGGCCTTTTTAATAGCGTACAGCATTTTCAATTCCTCCTCAGTGGAAAGGCCATAACCACTTTTGACCTCGATGGTCGTTACGCCATTGGCCAAATGTTGTCTGGCTCTTTTGACAATGCCTTTGACCAAGGCTTCTTCGGTTGCCTTACGGGTTTGGGTAACCGTATCCCAGATTCCGCCACCGGCTTTTGAGATTTCCATATAGGTCTTGCCGGAATTGCGTAGGGCGTAATCATTGGCCCTTGATCCTGCAAAACAGATGTGGGTGTGTGCATCCACAAAGCCGGGAAGGCAGGTGTGGTCCCCATGTAGCTTATGTATTTCCGTATCGGGGGACACGGCTTTTGTTAATTCATCGAATTTCCCTATTGTTTTTATGTGATGCCCTTCGATAAGGATCCCCCCATTTTTTATGACATTCAGTTCATGGTCCGAAATACACCCTTTTAGGGAGAGCCCTGTCATGGGGATAATCTGTTTAAATGGTCCTATTAATTTCATGTATGTTCTTTAATTGCTTTTTTCTTTGGAAAAGGGACTTCATCTTAAAATACTTCGAACTCGTCAGAATAAGGGGTCTTGAACGAAATCTTTTTTTGTTTTTTAGTTGTATCTATAACGGTCATTATGGTTTTGTCCTTTATCATTTCGATGCCAATGGCTATGTCATCGGCAAAGACCCTATCCTTGGCGGCAAAGGCAACTTTTTTACGTACCGTTTTGTATACTTCGTCCAAAATGATTCCCGACCTCAAGGGTTTTCGGAACTCAAAGGCCTGGGCTGCGGTCAAAAGTTCTATGGCCAGGATCTTCTCAACATTCCCCAAGACCTGTAATGCCTTTCGGCCACTTATCGACCCCATGCTGACATGGTCTTCCTGACCTAGGGAGGTAGGGATGCTGTCGGCACTCGATGGGAAGCACAACCCCTTGTTTTCACTGGCCAATGCTGCGGTCGTGTATTGTAGGATCATGTATCCGGAATTGATTCCCGTGTCCTTCATTAAGAGTTTGGGTACTCCAGGACTGTTGCCCTCCAGGGCCAGATAGGTCCTACGGTCCGAGATGTTCCCGATTTCGGAGGCAGCCAAACATGCATAATCCAAGGCCATTGCCAAAGGTTGTCCGTGAAAGCTTCCGCCACTGATGGTAAGTTCGTCATCAATAATAACGGGATTGTCGGTAACGGAGTTCAATTCGACCTCCAACAGTTCTTTCAGGTGTAGCCAAGCATTGCGTGACGCCCCATGTACTTGGGGAATACATCGAAGGGAGTAAGGATCCTGGACCCGATTGCAATCGGCATGGTCCTCCATGATTTCCGAACCTTCCAATAAGAATTTGATTCTTTTGGCTACATGGGTGTTCCCTTTAAAGGGCCTGAGTTTATGGAGTTCGTCGTAGAAAGGTTTTATGGAGCCCTGAAGGCCTTCGATCATCATTGCCCCGATAATATCCGCTTGTGAAAGGCAATTATGCATTTTTTCAACCACCTTTATGGCATGGGCGGCAATGAATTGGGTGCCGTTGATAAGGGCCAGTCCCTCTTTAGGCCCAAGTCCAATGGCCTTAAGTCCCGTTTTTTTGAAAAGCTCGGCTGTCGCTAGCGTTTCACCATTGTATTCCACCTGACCCAACCCAATAAGGGGAAGGAATAAATGGGAAAGGGGGGCCAGGTCCCCAGACGCACCTACGGATCCTTGGGAAGGAACTACGGGAATCGCATCGTGTTCAATATGCCAAAGGATACGTTCAATGGTCGTTTCGGAAATACCGGAAAAGCCCTTGGCGAGTGAATGTGCCTTTAGGATGAGCATCAGTTTGGCGATTTCCTTATCGATGGGTCTGCCAACGCCAACACTGTGGCTCTGCAGAATATTCGTTTGTAATATCTGGGTTTCTTCCTTCGATATTTTCGTGGTGCATAAAGGCCCAAAACCGGTGTTTATCCCATAGACAGGGAGTCCTTTCCCAATAATATCCCCTACGATTTCCCAGCTCTTGTTGATCTTGTCCCTGTTGGCCTTGGATAGCTTTACCTTTGTAAGGCCTTTGGCAATGGCAATCGCTTTGCCAGCTGTTAACCAATCTTCCCCTAATTCGAATATTTTTTGAGTTGAAACCATCGATTTTTTCTTTTACCCTAAATTTATTCATTATGTTTGATACTTACTAATACCAATAACATTAATATTCAATAACCGTGGGTTATCAATTGGAGCTTCGGCACCTTACTTATTTTTTGGCGGTTGCCGAGGAATTACATTTTAGAAAAGCAGCCGAAAAACTTTTCATATCGCAACCAGGATTAAGTAGGCAGATCAAGCAAATGGAAGAGGTGTTGCAGGTAAAGTTGTTCGTAAGGGATAAAAAAAAGGTGGCTCTTACACCAGCAGGGTATTATTTTAAAGAACAGGCCGAGGCTATATTCCACCAAATAAATGAAGCAAAAAGACAATTGCAATTAATAGGGGAGGGGGACAAAGGGGAAATCAGGATCGGGTTTTTGGGTTCTGCCATGCAAAATGTAATCCCCAAACTGCTTTTAAACCTCAAGGATAAATACCCCAATATAAAGACATCATTGGAGGAATGTCCGAATATGGCACAGGTAGAAGCTGTCTTAAAGGATGAATTGGATATAGGGTTTGTAAGGTTGTCCAAGGTTCCCAAAGCCCTGGGGATGAGAAAGGTTTATCAAGATACATTTTCGTTGGTGCTTCCTGAAGGGCATCCTATCCTGACAAGTGACTTTAAGGGGGTGCATCAATTTGCCAATGATGATTTCATACTTTTTAGTAAAGAATATAGCCCGTTTTATTTTGAAACGATCATGGGTATCTGTTCCGATGCCGGTTTTATCCCCAAGGTGTCACATAAAACGGTCCATGCACATACCATTTTTAAATTGGTGGAGAATAATATGGGAATTGCCATTGTACCCACAACCTTGAAATCGGGCTTTCATATGCGGATAAAATTCATTGAATTAAGGAGTATCGATCAGCGGGCCCTGTTGTCCGTGATATGGAAAAAGGATAACCCTAACCCTGTTTTGAAAAATTGTATGGATTTGCTTTTGAAGTAAGCTTGATAATATAGTAGTTTTAAAATTTAAACACATGATGAATGATTTTTGACCTAATCAAGAAAAGACGTTCGGTATTTCCCGACCAGTACGTTGATATACCCATTTCCAAAGAAAATTTGGATCGAATCCTGGAAGCCGCCAATTGGGCGCCTTCGCACAAAAGAACAGAACCTTGGCGATTTAAGGTGATGCGTGGGGAGTCCAAGGCAAGGTTGGGGACCTTCCTGTCTGACAAATACTATGAGGTTGAAGAAAAACCGAAACGGATAAAGGTTAAGAACCTAAAGGAAAACCCGGCCAAATCGGCTGTTGTAATTGCGATTTGCATGCAACGGGACTCCAATGAAAGTATACCCGAATGGGAAGAGATCGCTGCTGTGGCCATGGCGGTACAGAATATGTGGCTTTGCTGTACTGAAATCGGAATCGGATGTTATTGGAGTTCCCCTAGCTTAATCGCCTATATGGATGAGTTTTTTGATTTGGCCGTAGGGGAAAAATGTCTTGGGTTTTTATATATGGGTTTTTTTGAAGGGGAGCTTCAAGTTGGTGAACGAAGCCCGGTCAATGACAAAGTGGTTTGGGTCGATTAACCGAAATAAGGGAACAGGGCTCCTTTATACTCCCAGAACGTTGCTGTAAAAAGTCCAAAATAAACGATTGCAACCATGAACTTCAGGAAAGTCCCGGTCAAGAACCCTATAAAAGAGCCAAAAGCAGCCTTAGTGGCCGTTTTTTTATCGGCCTTGTTCAAAAGTTCACCGAGCAAAGCCCCGACAAAGGGCCAGATTACAATGCCAAAGGGTCCTAGGACAGGAAAGAACAGGGCAACCAATAGTCCGATGGTAGTCCCTAGCATTCCTGCTTTGGTTCCACCAAATTTTTTGGTCCCTACAGCTGGAATGATATAATCGAGCGCAAAAACAATCAGGGCAATCACCAAGGTTATGCCCAGAAAGCCCCAATCATCGGGTACCGCCTTGGTCAAGTATAACAATAAAAGTCCGATCCAGCTTAATGGCGGACCGGGCAATACCGGTAGAAAACTACCTAAAATCCCGATGAGTATAAAAACAAGCCCAAATAAAAATAAAGCGATATCCATGTGATATTATTTATCGTTTGACGAAGATAGGATGTAATTGTTACATGTCTTAATTTATTTATCAGTGGTGGCCCAAGACTACTTTCCTTAAAAAATCGTAATTTTCACCCTAGAAAAGGGGTTAATGAAAAAGTTTTTGGCCATACTGGTTTTATGTTCTTGCCTTTCTTGTGGTTTGTTTGAATCCAAGGAGGCAAAAACCCAAAAATTGGTCAATAAGGAAATGCTTACCATTGATTGGAATGACGTTGATAGCTACCCACTTTTTGAAAATTGTGATGAGTCAACTTCAAAAACAATGCAAAGGCAATGTTTCGAGACGGAGTTGCTCAATCATTTTTCGGAAACATTGAAAGGGTTCGAGTTTGTCATAGACCCCAAAACGAGGACCATGGTCTATGTGGATTTTTTAATTGACAGGGAGGGGAGGATAACCGTCGTGAATATTGATAAGGACAAGGAGGTTGAAAGGACAATGCCGGAATTTGATGAAATCATTTCACAAAGCCTAGGAAACTTGCCACCATTGAAGCCGGCATTGAAAAGGGATATACCCGTACGTGCGAAATTCAGGATACCCATTGTACTCAACACGAACGATTAAGTAAGTTATAAATGGGATGTAAGGCAAGCGGTACAAGGTTGATCCGGCCCAATACGTTTCCGATATCCAACAATTAACAATAGTAGAATTTGCCAAACGAAAAAATCATATTGGGAATCGATCCAGGGACCACGATCATGGGGTTTGGTATCATCAAGGTAGAGAACGGGCAAATGAGGTTTGTTCAAATGAACGAGTTGTTGCTTCAGAAATATAGGGACCCCTACACCAAACTCAAGCTTATATTCGAACGTACGATCGAGTTGATCGACACCTATCATCCCGATGAAATAGCCATTGAGGCACCATTTTTCGGAAAAAATGTACAATCCATGTTAAAGTTGGGCAGAGCCCAAGGGGTTGCGATGGCCGCGGGTTTATCCCGTCAGATCCCCATTACGGAATATCTTCCCAAGAAAATAAAAATGGCGATCACAGGTAATGGAAATGCCAGTAAGGAACAAGTCGCAAGAATGCTACAGAGTATTCTTGGATTAAAATCACTGCCCAAGAACCTGGATAGCACAGATGGCCTTGCGGCTGCGGTCTGTCATTTTTATAATGAGGGCAGGGTAGAGGTTGGTAAGGGCTATTCGGGCTGGGGTGCCTTTGTAAAGCAGAACGAGGGTAGGGTGAAGAAGTAGTTAAGGGTGCGGACGATGGCCAAAGGATGGCAGGTAGTGGGCAGAGTGTCGGTGTTGTGGGGCCTTATGCAATGGGTTTCTGCCCAAAATAAGTTGAGGTTTATGGTCATAATAAGGATATATTTGGGGATTTGCCCCAACAGGGAGTTGGCAATAATTTAAAACGAACGACATAGAATGATAAAATGGCTAAGGAAAAAACTCGGAATTGATACCATCGACAAGAATATTATCGAAAGTAATTCTTCAACTAAAAATCAGCTTATTGAAATTAATAAATCTATTGAGAATCTGAAACCTAAAGAGAAAACCAAAATTATCGAGGTAGCAGATAGTTTCAATATGGAAAATGATATTTCAAATTTAAGTTTTAAATTAAACAATAGTATAAATTTAGATAATAGTTGGTCTTTAATAACAACTCAAGATAACAAATCAAATTTTCTTTCTCAAATTGCTGGAGCGTCTTCTATTGGAAGCTCGGTAGCTTATTCAGCAAATGGACTATACGTTGCAACTGCAAACACCAGCAGTTTAATGACTTACGGAAATGGTTCTTTAAGTTCAATAACGATGAATGGTTCTAAATTTGGAAGTCACGCAGGTTTTATTAGTGCAAATCCTGCTGTTTTCACACCAATTTTAGCTGTTCAATTTGCTTCAATGTTAACTGGTCAATATTATTTTAAAGGTTTAACAAAGCAATTAACCTCAGTCCAAAAAGGAATAAATGAACTTATCAGTTTACATCATAATGAAAGGTTAGCAAAATTAAGATACGTAAACACAAAAACGAACGAATTAAATAATCGAAAATTTTTCACAACCGAAGATTATGTTATTGTTGATAGGTTAAAATATGATTTATCAATTATTCGATTTGAATACCTACTTTCTGCACAACAAGAAATCATAAACACGTTTGAGAATAAAAATGGAAAAGATAAAAAAGAAGAAGTTATTGATATAATTTCCGAAGACAGCAATCAAGCAGAAAAAACTCTTATTTCAATAAAAAATAATGCAAAAAAAATATCTTCTTTTTTTGCATCAACCTATAAAAAAACAGGAATTGATTCTGGGATAAATTATTTAAAATCTAAGACAGAAAATTCATATAAAAAAGTTGAAAAAATTGCAGAAAAAATAAGTAGCAGCAAGTTCTTTTTTTATTCAGAAATCGCCTTAAAATCAGAACAGTTGTACCAACTTATTAAACTTTTAGAATTAAAAATAAATTTATCGGACAAAAAACCAAATCATAACCGAATCGGAAAAATTGAGGAACTTTATAAATCGATAATAGAGTTTAATTACGAAGACAGTATTTATGATGAAATGGAACAGTTAAAAGATGACTTGAAGGATAACTTATTAACTGAAATCGAAACCCATAGGGCAAATAGCCAAATCACAAAAAGTAAGATTGATTCAAAATCATCTAAAATATTTGAAAATTTTATAACATTAGAAAATAGTTTGGAGAATAAAAATGTGATATTTGACGATATTGAACAGATAAAACTTGGTTTTGAGGAACCACATCAAATACTAATTGATAATAGATCAGAAACAACGAGAATTTACACAGAAACTATTGCCAAGAACGTATAAGATTAATTGCTAGTTAGAGCCTGCTTGAAAAATCCCATAGGATTTTTATCTGGTTTTTATTTGTTAACTTTAGTGCTTGAAACACACAATTAATCTTATACAAACATGACAATAGGAAGATTGGTTTATGGTGAACAACCCCACGAAGTTCGGCCCTAAATGATTTTTATGCCCAATTTGCTGTTCATTGAGTACTTACAATTGATATATGTCCGGTATTTACATACATATTCCTTTTTGCAGACAGGCCTGTCACTATTGTGACTTTCATTTTTCGACCAGTATGGCAAAGAAAGATCGGATGATAGCGGCCTTGAAAAAGGAGTTGGAGTTGCGAAAAGGTGAATTTAAGGGCCACGAGGTAGAGACCATCTATTTTGGCGGGGGCACACCATCCGTTTTACAGACGGACGAGATCAATGACCTGATAGCGAATGTCCGATCGAACTACAGGGTCGTCGAAAATCCGGAAATTACCCTAGAGGCCAATCCTGATGACCTGTCACGGGAGAAGATAATACAATTGTCCCAAAGTGACATCAATCGTTTAAGTATCGGTATCCAATCATTCTTCGAGGAGGATTTGAAAATGATGAACCGGGCCCATAACGCAAGAGAGGCAGAGCAATGTGTGGCGGAAGCGACCAAGTATTTTGACAATATCTCAATAGATATCATTTATGGTGTTCCCGATATGACCGATGTGCGGTGGAGACAAAACATAGAAAAAGCCCTTTCTTTCGGGATTCCACATATATCCTCCTATGCCCTGACCGTGGAGCCCAAAACAGCTTTGGACAGTTTTATAAAAAAGGGTTTGGTAAAGCCATTGGATGATGAACTGGCCCAAACACACTTTCAAACACTTTATGATATTTTGACCTCGGTTGGTTTTGATTGTTATGAGATTTCCAACTTTGGAAAGCCAGGGTATTATTCCAAAAACAATACGGCCTATTGGCTGGGGCAGAAATATATAGGTATTGGTCCCTCGGCACATTCTTACGATGGGGAACATAGAAGTTGGAATGTGGCCAACAACCCAAAATACCTCAAGGCCATAGATCAAGGGGAATTGCCTAGTACTAGTGAGGTACTTTCCCGAACCGATAAGTACAATGAGTATGTGATGACCGGTCTACGCACCAGTTGGGGCATCTCTTTGGACAGGGTCCGGTCAGGGTTCGGTGAGGAATACTATGCCCATATAATCTGGCAGATCGAAAAATACGTAGAACAGGGATTATTGATGCTGTCCAAAGGGCAACTGATAGCCACAAAAAAAGGAAAGTTCTTGGTCGATGGGATTGCCAGTGATCTGTTTATGATTAATTTAGGCTAAATTATAGCTTTTTTCACATAAAATACGGTGAATTGGTCTTTGACGGCCGGGAGCTAACGGTCTTTGGGCCCAAAGACCTGGATAATATCTGACAGGACATTTTTTATGATAGCAACACTAAAAGTAAACAATAGGAACCATACGATAGACCTTTCAAAACCACTCGATATTTCAATTCCAATGAGTGGTAATGCATCCGATGTGAATGCTTGGTATATTGAGCACCCACGAATAGAGCCACACGTCGAGGGAGAATTTATCGGGGCTGTATCCAAAGGGGCTGTCGTAAACTTCAACGATATCTGGTTCAACCCCCATTCACACGGCACACATACTGAGTGTGTGGGGCATATTACCGAAAAATTCCATTCCGTCAATAAGAACATGAATAGATATTTCTTTTATGCCGAGGTTGTCACTATTGCTCCTGAGAAGAAAAAAAATGATTTTGTAATTTCCAAAAAACAACTTCAATATGCCTTTGGCAATAAAAAAAGGGATGCGATCATTATACGGACATTACCCAATTCGAAGGATAAATTCTCTAGACAGTATTCCGATACCAATCCACCCTACATGACGGAGGATGCCGCAAAATTATTGGTGGACAAGGGAGTGGAACATTTATTGGTTGACCTGCCCTCGATAGATAAGGAAAGGGATGGGGGAGAGCTGCTTGCACATAAGGCCTTTTGGGACTTCAATGGTACAATGCGTAAACAAGCAACGATCACAGAGTTTGTTTTTGTACCCAATAATGTCGAGGATGGCACTTATTTCCTTAATCTACAAGTGGCTCCTTTTGAGAATGACGCATCACCTAGCAGACCAGTGTTGTACAGGAATATAGAAGGGTGAATGGCAGATGGGGTCGATATCATTGGTAATGTTACCGCTGTTTGGTCCTGCCATGGTTCCGGTCAAGTTGAAAAGTGGATAAATAAAATGCCGGTCAAAACGGAAAGGTCTATGACGCTTGTTATTAGTGCATCCTTCGGGCTGTTGGACCGGCAACAGAGGTGGTTTGTATTGTTTATGGCCCCTCCCGATATCGAAATGGCAGGGTATTTGTCCGAGAATGGGACAATGGAAGTGACTTATGATTTTTTTGGGTTTGCCCATTATTTTATATTTTGCCGGAGTATGTTTTCATATGCTGTATTGGATAGGGCATTGGGCCATGGATCGAACAAGGGATTCAAGTATACCCGCTTAGGGAAAATCGAAAATAAAAATGGATAGTATCTTGGAAATTTTTTTAGGGCTTGTATTGGGGGCCATTCTTATGTATTGGGTGTTTTCCTTGTTTGGAAAGAAGAAGAGCAAGGAACTTACGGAATACCAATCAACGGTGCTTTTGGAAAAGATAAAAAGTGTCTGCAAACTTATCTCGGTGGAAGGTGATTTTGCCGAGATCTATAAGTACGAGAATACCAAGGAGCATTTTTTGAGTTTGGTGAGCAGTAAAAAGAAAGCATTGATCGTTATCAATGCCAAGGCCCTGATCGGATATGATCTTCAGAAGGTATTGATGCATGCCGACAACGAAAAGAAGAAGATCATTCTAACGAACTTTCCAGAACCTGAAATAATCTCGATAGAACCCGAATTGGAGTTTTATGATATACAGAACGGACTCTTCAATACTTTTGCCCCTAATGACCTTACCTCGTTGAATAAGGAGGCTAGAAGGCATATTATGGAGAAAATACCGGAAAGTGGTTTAATGGAGACAGCAAAACGCGAGGCTTTGGAGGCTGTATTGCTGATTGAGAAGATTGTTGAGACCATAGGTTGGAAATTGGATTATTCCGCTTTGAAGATAGAGGGTAAACAAAAAAAGTTATTGGATGTATAAAGGCTGTTATTGGTTGTATCGGCCATTTTTCCCAGTATGGCCCTATGGCCAAACCCATAGGATGTCCCAAGTGGGGATGTGGTTGTCGGTTTTTTAGTTCTTTTGAATCTAGGGGAGTCCAGCAAAATATAAGGAAAGGGAACCACATAAGTTATCTGTGGATGGGGTAGGCCGCCCTTTGGGCCAAGGTCGTTATATAGGTTTTAAGCATATGGATATAGAGGAATTCAGGGATTATTGCATTGCCAAAAAGGGGATTACCGAGGAGTTTCCCTTTGACAGGAATACTTTGGTTTTTAAGGTAATGGGAAAGATGTTCGCCTTGGTTCCCTTGGAACGGATCCCCTCCCAGGTTAATTTAAAATGTGATCCTGAAAGGGCTGTTTCCCTACGCGGGGAATATGATGGTGTGATCATTCCGGGATACCACATGAGCAAGGTGCATTGGAATACCCTTTTTATTGAAAACCTACCCAGTCCCTTATTGAAGGACCTGGTAGACCATTCCTATGGATTGGTAGTCTCGAAGTTTACCAAAAAGCTGAAATCGGAATTTGACTCCTTGGGATGAAAGCCATAAGAAAACGGCTTGGTTTCACCATTGAAGATACAAAGCAGGGTATTCTAGAGGCCCAATAGGAGTCGCCAACCTGTTTTATAGGGGCAAAAGAAAAAGTCATGGGAAGGAATATATTTGACCCAATAGTCTGGCAGGGAACCTATCTTTTCGGGTGTATTATAATGCTTGGTGCCATGGCCAGAAGCTAGGATGGTTTTGTTATATTTACAGGTCGAATAAGTTACCGCCCCAATGAAAGAGCCCTTATTGTTCTACAACGAACAGATTTCAGGATACAAACACCGGTTATCCCAAATAAAAAAACGACTGTACGTCTCAAGTATGTTGCGTTTGGTTGTTTTTTGTGCTGCGGCCATAGGGGTTTATCTCGCTTTTGGGAATGGGAGGTTAGTGGCCTGTGTGGTTGTTACCGCTATTGTGGTTTTTGTCTTCTTGGTCTCAAGGCATACCGATCTGCAATATAAGTGCGACAGGATAAAGGCCTTGCTTCAAATCAATATTACAGAGACCGAGGTACTGCAACGAAAATACCATCATTTGCCAGATGGCAAGGAATTCAATAGGGGCGATCATTGTTTTTGTCAGGATATCGACCTCTTCGGCAGGGGGTCTTTCTATCAATATGCGAACCGGACGGCATTGAAGGAAGGAGGGGCGTATTTCTCATCCTTATTGTTGGGGAATGATATTCGGGATATCCCGACCAAACAGGAAGCCGTCGATGAATTGGCTAAGATGCCAAAGTGGAGACAGGAGTTTTCCGCTGCGGCCAGTTTGGTAAAAACAGAGGTGCCTTTTGATGTTATTATAAAGTGGCTGAAGGATTGTAAGGTCTTTGTGCCAAGGTACATGTCTTTTTTTCCTATTGTATTTTCGTTGATATCGATAGTACTGGCCACCATGTATTTTATGGATTTGCTGAGTGGATGGGGTGTTGTGTTCTGGATGGTCCTAGGTCTTGGTATCACGGGTGGATATTTGAAAAAAATAAACAGGCTTTCGGCGGACACTTCAAGGGTGCAGAGTACCTTCCATCAATATCAAAAGTTGATAATGCAATTGGAAAACACCCAATTTACAGCTGGTTTGCTTAAAGAACGGCAGGCCTTGGTTCTGCAGGGGGAAGTACGGACATCTAAAATATTGGAAAGGTTTTCCAGGATATTGAATGCGTTCGACCAAAGGAACAATATGCTTTTTGGTTTTTTGGGGAATGCTTTTTTGTTATGGGACCTATGGCAGTCCTTTAGGTTGGAGAAATGGATCAAGGACTATGGGGGCAATGTAAGTGCTTGGTTCGATGTTGTCGTTTTTTTTGATGCCTACAATAGTTTGGGCAACTTTGCCTACAATCATCCCGATTATACCTTTCCAAAGATTATAAATGGCGATATTGTTCTAAAGCCGACCAAGGCAGGCCATCCCTTGCTCGATTCCAATAAAAGTGTTTTGAATGATTTTCAAATCGATAAGGAGCAATTTTTTATCGTTACAGGGGCCAATATGGCAGGGAAGAGTACATTCTTAAGAACAGTATCCTTTCAGATCGTAATGGCCAATGTAGGTTTGCCCGTATGTGCGTCCTATTCTGAATATTCCCCGATTAAATTGATAACCAGTATGCGGACCTCCGATTCCTTGGCGGATGACGAATCCTATTTTTTCTCCGAACTGAAACGTTTGAAATTCATCGTGGATGAAATTCAAAAAGACCGTTATTTCATTATTTTGGATGAGATATTGAAGGGTACCAATAGCACGGACAAGGCCATTGGGTCCAGAAAATTCGTGGAAAAACTGGTGGCCTCTGAATCAACGGGGATCATTGCCACCCATGACCTTAGTCTGTGTAAGGTGGCGGAGGACATGTCCCAAGTACACAACTTCTATTTTGATGCCGATATCATCAACAATGAGCTTCATTTCGACTATACGCTCAAAAAAGGTATCTGTAAGAATATGAATGCTTCCTTCTTGTTGAAAAAGATGGGGATCGTAGGGTAATTGCAGGCTGGGTGATTTTGTAGGTCACGAAAGGCATCTCCTCTATTTTTCTGGGAACCATATATAAGTTTATACTGGGAAGTACAGTTGGTTTTCAGATAGTGGCCATCCTGTTTTTTATTTGGCTATCATTTTTTATACGGTTGGCGGTTCACTAAGGACCCACTTGAATCCAAAAAGTTTAAACGGCTTCGTCATCTAATGTTTTGGCAACATAATTTTTAGATGTTTTTTATTGTTTTTCTTTTAAACTTTTTAATGCCGATCGCATGTTTTTTACAGAATATGGATTTTCCGGTTTTTTCCCTAGGATAATTTGGTTGTCGGGCCCAGAAGCCAGTTCTTCGCCCAGGGAAGGTTCTGGTTGGGGCATGTCGTCTATTTCATCCTGACAAGAGTATATCAGTATTCCAATAAAAAGGTACTTTCAGTTTTAGTTCAACCTCTTGATTTTCAGTTATATAATCTGTATTTTTAGATAAACAAAACCCCGAATATGAGTCCGTAGCTCTAAAAACTTTTCATCGCCAACAGAGGAGTTCGACCTTTTCCTCGATCGTTTTTTAGGGGGCGATCTAGGTAAGATATATTCGGCCATACCTTGGGATGCCCTGATCGATACCTTTGGTCTATCGGATCGTAAAAAAGGACCGGTCTCGATGTTCGGTCCCCAGGGTAAATTGGCATTGATGTTCCTTAAACATTATGCGGTCTGTTCCGACAAACGTTTGGTAGAGCAGCTCAACGGCAATATCGATTATCAGTTTTTTTGTGGGATCTCCCTTGGTAATGATCGTCTTACCAATTATAAGATCGTGAGCGAGATCCGCTGCGAACTTGCCAAAAACCTGGATATCGATAATGTCCAACAAGTACTGTTCGACTCTTGGTCGCCCCATATATCGGATAAGCACAGTATCGTTATGGATGCCACCTGCTACGAGAGTGAAGTGCGATACCCTACCAACGAAAAGCTATTATGGGAATCCGTTGAGTGGAGCTACCGTCAACTAAAGGCGATTTGCAGGGCCTTGGGCATAAAAACCCCTCGTACCAAATATCTGAAATGGAAAAGGCGCAATATATCCTATGGCAAAATGCGGCGCAAGACAAAGTCAAAACGCACAAGGCTCGATCGCAGCTTTCTGTTGTTGCTCGATAAGGTCAATGGTGAACTCCGTAAGCTCGAAAAACAATATAGGCTTGAAATGCCGAAAATATACCATCAACGAAGGGCAACGATTAAGAAGATATATGCCCAACAACATGAGATCTTCCATACGGGCGAAAAACCAAAAAACCGTATCGTAATCGCCAAGGACTATCTTCGACCCATTGTACGGGGCAAAGAGATCAAGCCCGTAGAATTCGGGGCCAAGGTCAACAAGTATCAAATCGATGGTATCAGCTTCATCGAACATTTAAGCTTCAATGCCTTTCATGAAGGCAATCGTTTCCAAGACACCGTCTTCAGGGCACAACGCCTTACAAGGACAAAGACCGGATTGGCCGGGGCCGATGCCATCTATGCTACCAATAAGAACAGAAGCCTCGCCACCAAATACAATATCAGGACCGATTTCAAACGAAAGGGAAGGCCCGGAAAGCATGAGAAACAGCGCAGACAGATGGCCGCCATGATCACCAAGGAAAGGGCCACACGTTTAGAAGGGAGCTTTGGCAAGGAAAAAGAACATTACCACCTGAAAAAGATAAAGGCCAGGACCAAGGCAACGGAAACATTATGGATATTCTTCGGTATCCATACCGCAAATGCCCTTGAAATAGGAAGGCGAATGGCCAAGGCACTACAACTGGCCGCATAAATCAAAAATAAAAACCGATAGTACAGGGATACCCGGCTACAGACCATATCAAAAAGCAGGTTTTAAACTCATATCGTTGAAAAAGGCAAAGCCCAAACAGTAAAAATACACATGAAATACTTCTAGGGGCATTTTCAATCAACTATATCTTTGAAAACATGGCTACTCCCGAAAGTGCCTA
>PDPR01000009.1 GCA_002749285.1 Maribacter sp.
ATACATATCAAATTTATCTTTCCCGAAAGGTGAATTTTTAAAATTAAAACCGATGTCTGATTTATGTAGTATTTCAAGCGTTGCATCCCATTTGCCATTTTGAATAGGATAATATTCCTCATTAATATTTGGAAAAATATCATTTATTAATACACTTGCAATTCTCTCTTTATATTTTTCTTTCAAATAACGACCTGCATTATCCGCTTTTTTTCCAGATGAATTGTATTTTATATTAAGAAATCCGTGTCTATAATTTAAAATTAGTAATGCTTTCTTCTTTCTATCAGATTTAATTTTATCAAAATTGTGAATTATTTGTGCTGCCATGACACTATCCCTTGTAGAAATTGTATCCATCATTTGTTTATATTCATCTTGAGTTTTAGTTTTTTCCCAACTAAATGGAATATCAGAATAAAAAAGTTTAATTTTATTATCTGGTTCGAGATTTTGATTTATTTTATATAATTCAATCAAAAAATCATAATAAGATGTTTTATCCCAGCTTGCTAAAAAGGGTATATTTCTATAAATTTCTAATGCCTTTTTTTCTATTTCTTTTTCAGAAAGATTTTCAGAATTTAAAAATTCATCAACGTTATCTTGCTCTGTGCTTACACCAACTTCAACAAATATAATCCCTACACTATCAATGAATTTCTCATCTGAAATAATATCTAAAATAGTTTTATATTGAGAATATTCATAATGCTTTCGTTCTGATAAAACAACAAGGTCGTAATTATCGTATAATGATAACACATAATCTTTTGCAGTTGTATTTTGTGTCTGAATAAAATCTACATATTCTTTTATTTCAGAATTTACTGAAATTGTTTTTTCTTCTTGATTTTTGCAACCAATTAGAAAGACAACTAATATTAAAAGTTTAATTTTTTTCATTTTTTACGTTTTTAATTCCAACTAATGGTATATCCTTAACCCGTTGCGCATTATGATTTGATATAAAAAAGTTGTTCACCTTACTGATGACCAGTAATTTGTTTTAGCCATAAAACATTAATGATGAACAACTTAAAAGCAAATTACGAAAGAATATTGGAAGTCTTAAGAAAAATATCGGAAGAACAACTTTTACCCTATCAGCGGCGTAAACCAAAGCTCAGTGACCTCGAACTGCTAAGTTTGGGCCTGACCGCGGAATTTCTGGGTATGGACAGTGAGAATGACCTGTCCAGAAAACTTCCCGAGAGACCATATCCTTTAAAATAGAGCGTAGTGTTTACAATAAAAGAAGACACAGATTGGCCGGCCACCTCAATGCGATCCGATTAAGGTTGGCTTCCTGTTTCAATGGATTCGAAGATTGCTTCGTGGTCTACAGCATGCCCTTGGAAATATGTAAGCTATCATGTAGTTCCCGTTCAAAAGTATGCAGGGAAAATGCCTGTTCGTCCCCGGACAAGGGATATTGCGCTGCGCAAGGCTCACACTATTACGGTTATAAGCTGCATGCGGTCTGTTCCGTCAACGGTGTTTTTCAGAGTATGGACCTGGGCCCGGCATCCGTTCACGACATCAATTACCTCAAGGACACCAAAATGCAAATGAGCGACTGTGCCCTGATTGGCGACAGGGGCTATCTCTCGGCAGATATTCAGCTTGACTTATTCGAGACTTGCAATATCAGACTCGATACGCCAATGAGAAACAACCAAAAGGAGTACAAACAACAGGCGTGGGAATTCAGAAAGAAAAGAAAAAGGATATCCCAGTTGTGCGACCAGTTTATGATAAGACGCAACTACGCAAAGACCTTTCAAGGGTTTAAAACTAGAATATTGGCCAAGATAACCGCATTGACAACGGTTCAGTATATAAATAGGTTTATGTTCGGAAGGAACATAAACAATATTAAAATCAGCATTATTTAAAATGCACAACGGGTAAAGTATACACAAACATTAGGGCTCATTCAGCTGAAGCTGATTTGTGTTGCTACATGCCGCACCCCACCCCACAAGTAAATGTGCCCTAACGGCCTGCTTCCTGAACCCCCAATCCAATAGATCCGCCAACCTACGGTAGCTACACTACCTGGTCGACGAACAATAATCTGGGGACCCACCATAAACATTTGCCGGATTCCCAAATCATTGTTGCTTAATTTCGTTCACAAGGCAGAACTGCGTTTGGCAGGTTGTTGGTGGGGATCCGGCCAAGGAAATCAAAAAAAAAAGATTTTCCAAAGACAAGATGGAAAAGCTATTGAAGTTGAAATGGTGGGATCGGGATATTGAAAGGATAACCGGGAACATTCAAGGCCCGACCGACGATACAATAGGGGAATTACAGAAACAATTGCGATGGGATTTCCCTGAAGTAAACCAACTTTAATTAACTTTGGGGTACTGTAAAACCATAAATGGTTTCCCGAAACCAACCCTATACGGCCCTCTTTCAATAATTAAGGGTATACCATCATGAAAGAATTTATCATACTCAGCATCATATTACCGTTCTTATGCCCAATAGGAATAGCCCAGAATATCCCGTACCCAAACCATACGGCCTATACCGAAAACCATATTAAGCCCAATAATCATACACAATCACAATTGGACAGCCATACCTCTTCATTTTATGATAATTGGAAAGACACATACCTGAAAAATGACTGTGGCAGCCCTAACCAATATTATATCTATTCCAATAATGGCTCTAGTGGCATCAATGTTTCAGAGGCCCAAGGTTATGGCATGGTGATCACTGCTTTTATGGCAGGGTTTGATAATAATGCCCAAACTTATTTCGACGGCTTATTCAATTTCTTTAAAGCACACCCAAGTAATATCAACCCCAACCTTATGGACTGGCAACAGATTACCTGTAGCGACACTCCCAGCCCCGGTGACGATTCTGCCAGTGACGGGGATATCGACATTGCTTTTGGCCTACTTCTGGCCGATGCCCAATGGGGCAGCAATGGCGCCATCAATTACCTACAGGAAGCAACTACCATGATCAATGCTATTTTTGCCGATGAGATCAATCAGGATAATTGGTCTGTAAAACTAGGGGACTGGTCCAACATTTCCGGGCCAAACTTTTATTATAGTACAAGAACATCCGATTTTATTATAGACCATTTTAAAGCCTTCGGGGATATTACCGGAAATCCTGGTTGGGACAAGGTCGTAAACACTTGTTATTCCCTTGTCCAGGATATACAGACAAACCACAGTCCGGTTACAGGTTTACTACCGGATTTCATCATTAATGTAAACACAACCCCTGGCCCCGCCAATCCAAACCTTTTGGAGGGTGGTAATGATGGGGACTATTACTATAATGCCTGTCGTACCCCTTGGAGACTTGGTGTGGATTATCTGGTCAATGGGGATCCCAGGGCCGGAACAGCCATCAAGAACATCAACTCTTGGCTAATTTCAACCACATCCTCCCAGGTTGGCAATATCTCCAATGGTTATAAGCTGAATGGGACTGCGATCCATACTTGGAACGATCCTGCTTTCATTGGGCCATTTACTGTTGGGGCAATGGCAGACCCAAGCCAACAGGAATGGCTGAACAATTTATATGGGGAATTGACCGGAACACCCTTCTCCAGTAATGATGGCTATTATTCAAACACATTGAAAATGCTTTCAATGATTACCATTTCCGGCAATTATTGGGTGCCTGGCCATCATAATTCATTAAACCCATTGGAAATAAATGAGGGTTCTTTTAGGGTAATTCCAAATCCTGCCCAAGATAAAATACAAATTACCGGACTAAAAATGGGGGACACAATTGAGATCATGGATGTTTCAGGAAAGATATACCGCACCCTGAACCTCCCTGAAGGTTCTGCCACTATCGAGGTCCCTGAATTACCAACCGCCATGTATTTTGTGAAGGTTACAGATCCAGAAGGTGTGGTTTCGGTACAAAAAGTGATTGTGGAATAGACACTACCGCTAATACAGGACCGTAAACGGCACGAAATCACGTTCGATCTACCATATTAAGAGGTTGGTGGTTTCACTAATCCCGGATTATCCTTTCTGTCTTGATTGTATGGAATGTTTATTTACATACACAGACTCCGTTTCCGGGACAAATCTCGGGGAATCAAACCCCTTTTGGCTGTCGCCCTATAATTAAAAATAGCAAGATCGGATAAGTTGTTCAATTGGTTTCATACTTATTTTTGTGTTATATTTTCTATATGAAAGAAGTGACCCGAAACGAATATAACAAGTCCATTAACCTTGCCCTTGATTATATCGACCGGCATTTGGATGAAGCCATTGATCTAAAAACAATAGCTAAAGTGGCGATGATCTCCGAATTTCATTTTTGCAGGATTTTCAAATCCTATATAGGGGAACCCATAGGGGCGTATATAACACGTTTGAAGATGGAACGGGTGGCCCATCTGCTACAGGTCTCCAATCGGACATTGACCGAAATTGCCGATAAGACAGCTTACCAGTCACAACATTCACTATCCAAGGCATTCAAAAAGCATTTTGGCATAAACCCATCCGCCTTTAGGAACCTGAACACCTATCTATCATCAAGACCAACCAAGCCAAACCACGATTTTATCGAATTAGAGCCTAAGATTGTCGAGGTAAGGCCAAAGAGTTTGGTCTATATACGTATTATCGCCAAATACGGCTCAACATTGGATTATGAAACCGCTTGGGGAAAATTGCATTCGTTCGCAAATGACAAAGGTTTGATCAATAAGGACAGTGAACATATCGGCTTAAGTTTTGATGACCCCAATATTACGGAAGAAGACAAATGCCGTTTTTACGCTTGTATTTCAACAGATAAGAAAATAAAGGCGAACGGGGAATTTGGAACCTATAGGATCGACGGAGGCAAGTTTGCGATGTTCATACACAAAGGAGCCTATTCAGGCTTAAACAACATGTATCAGGCCATCTATTCGGACTGGTTGCCCGGGCACTATACCAAAATCCGTAATAGCAATCCCTTTGAGAAATATGTGAACAGCCCTGATGGGGCAAAAGAGGAAGATCCATTAACGGAAATATATATTCCCATTCAATAAATATAATTTATCAACTTAATAAAAAAACATTATGGCACGACCAACCACAAAAAAAGATCTGATTGAAGCTGCCAATACCAATTTCGAAAAACTTTGGAAGGTAATCGATGGACTTACGGAAAAAGAATCGAATACCGAATTTGATTTTTCCAACAACCCCAATCTAAAGGAAGCCCATTGGGGAAGGGATAAAAATGTACGGGATATCTTGATCCATCTGTACGAATGGCATCAGCTATTGATCAACTGGATAAATAAAAACAAATCCGGTGAAGAAGTGAAGTTCCTGCCTGAGCCTTATACTTTTAAGACCATAGCGGGAATGAATGTCAAATTTTGGGGGGAACACCAAGAAACACCCTATGATGAAGCTGTGGAAATGCTCAAAAACAGCCATGCCGAAGTACTGGGAATAATCGAATCCTTCTCAAACGAAGAACTGTTTACCAATAAATATTTTTCCTGGACGGGAACAACAAGTGTAGGCTCTTATTGTGTCTCTGCCACATCGAGCCATTACGATTGGGCGATCAGGAAAATAAACAAGCACAAAAGAAATTTGAAATGAAACACGAATGGAGGAAAAAAGAGAAATCAATTTATCTACCTAAAAACAAACCGGAATTGGTCAACATTCCCGAGTATCGGTTCATAACATTGAGCGGGGAGGGAAACCCCAATAGTGATTTGTTTTCGGAACATATAAGTGTATTGTATAATGTAGCCTATGCCATTAAAATGAATATCAAAAAAGTGGAAACCCCTCCCAAGGCCTATCAGGATTGGACCGTATATCCTCTGGAAGGTGTTTGGGATATTTCGGAAAATGCCAGACCAAATGCCGAAGGTAGGATAAACAAGGATGATCTTGTGTTTGACTTAATGATAAGGCAGCCCGATTTTGTAAGTCCCGACTTTTTTAATGGGATGATAGAACTTACCAAAAGGAAAAAACCACACCCACTTTTGGATAAAGTGGAATTCCGAAAAATAAAAGAGGGCAAATGTATCCAGATGTTACACACAGGCAGTTATGACAATGAACCTGAAAGTTTCAAACAAATGGAAGCGATGGTTGGTGATTTAAGCCTAAAGAGGAAATCGAAAGCACATCGGGAAATATATTTATCCGATTTTAGAAAAGTGGCAGAGGACAAACTAAAAACAGTTCTGCGATTTCAATTGGACGAATAGGAATAACAGGTTTCATCGATACATTGGAAACTGGGTTTGGAGAATAAATTCGACCTTCATGGGTTATCGCCCCTAAGCATATCGATTATGGCGTTGAGGTAAACGACCATATATCCTACATCGCACGGGTATTCCAAAAAGCACACCCCTTCCCTATCGCCCCTAAACTTAGGGTAAAGCACTGGAGGGAGTCCTCTATCGCATAGGACTTGCTTTGGGTGGTATTTCACAACATTCATTACTTTTTTCAGTACCGGACCAATGATTTTTTTGCCAAATACCAAACCGGTGTTTCCCAAGAAATCCTCTTTTTCAACTTAACACCTGTTGGCCTTTGTCCAACAGACCATGTACTTGATCCCCAAGAACCATTGGGTATGGGAAAACGCAACCTTTCATAGGATTCAACATCTAACAGGAAAAGGACAATATGCTTAAGGGAATAATCAGGTTTATGGTAATCGCACCTTTCTTAATGGCATTTCAATGCGATGACGATATCGAAGACACATTGGTTCCCAACCCGTACAAGATAAAGGTAACACCCGGATCGAGTTTTTCGACCAACGATACGATTTGGATCAGTGGAAAGGTATCGGGCAATATTTTTGATCGGTCGGTCAATGATTCTATTTTCAACGATATTCCCCAATGCGACATTTTTTCAATCTATAAGTTTATCGAACCCACAAACACCTCTAATTGTAAGGATGCCATTGATCAATTTGAACTCATTGTCGATAAAGGTCGATTTTCATTTCTTCCACAATGTGAAAATGCAGAATTGGATATTTTTCCCGAATTGGAAAGCAACGATATGTATTACAGTTACCGAATCGGCCTAAAACCCATAATAACGGGGGATTATGTGGTCAGTTGGCAAAATGGGATAATCCAAAACCCGGACAGAAACGAATTTATAATAGCCAGATACCCACTGGAGGACCACCCTGGTCAAATTGGGTTCAATAGCTGTGACAATGTTTCTTGGAGGTTGTTGAACGAGTCTGAAAAGGAATATTATTTCAGTATTGAATAAAGAATATCCTACAGTGCCATATAAACATCATAAAACACATTACAGAACAAAGAATATTAAAAAAGACATCATGAAGAATATAGCTACCCTAACAATCCTTGGTTTATTATCGATCTTTGGCTCATGTAATAAGGACGACAGTGAGGCCGGCGGTGATTTAATGTCAAAGGATGAATATTCCAGTGAACCTGGATCCAACAACGGGAGCCAAGGCCAGTATGGGCCCAACAACGGGGACCAAGGCCAGTATGGATTGATAACGGCCGGGGAATGGAACGATCTATCGAACTGGGATTTTTGGGGGAACCTGTTAAATGAACAGGAATATTCATCAATGCCCGAATATTGGGGTTTTCACACAAAGAAAAGGATGTCGGTTGCCGTAAGGGATAATGGCATTCCACAGGTAAATGCAAAAGTTGAACTTTTAAGGAATGAAACGGTAATCTGGACAGCAAGGACGGACAACTTTGGTTATGCTGAATTATGGGTCGGATTGTTCCAGGAAGATAAGTCAATAGATCTAAGTACCCTTTCCCTGAAAGTAAATGATGAACTACAAGACCAAGAGCCCGTCTTGATCGAAGATGGAATAAATGAAATAGAGATCAATTCCAATATCGGGGATATAAAAAAGGTTGAATTATCATTTATTGTAGATGCTACGGGCTCTATGGGAGATGAGATAGATTTTTTGAAGGCTGACCTGAAAAGTGTTATTGATAGTGTAAAGCGTGATGATTCAAACCTTGACATATATACCTCCACCGTTTTTTATAGGGATGAGGGGGATGATTATGTTACGAGGAAATCGGAATTCACAAGTGATCTGAACAATACGATCGACTTCATTAACAGGCAGGATGCAAATGGTGGGGATGATTTTCCCGAAGCGGTGCATACCGCCCTCAATACCGGGATAAATGAATTGCAATGGTCAAATACCGCTAGAACCCGAATTGCTTTTCTATTATTGGATGCCCCACCCCACTATACAGCTAAAATTGTTGAAAACATCCATGGTTCCATTAAGGATGCTGCCCGGAAAGGGATCAAGATAATTCCCGTTACCGCTAGTGGGATTGATAGGGAGACAGAGTTTCTAATGCGGTTCATGGCGATTTCCACTAACGCCACTTATGTGTTTATCACAAACGATAGTGGGATCGGAGGTGGACATTTGAAGCCAAGTGTAGGGCAATACGAGGTAGAGCACCTTAACGACCTAATGGTAAGGTTGATCAAAAAATACTCGGAATGATATGACAGGGTAAGCGTATTGACCCTCACAAATTGGACCCATTCAGGAGCAGGATTTGGGTATTATAGCGTCTTTATTTCCTTTACATACATTCTTCTATGGGAAGGCACAAATAAATTTGGTCTGCCTATCAACATTTTTAAGAAAAAACAAATGGGACCTTGGCGGAGGGAAAATCAAAATCTTGGTTGGAAAATAAAAAACCTCCGTTAAAAACGGAGGTTTTGATTTTCAGATAAGACCCTTCAATGATGTTCTTGACATTTCACATAACGCTTGGTCATATTCCCATCCAAACCAACCGTACCCACAGAATATCCCCTTGACCAAAAGTGATTGCCCCAATAAGGTCCCTGTTTTAAATTCGGATAAGTTTTGAACAGTTTGATTGCCAGCTTACCCTTCAAAATACCAATATACCCTGAAATGGATACTTTTGGTGGAACTGGACAAACCAAATGAATATGGTCTTCTTGAACGTTCAGCCCTTGAATTTGAACATCTTTCCATGTACCAATAACCTGTAAATCATGTCCAACTAAAGATTCGACCACACCTTCAAGTACCTGAAAACGATTCTTCGGCGTGAATACAATGTGATAGTCACATCTGTAATACATGTGTGTTAATTTTCTATATTTACACATCTTAAAAAGTTTTAGATGGTAAACCTAAAAAATGGCATAGCCTTTAAAACATGACCGCTGTCTTTGACGGTGGTTTTTCAAACTTAAATAAAGGATAGCCATATATAAGACATGGCCGGCAAAAGCTTTTCGATAGGTTTATATTCACTTATGATATAAAGATTGCTTGATTTCAAGATTTCATTACTTTTAGGGTAGAAGGGGCAAGACATAAAATCCATCCCTGTATAGGTTCATAAAAAATGGACAAATCCAAACTGGATTGTAGATGAGGAAGTACTATTTACAAATATCAATCTTAACAGCCTTGGTATTGGGATGTAAAAGAAGCATCACAACAGTTGAGCCTGACCGAAAAGATTGGCAGATAATCTGGCAGGACGATTTTGAAGGTTCCGGGATAGATACTACAAAATGGAGCCGGATCCCACCCAATAATGCGGACTGGGGCAAACATATGACAACTGGCCCACAATGCCATGCCGTTTCAAATGGAAAACTTTTCTTAAAAGGGATTGTCAATCCCGACACCTTGAGCGACCCAAGGCCTTTTTTGACAGGGGGAATATATAGTAAGGGGAAATTTGCCTTTGAATATGGTAAGATCGAGATACGTGCCAAATTAGAATGTGCCCAAGGTTCATGGCCTGCAATGTGGATGCTGTCCGAAAATAAAATATATGGGGATTATCCAAGAAATGGTGAGATCGACATTATGGAACACCTCAATTTTGACGATATCATCTACCAAACCACACATTCCTATTATACTTTGGAGCTGAATCAGAAAGACAATCCACCCTACTATGGAACCACAAATGTGGATATCAACCGATTTAACACCTATGGTCTGGAATGGTATCCAGACAAATTGGTGTTTACCTTAAACGGTAACGAAACTTTTGTATACCCAAGGATAGATGGGGTTGACCCATCACAATGGCCATTCGACCAACCCTTTTATATTTTAATCGACCAACAACTTGGGGGGGAGTGGGTCGGTGAGGTAAATGCAGATGACTTACCTGTCCAAATGATAGTGGACTTTGTAAAAGTATATCAGTAATCGTCCCGTAAGGAAAATAGCGCCTTTAACGATTGTCGAAATTTTGGTCTTTTCCCAAATGGGAATTACCCAAGACCAAACCCTTTGGCTATCGCCCTGTGATCAAGAACACCCCGCAACAACGTAAAACCAATTATCGGCACAAAACAACCTATAAAAATCCTATTGAATTTTATATTCGGGAATATATTTATTAGCTTTAGTTTCCGGACCACACGACAAACGTTGCCATTCATTGGTCCAACAAACTAAGATAACACCTATGAAAAACACTTTATCGAAAGTTAAGTCTGAATTGGAAATCTATGCAAGTAAAGCGAATTTGACTGAATTACAGGTTGTTGACAAACTAAAACAACATTACTTCAACAAAAAGGTAAATGACAACCTAAAACTCTATAAGAAAGGGAAGAAAAAAGTACGGGAGATCACTAAGGACTTGAAAATATCCCCTCGAAAATTCTATGCCATTTTGGAAAATAAGAAAATAGAGCACAAAAAATACAACAAGTCCGGCAACAAACCAGAATAGTGCAGCTGACTCTTACCCGATTTACATATTTGGAAACCAGGGACCAGGCCTAATATCGCCCTCTTTCGGGATCCAACGATTTTATAGCATCACCCCCCAATAGGTGTTGTTGAACAGTCCAGGGTAAAATGCCGGCCAGCCCCAGAAGCCTATACATGTAGAATGGGCTCTGGCCGGATAAAACCGACCCATAAAGAAGGGTGAGATGGCAATAATGTACATAATCCATTGAGGGGATTTCCTAAACGGAAACCTACATATCATTGTGTATTCGTACCTCCCCTAAACTTGCCAGTATCCGCTATTCCAATATCCCTATAAAGATGGAAACATAATACAACCCGGTCAATACAAAAACAACACCCGCGACTATCCGCATTACCTTCTCGATTTTCGTGATCCTATTATAGAAAACACCGACCTTCCCGGCTGTAAAGGCCAATAAGTAGGTAAAAAGGATTACAGGCAATCCTGTTCCGAATGCAAAGATTATCGGCAAATAAAGTCCGTCTGCCGATGCAATTGTCATTGGGATCAACATGCCAAAGAACAATGCCCCACTGTATGGGCAAAATGCCAAAGCGAAAACGACACCTATCAAAAATGAGCCCAAGAGACCTTTGTCCTTGAATTTTTCGGACATTCTTTCTTGAAAATCCAATTTTCCCAAAAAATTCAGTTTGATAATATCCAGCATTATCAATCCTGTTATTATCAATAAGGGACCCAAATATTTTTCCCCGTTCTGATTGAAAAACCGGGCAATATGAAACTTACTTGCCCCAAAATACAATATCAGTCCGATTACGGTATAACTAACCCCCCTTCCAAAAGAATATAACAGCCCATTCAAAAAAACTTTCCGTTTGCTCGAAATATTCTTCGAGATAAATGCGGTTGCGGTTATATTCGTCGCCAAAGGACAAGGGCTAACAGCCGTCATTAGCCCGAGTATGAATGCCGATAAGATAGGGATATTGTAATTCTCTAGAAGGGATTGCAAAAAATCCATTTAAAGAGCCTTTAGTTCCGTGTCGATCTTAGCCTTCAGTCCTTTGGAAAAAGCGTCTTGGTCCCTTCCTTTCATAAAAGCGAATTCGGTCAGGTTTATTTGGGTTTCCTTACCGTCCTTTATCACATTCAAGAACAACGATGTTCCGGATGCCTCAAATTTTTCGGCAATTTCCCCATTCTGTTCTTCATCCACATTAACAACATGGAATGTGATTTTATTCTCCTTCAATTCCTTTGAAAAATATGTGTCCAACGTATATTTCGTATTTGTCTCAATGGCATTGCAGGTCATACATCTATGCGTGGAATGGAAGTCGAAAACTTCTATTTTAGAAACGGTTTGGTCCAACGTATTGTTCCCCTTTTTGTTTTGCCCACTGCAAAACGTAAACATTAAACTGATTGCTAAAACTGAAAAAAGATTGATTGTCTTCATTTTTATTGATTTATGGTTTATAATAATATATTGAACAAATATCCTGAAATAATAATACAGAGTGTGACCACACCAAAAAAGACCGCGATCAATTTCAAGGTCATCACTTTCTTTAACAGCATTGCCTCTGGCAACGATAAGCCGACAACCCCCATCATAAAAGCGATTGCAGTACCCAAGGGAATACCCTTTGCGACCAATACCTGAACTACAGGGAGTATCCCCGATGCGTTGGAGTACATGGGCACGGCCAAAACAGTAGCGATAGGTACGGCAAAAAGATTGTCCTTGTCCATATATTGCTCAAAGAAACCTTCCGGGATGTAACCGTGCATCAGTCCGCCAATGGCGATTCCTACCAATACATAGGGAATGATCCCTTTAAGTATTTTCAGCACCTCGGCCCAAATTATGGGCAGTCGTTGTCTTAGGGTTTGTTTTTCGGCCTTAAAGGCATCCTGTTCTTTTTGTGCAATCGCCAGGATTTCCTTTACCCAAGGTGTCAAATAGGGTTCCAGTTTCAACTTTTGGAGGATCACACCGGAAACAGTGCCCAACAAAACACCACTGACCACATAGAGAATGGTCGTTTTGATTCCGAACAAACCAACAAAAAGACCGATTGCAACTTCATTGACCAAGGGTGAGGTAACCAAGAACGAAAAGGTTACCCCCAAAGGAATACCCCCTCTTACAAAGCCAATGAACAAGGGAACCGACGAACAGGAGCAGAAAGGTGTCACCACCCCAAAAAGACTTGCCATCAGGTATTCCAAACCATACAGTTTATTTCTTGACAGATAATTCTTAACCTTGTCTATGGGAAAGTAACTATTGACTACCCCCATAAAAAAGATAACGACAAAGAGAAGTATCAAGATCTTTATTGTGTCGTAGATAAAGAAATTGAGGGCTTCTGCCAAACGCTCTTTTTCATTCAGGCCCAGGAGATCATAAACGAACCCATCCGCTATGTCCTGAACCCAATCAAACATCCGCAATCGTATTGGTCATACTAAAAAAATGTTCACCATTCCTAAACATACAGGTACAAAAAGCACCGACGAACAATCCAATGGTATTTATTTGGAAAACCCCAGGGGTGACTGAAATCGTTCCAAGATCTATACTTGATCGCCTTGTGTGAATGTCGGTATCCCGACCCGGGATAAACGGAACTTTGTTCTGGCATTTCATGGAATCTGTTCCAATTAATCCAAAAGTGCCAATACCTCATCCTTTGAGGGCACCCGGCCTTTTATCGTAATGACATCGTCTATTACCAATGCCGGCGTTGTCATTACATTGAACTTCATGATTTCCATTATATCCTCAACCTTTTCAATAGTTGCATCAATGTTGTTTTCCGATACTACATTTTCAACAACCCCTGCCATTGACTGGCATTTTGGGCAACCTGTCCCCAATACTTTAATTACTTTGGCCATACTATTTATGTTTGTTCATCGTCAACGGACAATCTTGATCATCACTAAAAAAAATCAATCAAAAAACTGTTCGAACAGTGATTTTGCAATGTTCCATTTTTCCTGATCAATACAGTATTTTATTTTGGGCGGTTTTAATTCCCCTTGGATAAGACCCGCATTTTTCAATTCCTTAAGGTGTTGGGAAACTGTGGATTGGGCCAAGGGAAACACCTCTACCAAATCACCCGTGTAACAACACGATTGGTTCTCAAGATGCCTTAAAATGGCAATACGTGTGGGATGCCCTAAAGCTTTTGCGAATTTCGCCAAGGCTTCGTTATCCTCATTGTACGCTATATCCCCTAAACTTCTTTTCATATCTGTTATCGCAAATATACGATTGGTTTTTGGATTGAAACATACCAAGAACCACTTTTTTTTGATTCCCCGTCCATTTAAAAAATCCAAAAAATTGATTTTTATCGTTTTACGAACCGTTACGCCAATAAACGGCAACGGTTTTAACGTGAAACCTTGGCTTCTTCAGCCTTTAGGGCCTTATAATCTATTGGGTTCTTGGCAAAGGTGCTTTTATCCTTTATCCCTGGTCTTATCGTCAAATAGAATAGCAGCGAAAAAGCAGCAATTACAGTCCAAAGGACATCAATCGACAAAATCCCGTACTGGCCTTCCGCAAAAGTGTTCCAAAACCAATTTCCCGATGTGATCCCATTTACAATTGGGACTGAAGACCCGAAAATAGCACCGAGCAATAGGGTGTTCTTATTGGTGAAATAATTATCTCTTTTAACGTAGTAAAAAAGTACGAATATGCCCCAAGTAACGAAATAGAACCAATAAAAGGCATTTTGTGGACTCTCGAATTGCCCATTGGTTATCCTCGCAAATAGAAAGGACAGGGCAGTGACAGGAAGCATTGATAGGCAAATAGCAAGATAGATATGCCCTACCCTTGCAGTATACAAACGCTGTTTCAATGTCATGCTTTTTTTGTTTCTTGCCTCTATATAGACCAGAACACCTGTGATAATGACAAAGCAAGTAAGGATCCCAAAAATAAAATAGATGATCCTTGTTGTGATCCCCCCAAAATCAGCAAAGTGCAAACGCCCCCAAACAACTTGGAAATCCTCTAAATAATTTAATTCATTGGGATCCTTTTCATACATGGCCTTACCGGAATAAGCATCATAAGCAACCCGCCCCACCCCTATAAAACGTTTTTTGGTATCCAATTCCCCGTATATGGTATACTTCATATCCGCCCCTCCAAAATTAGAAACCGAGATAGTTTCAACATTAAAACCACTCCATAGGTCTTCTGTTCTTTCGATCAACGTATTTACAGAAAGTGGTTTTTCCGATGTCATGGCTTTCCACTCGTATGTTTTAAGCCTTGGCCGCATTTCCTCCATCATTTTCTGTTGATCATTATTGAATAGAATACTTGCAGGGAGCAGGGCCAAAACACCAATAATAAAGAAGGCACCCGTAATTCCATACATAAATTGGAATGGCAACCCAATAATCCCCAATGCAGTGTGGGCGTCCGTCCACATTTTTTTAAGCATTGATCTCGGATTGAAACTATAAAAATCCGGAAGTATTTTCTTCCAGTGTACGATCGTACCTGTAATAATGGCAAAAACAAAGAAAATGGCTATTAGACCTGCCAGATAACGCCCTATCGGATATACAAAAGGATCCAAAAAATGCAGTCGGTATAAAAACTCCCCCAAATTATAGTTTTCATAATAATCCTTGGTAGTGAAATCCTTTAGGTTTAGATAATAATACGCTCCTGCCGTTCCTTCTGGGTTATTGATCGTATCCTTTGTTTTACCTAAACTTATACGAACAACATCAAGATTGCCTTCAAAATAAATATCAAGATCTCGTCCGTTAAGATTATGTTCCTGATGTAACTTCCGTATTATACCATCACAGTCCACCTCTGAAATGGGACCGTGATTTACCTTTTCCCCTTTTTGCCAAGATCCGATCTCCTCCTTGAAGAAAGAAAAAGAACCTGTGAAAAAGATGATGAACAGGCCAACACTTATCACAATACCACTAACGGTATGTGTGTTAAAAAATACATTGTAGTTCCTTTTTCCCATTATATGAATGGATTATGTTGGTTGGCCAAATAATATAACCCGTATAAAACAAGGATGGCACCTAAATACACTATCCAGGCCATCCACCCGTTTTTAAACAAATATGGCACGATCAGTAAGACCACCCAAACTACATATAGGGTGAATATCGATGAGATCAACATTTCTTTATGAAAGGGAAGTGCCAATGCCAAAACCATATGCAACAATGCTGAGATAATATATCCGCCGATAACCCCTGCGGACAACTTGGCGAATCGTTGCCAAGGTGATTTATTCAAATACTTAGGGTTTGCCGGCATCCTTATCAATTAAAATATTGGATTATCGCCAAAACAACAAAAATTCCTATAAGGTGCTTATAGTTGATTTTTTTCGTTGGTGCCAAAACAATGAACAAACTTAATATTACCGAGATAAGCAAGAAACAGTATAAGATCCCTGCTGTAAGTCCGAATGTCCGTATTGCAATGGTCAATGAAATCACATACAGGACCGCCCCTAAGATCTTAGCGGCCTTAGGATTCGCCTGTAGCCACTTCTCAATGGCCAACTTGTTGCTTAAAACTGCCTTTTTTGAAGTATGGTACAAACAAAAAGTTCCGCAGAATATCGTAAAAAGTATGGGTAATATCATTTTTTACATAAAACAAACAACACAGGAAAACTTAAATCCAATGTTGTTTCCCAAATTTATAATAATTAAAACCACACCCAACAGGGAACATATAATTTGTTGGATTCCCAATAGCCTGTCTTTAGACAAAACCTTAAACAAACCATGAACTTTAAAAAAACCCCATGGGGGCCAATTACCACCTATAAAACCTAAACGACAAGTAAGCGTTAAGCATGAAAAATACAATTCAAATTAATGATGGAGTTTAATACAATAGGTTGCACAATGCCAGGTTAGCGCATAATCTTTTCCTTTGAATTTCCCTGGGGTCTTCTCTTCAAATGTGGTTTCTATCGTATAGGTCGTTTTAAAAGGTAATTTAAAACTAACTTCACCCTTTTCATTTGTGGTTAGTTTCTTACTCCATAAGTCTTGGATAAAAATACTAACCTCGTTATCCATAAGCGGGCTTCCTTTGTACAACACCTTTAAAATTACCTCACTATTCTGTGTAACCAATGATTTACTTACATCTATAATCTCTATACTGTTGGGGTTGGTTGGTTTTGTTTCATTAACAACCTCCCCTACTACCACTTTTGTCTTTGCATGATATTGAGGTTTAAATATGGCATAATCATACTTTGTGTAATCTAATACATCCATATTTTTATTATCCAAGGTAATTGTATATGTTCCGTCTTGCGTAGGAACAAATGTCGCTTCATAAAAATCAGTTTTCGCAACTGGCTTTAACTTTTGTTTTGTTCCGTTGGGAGAAACAACCCAAATTGTAAAATCTTTTACATTCTGAAAAGCTTCATCATCAACTTTCTCAATTTTCCCATAAGTATATTCTCCGAAATAGACCCGTACAGTGTGTTCTTTATTTAGTTTTCCCGTTGACGCAGTCTCTAACCATATATAGTGTGCAAATAATGGGGAAATCCCAAACATAAAAATGAACAATGTAATTATTTTTTTAATCATATTGGTAATTGGTTTTTTTATCAGCAACCCTTAAAAAACAAGGGTTACTGATCTAATTTATGTTTAAAGGTTATAAGAAATAGAGATTCTTCCATTTATACCTGGTTCTGACTGCCAGTATAAATAAGAACCGTAATTAGCGCCAGAGTATAAATACTCGTCTAAGATGTTATTAATATTCAACCCCACTCGCCACTTGTCATTTTGCCAATTTATAGCACCGTCCATTCTAAAGTAATCTGGCAAATCTGTTTCGTTTTCCGCTCCCCAGGCCCATGAAGACCTATCTACCTGATATTGATAACCTAGCGATACCCTAAAACCTTTTAAGGAAGAATTTTTATTGAAATCATATGATAACCATCCATTTGTTATATGCTTTGCATGACCTGCAATTCTATTACCAACAACATTAGGGTCTGTATCTTTTGTGATTTCAACATTAGTATTCGCATAATTTAATATAAGGTTCAATTCTTCAGTTATTTTTCCTTGTAAGTCGAATTCAAACCCTTTAGATTGTAATTCGCCTAATTGAACAACAAATTCATTACTAGTAGGGTCTGTTACTGTAATATTATTTTTAGTGATGTTGTAAACACTCAAAGAAGCTGTTACCCTGTCATCCAATAAAGAACTTTTTAATCCTCCCTCATAAATTGTTCCTTCAATAGGGACTAAATTTGAACCATCCCTTTTTGCCCCGGATGCAGGTAAGAACGATTGGTCATACAGGCCATATACTGTTAATTGTGGTAAAATGTCCGCACTTAATCCTATACGGGGAGTAAATTTCTCGTAGTTAACAGGTTCTTCTTTATTATATGGTTTATCTGCTAATTTTGTATATCTTCCAGCTATAGTGAGTCTAATCCTGTCTTCTAGGAAACTTAATTCATCTTGTGCGTAAGCTGAATTGATTTTTGAACCATAATTATAAACACCATCAATATCCTTTATAGAACCAGGTTCCCTATTAACAGCAGGAAATTGGAAATCACCATAATGAGGTGCATTAACATTAAAAGGCTTGGTCGTATCTACAATTATGGGAGTATAAAAGTCATGGGCCCAATATTTTTTGTCTGTAAAATCGTAACCAACCAAAACCTTATGCTGTAAACCACCTGTATTAAAATTACCGTTTATATAAGCTTGGAAGTAATTGCCTTCAGAAATGGCGTCCCATTTACTTACACGTCTGTCGGCATTTCCTGTATCATCCAATGCCCAAGTCCAAGTTGATATCCCCTCTTGGTCATAATTCATTGAAATATATTTTAGTTCTGCTGACCAATTATCATTAAAATCATGTGTTAACTGATTTAATAAACTAGTTTCATTAATATTAGTTCTAGGATATTTACTATCGACCATCGAAAAATTTCTATCCAAACTTCCATAACCTTTATCTGGCGTATTAAAAACATAGGCACTACCAATATATGTTTTGACCTTTTGATAAGAAAATTCTGTTAAAAACTTTGTTTTAGGGGTTATCTGGCAAGACAAAGCAGGAACAACACCAAACCTGGTTCCTGGTTCTTGATGTTTTAGATGTGTGCCTCTTGATTCATACATCGTATTCAATCGATACAAAAAACGTTCATTATTTCCTATTTTACCACCAAAATCAAAAGCTCCCCTATAAGTATCTTGAGTGCCGACCAATACAGATACTTTTCCTATTTTATGTTTTGTAGGCTTTTTTGTTACCACATTATAAAAACCACCTGGTTCACCTGCAGCCATCATAAATCCTGATGGCCCTTTAACAAATTCTATTTTATCAACCATAAACATATCTTCGGATAAAGGTCCCCACTTGTCTTGGGTATTTACCCCATTTCTAAATGCAGGTAATCTAAAACCTCTCATATTGATTCTTGCAAAGTGCCCCCAGTGTTCTATATTACTTACACCACTCACATTTTTAAAAGGGCCATCAAGCATATTGGTGATCATTTGTGTTTCTAATAATTCATCCGTTACTATTTGAATATTTTGTGGCAATTTACTTATAGTTGTTTTTAACCTTAAAGAAGATGAGGGGGTCCTTCTTTTATTTAACTGGCCATCTACAACAACTTCATCCAATGGTGTATTTTTACTTTCTAAAGTTATCATTAAACTATTTATAGGTGCCTGTACTTTTAAAACCTTTTTATCGTACCCAAGATGGGATATTGTCAATGTTCTATTGCCTTTAACATTTTTTATCTCAAAAACTCCTTCTGAATTTGTTTCCGCACCTTTCATCCTACCATTTAGCAAAACATTTACTTCCGATAAAGGTTCGTTCTTTTCATTTACAATTTTCCCCTTTATTTGAGAATAAGAGCTAATTGTAACAAAAAACAATACTAATAATATGCGGATTGTATGTTTCATTTTATTTAGATTTAGATTTAATAAGAATAATCATTTTGAGCTGGCAAAGTTAATAGTTCCTTTTAATTCACACAAACTTATTCACAGCAAATCCACTTAGATATATACAATTAACTGTATTTCAAATATTTATACTATATTTTTTGTTTCTACGGAAGGATGCCGCAAAAATCCGAAAGTATTTTTAACAGGAATATCCCCCTGCAAAACCATTACATATAGGTTCTTGGATAGAACGATTGCAACCTATTCCAACAGGTAACGCCCTTGTATAAAATTTACCACATGCCCTACACCCTGTTCTTGCACAACTTTTCTTACGATAGGACGGAGCTTATCCACTTTTGTACAGGGTATGTGTACGGGATGGTTTTATGGTAAAAAAACTAAGGTCGTTTAAAATATTATACAGCTCCTGGTTTCGAAAATTAAATATGTCCACTATGGGAAATGGAGATATTTTTGTATGTTTATACTAAATTTAAAATCTATTCAAAATGAAAAAAATTATTTTAACCTTGTTTTTTGTCGCTACTACTAGCCTAGTTCTAGGGCAAAGAGTTATGGAAGGGGAATCGCAGATCAATGCTGGTTTTGGTTTTACCTCTGATTGGGGGGTTCCTTTTTATGGTGGATTTGATTATGGTGTGCATGAGGACATCACCGTAGGTTTACAGGTTAGTTATGCCTCTGAGACCTATAATGCGGGTTCTTACGGTGATTACAAAGGTACTTGGTTCGGTGTAGGGGCCAATGGTAATTATCATTTTAATACGGTTTTGGACATCCCTGATAATTTTGATGTATATGCTGGTGTCACATTGGCCTATGATTCGTTTTCCTATAAATACCCTAATGGATTTATAGGCAGCAATACCAGTTCCGGTATGGGCTTTGCCGGTCAGATAGGTGCCAGATATTATTTTTCAGACAAACTAGGGGTCAATCTTGAATTTGGCGGTGGTAATATCACTTCCGGAGGAAAGATCGGCATTTCGTATAAACTCTGATTTTGTTCAATATACAATAGAAGGCCGGTTTCGTATTCATACGAAACCGGCCTTCTTATATTATAGATATAAATGGGCACTTTCAGTAGTAATATGAATATTTGATATTCGGCGTGTTAATCCGTAAGCCAGATAAGACAAAACCATAGATACGATTCTGCAACCCTTAAAACGGGGTATCATCTTAAATACGTATGGCCAAGATATGCGGAATCGACAACTTCCGGCATGTTTTTTCATTTACTACATAACTAGAAGAGTTCGAACGATGCCCAAAAAGACCCGACTTCGGTTTTTGGCCCACAAGGAAAATCGGCCCTGATGTTCTTAAAACATTGCGCGGCATGTTCCGGCAAGCGTTTGGTCGAACAACTCAACGGTAATATCGACCATCAATTCTTTTGTGGTATCGATTTAGGGGGCCGACCGGCTGACCAATTACAGGATAGTGGGCGGGATTCGCCGTGGACTTTCCAAAAAGTTGAACATTGAAAAGATGCGGCAAACGCTGTTCGATTCATGGTGGGGCCATATGAACGGCCATCATGGTATTGTGATGGATGCCCCGCCTGTTATGAGAGTGGGGCCAGATACCCGACCAACGAGGAAACTGTTATGGGTAGCGGTAGATCGGACTATCGTCAACTAAAGGCAATCTTGTAACGCGGTTGGGGTAAAACGCCACGGACTACTAGACACCTAAAGTGGAAAGGGGTCCCGATCGATTTGTTGGTGGCCGGACTTTCCTAGGCTTTACGGGATTGGTATGAGCAATATACCATCAAGAAACAAAATTTACCCGTAAGGTAGATCTAGTCGTTATCTTATACCAAATCATTTGGTATTATTCCTATCATTCAACTATTAAAAACCGTCCGAATCCTGGACTTTCCCAATGCTTGTACCCTGTTTCGGATTGATTCGTCATAAAGACTTCCAAATTCCGACAATCCATATCCCTAAGGGCATTCTCATCAAGACCTATGACACTGAATGCCGATGCAAAGGCATCGGCATCGGCAGCATATCTTGATATCGTGGTCACTTGGATTCCTCCTTTTAAGGCAACACCTGTTTTAGAATCGATGATATGGGAAAACCTACTGCCGTTTATCTCAACGAATCGGTACAGGTCGCCCGAGGTGGCCACTGCACCTTCTTTTAACTTTATTCTTTGAAAATGCTCCTTTCCATACCTGTCAAAATAATAGAATCCCAAAACCCAATAATCCCTTCCCGGGGGAGGGTCGCTTACACGTATATCCCCTCCCATATCCACCAAACCAGAATGGATACCCTTTGATTCCAAAATCTTAATGACCTCATCCGCAGCAAAACCCTTTCCTATCCCACCAAGATCCAACTGTATTCCTTCCGAATTGAGCCGAACCTTGTTAGGGTCGGTAAAATGCAGTAGACCATAACCAACGCTTTGCCTTGCTTTGGACAGTTCTCTTTTCCCAGGCATCTTTTTAGTTCTTCCAGCCTTTCGCCAGAGCTTGGTCAATGGCCCTACGGTAACATCGAAGGCACCCTCGGTGAGCCTAGAGATACTATCCGCCTTTTTCAATACCCTATACAGGTCATCACTTACTTGATGGGTCCCGCTTTTTTTATTACTGAGCAGATTGAGCTCACTATTTAAAAGATAATCGCTTAAAATCGTATTCAGCCCATCTATTCTTTGAAAGGCCAAAACGGATACGGAATCGGCTTTTTCCTTATTGGGGGCATACAGCACCAATCTAATCCAGGTACCCATCTGTTGGTGGGAATATTCAAACCTATTCTGGGACCAAACGGACAAATAGCCAAAAAACAACGAAAAGAACAATAAAGACCTTGCCAAGGTGAATTCCCGGCAAATATAAGATAGACCAAATGGGGTATGGCTATTTAGCAAAGACCAAATCGAAGTTTACGGTTACATCATCCCCGACAACAATAGAACCGAACATTGCCGTTGGTGGTTCCATGTTGAAATCCTGAAGGGTGATCTTATAAGTCCCTGTTATTCGAATACGGCCCTCGGGCCTATGTATAGCTGTTTCGATCACCACATCCTTCCCTACACCTGCAATGTTCAACGTGCCCGAAATAGCTTGGTTGTCCCCTTCGGAAAAGACAACATCCCTTGCCACGAACTTGATCTTGGGAAACTCATCCATTTTCAAGGCATTATGGGTCTTCTTATCCATGGTCGCTCCCCGTGTACTCAAAATCCCGACAACATCGACTTCCAATGAAATTGAATCAAGGAGCTTATCGTTGAGTACCAATCCGCCACTATACGAGTTGGCGGTTACCGTCCAATCATGTAAGGTCGAAGAACCATCGACCGTTATCGCACCTTTATCGGTAAGAGTGTAATCTTCCTGGGCAACCCCCATCACGGTATTAATGAACACCAAAATTAAAAACAGCGTATTTTTCATATGAACAATTTTTATCACCCCTCATCAAGAACAGTCTGCCAGAATTTTTTTTGCTCTTCCGGAGTGGGTTTTTCTTTGGGACTTACCAATCGCATCCCCACAAAATTAGAATCGGTGAACCACCAAAAGCTTTTTGGTATCTGTGGGTCACGTTTTTGTAATTTTACACTGGAGGCTCTTCGTGCGGCCGAACGTAGACTTTCCGCATCATCATCCCATGAGCCACCCCGAATTACCCTTGGATGGATCACTTTTGGCACGACCCAAGGGTTTTTATCCGCTGTGGTGGCATAAGCATCCGGCTTATACTCATCCAACGTCCATTCCGCAACATTGCCATGCATGTCATACAACCCCCATTGGTTTGGCAATTTGGTACCTACCTTGGCATACTTCCCGTTCGAATTTCCATGATAGACCGCATACTTGTCCAGGTCCCCGATAGCATCCCCAAACCCGTACATGGTTTCCGATCCCGCCCTAGCGGCATATTCCCATTCGGCCTCAGTGGGCAGTCTATAGAAATTCCCTGTTATCTCACTAAGCCATTTACAGAACACCAGGGCAGAGTAGGTCGACATACTCACGGCAGGAAAATCATCCTTGCCCATACCATAAGAAGGATCCTCGTAAGGGGGACTAGGCCTTGTTATCGCATCTATTGCATTTCGCTTATCCGTTTCCAGGTTTTCGAATAGCTGTTGGTTCTGTTTAAAGAAAAGCTCGAAGATACTCCATGTCACTTCATATTTACCCATCCAAAAAGCATCAATGGAAACGTTTTTCCGGGGGCCTTCATCATCTTTCCTGTAACTCTCGTCCGTTGGACTCCCCATAAGGAATTCCCCTTCCGGTATCAAGACCATGTCAAAGGATTCGGTGGTAAGTGGAATGGTCTCGGTATATACTTCATTGGCCTTCCCCCCATTTGGATTTTGCACTGTGCCCAATGAAGGCTTACAGGATACAAAAAAGGCAAATGACAAAAAGAAAGCAACTATTATTATCGGTTTGGTCACTGTAAGGGTCATCGGTTAAATTTTACTAAAATTATTAAAATTATTATGAACTCGTTTAAACTTTTTGGGTTTAAGCGAAAAATAAGTGGTTTTTTGTTCTATTGAAGGCTTTTTTTAATTGCATGGCAGGGCTACGGAAGTAAAAAAGACAAAAATAGGGCAGAAAACGGAAATTTTCGGGCAAGCTGAAAAAGTTCAAACGCATTCCATAGATGGGCCGTACACACAACTGGAAGGACTACATTTGACAGGACAGTAAGAAGCGGGTTTATATCCTTATAAAATCAAACAATATCAAAACCACGAAATTTTCACACAAAAGAATTCAAACAAAAAGCTGTAGGGTTAAGTTATGAAAGGTAGTACAAAACGAACCTGTAAAGATCTGGATATTTCCATGCCATCTTTATCCCACTGGCGTCACGAATTAAAACAATATGGCAACAAGAATAGTTTTTCGGGAAAAGGAAATCGAAAGATTCCCAATTGGAATGTGATATATCAAAAAAGGCGGTGAGCATCTTCTCCAAGGGCGACAAGAAAAATATCCGAAGATAGTTACAGGGGCTATGGAGCACCCAGAACAAAAAAGGAATTGGGGAAATACAGCCATTCTGCTTCTAGAGGACGAATAGGTAGGCTAATGGAATTATTAGGTTTACTTGTAAGACGTTCTTATAAATTCAGGGCATTAACTGATTCTAACCACAAATATCCCGTAGCTCCAAATCTATTAAATCAGAACTTCTAAATCAGAACTTCGATGTTGATAGGGAAAACCAAGTATGGGTATCCGATAGGGCATATATAGCTACAAAACAAGGCTGGATGTGCCTAACCCTAATTATAGGTTTGTTCGATAGAAAGGTAATGGGATGGTCCTTTGGTAAAGACCTAACCACGGAAAGCACTATTGTTACTGCTTGGAAAATGGCTGTTAATCGAAACCAAACCACAAGGGGTTCAATATTCCATTCCGATAGAGGTTCCCAATATGCTAGTAGTCAATTTACAGATTTGATCAAATCTTATAAAGGTCCAATAAAGCAACCTATGGGTAGAAAAGAAAATTGTTGGGATAATACGGTAGCAGGATGCTTTTTCAGATCCTTAAAAGTAGAATGGGTCTATAAATGCCAGTATCGAAAGGGGCCAAGCAGGATCATCTGTATTTAATGGATAGCCTGGTACAATAGAAAACGGTTACACCCAGCCTTAGGTTTAAAATCCATTGAAGAATCTGAAAGGGAAATGAACAATCGAAAACCAGCAGCATAATCTCTTTTCTTTTTGTCTAGTTTTTTGTTGCATGCCCAGATGCCATACTGTGCCCCTTTTTAACCAAACAAACTAAAAACCAACTATTCTTCATTATCTTCAAATTTCGTGTCCGCCATCCTGGTCTCGCTATAATCGATATCCTTGAAATCCAATGGGGAACCATCATCCTTATCATAATCAAAGACCAACAAACCCCGTGTGTCCATCATCCCTAAATTCTCAAAGGAATTGAAGTTGTTATTCTGTATTTCCAATATCTCCAGATTTGCCAATTGTCCAAATTCCTCTGGTATTCCTCCTCCCAAATGATTATTCGCCAATACCAATTCCCTCAATCTTATCAGATTACCTATTTCATTGGGTACCTTGCCATCCAGCCTATTCCCAAAAAGCCCTAGGCTCTCCAATTCTGTCAGATTACCCAATGTCCTGGGAATGGCCCCTTCTAGATTATTGCTTGATAGGTTCAGTATCTTCAGCTTTTTCAATTCACCTATCGTTTCGGGTATACTTCCTGAAATAAAATTATTAAAAATGGTGAATTCCTCAAGTTCGGACATCATTCCTATAGTAGTGGGCAAAGTACCTTTAATACGGTTCATTTCCAGCTTTAGCACCTTAAGGTTCCTCAAAAGACCTAGACTTGTTGGCAATGTTCCGGAAATTGAATTAAAGGCCAAGTTCAATCTCTCAAGATGGATTAAGCCACCTATACTATTAGGTAAAGATCCCGATAAATTGTTATGGAACAATTTGACCCCAACTACATGGTCATTGACTACCTCGACACCATACCAAGTTTTACATGGGGAGTCCAGGTCCCAAGTCACTTTCCAAGATGAACCATTCATACTATTGTAAAAGTCGACCAAGGCCTCCTTTTCATTTTTAGGAATCCCTGCATGTATTGCATTATTGCATAAAATAACGGTCAAAGCCAAACACAATATTCTTTTCATGTTACAATTCAATTAATTATGGACAATCCCAATTATACTATCAAGAATTATCTTACAAGAATAAAACAAATATCGGTTACAATGCAACTTTTATATCGTTAAACGGGTTTATAATGTTGTGAAACTTACACTATTTGTTGTGTGGGAAATTTCAACTTTATGATATTGAGCCTACTGATCGCGGCCTTCCAGATCCAGAGTGATCCCGGTCCATTGTTCCATAAGCTTTTCCAGATCCTTTTTCTTTCCTTGGTAAGTATCGAAAAAATTCGGTTCTGCGATTGTTGAATCATAATTCATCAATAGATCATGGTCTATTTCCTTCAGTTCCTTCTCAAGGTCCGAGATCTTGGTTTCGACAGCGCTAAGTCTATTCTTTAATGACTTTATTTTTTTCTGGTTGTGATAGGAATTGGACGGCTTTTCCACCTTGGCTGTCTTAATGGGGTTGTTCCTCCCTTTCTCAATGGCCCTGAAATCATCTACTTTACGTTGTTCTAGGTAAAAGTTGATGTCGCCCAAATATTCTTTGATCTTGTTGTCTCGGAATTCATAAACCTTATTGGTCAACCCTTGAAGAAAATCACGATCATGGGAAACAAGGATCAAGGTGCCTTCAAAACCCTGAAGGGCTTTTTTCAATACATTCTTTGATTGAATATCCAAGTGGTTGGTTGGCTCATCCATAACCAGAACATTAAAGGGCTGTAGCAACATTTTTGCCAAAGCAAGCCTGTTTCGTTCCCCACCGGAGAGTACCTTTACGTATTTATCTACCTCCCCACCCCTAAAAAGAAAGGAACCAAGTATGTCGCGTACCTTACTCCTATTGGTCTCATTGGCAGAATCGATCATCGTATCCAAAACTGTTTTGCGACCATCCAGATATTCTGCCTGGTTTTGTGCAAAATAACCGATCTGTACATTATGTCCCAACTTACACTTGCCCTCATACTGCAATTCGCCTACTATGATTTTCGCCAAGGTTGATTTTCCTTGTCCGTTTTTACCTACGAATGCGGTCTTGCTATCCCGCTCGATAAGTAGGTCAATATCACGAAGCACCAAGTTGTCCCCATAGCTTTTGGATAGGCCCTCTATTTCCGCTATTACCTTGCCCGGGGTTACGGAAATAGGGAAACGTAGGTTCATGACGGCATTATCATCCTGGTCTACCTCTATCCTGTCCATCTTGTCCAACTTCTTTATAAGGGACTGTGCCATTGAGGCCTTGGTCGACTTGGCCCTAAATTTTTCTATAAGACGTTCGGCCTGTTGTATTTCCTTATCCTGGTTCTTTTGGGCATTAAGTTGCTGCTCCTTCATTTCACCGCGCAACTTCAAAAACCCACTATAAGGTTTTTTATAATCGTAAATGCGACCCAAGGATATCTCAATAGTCCGATTGGTCACATTGTCCAAAAACATCTTATCATGCGAAACAATGACCACGGCCCCAGGGTAACTGGTCAAAAATTGTTCCAACCATATTATCGATTCGATATCGAGATGGTTGGTAGGCTCATCGAGTAACAGTACATCATTGCTTTGAAGCAATAATTTCGCCAATTCGATCCGCATACGCCATCCACCGGAAAAGGTTTCTGTCTTTTTATCAAAATCCTCCCGCTTAAAACCCAGACCCAATAAAATCTTCTCGGTATCCCCTTGGTAACTGTACCCCCCAAGAATCTCATAAAGATGGGTGAAATCATTGAGGTCCACCATCAATTGATGGTAACCTTCACTCTCATAATCTGTCCGTTCGGCAAGTTGTTGGTTAACCCCTTGGAGCTTAAGTTCCAAGGCCTTGATTTCCTCAAAGGCGTGATACGCCTCCTCCAAGACCGTTCTTCCTTGCTTAAAATCTATATCCTGTCTAAGAAAACCGATCTTAAGGTTTTTTTCGGAGGCAATGGTCCCCGAGTCAATGGGCATATCTTTCGACAACAATTTCAAAAGTGTCGATTTCCCTGCCCCATTTTTACCTATAAGGCCTATGCGATCACCTGCATTTAACCTAAATGAGATTTCCTCAAATAAATATTCGCCTCCGAAAGAGACCGAAAGATTATGGACATTCAGCATATTTTGTGACCTAGGTTACTGAACTTGTTTGAACTTTTTCGGCTTGCCAGAAAAAGTTCAAACAAGTTCACTTTATAAAAACACAAAAACTGTATTTTTGTGGAAACATTTTACAAATGTTAAAAAAAGGAAACAAACTCTACAGTATTTTAACAGGAACTTGTCCCAAATGTCAGAGTGAAAGTATGTATTGTGAAAAAAACCCTTATAATTTGGGTAAATTATTCAAAATGCATGAGCGTTGTTCACATTGCAATACAAAATACAAGATTGAGCCTTCCTTTTTTTACGGTGCCATGTATGTAAGTTACGGCGTGGGTGTGGCATTCGCATTTGCCGCATTTGTGGTTTCCTATTTGTTCATCGGAACCTCATTGCCCACCTCGTTTATTGCCATCGTAATAACAATGATCGTTTTTTTACCTGTAATCGCCCGGTTATCCAGAAATATCTGGATCAACTTTTTCATTCATTATGATTCCGGAGCCTCTAAGAAACCTTAGGGGGATATTTTTTTATGAACCGCTGTATATCTATCTCTTTGGGCAACGCCTCCCCTTTCTCTATATAATCAAAAAGTTCCCCGGATACCGTGGGCGCGATCAAAACGCCACGGGACCCGAACCCGTTCAACACATACATTTGCCGATATGCTGGATGCGCCCCTACCAAAGGCCTCCTGTCACTAACGGTTGGACGGATACCGGCAACATGGTCCACGATTTCATAATCACATTTTAAAAAAGTGTGCAATTTTGACAATAGCTCATTTTTGGCATTGTCGGTAGGTGTATTCGTTTTATCGGTTCTCCCATACGTAGCCCCGACCCGATAAAGATCATTGCCCATCGGTATAACGAAAACCGATGATTTTATGATCGCCTTGGTCTTTATACTTGGGGCCTTAATCGTCAAGAGCTCTCCTTTGTTGCCCTGCAACGGCAAGTAATTGAAATAAGGATTGGATGTTAATCCAAAACCTGTTGTAAAAACAATCCTATTTGCCTTTATCGATTTATATTGTACATACCCATCATGTATCTCCAAAGAAGAATAATCGAATATTTTACTTGAGAGCAATCCTTTTCCCAAAAGGTATTCCTTATATGTGCTTATCAAGGTTTTTACATCTATTCTTCCCGTATGCAATACTTGGCCAAAACCAAAAGGAGCATCGATAACCGGATCTTCATTATCCACTAAGGTTGTATCGAGAAAATTGTCCAACCTCTTTTTGTCCGCGGCAACAAACCAAAGGTTCTGCTCTTCTATTGAGGCGAATTTTCTTAAAATAGGGGTCTTATAATCCAACCGTATCCCCAATTTCCTTTCCAGACCCTTATAAAAAGGCAATGCCCTTTCCAATTGGGCATCTGCATTCCATGCCAAGGTGAACCGCTTCAAGACAACCGGATTGTACAAACCCCCAGCGACAATCGAGGATGTCTGGGAACCATCGGAAATAACCTTATAACACTTCTTATGGGTTTCCAACTGTTCACAGAACGAAACCCCTGCCAATCCCAGGCCAACAACCAAATAATCTATCATAACGTAAAATTATACAATCTGGCAAAGTACACCCTCTTCTTGCAAACAAAAAACCCTGACGAAATCGTCAGGGTTTTTTGTTTTATGGCTATGAATTGGAATAAACCATGTTTAATAGGCCCACATGTCTTGTTCCCGATCCCTAATTGCCTCTTTGATCCGGCTAGCCTCCAAGAGTTGGAACAGGGCATTATCGGCAATATAATCGTTGATCTTACGGTCACCATGCACATTATCCTCGCGGTAAATAACCCCATTGAACCTTCTGGCATTCAACAACATATCAAAGGATATAGGTTGTGCCGAATTGCGTTGGTTGAAAACTTTCGCATCGTGCAGGATCTCCCTTGCACTTGGGTACCATACCCAGAAAAGCTCAACCTTGGCATCCGAGGGATCCATAGATTCATCATCGATGAAGTTAACGTCGGGCGCAACTGGGGCAATACCTAACAAACGATACTTCAATTCCCCTTGGCGCTTGTCGAAATACCAGATTCCCTTAATGTGGTACTCTTCTATATCAGCGGCAGTCAAATCCCGCTGGTTGATAAACTCAGGTGATAATTCCTCCCCTGCATTTATCTGTTCGTATCCCATATCGGTGGTATCCACTTTACGCAATGTAGCGGCCAGGTCACTGAACTTTCTTTTTTCAGTAAAATAGGAATCTACGTACACATCGGCCAGTTTCCCGTTCTTGATGTTCTTGATCAGCACATCATATAAGGATCTTCTATCTGAACCTATGTCGATAGTATCTATAGGATAATAGAGTGGGAAGTTGATACGTTCATCCAGATCAACGGTCTCCCATACGGTTTTGGACCAAAGTATATCCCTATCGTCCACGTAACCATACTCCAACGGAGCATCATTGTCGATAGCTTTCTGGGCCTCGGTCCTTACCCCTATCTGTTCTGGCTTCTTAGCATTCAGTATATTTGCTTGGGCCATAATGGATACGGGCAGTAGACCAACAACTCCGATCAATAAAACATTCTTCCAATTCATAAAATACAATTTAAATAATACTACTTATTAGTTTGTTATCTCAACAACTACCGGAGATACCTTTTTAAGTTTGTAGCCCTTATTGTTAGTGATATAGGCATTTACATCGAATATCTGGACAGCATCGCCACGTTTGGCCCTTTTTAAGGCTGATTTGGCCCTAGAGTTAAGCTTATTTCCATTTACGCTTACCGTAGGTTGTCCCGGAACTTTGAATTTGAATCCACTTACCTTAAGGTTCAGGTCAAAGTCAAAATCTTCCAATAAGGCGCTAACAGTAGCTATTTCCAAGTTTTTCCTTGGCATTTTAGTGCTACCGGTCTCACCTCTTATAGCCCCTGCCGGTCTTGGAATATCCTTGATCCTGAATTCTGATCTGGAAGACACTGTCTGCCCATCCGGTAATTTACCAGAAGCGGTAATCATAACCGTTCTGCCCTTACCTGGGTTCATGATATACTTACTACCACCTATACCTTTTAAACCTGGTGCGGAGGCATGTACCTTGTTATTGGGTATACCGGGAATGGAAATGGACATTGGGTTGGCAACGCCACGATAAACAACGTTCATCTTATCGGCGGCGATCAAGGCTGCATTCGGCTTACTAATAGTGGCAAAGCTATTTTTGACCTCTACAGGGATTTCCTCACCGTCCTGCATAAAGAACATCGTACCTTTGATCTCATGGTCACCGGGAGAACCGGCACCGACCAACATTTTTACACCACCCTCCTCCAAAGCATAATCCTTGCCTTCTGAAAGTTTTCTGCCGTCAAGGGTCAACTCGGCCCTTACGGGTTTTGAGGACTTATCGGTCTTACTGATGATGATCTTACCATCATATCTTTCACCGGCATAGAAAGCCGATTTACTGGCAGCAAGTGATGTTGCGAAATTCTTCAAGGAAACCTGGTTGGTCAACTCACCTTCCAACATTGCTTTCAAGGCAGCCTCTTCGGTTGTCTTTATATCAGCCTGCAGCGAAGTAAGTTTGGCTAGGGAAGCTACCAAAGGATACCCTTCATAATGATAGTTGATCCAATCTTGCATTCCGTCCTTGGCCTTTACCTTACCGTCCTCGTTTCCTGTTTGGAAACGGGCAATTACCGATTCTTTCAGGGAAGCTGGGACCATTGCCGCAACCTGATCGCGATAATCGGTGATTCTTTTCATGAATTCCTTGCCCTCTTCGGCCAAGTTATCCCCTTGGAAAAACTTTTGGTCCAAGAAATCGGAATTGTCCATACGGGTATAATCGTTAGGATCCTTCACATTTTCCATCATCCCTTTCTTAAGACCTTCCAAATAGTCAAAATACTCTTGGGACATGGCTTCTATCTTCTGGGCATTTTGATATACTTCCCCATATTTCTTAGCATCTTCACCTGCTTTGGTTTCTAGACTTACCAAGAAATTCTCGTTTCTTTCGGTAGCCTTTATATTAGAAGCCTCTAACTTCTCGTTCATAATGCCGAACGCCGCTAGAACTTCTTTACTCATGTTCAAGGCCAACATCGCGATAAAGATCAAGTACATAAGGTTGATCATCTTCTGACGTGGTGACTGTTTTCCTCCTGCCATTTTTTCTAATTAGATATTAATGATTATTTGATTTGGGTCTGGACTAATGTGTTCTAATTAGTTTCTGTTCATAGCGGTCAACATACCACCGTAAACTCCGTTTAAAGAAGATAGGTTGGTAGCCAAGGATTCCATTTGGTCCTTAAGGGCGCTGGCATTTTGGACAACTTCCTCATTAACGCTTGCCTGTTTGCTTGCACTTTCCAATTGTACCTTGTACAAACTGTTCAAGGATTCCATTTGAGCGGCAGCCTGTACCATTTCCTCTGAATATTTTTTGGTAGACTCCATGGCATCTACTGTAGGGGCAATACTCTTGGCGGCACCTTCGAAATTCTTGATACTGGAACCCAAGTTCTCCATAAGACTTGCATCGATACCGGCTTCTTCCAATAGGTTATCCAGTTTTTTGGACAAAGAAGTTTCGGTTTCCTTGATTTCAGCAAGTTCATTATTCTTTTTCCCACTGCTCATTCCACCAGCCAATTCTGGGTATACCAATGACCAATCGTATTCGTCATCAACTGGCTCAAAAGCACTTATGGCAAAAATAAGGGCCTCCGTGATAAGACCTACAGATAATAAAAGACCACCTGTCAACGGACCTATTTCCCAGTGAAGGATCTTGAACAGTGCACCGATAATAACCACCGATGCCCCAAGCCCGTAGGCCATATTAAATAATTTTTTTGTTGATTTTGACTGTGCCATAATTTTAATTTTTGTTAATGTTAATAATAAGTATTTGGTTAAGGTTTGATTTTTTCCCCATCCGATATCGAACCGGGAACTGGGACGTGTTTAATATATATGATTTTTATTATTGTGTTGAATCTTCCTCACCCATATAGTCCTGTACGGTTCTGAACCCTATATAACTACGGGCAGAATCGGCATATTCAAAATCCCTTGTACTGACTTGCAAGAAATAGGCGACATCTTTCCAGGAACCACCCCTTATCACTTTTCTGGCATTATGTCCGTCACCACCGTTAGGATTCATGGTTGACACATATTCGTAAGAACTTGGATTGTAACTGGAGTTGGTCCATTCCGAAACATTACCTGCCATATTGTACAGGTTAAAATCGTTAGGCTCATATGATTTGGCCTCTACAGTGTATAGTGCCTGGTCGGCAGCATAATCGCCCCGCTGTGGTTTGAAATTTGCCATGAAACAACCCGTATCACTAATTACATAAGGGCCTCCCCAAGGATACGTTCCTCCCTCGATACCACCTCTTGCGGCATATTCCCATTCTGCTTCGGTAGGTAACCTGAACCTATTCACAAATTGTTTGCCCCTGCTTTTCTGGTCGTCGTTCTTGAACTTGGTTCTCCAATTACAAAAGGCTTTGGCCTGTTTCCAGGAAATACCGACAACTGGATACTCACTATAGGCGTCATGCCAAAAATAATCGTTGTGCATTGGCTCGTTGTACGAGTATTCGAAATCCCTGATCCAAACAGTCGTATCAGGATAGATCTCCAACTCCTCATGTTTGATGAAATCCTTCCTGTCACCATTTCTAGATCGTGCGGCAGCCTCTATGTCCATCCAACTATATTTATACTTTAAGGCCGTAACATCAACGGTTCTTTGGCCATTATAGGATTCCTCTTCAGGAATGTACAACGAATCCATTACTTCGGTATAATATTCATCAGGATAATCCGAGGTGTCCCAGATAAGATCTACATCCTTGTTGAGCGCACGGCCTTCATAACCGGTTTCCCCCATTCCAGAATAATTGTCCAGCATATACTTATCATAAACAGATGCCTTAGTGGTGTCGGCATCCTTGAATGCATAATCACCAATTCCCCCATCTTCGGGCCCAAGTCCCAACTCATCGGCCAAAATAGCCAATTTGGTCCTTACAATGGAGTCTTTTACCCATTCTACAAATTGCCGATACTCACTGTTCGTAATCTCAGTGTCATCCATATAGAAAGATCGTACGGTAACTGTTTTCGTGGGTGCATTGAGAACTTTGGCCTGGTCTTCCTCACTTTTACCCATGATGAAAGACCCCCTCGGAATCAGTTCCATTCCATAAGGTTTCTCCGGATACCATTTCTTGCCCTGGACGCCTACTAGCTCTCCCTTTGTTTTGGACCCACAACTGGTGAGCAAAAAAACAAATGCTATAGATGATAACAATAGCTTCTTCATACTTTAGGTTAAATTTCGATTAAGGTTATAAATGCAAACACAATTATTATTATACTCTCTAAAACTACGTTTTGGATAAATTATTGTACGTTATACAATTATCGCCTAGTTTTTTGATCAGTTAAAGCCTTTTCTATAGGCCTTAAACCACCTTTCGGGAATATCCTGGTTACATGTATCAAGATAATCCTGTTCGGTGCAAGGTAATAACGCCACCGTATTGGCTTTAGTATGTGAAGTCAAAATCGAAGGTACCTCTACCCACCATCTTTCGGTAAGATGGCTCTTATAATAGACCAACTGCCCAGTATCGGTTGGTACGGTATACTTTGTAAAATCGTCTGTTCTTGAGTAGGGGGATTCCTTTACCCTAAAATTCACCCCTTCTATGAAGTACCATATTATCTGTGCCAATAATTGGCATGATTGATCAGTATTCTCCATCTCATAGATGCCAAAGACACTGACCTTATCACTTAGCCCTGCATATCTTGCAATGGCACAGATTTCACGACCATCGAAACCATTGGGCGAGAAATTGGGGGACACCCCTATCTCACTCGATTTAATAGATCGTGCATCCAGGCTTACCATGTGTGCGTTGCGCAAAACAGGTTCTGCCAAGGATATATCGTTTATCAGCTCACCCAATCTATAGGCATCAAAAAAAAGACGTTCCATTAAATCTTTCTCCTCTTGGGCATTAAAGTAACTTTGGTATCCTAAATTCGAGAAATTAAAAAGATTGTTGGGCTTATCCGTAATGATCTTACTCATATAGGAATGGGAAGAAATCAATTCATCTTCCATTCCGAAATCAAAACGGCTATCGATAGCCACTAAGTTGACCATATCCTTTATACCATCGAAGGCACGATATGCAGGATAAGTGATGTCTTGGGTCGCCCCTAAAATAACAGGTACGATATTCTCTTCAAGCAAACCGGCCACTATTTCCCTTACTACGAAATAAGTATCATCAACGGTTTCGCCTTCTTCAATATCACCCATATCAATGATTGTCGAGTTCCAATTGCCCAACAATAATCTGTACAACTGTATCCTGATCGCGGAAACATCCAATCTACCGGGTTTTTTTTCGTAGGCATTACGGGATTCCTTAACGCCCAAAATAGCGATGGCCGCATTTGCAAGAACCGGTAGGCCATCTTTTTTTGTATGGGGGTAGATATGTCTTCCGAGGGCCTGTGGGGGCAGTAATTCAGAATGGGCCAAAACCTTATCCTCTACAGGGGCCAAAAAATCAAATGCCATACTTATTTTTTAGCTTTAGGTTTCGTTTTTCGTTTGGGGGATTTCTTTTCGATCAATTCCTTTGCCTCCTCCAAAGACATCTTTGTCGCATCGACGGTTTTCGCCAACTCAACCTTTACTTTTCCCTTCAATATGTTATGTCTTCCCCATCTGGCCTTTTCTATACGTATTCCCTCCTCTGGCCACTCCTGTACAACCTTATCGATTTCCTTTTGCTTTTTGGCCTCGATCAACTCCTCAATATCTTTCTGGGTAAGATTATCGAAATCATATTTTTTGTTCACGTTAATGAACATCCCATCCCATTTAATAAATGGTCCAAAACGCCCAACCCCTTTCATCACGTCCTTATCCTCATAAGATGCGATCGGTGCGTCCGCCTTCTGCTTTTCCTTGATCAACTCTATGGCCCGATCCAAGGAAACATCCATGGCACTTTCGCCTTTGGCCAATGAAACGAACTTTTTACCAAATTTCACATAGGGGCCAAAACGACCCGTATTGGCCTCAACATCCTCTCCTTCGAAATTCCCCAACTTCCTGGGAAGTTCAAACAGTCTCATTGCGTCCTCAAATGTTATGGTATTCAAGGATTGGTCTTGGGCCAAACTGGCAAATTGTGGTTTTTCCTCATCATCGACAGTCCCTATTTGAACCATTGGCCCAAATCTACCTAAACGTACCGAGACCTGTTTGCCTGTCTTGGGATCCTTGCCCAATACACGTTCACCACTTGCCCTATCCGCATTTTCCTCAACATCGACAACAGTGGGATGGAAGTCCTTGTAAAATTCCTTCATCACTTTTTGCCAATCCTCTTCCCCCTCTGCGATTTCATCGAAATCCTCTTCGACCTTGGCCGTAAAGTTATAATCCAGTATATTCGAAAAATGACCGACAAGAAAATCATTGACGATCATTCCTATATCGGTCGGCACCATTTTGCCCTTATCGGACCCAAAGGTCTCGACCAATTCCTTTTCTTTTACCGCACCTGCCTTCAGGACAAATTGGATATATTTTCTTTCGACACCATCAACAGTACCTTTTTCAACATAACCCCTATTCTGAATGGTTGAAATAGTCGGTGCATAGGTAGAAGGTCTTCCTATACCAAGTTCTTCCAGTTTCTTTACCAGGGTGGCTTCGGTAAATCTGTATGGTGGTCTTGTGAAACGCTCGGTGGCCGTAATGAAATTATTATACAATGCATCGCCCACTTTCATCGGCGGCAACATTCCTTCTTGTTCCTCGGACATATCCTCATCATCAAGTCCTTCCATATACACTTTTAGAAAACCATCGAATTTTATCACCTCTCCATTTGCGGTAAACCCTTCGTTGTGCGTAGTTGCTTTTATTTTTACATTGGTACGTTCCAATTGGGCATCACTCATTTGCGATGCAATGGTTCTTTTCCAGATCAGATCGTACAACTTTGATTGGTCCCGTTCCAACGAAGGGGACTGTATTGTCATATCTGTAGGTCGGATTGCTTCGTGGGCCTCCTGTGCTCCTTTGGTCTTTCCCTTAAAATTCCTTGCGGTACTGTATTTTTCCCCATAATTGTCCACAATGGCATCTTTTGCCGCCCCGATCGCTTCTTTGGAAAGGTTTACACTGTCCGTTCTCATGTAGGTAATAAGTCCCGCCTCGTACAAACGCTGTGCTACCTGCATGGTCCGACTCACCGAGAAATAGAGTTTCCTAGCCGCTTCTTGCTGCAAGGTAGATGTGGTAAACGGGGCTGGAGGGGATTTTCTTGCGGGTTTTTTTTCCAAATTCCCAATGGAATAGCCAGCCTCGATATTTTTCTTCAAAAAGGCCTCTGCCTCTTTCTTGGTCGCAAAGGTCTTTCCCAATTTGGCGGTAAAGGCACTGCCACTTTCTGTTTTGAACTCAGCGGAAACCCTGAAAGATGCCGTTGGTGTAAATGCCTCTATATCCCGTTCACGTTCCACGATCAATCGCACGGCCACGGACTGTACACGACCTGCCGACAGCCCCCTTTTTATCTTTTTCCAAAGTATCGGGGACAATTGATAGCCCACCAAACGATCCAATACCCTTCTGGCCTGTTGGGCATTAACTAGGTTGTAATTTATCTCCCGTGGGTTTTCAATGGCCTTCTGTATCGCCGATTTGGTGATTGAATTGAAGACAATCCTTTTGGTCTTGTCCTTGTCCAATTTCAAGGTCTCGGAAAGATGCCATGATATGGCTTCCCCCTCCCGGTCCTCATCGCTCGCCAACCAGATGGTATCGGCTTTTTTCGCTAGGTCCCTTAGTTTTTTCACAAGGGCCTTCTTTTCTTTGTCCACTATATATTTGGGCTTGAAACCATTCTCTATATCAACGCCCAATTCTTTCGAAGGCAAATCGGCAATATGGCCGAAACTTGACTCTACCTTAAAATCCTTACCTAGAAATTTCTCTATGGTCCTTGCCTTTGCCGGCGACTCTACAATAACTAAATTCTTTGCCATTAATCGATTTTTCGTGACACAAAAGTAGTTGATTTTTTTAATTTCAGCCCCTACCTTATATATATGTACTAAAAAAGCCCAGGATATACCGGGCTTTCAGATCTATGGAAAATCTATTTTCAATCCAGTACCAAGGTGCTCATCAATTTAATGTCGTCCTCTAAATATTCATATTGATAAAGAACATCCGCACCTACCATAAGTAAGGAATTTTCCAATGGAATAACATCAAAGGTCTCAATATCCTTAAAATGATTCAGGATCACCAGATCCTCTACATTGGTCTTGTCATATACCTTTAAGCCGGAACCACCATCGCAAATAAACAATTTTTCGTCCTTTACGCCAAGGCCATAGGGTCCATCCAACGGATAGCTAACCGTTAATTCAGGATTGGCGATATCAGAGATGTCAACAATAAAAAGTCCGCTTTCAGTTGCCCCACACCTATTTCCGCCCCGCAAGGTCACAAAGGCATAATCCCCATCGACCACCACAGGGTCACAAGCGGTACCATGCTGGAATTCAGAAACGAAGGTCGGGGTGGATGGAGAGGATATATCATAGATATACATACCGCCCATACTTCCCAAAAAAAGATACTGATCCCGATTGAAAATAGTCTCGATATCAAAACCAGCATAAACATCCTCCAAATCCTGTGGGTTTTCCAGGTCCTGTATATCGAAGACATTGATCGTATGGCTATCAACGGCATAGAGGTAATCATCCACGATCTTAAAACGGGCCAGGGACCCTCCTTGACCTACCGGTGCACTGTTGGCCATTTCAGCAGTTGTTACGAGAAATTCCCCATCCCTTGGGAATCTTTCCTCGAATTCCTCGACCGATCTTCGCTCGGTCACCGTTTCCCATCCCCATAGGACCTCATTCCCATGATCAATACCATCATATTCATAAAAATCGGCAACAGGCCATATCACATTGTCACGCAGCACATTTTCCAAACGTGTGACTATTTTAATGTTGGTAATGTCCGAAATGTCCAAAACCACCAAATCCATAAGACTATCAGCATACAAATACCCATCCTTTATTGAAATATCCACATTACCTGCTATTTTAATGAACGAGATTTTTTTAGGGTCGGACGGGTCACTATTGTCTATAACATGTACCCCCTTGTATTTGTCATTCACAAAAATATAATCCTCATAGGCATAGATTTTCCCAGACTCCTTTATGGGTAATGGGGCTACGATATCGACACTATTCTTAAATTCCGCCTTACTCATGACCAAGGGTTTGGCCACTAAATAATCGGCATATTTGCCATCATCGGATTTCTCACAGGACACCAAACCCAATGAGGCCACAAACAGGAATAACAATAATTTATTTTTCATGGGAATCTTTTTTGTATCAAAAAATCAGGTACAAAGCATAAATGGCAAAGACCCTATTAAGATATGGGGATCCGTTTTAGCTTTCCATGATCTTTTTAATGGTTATACACCCCTAAGATACAATCCCCCCAATAACGTTGCGTAAAAAACCCAACAAAAAATCAAGGTCTCGAAGAAAATCCAATAGCATCCTTGTAGATAAAATAAGCAGGGACCTTGGCCAACATAGCCGTGAACAAGACCCCGACAAAACAGAGGAAAAGCCCCAATTCGGCAACTAACCCCATGATAATGGTCAATCCGAAGACCACCAGCCAATTTTTGTTTCCAAGTAAAAAACTTGATTTCACGATCTCCATTGCCGTTAACTCCCCATCAAAGGCCAAGAATGCCGGTATCAAGGAAATCGGCACTATCAAATAGAAAATACCCACGCCACAGGCCAACATACCCAATAACATCAGTCCCAGCATGATTAAAGAAAGAAGCAATGATTTCAGGATATATGGTTTTTTGAAATAGTAAAAGTAATCGTCTGTAAGCGAAAGGTCCAAATCCTTGTTTTTGCATATGCGCAGGAAGGCCGCATTCAGCAAAAGACTTACTGTCATGATTCCCAAAAACATCAAGGGCATTAGTATCGCCATTGATATCGGGAACACCAAAGGCACCTGTTCGCCTTCCAACATTTCAGGATCTGACACCCCTGCGATCAAAAGTGGAACATAAACCAAAACATAGAAAGGGATGATGGTCACAAGATTAAGTATAACCACTACAAACCCCTGCAACCATACGTCTTTGAACAGTTCTATGGATTTACTGAATATAGCACCAAAATCCAATGGGTTACTTTCCTTGATCGTATTTGACAATGTTGTATAGGGCATGGTTATTTAGTTTAAAACATGTGGTTAAACGGTTGAAAACCTAAAATAGTATTAAAATTACACTGTCATATTGTCATTAAATTAGAATAAGCATTATCTTCGCTGTCCCCATTATCAAGCTAGGGGTGAATATATGGAGAAAATCATTGATGAATCGATTCAAGGGAACACCCTTTCCCTGAAAAAGGATATAAAGAACACAAGGAACCTCTATATAGAGAGTTACGGGTGTGCCATGAATTTTTCAGACAGTGAAATCGTTGCCTCGATCTTGGCCAATGAAGGGTTCAACACCACCCAAGAACTGGAACAAGCCGATCTGGTACTGGTGAACACCTGCTCGATTCGGGAAAAAGCCGAAACCACTGTAAGAAAGCGTCTAGAGAAATTCAATGCCATAAAAAAGGACAGGCCCCATTTGAAGGTGGGGGTTTTGGGCTGTATGGCCGAACGCCTCAAAGGAAAATTGCTCGAAGAGGAAAAGATCGTGGATATGGTCGTAGGCCCCGATGCCTACAAAGACCTGCCAAACCTCATCCAAGAGATCGACGAGGGCCGCGACGCTGTCAATGTTGTTCTTTCAAAAGACGAAACCTATGGCGATATTTCCCCCGTAAGGCTGAACACCAATGGGGTAAGTGCCTTCGTATCGATTACCAGGGGATGCGATAATATGTGTACGTTCTGTGTAGTACCCTTTACACGAGGCCGCGAACGCAGTAGGGACCCCCAATCGATAATCAACGAAGTAAACGACCTTTGGGACAAAGGTTATAAGGAGGTAACCTTGCTCGGACAGAACGTCGATAGTTACCTTTGGTATGGTGGCGGACTTAAAAAAAATTTCAAGAAGGCCTCTAAAATGCAGATTGCAACAGCGGTTGGTTTTTCCGATCTATTGGATATGGTCGCCATGGCCCAGCCTAGGATGCGTATCCGGTTTTCAACTTCGAACCCCCAGGACATGAGCCTGGATGTGATCAGAACCATGGAAAAACACCATAACATCTGCAACCACATCCATTTACCTGTACAAAGTGGAAGCAATCGAATATTAAAGCGTATGAACCGCCTGCATACGATCGAAGAGTATTTTACACTAATCGACAACATCAAAAAAATCGTTCCCGATATGGCCTTGTCCCATGACATGATCTCCGGTTTCCCTACCGAGACCGAGGAAGATCACCAAGCTACCTTGGCCGTACTCGATTATGTCAAGTACGATTATGGGTATATGTTCTCGTATTCGGAACGCCCAGGTACCATGGCCGCCCGGAAAATGAAGGATGATGTGCCCAGTGGGGTGAAACAGCGTAGGCTCTCGGAGATCATTGCCCTACAACGGGAACATTGTATGCTAAGGACAAAGAGGCATGTGGGCAAGACCCAGGAAATCTTGATCGAGGGCACCTCAAAAAAGGATGATACTATGTGGATGGGGCGTAACTCACAAAACGTGGTCGCTGTTTTTCCCAAAGAAAATTATAAGTTGGGGGATTTTGTAAATGTAAACATCGATGACTGTACCTCTGCCACACTAATTGGCAGAGCTATAGGTCTTAGTGAAACAAGATAAATAATATTGAAGTCATAGGAACAATATGGAAGGAGTACAAGCGATAAAACAACGTTTCGAAATCATCGGGAACAACCCCAAGCTCAACCGGGCCTTGGAGAAGGCCATACAGGTCGCACCCACCGATATTTCCGTCTTGGTCACTGGCGAAAGTGGCGTAGGTAAAGAGTCGACCCCAAAGATCATACACTCCCTTTCGCATCGAAAACATGCAAAATATATCGCGGTAAACTGTGGTGCGATCCCTGAAGGGACTATTGACAGTGAACTTTTTGGCCATGAAAAAGGGTCGTTCACAGGGGCGACCTCCACCCGAAGGGGGTATTTTGAGGTTGCCGATGGGGGAACCATCTTTTTGGATGAGGTCGGGGAACTGCCTTTGACCACGCAAGTTCGCCTTTTAAGGGTTCTCGAAAATGGTGAATTCCTGAAAGTGGGGTCCTCCCAGGTCCAAAAAACCGATGTCCGTATTGTTGCCGCCACCAATATGAACATGATCAAGGCTATTCAAAAGGAAAAGTTCAGGGAGGACCTATACTATCGATTGAGTACTGTCGAAATAAACATCCCGCCCCTTCGTGAACGCAAGGAAGACATCCATTTATTATTTCGGAAATTCGCCTCTGATTTTGGCCAAAAATATAAAATGCCCACCATTAGCCTAGAGGACGATGCCATACAATTACTACTCAAATATCGCTGGCCGGGGAACATTCGGCAATTGCGGAATATAGCCGAGCAAATATCCGTATTGGAAAAGGAAAGAATCATCTCGGCCAATACCCTGAACAGCTACCTGCCCGATACTGGAGGCACCAATTTACCAGCTGTGGTAGGGCAAGACAAAAGGGATAACGATTTTAGCAACGAGCGGGAGATCCTGTACAAGGTCTTATTCGATATGAAGGGCGACCTTACCGATCTGAAAAAGTTGACTTTGGAATTATTAAAGAACAATGATACCAAAAAGGTACAGGAGGAAAACGAAGGCCTGATCCAGAAAATATATGGTTCAGATAGCGAGTACGAAGAAAAGGAAAGCGAGACCATGGAGGTCCTGCAACTCCCTGAACCACCCATTGTCGAGCAAAAAATCTATAATCCCCCTACCCAAGAGGACAAGTACCATTTCGTAGAGGAGATAGAAGAGGAAGAAACGCTATCTTTACAGGAAAAGGAAGTGGAATTGATCAAGAAATCGTTGGAAAGGAACAAGGGCAAAAGAAAAGCTGCCGCTGCGGAACTGGGTATTTCAGAACGTACGCTTTACCGAAAAATAAAACAGTACGACCTATAAGCGCCATAAGCATGAAGGACCTCAAAAAAACAATCTTGTTTGTTACCATGTTCACCCTAACAATGGGTTGTGGCGTATATAATTTTACTGGTGTCACTCCAGGTACGGCCACTACGTTTCAAGTGAATTTTTTCCAAAACTATGCGACCCAAAGCCCTGGCTCTACCTTTCAACCGGGAATGGACCGGGAATTCACCTTGGCTTTACAGGATAGGATACTCAACCAAACGAGTTTGGACCTGGTAAATAACAACAATGCCGATTTATTGTATGAAGGGGAAATCGTGACATACCGGATCTCACCTACGAGTGCAACAGCGAAACAGACCGCTGCACAAAACAGGTTGTCGATCGCAGTCAATGTCCGGTTCTATAACAAAACAAAAGAAGATGCCGATTTTGAACAACGTTTTTCATTTTTCTATGATTACGATGCCAATTTACAATTATCATCCGTAAAGTCGGAAGCGCATGAAATCATTTTTGAACGTATAACCCAGGATATTTTCGACAAATCCCTTGTAGATTGGTAATCTCATGGTCTACGGCCAAAATGCCCCGTAGCCAATTGAAACATATAAAGCTTCGGCTATTGATTTAAGACAATGAACGTACAGGATTTTACATATCTGTTACAAAACCCTGAAAAGGTCGTTACCCCAATACAGACGAAACAACTGGAGGATGTACTGAAAGAATACCCTTATTTCCAAGCCGCCAGGGCCCTCCATTTAAAAGGGCTTAGGAACCTCAATAGTTTCAAGTACAACAACGCGCTTAAAAAAACCGCCGCATACACTACAGATCGCGCCATTCTATTCGACTTCATCACCTCTGGGGATTTTTTGCAAAATACGATAGCGGATACCATTTCTGGCAAAACCCCAAAATTGGAACAAGAAGCCATAGGGGCCGAAACAAGAAATGTTCCCACGGAAGAAAAAATACCGTTGATAGAAAAATCGATAGACAGCCCCCTACCCCAGGACATTAAGGACGCCGATCAAATTCTAGACCCAAAACTTTTTAAATCAAAAGACCCCGAAATCGACAAGGTTCTAAATGCCGAAAAGGAAATTCCCGAAAAAGAACTTGAAATCGGCCAACCTTTACCCTTTACCCGAAAAGAGAAACATTCCTTCAGTGAATGGTTGCAATTGGCCACCCTAAAGCCCATTGAACGCAGACCAAGGGAGGATAAGGAACCCGGAGGGCAAGAAACCCAGGAACCAGATAATGGGGATATTGGTTTTCAAATGGAAAAAGATGTTCTGAAAAAGAAAAAATTCGAACTTATCGATAAATTTATCAAAAACAACCCTAAAATACCACCAACGCCGAAGACCACTAGGAAAATCGATATCAAGGAGTCCTTGAAATTGGACAAAAACGAATTGATGACCGAAACTTTGGCAAAGGTCTACCTAGAGCAGAAAAAGTACAGGAAAGCCATTCAAGCATACAAAATTTTAAGTTTGAAATATCCAGAAAAAAGTGGTTTCTTTGCAGACCGTATTAAAACGATAGAAAAAATACAACAAGAAAACACATAATACTGATGAGTACATTTACAATATTCCTGATTCTTATCATCACAGTTTGCTTTTTATTGGTATTGGTCATAATGGTCCAAAACCCAAAAGGTGGTGGATTATCCTCTTCCTTTGGTGGTGGTGGCAACCAAGTCGTTGGTGGTGTTAAGAAAACAGGGGACTTTTTGGACAAAAGCACATGGATACTTTCCGCATTGCTTATTGTCTTGATATTGGCTTCCAACATAGCACTTAAAGGAAGTTTTAGCGATTCGGGATCTAAACTACTTAAAGGCAACGATATAGAGGAGACCGTTCCAGAATCGGTACCTGAGGAAATGCCCCCTACCGTTCCTACAGATACCAATGACGGTTCAGACAGCCTTTAGCCTACCCTTTCCTTAAAACATAAAAAAATGCCAGCTTTAATGACAAGCTGGCATTTTTGCTTTACAATATGTCAGTTTTTATGAAATGGCATAGTTTCTGTTTATTGCATTCAGTTATAAAAATAAACTTAAAATAATAAATATGGCTAAAGTTAATATCAAACCATTGGCAGACCGAGTTCTGATCGAGCCAATGGCAGCAGAAACCAAAACCGCTTCTGGTATTTATATTCCAGATACCGCTAAAGAAAAACCCCAAAAAGGGAAAGTAGTCGCCGTTGGTCCTGGAACAAAGGACGAGCAAGTTACTGTAAAGATTGGGGATACCGTTCTTTATGGCAAGTATGCTGGCACTGAGTTGAAATTAGAAGGCACCGATTACCTGATGATGAGGGAAAGTGACATTTTAGCAATAATCTAAACAAATAGTATAGTGGCACCCCCTTTCAAAAGGAGGGTACACGGAACTTTAAAAAAATTAATAAGACCCCTGTATTCAGAGGGTCGACAAATGTAAGTATTATGGCAAAAGAAATAAAATTTGATGTTGAGGCCCGTGATGGCCTTAGAAGGGGTGTTGATGCACTGGCCAACGCTGTAAAGGTGACTTTGGGCCCTAAAGGTAGGAATGTAATCATCAGTAAATCATTTGGTGCCCCTGTAGTGACCAAGGATGGGGTTTCCGTTGCTAAGGAAATCGAATTGGAAGATGCATTGGAAAACATGGGAGCCCAAATGGTGAAGGAAGTAGCCTCCAAAACCAATGACCTTGCAGGTGATGGTACCACAACCGCCACCGTTCTTGCCCAATCCATCGTAAAAGAAGGATTGAAGAACGTTGCTGCCGGAGCAAACCCAATGGATTTGAAAAGAGGAATTGACAAAGCCACAGAGGCCATTGTTGCCGATTTGGGCAAACAATCAAAAAAAGTCGGTGATTCTTCTGAAAAAATAAAACAAGTGGCATCGATTTCATCCAATAACGATGAAACGATCGGTGAGTTGATTGCCGAAGCCTTTGGAAAAGTAGGCAAAGAAGGTGTTATTACTGTCGAAGAGGCCAAAGGTACCGACACCTATGTTGATGTTGTTGAGGGTATGCAGTTCGACAGGGGGTATCTGTCCCCATATTTCGTGACCGATTCCGAAAAGATGACCACTGATCTCGAGGATCCATACATTCTTTTATTCGACAAGAAAATCTCTTCCATGAAGGATTTACTACCTGTATTGGAGCCTGTGGCACAATCAGGGAAGCCGCTCTTGATCATTGCGGAAGATGTTGATGGTGAGGCTTTGGCCACTTTGGTCGTGAACAAACTTAGGGGTTCTTTAAAAATTGCCGCTGTAAAGGCACCAGGGTTTGGTGACAGAAGAAAAGCAATGTTGGAAGATATTGCCATTTTGACCAATGGTACCGTTATCGCTGAGGAAAGAGGTTTCTCTTTGGACAATACCACAATCGATATGCTGGGTACTTGTGAAAAAGTGACCATTGACAAGGACAACACCACTATTGTCAACGGTGGCGGTGTTGCCAAAAACATCAAAACAAGGGTAAACCAGATCAAATCCCAGATCGAGACCACAACTTCAGATTACGATAAAGAAAAACTTCAGGAGCGTTTGGCCAAATTGGCCGGTGGTGTTGCCGTATTATATGTCGGTGCTGCCTCCGAAGTTGAGATGAAGGAGAAGAAAGACCGTGTAGACGATGCACTACATGCTACAAGGGCTGCCGTAGAAGAAGGCATCGTTGCTGGTGGTGGTGTTGCCCTGGTTCGTACAAAAAGTGTCTTATCAAAGATAAAAACTGAAAATGCTGACGAGGAGACCGGTCTTCAAATCGTTGCTAGAGCTATTGAATCCCCATTGAGGACCATTGTTGAAAACGCTGGAGGTGAAGGCTCTGTTGTTGTAGCCAAGGTACAGGATGGCAAAGGTGACTATGGTTATGACGCCAAATCGGAAAAATACGTTGAGATGTTCAAAGCAGGTATCATTGATCCCATGAAAGTAACAAGGATCGCCCTAGAGAATGCGGCATCTGTTTCTGGAATGATCCTGACCACCGAATGTGCCTTGACCGACATTAAGGAAGATACCCCTCCTGTGCCTCCAATGGGCGGCGGCGGAATGCCCGGCATGATGTAATTCAAAGGTGTACAAACCACTAATATTCTTAAAAGCCCCATTGGAAATTTCCAATGGGGCTTTTATTATTTCCTTATTTTTTATTGTAAAACATGGCTTTATATGTACACCAAGGTTTTGACCTGTATAAAACCAAAACTCCAAAATTGCCTTTACTTACAACCACGGATATCAGTTCATATCAGTGTCATCATCCCTATATTTACAACAAGGATGGATAGCGCCATAAGCTTCTTCTGTTGCTTTCAGTTCCTTGGTGTCATGCCCTACAGCCACCAAAGCCGTTTTTATTTTCATGGGATCCGTCTTGCGCTCATCGATAATGAGCGACAATTGATGTGATGGAATATCCCATGAGGCATACTTAACCCCCTTTACCCCCAAGGCAGCCTTCTCAATACGTGCCTTGCACATTATGCATTTACCATCGACTTCCATAGTCAATTTCTTATTCTTCTCCTGTGAAAATGATACTGCCGTTAACATCATCATCGTTATTGCCAAAATTGCTCTTTTCATCTATTATCTTATCGGTTGATCAATTATTATAGTTTAAATCTAAAGCCACCATAGAACATCCTTCCCATAATCGGGGCATATACTATACTTGTATCAAAATTTGCGCCAAAAGGATCATTAGCCCCCAAAACTGGATTTTCCTGTGTATAATCGGATAAGTTCTCACCCCCAATATACACTTCAAAATTGTTGTTGAACACTTTCGTGACCTGTGCGTTCATTAAGCTGTAAGGCTTGGAGTAATCCCCCAACCGATATTCTATCGGATTGCCCGATGTGTTTGGCAGACGCTGTTCCCCCAAAGTGTGCAGGGTATAATCAAAACGCCACTGCGAACCTTTTTCACTTGCCGTTGTCACATAACCAAGATTGGCGAAAAACCGCTGCTTGGCCTGCAAGGGCTTTTGTAAGGCACCTGTCCTAAAATCGGTTTGTACATGATAGTATTTATATGCCGTTGTAAAATCCAGGTTCCTTAAGACCTCATAATTCACTTCCAACTGAAAACTATTGGCCTCACTTTTTCCGTCCAAATTATAAAATGCCACTTCATTGGGGTCTTCATAATCTACAACGATCTGGTTCTTAAAATCGGTTCTATAAAAATCAAAGGTGACATTACCTTTACGTTCGAACAAAAGAAAACCTTGAAGAAAACTTACTCCATAATTCCAGGCATCCTCAGGTTCAAAACCATAAATACCCCCTCTATTCGCCCCTATTGGGCTTATTTGTCGTGAAGAAGCGAATATCTGCTGGTTTTCTGCAAAAATATTGGCCGCTCTCCTGCCCCTTCCAATAGACCCCCTTAAACTTGCCTTGTCCCAAGGGGTATAACGAATATGGAACCTAGGGGTGACAAAAGTACCTAAATGGTTATGGTCATCAATCCGTAGGCCTGCGGTCAAACTTACTTTTTCCAGATTGTCGTAACTGTATTCGAAAAAGGCCCCTACCGAATTATCATGACGGGCATAATTGTCTACATTCACCAGCTCATTGTACCCATCATAGGCAAAAGTCAATCCCGCCTTGAACTTGTTCTGCGTATTCCCTATAATCGAATTAAATATGAAGTTTGAATAAATACTCTCATGGCCAATATTATATTGGTTGAACCCATAGTATGAATCTTGCTTATGCATACTATAAGAACCCTGAATACCAAAGCTTTGATATGGCAATTCAGGAAAGACATATCCCAGTTTAACATAGGAGTCGAACCTACGGGTGTCTACCTCACCTCCCCATGCATTGGTAGTGAACTTATCCACAAAGGGGTCAAAATCGGTTTGCCCTAGCTGCTTTTCATCCTTCAGGAACCGAACATTGACAAAACCCACCCATCCTGTAACAGGGTTCTGGTATTGCCAACGGTTCATCACGTTAATTTGATTCGCCAATGGAGCATCCAGGAACCCGTCTTTATTATTATCCTCTTTTTTATCCCTACGGTTGACATGAATGTACAATCCCGAACTCCACTTATCGGTCAGTCTTTTATTGAAATGTGTATTCAGTTCATACCGACCATTCTTATTGCCATATCCATTAACAAAAATACCATTATCGGTTAGCGGTTTCACCAGCTCGGTATTGATCTGTCCCGAAATACTTTCATAACCATTGACAACACTTCCCGCCCCTTTGGTAATCTGTATACTTTCTGCCCAGGTACCTGGGGTAAATGTTAATCCGAAAGCCCGTGAGGCACCCCGGATCATGGGGATATTCTCTTGGGTAATCAATAAATACGGACTCGTCAGACCCAACATCCGTATCTGTTTGGTTCCCGTTAGGGCATCGGGGAAATTAACATCGATAGCCGGATTGGTCTCAAAACTTTCCGAAAGGTTACAACAGGCCGCTTTTAATAATTCAGCACTATTTACCGTCACTATATTTTGGGCACTGTAGAATGTTTTCTGTATTGCATCCCGTTTTCTCCTTACGACTACCTCATCCAAAGAATTCAAGGCCTTTAGGGTATGATGTATCTTTTTAGGCGAATTTACCATCAACGTGTCCGGTTCATAGCCTATACAACTTATAATCAATTCATTATATTCTTTTTTATACGGAATGGAGAACGAACCCCCACCATTGGTCACTGTTCCTATCTGGGAGTCCATCCAATACACACTGGCCCCGGACAACCTCAAATGTCCACCCCCTTCGCCTACTCCCATCACCATTCCTTCTACCCACTCTTGGGAGAAAGCCATCCATGGTATAAGGATGGAAACCACTACCGCTATATATCTCTTCATTTATTTTTTTATTGAACTTTGATCAATCGATTTCCACTGTTCGTAAACGCAGTGCATTCGTTATTACTGACACAGAACTGAAGCTCATGGCCAAAGCTGCGATCATGGGGGATAGCAGTATCCCAAAAAATGGAAATAAGGCTCCGGCGGCAACCGGTATTCCAATAGCATTGTAAACCAATGCAAAAAATAGGTTCTGTTTTATATTCCTCATTATGGAATTACTCAACCTATGCGCCTTTACAATACCGTGCAAGTCCCCTTTCACCAAAGTAATCGAGGCACTTTCGATCGCTACGTCGGTTCCTGTACCCATTGCAATACCCACATCACTTTTTGCCAATGCAGGGGCATCGTTGATTCCATCGCCGGCAACCGCAACCTTTTTGCCTTCGGCCTGCAAACGTTCAACCACGGCAAGTTTATCCTGTGGTAGCATTTCTGCCCTAAAGTCGGTCAAATGTAGTTCGTCCGAGACAGCCTTTGCCGTATCATAATTATCACCCGTTAACATAACTACCGAAATACCCGAACGCTGCAATTCCTGGATCGCCTTTTTACCCGTATCCTTTATTTTATCCCCTATCACCACAAAACCTACAGCTACTTCCCCAATTGCTAAATATGAAACCGTTTTTCCTTGTTTTTGATAGGCTACAACATCCGATTCCAAAGCATCAGGAATACTAATATTCCCATCTGCCATCTGCGTTCCATTGCCCAAGGCGATGGAATCGTCCCCGATCTTACCCATAATCCCTTTGCCGGGAACAGCATTGAAATCGGACACCTTTAAAGGCTTAATACCCTTGGCCTTCCCATATCTTACAATAGCATCGGCCAACGGATGTTCACTATATTGGTTCAATGAAACAATATATTGCCCTATCTTCCGCGGGTCAAGGCCAGCCACACTGCCTACTTTTTCAACCGATGGTTTTCCCTCGGTAATGGTTCCTGTCTTATCTATTATCAACGTATCTATCTTAACCATACGCTCGAACACCTCTGCATTCTTGATCAAGACCCCCGATCGTGCGCCCTTGCCCACACCTACCATAACGGACATTGGCGTAGCCAACCCTAGGGCGCATGGGCAAGCAATGATCAAAACCGCAATCGCATTCACCAAGGCATACACATAAGCGGGCTCAGGACCAAAAAATATCCATATGATAAAAATGGCCACAGAAATAAAAACCACTGTGGGAACAAAATAACCGGAGATCTTATCGGCTAATTTTTGGATAGGGGCCTGACTTCGGCTTGCCTTGTTTACCATGTCTATGATTTGCGACAATAGCGTATCCGAACCTACCTTTTCAGCTTTCAGCACAAAAGAACCCTTGCCATTTATGGTCCCCGAACTCACATTGTCCCCCCTGCCTTTATGGATAGGAACCGACTCCCCGGTGATCATGGACTCGTCAACCACACTTTCCCCTTCAAGGACAACACCATCCACGGGAATTTTACCCCCTGGCTTAACACGTAATAAATCCCCTTTTGAAATCTGGTCTATTGCAATGGTCTCCTCCTTACCGTCCACGATTCGTATAGCCTTGTTGGGTGCTAATCCCAAAAGTTCCCTAACGGCAGAATTGGTTCTACCATGCGCCCGGGCTTCCAACATTTGCCCAAAGAGAACCAAAGTCAGAATAACCGTGGCAGCTTCAAAATAGACATGAACCGTAGTACCATCATCCGTTTTAAACTGACTTGGGAAAAAATCGGGTACTAATATGGCAAATACACTGAACAACCAAGCTACCCCGGAACCAATGCCTATTAATGTGAACATATTCAGGTTCCATGTTCTCAAAGAACGATACGCACGCTCAAAGAACATCCACGCTGCATAAAAAACCACGGGCAGTGACAATGCGAATTGAATCCAGTTCCAATACCTCACACCCCACAGCTTATGAAGGGGGTTGTTCGGTATCATCCCCCACATGGCGATGATAAAAATCGGTAGGGTAAAGGCCATTGCGACCTTAAACTTACCGAAAAGCTTGTTATAACTCTTGTCCCCAGCAGAAAGGTCCACTTGTCTAGGCACCAACCCCATATCACAAATTGGACAATCTCCCGGATCATCACGTACGATTTCCGAATGCATGGGGCATACGTATTCTTGAGGGACGGCACCAACCGCACTTACTTCCTCTACCAAATCCATTCCGCATACGGGACAATCGCCAGATTCGTCATAGATCTTTTCCCCCTCACAATGCATAGGGCAGTAAAAGGTGCCATTGCCATTTTCCTTCTTTTCCGATTTGCTGACCCCATGATGGCAGTCACCCTGCCCATGAATGGAATAATGCCCACCGTCCTGCTTCATTGCCTGTTGCAATGTTCTTAGGGGAATTTCCTTATCGGATTCTAAAACGGCTTCGGCTTTTTCCAGGTCGACCGTAGCATTGGCCACACCCTTGACCCCTGCCAAGATTCCCTCAACATGGGACCTACAACCGTTACAGCTCATTCCGTGGATGTGATAAGTATGTTTCATTGGTGTCTTCTTTTTATACTTTACAAAAGTACAATACAACCCCCTTGTATATTTGACGAGTTGTGGTTAAGGCTTATACAATTTGGTCCAAGGGCCTACGCTCCCATTCTTGCATGTTTTTATATTCCGACATTGATAGGCCTGTTACCGCCTTAAACTGTCGCGCCAAATGGCTGCTACTTTTATAGCCTAATGTATAGGCTACCTCGGAAAAACTCAAATCATTCATCTGTATAAACTCCTTGACCTTTTCTATTTTTAGACGGATAACATATTTCTCTATGGAAATACCTTGTGTTCTGCTAAAGAGCTTGCTCAACAGGGAATAATCACGATTCAAGGTTTTTGACAAAAAGGCCGAGACATTCCCTTCCTCTATTTGCCTTTCGGGGTCGACAAAATCGATAAGACTCGTCTTTATCCTTTCTATGATGACCCCGTTCTTATCGGCAATAAGCTCAAAACCCTTGCTTTCCAATACCCGCCGTACCTGCCCATAGTCCGGAACAGTGTCGGATACTATGGTAACAGTACCGAGTTCAACATTGGCACAGGTAAGGCCCATTTCCCCCAACGACTGGGAAACAACAATCTTACAACGGTCGCAGACCATGTTTTTAATATATAGAACTGTCTTCATCTTATGATTCTGGCTTATTGGAAATAACAGGAACGTACCGGTCAATAAAAACCGGAAACACCCTAAAAAAATGATAAGGAAAAACCTGAAAACGAATCAAATCAAGAAGACGTTGTCGAGTAATTGGATATTCTCGACAATTTTGGGCGGCACATATCGTTCATGTAGGACAGTATGAACCCATATAGGTTCAAATAGGCCAGTACAAATATCCATATAGGCAACCAAGAACAGTTGCCGTTCTACATCGATATCAGCGAAAGAAGGCCTAACATCATTCTGACCCCCTATGACGGTCACCTGGTCTTCACAACAGGACTTTCTATCTATAGTAGCTCCTGATGTGGGCCCTGAAACCATATCCATTCCACAATCTTGGGCATCGACAAAAAAAGCCATATCGACCAAACGCCCCATACAAAAGTGCTTTTCCACTTTCCAAGAGGTTGTAGAGGCCAACAGCAAGAGGGCCATTGACACTGCCATTATTTTAAATGCGATAGCTTTCACGCCATAAAACTACGGATTATTGAAACAACACAACTTGCCGTTTGGTTAATTAACGTTTTTTTTAAAATCAACAACCCCGACCCAAGGGTACTGGATGTACTTTCGAAGGAACTTTTTCCATTTCGAGGCAAGCCCCGGGGGGAATCAAACCCCTTTTGGCCATCGCCCTACGATTAAAACGGTTGGGGTGTCCTACAGGAAGAACCATACAATTCAATATATTGGCCAAAAATTTCGATATGTTCAAAGAACTACGACCAAAGATAAATATCCTACTTTCCGACCCTAATGCTACCACGGAGGAGCGTTTACAGGCAATCTGCCATTTTTTAAAAGAAAACATCCCCCATTATGACTGGGTCGGATTCTATTTTAAAAACGGGGATAGGGAAGAACTGAAGCTTGGGCCCTATGCAGGTGCACCCACCGACCATACCATAATACCTTTCGGCAAGGGAATATGTGGGCAAGTAGCCATAAGCGATCAAAACCTTGTGGTTCCCGATGTTAAGGCACAGGATAATTATATTGCCTGTAGCATTACCGTAAAAGCGGAAATCGTTGTCCCAATCTTTGTAAATGGCGAAAACATAGGCCAGATAGATATTGATTCGAACACGAGCGATCCGTTTACCAAGGAAGATGAGGTTTTACTGGAATATATTAATGCGGAAATTGCCAAGATCCTTTAAAACCGGAACCTTATTGGGAAGGGCATCATTATGGGCCGAAAACCATAATGGGCGGTCCTGTTTTAGGTACAATCCCTATGGGCACTTACCCTAAAAGGATGTTTTTTTTCCAAAAAAACATCGGTTTGCCATGCCCTGCGACATGGTTTTGGTTAAAACTTTCGTGCTTTTGTTGATAACCTGTGGTATTTTTTCGTTCCAAAAAAATTACTTTTGCGTGTCTTCGAAACCTAACCACAGTAACATAAAATGAACACTAAAAAAGCAGCTTCAGCCTTGATTTCCGTTTTTCACAAAGACGGACTGGAACCTATCGTGAAAAAATTCAATGAACTTGGGATTACCATCTATTCTACCGGTGGCACCGAAAAATTCATAAAGGACCTAGGCATAGATGCTGTGTCCGTCGAAGAGGTGACCAGCTACCCTTCCATTCTTGGGGGCAGGGTGAAAACCCTTCACCCAAAAGTTTTTGGCGGAATCTTAAACAGACAGGACAATGAGGGCGACCTTGCCCAATTGAAGGAATTTGAAATCCCACAATTGGACATTGTCATCGTTGACCTTTATCCTTTTGAAAAAACCGTGGCAAGTGGTGCTTCCGAACAGGATATCATAGAAAAAATAGATATAGGGGGTATTTCCCTGATTCGTGCGGCGGCAAAGAACTACAAGGATGTACTTTGTGTTTCCTCGATGGAAGATTACGCGGAAGTATTGGAGTTGATAACAAAAGGGAATGGGTCGACCTCCCTTGAAGACCGCAGGCGTTTTGCCACAAAATCCTTCAACGTTTCCTCACACTATGATTCCGCTATCTTCAACTATTTCAATGCCGACCATAAAGAGAACGCCTTAAAAATAAGTGAAACCAAGGGAAAGGCCTTACGATATGGCGAAAACCCACACCAAAAAGGGTTTTTCTTCGGTGATTTCGATGCCATGTTCGACAAACTACACGGCAAAGAGCTATCTTACAACAACCTATTGGATGTTGATGCAGCTGTAAACCTAATGAACGAATTTAAGGATGACGATCCTACTTTCGCTATCTTAAAACACAATAACGCATGTGGTCTGGCCATGAGGAAAACCCTACACCAAGCCTATGTAGATGCCTTGGCAGGTGACCCTGTTTCTGCTTTTGGCGGGGTTCTCATCAGCAATAAGGAAATCGACAAGGCAACTGCCGGGGAAATACACAAACTATTCTGCGAAGTGGTAATAGCCCCAAGTTATGCCGATGATGCCCTTGAAATATTGAAAGGGAGGAAAAATAGGATCATCCTGATCCAGAATGAGGTCGAAATGCCAGACACGCTCGTAAGAACATGCTTGAACGGCGTGTTGCTCCAAGAAAAAGACCACAAAACGGATACCAAGGCAGATTTACGTGAAGTAACCACAAAAGCACCAACAGACCATGAGACCGAAGACCTTATTTTCGCTTCGAAATTATGCAAACACACGAAATCGAATACTATTGTACTCGCCAAGAACAAACAACTCTGCGCCAGTGGAACAGGTCAAACATCCCGTGTAGACGCCTTAAACCAAGCAATACACAAAGCAAAATCGTTCAATTTCGATCTAAACGGAGCTGTTATGGCGAGTGATGCCTTTTTCCCTTTCCCTGATTGTGTCGAAATTGCGCATAAAAGTGGCATTACAAGCGTTATACAGCCAGGAGGTTCTATAAAGGACCAATTGAGTATCGATTATTGTAATGAAAATAATATTGCGATGGTTATGACAGGTACACGTCATTTTAAGCATTAATTTCATTACTTTTGTCGATGAAATACACCTTTTAACCGAAACCAAATAACTTAAAATGGGATTTTTTGATTTCTTAACCGAGGAAATTGCCATTGACCTAGGTACGGCAAACACCCTTATAATCCATGCGGACAAGGTCGTTGTGGACAGTCCATCAATCGTCGCCAGGGACCGTATTTCCGGGAAGATTATCGCCGTTGGCAAAGAAGCCAACTTAATGCAGGGAAAAACACACGAGAACATAAAGACCATTAGGCCATTGAAGGATGGTGTCATTGCGGATTTTGACGCCTCTGAAAAGATGCTGATGATGTTCATAAAGAACATACCCGCATTAAAGAAAAAATGGTTCCCCCCTGCACTTAGATTGGTCATATGTATTCCCTCTGGCATCACAGAAGTTGAAATGCGGGCGGTAAAGGAGTCTGCAGAACGTGTGAATGGCAAAGAGGTCTATCTAATACATGAACCAATGGCTGCGGCCATAGGCATCGGTCTGGACATTATGCAGCCCAAAGGGAATATGATCGTCGATATAGGTGGGGGTACCACCGAAATCGCAGTAATCGCCCTAGGCGGTATTGTTTGTGACAAATCCGTGAAGATTGCGGGTGATGTATTCACCAATGATATCATATATTACATGCGTACACAACATAACCTTTATGTTGGGGAAAGTACTGCGGAAGCAATTAAAATAGAAATAGGCTCGGCTACCGAGGATTTGCAGACCCCACCCGATGAAAAATCAGTACAGGGGCGTGACCTTCTTACCGGAAAACCAAAGCAGGTTCAAATATCCTACAGGGAAATCGCCAAAGCATTGGACAAATCGATCCTAAGGGTCGAGGATGCGGTAATGGAAACATTATCGCAAACACCCCCGGAATTGGCTGCGGACATATACAATACAGGTATTTACCTTGCAGGGGGGGGATCTATGCTGCGAGGGTTGGACCGGAGACTCTCGCAAAAAACAGACCTCCCTGTCTATATTGCCGAAGACCCATTGCGTGCCGTTGTTCGGGGTACGGGAATAGCATTGAAAAACCTGGAAAGGTACAAGAGCATCCTAATCAAATAATAGATATACCATTTGACAAATCATCAAGGTTTTCGACCGAAAGGCTAAATCAACAAAAGTGAATGCGGCAGATCATCAACTTTATTATTCGATATAAGAATTCTCTTCTTTATATCTTATTGATGATCATTTCCATGGCCTTTACGGTTCAATCACATTCATACCACCAATCAAGCTTCTTTAATTCCTCTAGCTGGATAACCGGGAACATATATGCCTTTTCCCATGGTCTCAACAACTATTTCGACCTGGATGATGAAAACGAACGCCTACTTAAGGAAAACGAAAGATTACGTAATAAGCTTTTCAATACGACCATATCCCCAAATGTAAAGATAGACACCAATCCAAGGTATACGGTAATATCTGGACAGGTAATCAAGAATAGTTATGCCAATCCCAGAAACTATATTACCATAAATCGGGGGGAACATGACAGTATTGTTCAGGACATGGGGGTCATAACCGATCTGGGCATCCTTGGGATTGTGGAGAACACTTCCAATAAATTCGCTACTGTCCAAAGTATACTCAACACAAAATCGAATATCAATGCCAAAATAAAGAATACCGACTATTTCGGTTCTTTGATATGGGACACCAAAGCCTACAACACTGTTCAATTGATAGACATCCCACGTTTGGTGCCCTTGAATATCGGGGATACGATTGTTACAGGGGCCATGAGCAGTATTTTCCCTGAAAACATCCCTATTGGTACCATTAAAAAATTCGACCTTGACACTTCAAAGAGCTTTTACAGGATAGATATAGACCTCTTCAATGACATGGCCAATATCAAAAATATATATATCATCAATAATTTAGACCGAAAGGAAATCCTAGACCTGGAAGAAACCACAAACAATGAATAGAGGTGTTTTCTTAAATATCATACGCTTCATATTACTTGTCCTAGTACAGGTGTTGATTTTCAACAGTCTCAACTTTTTCGGGTATATCAACCCCATAGTCTATATCATGTTCCTATATTGGTATCCCATAAAGGAGAACAGGGTCGCTTTTATCTGCCTAAGCTTTATCTTGGGGCTTTCAGTCGATTTCTTTTCGGATACAATGGCCATACATGCAGCGGCAACTACCACCATTGCCTATTTACGACCAGCCATAATGCGATTTGTGTTCGGTATAAATTATGATTTTCAAAGTTTCAAATTAAGTAACACTACCAAGGCACAACAATTTACCTTTTTAGCGTTATTAATATTGGCACACCATTCGATTTACTTCTCACTAGAGATTTTCAACACCACACATTTGTTGTTAATCGCAAAAAAAGTATTGTCCAATGGCATCGCCTCGTTAATTTTGTGTTTATTGTTCAGTACTTTATTCAGCACAAGAAAGGAATAAGGTATTATTCAAATGTTCGTCAAATATAAATCAAGGATTGGTTTCCCAAAGTTTAAAAATCATCTTCAATGAAGAAGGTTCTTCTATCATCTATTATCCTGATCATTGGGATCGTTTTTATAGGTAGGTTGTCTTATCTACAGATATTCAGTTTCTCCCCAGACCAGGTTTTGGAAGACCCTGCCATTAAGGCTATTTACGACTATCCCGAAAGAGGTTATATTTATGACCGTAACGGCAAATTATTGGTAGGCAATGACCCTGCCTACGATGTAATGGTCATTCCCAGGGAGGTTAGGCCCTTGGACACCTTGATGTTCTGTGACCTTATCGGCCTGGACAAGGATACCTTCATCAAAAAACTTAAAAAGGCAAGGAACTATTCCCCTAGACTGCCATCGGTATTGGTCCCCCAACTATCAAAAGAGGATTACGCCAAACTTCAAGAGAAAATGCGCCATTTTGAAGGCTTCTATATCCAAAAAAGGTCATTACGCTATTACGACACAAAAAGTGCCGCCAACGTATTGGGCTATATTAGTGAGGTGAATGAGCGGGATCTGGCCGAAAACCCCTATTATGTCCAAGGGGAATTGAAAGGTAGGACCGGGGTAGAGAAGACCTACGAAGACACCTTAAGAGGGAAAAAAGGCGTACAATACATTCAAAAAGACCGGTTCAACAGGGATATTGGGCCATATAAGGGAGGTGCCTTGGACACCCCCCCTGAACAAGGAAAGGAAATCAGTATCACCATAGACAAAGATCTTCAGGAATATGGTGAACTGCTCATGCATGGCAAGCGTGGTGGTATCGTTGCCATAGAACCTTCCTCAGGTGAGATATTATCCATGATCTCTGGCCCCACCTACGACCCTTCACTTTTAGTAGGAAGAAAACGATCTAAAAACTACACAAAACTCTATAACGATTCCATAGCGAACCCCACTTGGGACCGCTCCCTATTAGCGGAACCTTCGCCCGGCTCCCCATTCAAGATTCTAAACGCATTGGTCGCACTACAAGAAGGTGCCATAACACCGGACACGAAAATAGTGTGCCATCATGGTTTTTATGTAGGTAAGACAAAACGTGGATGCCACTGTGGCGGAGGGCTTCGCAATTTGCATGTGGGTATCTACAAATCCTGTAATGCTTATTTTGCAGGTACGTTCAGGAAAATATTCGACAAATTCGATACTACCGACGAGGCCATGGATGCTTGGGAAAAACACATGCGCAGTTTCGGCCTGGGCAGTTACTTGGGGTCGGATTTACATACAGGCAGGCCTGGGCGTATCCCTTCAAAGGAATACTACGACAAATGGTATGGGGATAATCGATGGGGGCCCTCCTATATTATATCGAATTCCATTGGCCAGGGGGAAATCGCGATAACACCCATCCAATTGGCCAATATGACAGCTGCCATAGCGAATAGAGGCCATTATTTTACGCCCCATATCCTAAAAAAGGTCAATGGCAAGGATATTACAATACCCAAATTCACGGAAATGAAGCTCACTACCATTGACCGAAAACATTTTGAACCTGTGATCCAAGGTATGGCCGATGTGTACCACAAGGGCACTGCAAGATGGGTACAGGTACCTGATATAGAGATTGCGGGCAAGACAGGGACGGTCGAGAACTTCACGATCATCAACGGAGTCAAGACCCAATTGACAGACCATTCCCTCTTTATTGCCTTCGCACCCGTAAACAATCCAAAAATAGCGATATCCGTGTATATTGAAAATGGGTATTTCGGTTCACGTTACGCAGGGCATATCGCATCGCTGATGATCGAAAAATACATTAAGGGAAGGATTACCCGAAAGGATCTGGAAAAAAGAATGCTGGAGAAAACCTTAGAGCATGAATACGCAAAACCTTACAGTGGCGAGGAGTTTAAGATAAACGAATATGTCTGGTAAAAGTATCCTAAAACGTCTGGATTGGGTTTCCATCATCATTTATGTCTCCTTAGTGGCAATAGGTTGGGTCAACATCTATTCGAGTACCTTTACAGATGCCGATCCTTCCATTTTTAATCTCGCTTCCCTACACGGAAAACAATTATTCTTCGCCGGGGTCAGTGTCTTGGCCATAATTGTCATTTTGGCACTTGAGGCGAATTTCTTCGAACGGTTCTCCAGTCTATTCTATGTAATTGCCATGGTATTGCTACTAGGACTGTTCGTTTTCGGCAAGACTATAGCTGGTGCCACCTCATGGTACAATCTAGGTTTTTTCAATTTACAGCCCTCAGAGATTGCCAAAGTAGCAACAGCCTTGGCCCTAGCTAAGTACTTGAGTGATATTCAGACCGATATCAAAAGAAAAAAGGACCAAATGTTTGCTGTAGGCATTATTTTATTACCGGCATTATTGATCATTCCCCAACCCGACCCTGGCAGTGCATTGGTCTTTTTCGCACTGATGTTCGTTATTTTCAGAGAGGGCCTACCCCTTTATTACCTGGTCATAGGGCTACTGGCCATATTGGTCTTCATTACCACATTGATGTTCGGCACTATATGGATCGCGGTTTTTTTAGGTTTGGTCATCGTCCTTTTCTTTTTACTTAAAAAGAAAACATTTAAAGTCCCGGTCTTTCCATTGACACTGATTTTCGCTGTAACCATCCTATTCTCACTCTCCGTTGATTTTGTTTTCAACAATGTTTTTGAGCAACGGCACAGGGATCGTTTCGGACTTTGGCTCCGTCTGGAAAAAGACCCGAAAAAACTCGAACATATACGAAAGACCATAGGATACAATACTTACCAATCTGAAAAAGCCATAGAATCAGGGGGTGTTTGGGGGAAAGGATTCCTGGAAGGTACCCGGACCAAAGGTGATTTTGTACCTGAGCAACATACCGATTATATTTTCAGCACAGTAGGTGAGGAATGGGGGTTCATTGGCACCACAACGGTGATACTTTTGTTCACTGTCCTGTTTTTACGATTGGTGTATTTGGCGGAAAGACAAAAAAATCCATTTGTCCGAATGTACGGTTACGGTGTCATTTCCATATTGTTCATCCATTATTTCATCAATATCGGAATGGTGATAGGTGTTTTGCCCACCATCGGAATACCCCTGCCGTTTTTTAGTTACGGAGGCTCTGGCCTGCTCTTTTTTACCATCCTGTTGTTTATCCTCCTAAAATTGGACTCGAACAGGTTGCAATAAGGAGGTCAAAATTCCCATCCTGACAAAGTTGACCTTCCTTCCAGATCTCTTTCTTTGGTGTCGGGTAGTTTTTCAAAAAAATCAATACCTGTGAGTTTTTCAATACGATCTACAGGAACAACAAAATGCCGTATTGGTTCAGAACTTTTATGGTTAGGCATCAAAAAAGCGATTACTTTAAGGTTCTTTATATTACCCCGGGCTATGATCTTATAGTAATAATCAGGTACATCAACATCCTCTTCCCCAATCTCGTCAAGACCATCCTCAAGAACGCCCCCGGTGACCACAAAAAGATCACCATAGCGTTTTGCCCAACGCCTTACCTGCATTTCCAACTCATTCCAAACCCCCGAATTAAAGTCCCTGTCCTGTGGACTTATATTACTGGTGTAAAAAGTTTCATTGTAGGCATATTCGGAAAAACGCCGGTCACCGGCAGGACACAAATGCCCCCTGTCATAACCCGACCTTTTATAATTACGCCAATCGGCAGATTTCGTCTTTACCTTGGGATCTTCCATAAAATAAGGACGTTTTCTATCGTCATAGGTCAAATGGCTTCTTTTGAGCATATAGGCAACCCACTCGGCCTGCTCAAAGGGCTCGTTATAAGACAACATGAAATGATCATGGACTACAATATCACCCGTTGATGAACTTGGCAGGAGATAGGAGGGTATCCCTGTTTCTGATCCGTCATCGGAAGAGGACGAATATGTAGCTGGAGTATAAAAATTATCGAACAACCAAAAACCAATAACACATAGTGTTAATAAGATCGTATAAAGCTGTCTATTATTCAAGGATCGGCCCACTTGGCAAATTTAAATCAATTTAACATAACCCCAACTTTAAATCGTACAAGTGTGCCCATGGTAAAAAAAGACCAACGGCAAAGCTTCCCTAAGTTATATCCAATCGTTAATTTGCAATAGGAAATAGATTAAAACCATTAAAAAAAGGGAAATGAATTATGCTCAGCTGGAAGGATATAATCAATTTTAGTGTAAAAGGAAATCCCAAACCAGACCGGAGAGTGGAAAAAACCGATACGGAATGGCAGGAGGCCCTTAGTCCCGACCAATTCAACATCACTCGTAAAAAAGGTACAGAAGCCCCACATTCGGGTGTCCTCTGTACTGCCCACGAAGCAGGTCGATACAATTGTGTTTGTTGTGGGTCCCCCCTATTCGATTCTACCATAAAATTCGAATCGGGAACAGGCTGGCCCAGTTTCACGCAACCCATTAAGGAAAATGCAATACAGTATAAGAAAGATACCGCTTTTGGAATGGTACGGGTCGAGGTAATGTGCAATACATGTGATGCCCATTTAGGCCATGTTTTCCCTGACGGGCCAGGGCCGGGTGGCCTGAGGTATTGTATCAACTCCGAATCGCTTATTTTAGAACCCAGGGAAGCTGGGAAACGCACGGGAAATAACGATTAAGAATTTTCCAAGACCCAATATCCTACAATGGGCGGTAAAAAAAACATCGATGGGGCAAACCCATAGCTGAATCTATGCCATATCCAAATATCATGAAGGGTACGGTTCGATTACAGACCAACAACCCGATTTCCCAAGATTCTATATATTTTCCTAAAGTAATCGGGATTGTCTCTCCCAAATACAGGATACTGTATCTTGATCTTAAATTTTAAAAGAATACAGAGGTTTTTTTCAGAACAAAAAACTATATTTGGTATTCTATTTTCAAAGTCTTATATCACTTTAAACCTCTTGGACCTGTGCAGTAAAATCATTATTTGGCAAATAATATCGTGGATTTTCTTCGAATATGCTGCCAATCGTGACGCTACGGCATAGCAACCAATGAAAGATCAAACCAATTAAAACCAAAACAACCATGGGCAAAACATCGACCACTAAGATCAACATCTATTTTATAACCATTGTTATAACCTTGGGAGGGTTGTTATTTGGTTATGACACCGGGGTTATCAATGGCACACAGTTCTATTTTTCAAAATATTTTGAGCTAACCGGGGCATTGAAAGGATTTATTGTCAGCAGTGCCCTTTTAGGGGCCTTGGCCGGTGCGGCTTCAGCGGGCCTTATAAGCAGGGCTATCGGCCGAAAAAAATCATTGATTATTGCCGCCATATTATTCACTGTTTCAGCGTGGGGGTCCGGATTACCCAGCATGCTTCCAGAATCGACCACCTTATTGGTCATTTTCAGGCTTATAGGGGGTATTGCTATTGGTATCGCCTCTATGAACGCCCCCATGTACATCGCTGAGATCGCCCCTGCAAAGAATAGGGGTATCCTGGTTACCTTCTACCAGCTAGCAGTGGTCATCGGTTTTTTCGTGGTATTCCTGGTCACTTATTTTATTGGGGCCAAATTAAGCGAAAGTGAGAATATCGCCTATGGATGGCGTGATATGTTCTGGTCCGAATTAGTGCCTGCCGGTATCTTTTTGGTACTATTGTTCTTTGTGCCCAAAAGTCCGCGTTGGCTAATGATCAAGGGAAGGGAGGAAGAGGCCGAAAATATATTGACCAGAATCCACGGTGAGGAAATCGCCTCCAAGGAAATCAAGGAAATCAAAGACTCCATAAAAGCGGAAAGTACCAAAAAGAAGGCTTCTATCTTCAACAAAACCATGCTCCCTATTGTAATTATAGGAACAGTATTATCCGCCTTGCAGCAATTTACAGGAATAAATGCAGTACTTTATTATGGAGCCGATATATTTGAGCAAGCCCTTGGTTTTGGACAGGATGATGTTCTTCTACAACAGATCTTATTGGCCACTGTAAACCTCCTCTTTACTTTTGTGGCAATGTTCACCGTTGATAAATTAGGTCGGAAACCATTACTGATCATTGGAGGTTTTGGTATGCTTATCGGATTTTTATTAATGGGATTCACCCTTTATTTCAGTGATTATGCCAGCGTGAATTCAGCCGGACTACCAACCATTTCCTCTTCTGAAGGTATTGTATGTTTAATTGGAGTACTGATTTTCATAGCTTCATTCGCCATGTCAATGGGCCCCATTGTTTGGGTATTATTATCGGAAATATTCCCCAATAAGATACGGAGTACAGCTATGGCATTAGCCGTGGCCGTACAGTGGCTGTCCAACTATTTTGTATCACAGACATTCCCTATGGTGGTCGAAAGCAAGTCCAATGACCTGATCATGAACGGAGGTACATGGAACAACGCCCTGCCCTACTTCCTGTTTTCAGCCTTTATCGTAATCATTATTGTATTCGTCTATAAATACATCCCTGAAACCAAAGGAAAGACATTGGAAGAGATGGAGGCCTTATTTGAAAGGAAATAAATACTTGTGCGTACCCATTCCATATAGCACATAAATCACATATGGCATGCCCCGCTTTTTGTAAAGTGGGGCATATTCTTTTTTGGGCTTTGGGGCGGGAAAGGCATTGGGTACTGACCAAACACCGGATAAAACAACTGACCTGTAACATCACCTTATCCCACAACAGATAAATGTATGGCTTCTTGGATCTTGGTATTGAATCCCGTCTTGACCCTACCTTTTTTCCCCCTGGGCAAAAGCAGGGTATGGATAATCCAAGCTATATGTGTAATTCCCAAGTACATAGTATTCTTATAAGAGAAGTAAATTATGGGAGAATCGGTCCATCAACCTATCTAGAAGAAAAAACAGGGCTTTACCAATCCATACCAAAACAAAAAACCCTGACAATAACAGTCAGAGCATATAAAATTGTAGAACTGGTTCTCTAACTCTTTACACTTGCCAATTTGGTATGTTTAAGGTTATTCATCTTAAGGTCCTGCAACACATTCAAAGCCTCTTCTATATAAACATCCTTGGCTAAATTCTTATGCCAACGATCTCTTTTCTCCCTTAAGTCCGCATCTTTGGCAAACAATTCCTCCTCATATTCCAAAGACTCAAAAGTCAATTTGGAATCATACTCGGTCAATGACTTAAAATGATCGGATTTTTCCTTGTCTTTAACCTCTTCTTCCTTATAGACATCATAGTTCAGGGAAACAAGGCTTTCATCCTGTTGGTCTTTGATCCATTTTGCATTTTCCTCGATCAATCTTATCTGAGGGTTTGCTGCCATCCGTTTTTTACTGTTTGCTATGGTCTGCTCATAATCTATATATCCATTCCAGACCTTGTACTCTGCTGGGGTGATCTTATCCCATTTTAATGGATTTGACTGGTCTCTTTCCCCTAGATCTATATAACTATACTTGTCCGGTACCACGATATCACTCTTCACCCCTTCTAACTGGGTAGAGCCGCCATTGATCCTATAAAATTTCTGTGTCGTCAATTTTATAGCCCCTAAATCACCATGTTCATTGCTCCGTACAATATTTTCCAAAGGAATTACATTTTGTACCGTTCCCTTACCGAAGGTCTGCTTGCTTCCAATAATTATGGCCCGTTTATAATCTTGCATTGCAGCTGCCAAGATTTCTGAAGCTGAGGCGGACAACTCATTGACCAGGATTACCAAAGGCCCATTCCACTGAATGCGCTCATCCTTATCATTATGGACATCCTTGTCTTTTCCATTGGATCGCACTTGTACAATCGGACCATCCTTGATGAACAATCCGGCTATTTCAACCACCGTCTTCAATGAGCCACCTCCATTATCCCGTAAATCAAGTATCAATCCCTCAATACCTTCCTCCTTTAAACGATCAACCTCCTTGGCCACATCGGTCGCAGCATTCCGTTCCGAATAATCATTGAAATCGACATAAAACTTCGGAAGATCGATAAGGCCGAATTTCTGGCTCCCTTTTATAATGCTGGCCGATTTGGCATAGGATTCCTCCAACTCAACCACGTCCCTCGTCAAGGAAATAACCTCTATGGAACCATCGACCTTCCTTACTGTCAAATCAACTACGGTACCTTTTGGTCCCTTGATCAATTTAATGGCATCATCCAATCGCATACCCGTAATATCCACAGGGTCACCACCATCTTGACCAACCCTGATGATCTCATCACCGACTTCCAGACGTTGGTCTCTCCAAACCGGTCCTCCAGAAATAACCTCTACAATCCTGGCCCCTTCGGATTTCTTTTGTAACCGTGCGCCTATGCCCTCGAATTTACCTGACATACTAACATCAAACCTTTCTTTATCCTTAGGTGCAAAATAATAGGTATGGGGATCAAACTCATCAACAATGGTATTGATATATTGCACAAACCAATCCTCTCGTTCCAAGTCATCGATAAAACCAAAAAAATCATCCAAGGTTTTCCTTGTGGTCTCCCGTGCCTCTTTTTCAGCCTCTATAGGAGTCAATGGTATACTATTATCGGCCAGGTCCGCCTTGTCGGTCCAAACCTGATTATCCGTGTCCACTTCCGCTGTTTCAAGACTGGTTTTAGATTGGGTCAGTTTTGCGTCATATGTATCCAAGGTCGCATACTTCAGTTGCTTTCTCCAACGCTCCTTAAGTTCCTCCCTTGAAGTAACAAAAGGTTCGTCTTCATATTTTATATTTATGCTTTCCTCAATGGAATAATCAAAAGGAGCATCCAATACTTCCTTATAGATTTGTTTGGCATCGTCCATACGTTCCATGAGCCGGTCGTAAACCACATTGAAGAAAGTGATATCCACATTGTTGATTTGATCATCGATCTGGAATTTATATTTTTCAAACTCCATGATATCGCTCTCCATGAAATATCTTTTCGTAGGGTCAAGGACATCGATGAAATCTTCAAAAACACTCACTGAAAAACCATCATTGATCTGTTTGGGTTCGTAGTGCCCTCTTTCCAAAACGTAGGTAATAAGATCCAACAATAATTCATCTTTATCGCCCCCCTCCCCATACTCATAGGATTTATTGGTGAAACTACAAGATGCGACCGCGACCAACATCACAGTTAAGGCATAAGCTAAGTTCCTTTTCATAAAATATTATTTGTCATTTATCAATAACCTTATCTTCTTACTGAATCCAAGATCCGACACCAACCACTAACGGGCCAATTTGGATTCCCCAATATAATGAAAAAACCGTGCCAGCACTTAAGTCCGTGACATTAATTTTTTGTTAAACACCATTTGGGAACTTCTATTTTTTTAAACGTACTTTTACCTAATAAAGTATACAATATGGAAAAACCCCTTATCCTAGTGACCAATGACGATGGCATCACCGCTCCAGGACTTCGGGCCTTGATCCGTTTCATGTCTAAAATCGGTGAGGTCGTTGTAGTGGCCCCGGATAGTCCGCAATCCGGTATGGGCCATGCCATTACCATAGACAACACCCTGTACTCATCAAAAGTCGATATAGACCGGACCGATGGTGCACTGGCTGAATACAACTGTAGTGGCACCCCTGCCGATTGTGTAAAACTGGCCCTTCAGGAAATCCTGGACCGTAAACCCGACATATGCATTAGTGGTATAAACCATGGATCGAATGCCTCGATCAATGTTATTTACTCAGGCACCATGAGTGCTGCGATCGAAGCCGGTATCGAGGGAGTCCCCGCAATAGGCTTTTCCCTATGTGACTATTCCTGGGACGCTGATTTTGAATTTGCAAAGGACATCATCATAAATATCGCCAACGAGGCACTTAGGAACAAGATGCCCAAAGGTGTGGTCCTTAATGTGAACATACCAAAAACAGACCATGGACTACCAAAAGGAATAAGAATATGCAGACAGGCCAGGGCAAACTGGAAAGAAAAATTCGACAAACGAACAAATCCAAGAGGTAAGGAGTATTATTGGCTTACAGGTGAATTTGAACTTTTGGACAAGGGTGAGGATACTGACGAATGGGCCTTGACAAATGGCTATGTATCCGTTGTACCTACCAAATTCGACCTTACGGCACACCATACCATACAGGAACTGAATGGTTGGGACCTATAATCGTTTTGTATAGGATGCATGTTTGGAATAAAAGGTATTTTGTATTTTGGTATACCCGTAATTTTGAAAGAATATTTGGACAAATATTGAATCTATACTTGAAATTCGACCTATGAACACTAAAAAGGAAATTATCATCGGCTTTATAACAGGCCTTATCGCAAATACCATAGGTACGTTGGCCTATATCCTGTTGTTTTCAGATTTTGGGATTACCGAAACCTTTGATACGGCCATTCAACAGGGATATGTTGGCAGCCTGTTGGCGCTTGGTGCGATCTTGAACCTAATAGCCTTTTTCGGGTTCTTGAAAATACGAAGGGACCAACGTGCCAAGGGGGTTTTAATTGCCACATTGCTTACTGCATTAGTCATTCTTTATTACAAAGTATTTTAAAATGAAATACTATATCATCGCAGGGGAGGCATCCGGAGACCTTCATGGATCCAATTTGATCAAAGCATTGAAACAGAAGGATACCGATGCCCAAATCAGATGTTGGGGTGGCGATCTTATGCAGGCAGCGGGGGGCTCCTTGGCAAGGCACTATAAGGAAATGGCCTTTATGGGTTTCATCGAAGTCATTATGAACCTGGGGGCAATCTTTGCCAATATCAAATTCTGTAAAAACGACATCACTTCATTTGACCCCGACACCATCATTTTTATCGATTATTCCGGTTTCAACCTTCGAATAGCCGAATGGGCAAAACAGCAGGGTTTCGCTACCAATTATTACATATCCCCCCAAATTTGGGCTTCCAGGGAAGGACGAATCGATAAAATAAAGAAGAATATCGATACCATGTTCGTTATTCTTCCTTTCGAAAAGGATTTCTACGAAAAAAAGCATGGTTTCCCCGTCCATTTTGTCGGCCACCCCTTAATCGACGCCATCGAAAACCGAAGTGACATAAACGAAAAGACATTTAGGAAGGAGAATAAGCTCGACAACGGCAAACCCATCATCGCACTGCTACCGGGAAGCCGCAGGCAAGAGGTCAAGAAAATGCTCATGACCATGCTTTCGGTAACGGCTGATTTTCCCGATTACTACTTTGTTATTGCAGGGGCCCCTAGTCTGGACAATGAATTTTACACCCCTTTCTTAAAAAACAAGAACGTCGGTTTTGTCTCCAATAAGACCTATGCCCTTTTAAGTGTATCCCATGCCGCATTGGTCACGAGTGGCACCGCAACCTTGGAGACCGCACTGTTCAAGGTGCCACAGGTGGTTTGCTATAAGGCCAATTGGATATCCTATCAAATCGCAAAACGCATTATAACCCTGGAATATATTTCCTTGGTGAACCTGATCATGGACAAGGAAATCGTCAAGGAACTGATCCAAGATGGACTAAGTACAAAGAACCTGAAAAACGAACTTGCCAAAATACTACAAGGCAAGAGCCGTGAAGACCAACTAAAGGCCTATGGCCAACTGGAACAAAAACTAGGGGGAAGGGGGGCAAGCAGTAGAGTGGCCAAGCTAATTGTAGAAAATGCTTAAATTTGGGCTTCATAGACCATTTGCCTACCTTCAATGAAGAAATCATACCCCTTTATCGTGCTCCTTCTTTTTTTAGGCAGTTGTATCGCCAAAAAAAAGACCACTTATGCAAAAGAGCGCAAGATCACCGTTGAGGCCTCCACTAAAGACACCTCGGTCGATGTGGATGGGAAACCGGTCAAAAGCACGGGGAACCATTTATCCGAATCCAAGGTCGACAAGATCATCAATACGGCCCTTACTTTTTCAGGGGTACGTTATAAATACGGAGGCACCACAAAAGAAGGTGTGGATTGTTCTGGACTTCTTTATGTTGCCTTCAGGAAGAATCATGTAGCCCTTCCCCGGGTTTCCTCGGCCATGGCCAACCAAGGAAGACGAATACGTATAAACCAAGTTGAAAAAGGAGACCTACTATTCTTTAAGACCTCTCGAAAAGGCAAGAAAATAAACCATGTAGGCCTGGTTGTTGCCGTTGACAATGATGATATCAAATTCATACATGCCTCCACCTCCCGGGGAGTCATTGTTTCCTCACTGCGGGAAGGTTATTGGAACTATGCTTTTGTAAAGGCAACAAGGGTCCTATAAATGAAACTACTGGAATTCATCCCTGTAAAACTGACGCTCTTCTTGGTGTTAGGGATTGTGACCGGTTACTTTCTGGATTTCGGGGTTTCAACCCCCTTAACCTTCTCCATTTTATCCCTTACGGCCCTTGGGTTTCTGTTATTCAATAAAAAAACCGGGAAAAAGCAGGTCTTTGGCATATTTACAGCATTAACGACCATATGTCTTGGGGCATTCATCGTTGGTATTGCCCAACCTATAAACGGGAATCACCATTATTCAAATGTCCAGGACAGCAACCAAGATGAATGGAAATTAAAGATTACCAAGGTACTCCCCCCTTCCTCTGTTTCAGAACGATGTATTGCCGATGTCCTCGAATTGAATTCAACCAAGGTTTCGGGAAAGATCCTCTTAAGTTTACGGCCAGACCCGACCCAAACTCCCCTGAACATTGATGATGGACTTATGGTCCTTACAAAAAAAGAGGGACTAAGCCGACCCTTGAACCCACATCAGTTCGATTATAAAAACTTTATGGCACAGCAGGGAATCTACCACCAATTAAGGGTAACCCCCAACAACTCGTTCATATTGAAACATCGCCAAAAGACTTTTCTAGGAGGTGTGGCCACATTGAGGAATACCATCAGCACCAAACTTGAACAGGCCAATTTCGGGAAGGATGGATTTGGGGTTATCCAAGCCCTGTTCCTAGGACAAAGAGGGGACATACCCGAAAGCACCTATACCGCTTATAAAAATGCGGGGGCAGTGCATATACTGGCCGTCTCTGGCCTACATATCGGAATACTCCTGTTGTTCCTGGAATTTCTTCTACGGCCGTTGGAACTTCTTCGCAAAGGAAAGGAACTAAAGTTATTTGTTATTGTCGTACTATTATGGGGGTTTGCATTTTTGGCAGGTTTATCCGCATCGGTAATCAGGGCAGTGACCATGTTCTCTTTTGTGGCCTATGCCCTTTACTTGAACAGACCAAGTAATACGTTCAACATTCTTGCCTTATCCATGTTCTTTATTCTCTTGGTCGACCCCATGCTCTTGTTCCATGTTGGCTTTCAGATGAGTTATGCCGCCGTATTTGCCATTGTATGGATGTATCCGTTATTACAGAAACTCTGGCATCCCAAGTATTGGCTGGTGAACAAAGTGTGGCAATTACTTTCTGTTAGTATTGCCGCACAATTAGGGGTCTTACCGATCAGTTTATATTATTTCCATCAATTCCCCGGTCTTTTCTTTATTTCCAATATCCTGATCGTGCCTTTCCTAGGGTTGATACTGGGCGGGGGGATTATCGTAATCGCCTTGGTTGTCATGGATATGGCACCGAACCAATTAACGGCTCTATACGGTGACGTAATCCGGTTAATGAACACGATCATCGATTGGGTGGCCCAACAAGAGGCTTTTATTTTCCGAAATATTCCGTTTGACTTGGTACAGTTGGTTTTCTCCTATGCCTTTCTGATAGCATCGATTCGGCTCCTACACAAATACACGTACCGAAAACTATGTACAGCCCTTATTTGTATAATCCCCTTACAGATCTGGTCTACGTACAAACAATACCAGACCCAGCATAAAGAACGACTTTTAGTGGCCCATCAAACAAGGAATTCGATTGTAATGCATCTATCTGGGAAACATCTAACCACTTACACAACGGACAGTCTTTCGTCCACAAAGATTGTTTCCAATTATAAAATAGGGGAAGGTATTGCGACTTTGGAATTCCGACCTATTATAAATGCCTTTGACCTGGACGGTAGCAAGTTCCTCATAATCGATAGTTTGGGTGTATTCCCCAAATTGGACAAGCAGCCTGATTATGTGTTGTTGACCCAATCCCCAAAAATAAACCTTGAAAGGTTAATAGACACATTACAGCCTAAGGCCATAATTGCCGATGGGAGCAATTATCGCAGCTATATAAAACGATGGAAGGCCACTTGTGCAGAACGAGAACTACCCATTCACTATACTGGGGAGCAGGGTTGTTTTGAGTTGGATCTTCTTGAATAAGCGTTGAAGGTCAACGTACCCCGTGCATCAGTTTTTTAAGCACTGGATTCAATAAGATGGATATAAACCCGACCCCGATCGGAACAAGTGTGAACATCAAAAAGAAAATACTCAGGGAGTATTGTTCCGAAATCTTATCGATCATACCTCCCATGGTCCCTGCTGTTTTTTGTCCAATAGCAATGGCCAAATACCATATACCGAACATAAAACCGATCATCCTTGGTGGCACTAACTTACTTAAGTAGGATAATCCAACGGGGGATAGGCATAATTCACCCATAGTATGCAGTAGATAAGCCAAGATCAAAAATATCATACTTACCGAGGCTGTTTTCGCCCCTTGTGGAATACCCATGGTACCATAGGCCAGGATTCCAAAACCCAATCCGAGTAAAATCAGTCCCATTCCATATTTCATGGCGGCACTGGGGTTATACTTACTTTCCCACCATCGTGAGAACAAAGGTGCCAGTGTTATAATAAAGAAGGAATTCAAAATCCCGAACCAAGAAGCATCTATCTGGTTCCCCTCTTGTGAGAATTTATCGACCAGTCTATAAATGACCAAGATCCATATCCCTACAAAGGCCAGTCCCAAAACAATATTGGACAGCCCTATTCTCGAATATGTTTTTTTGAACAATAGAAACAGTACCCAGGTAATGATGATCAAGGGTACCGTTGTCAACAGGGCATCGATGACCTTGAAGACCATAGCCGAGGAACCTACCAGATCCCGATTTGTATAATCCCTTGCGAATAAGGTCATAGACCCTAGAGCCTGTTCAAAGGCAGCAAAGAAAAATATGGTGAACAGACCAAAGATGGCAACTGCGATAATCCTATCACGGACAATAGGTATATATCTTGATACCCGGGAAACCAAGAGTACCAAAAACAGTACAAGGGCGGTCAAGACGACAACAGAAGACCCGTCGACCCCCCACACACTGAAAGGAATCAGGTTTATCCCCTCGGTCTTGGACAATGGGTCATTGAACAGGTATAACAACCCTCCTATGGCGGATAACCCTATCAATATATAATCAAAAAGCGTAAACGGGTTCAATTTTCCATCAACAGTTCCTTCCTCTGCCAAAGCGGGGCTTTCCCCATCAATATTCTGTGGAAGTTCGACCTCGTATTTTTTTGAAGGTCTGGAACCAACATTACCGAACAACTTTTTTGCCAACAGAAACTGGAGCATCCCCAAAAACATGAATATACCCGCAAGGCCAAAGCCCCAGGCCCATCCAACATTCTCTGCCAGATACCCACAAAGCATCATTCCAAAGAAAGCGCCTGCATTCACCCCCATATAGAAGATCGTATAGGCCCCATCCTTTTTGGATTCCTTACCCTTGTACATTTCAGAGATAATGGATGTAATGTTCGGCTTAAAGAAACCAGTCCCAATAACCAATAAGGCGAGACCCGAATAAAACGTTGCGGTTGTTTCCAAGGCCATTGAGGCATGGCCAAGGGTCATAATGATACAGCCGATCACTACGGCAAGATAATACCCCGTAAGCTTATCGGCAATATAACCCCCAACAATAGGTGTCAAGTACAACAAGGAGGCATAGGTGCCTATAAGTGCCAAGGCATGTTCCCGGGGCCATTCCCATCCGGGATTATCACTTACTATGGGAGCTGTAAGGAACAGTACCAGTAAAATACGCATTCCATAGAACGAAAAACGTTCCCACATTTCGGTGAAAAAGAGAACGAACAGGCCCGCTGGATGCCCTAGGACCTTGTCCTTGAATAAATTCTCGATATCGGTATTCATAAATCTTGCCATTTAAAGACTGCCTTGATTACAGGTCAAACTTATTCATTAATGTCTGGATCCGCAAGTTCAAAGGGCTCATTATCCATAATCACATGCTCATTATCCTCTGCCCCGTGGGTCAAGGATTCCAATTTTTTCCTGAACAACATCACTAAAAACCCAAATAGTATACAAAATATAGCAATCCCCATAAATACTGCAAGTTCACCAAACTGGGAGGCCGACTCCCCTAAAAGACCTGCAAGTTTATTCCCAAAACCGGTCATTGCAAAATAAATACCCATCATAAAAGATGCATATTTCACAGGTGCCAATTTAGTTATGTAAGATAATGCCACAGGTGAGATACATAATTCACCGATGGTATGGAGCAAATAGGCCAACACCAACCAATACATAGCCGAAGAACCTACGCTATTATATTCGGTTGCAGCTGCTGCCATAAAAAAGAAACCGGTTCCCATGATTATCAGCCCCACTATCATTTTGAAAAGTCCTGTTGATAATTTCCCCTTCAATTTACGTTTGGCCCAATACCCCGCAACCGAGGTACCTAAAAAGATAATAAACATTGCATTTAGTGATTGAAACCATGAAGCTGGAACTTCGTTGCCGATAAATGGCAATGAAAAAGATAATATCCTATTTGTTTTTTCTGAGGCATATATATTCATTAACCCTCCAGCTTGCTCAAAAGCGCCCCAGAAAACGATAACCAATATAAATGAAATGAACAGTACGACCACCCTATCCTTCTCTATTTTTGTCAATGGTTTCTTCAAAGCCTCTTTTTCAACCTGATTTTCAGAGACTCCTAGGAAATTTCCCACATGTTTTAGATATTTCTGTCCAAAAACGTATTGTATAAGTCCTAAAGCCATACCTATACCTGCCAATCCAAAACCATAATGCCAACCGTAGACTTCACCAACAGTACCAACGATCAAACTCGATAAAAACGCACCAACATTAATACCGATATAGAATATGGTAAACCCTTTATCCCTACGGATATCCCCTTTCCTATAAAGTCCACCGACCATTGTTGAGATATTGGGTTTCAACATGCCCACACCTGCGACAATAAATCCCAGCCCTGAGTAAAAGGTCCACATTTCCTCAATGGCCAAGACACTATGACCGATTACCAAAAGAATTCCCCCGATTAAAACTGATTTTTTCTGACCTAGGAATTTATCCGCAATCCACCCTCCGGGTATCGAAGCTACATACACCAACATGGTATACCAACCATATAATGCCAACGCCTCTCCGTTGGTCCACCCCAGACCGGTATTGTCACCTGAGGTCTGAGCTACCAAATAAAGGACCAAAATGGCCCGCATACCATAGTATGAGAACCGTTCCCACATTTCGGTGAAGAACAATATATACAACCCTACAGGATGTCCAAAAAGTTCTTTCTGATGTACTGGTTTGTCAATTACCGCCATATATCTTTTATCTTTGATTTGGTTATAGATTTTTTTTGATGAAATCGGTCATCTTGTTAAAAAGATGTATTCGGGTATACCCCCCATATATCCCATGGTCCTTATCGGGATAGATGGCCCAATCGAACTGTTTGTTCGCCTGCACCAAGGCTTCTACCATTCGCATGGTATTCTGTACATGCACGTTATCATCCCCTGAACCATGTACCAAGAGATACTTCCCCTTTAACAATCCAGGGTAGTTGAACGGGGAGTTGTCATCATAGCCACTTGCATTCTCCTGGGGGGTCTGCATATAACGCTCCGTATAAATAGTATCATAAAACCTCCAAGAGGTTACAGGGGCCACGGCAATAGCCATCTCAAAAACATCATTGCCCTTTAAAATACAATTGGTTGACATAAAGCCACCATAACTCCAACCCCAAATTCCTGTACGACCTTCATCGATATAAGGCAGGTCGCTAAGTTTCCTGGCGACCGCGATCTGATCTTCGACCTCATATTTACCTAGCTCTTTTTGGGTGATCTTTTTAAAATCCCTTCCCTTAAGCCCTGTTCCCCTTCCATCGACACAGGCTATCACATAGCCTTCGGAAGCCAACATCTGATGCCAATAATCATTCGCACCTCCCCAACGGTTGGCCACTGATTGGGAACCAGGACCGCTATATTGGAATAACAGTAGGGGGTATTTTTTAGAAGCATCAAAATCTGACGGCTTGATCATATACATGTTAAGGTCGTTGCCATTAATGGCCAAGGTCGAGAATTCCTTATGGGGAGTATCATATCCCTTTAGTTTTTCAACAAGTGCCCCATTATCTTTTACATCCTTTAATTTCACCCCTGTCAGTGCCTTGTGCAAGGTGAAACGATAAGGTGTTGTGGCACTGGAATAGGTGTTTATAAAATAAGAGAAGTCCGCACTGAAGGATGCTGCATTTGTTCCTGTCTCCACGGCAAGTGCTTTTTTCTCCCCCCCATTGCTTCCAATACTGTAAACCCCTCGATTGATCGACCCATTCTCCGTAGACTGGTAATAGATTTTATCCTCATTCTGGTCATACCCATAGTAATCGGTCACTTCCCAATCGCCCTTGGTTATCTGGTTCATAAGGCTACCATCTGAAGCATACAGGTACAAATGGTTATACCCATCCCTTTCACTGGTCCAAATAAAACTGTCATCGGCCATAAAAGTAAGATTGTCATTGATATCGACATAGGCCTTGTCCCTTTCCTCTAAAAGTACGCTAACGGAATTATCCTTGGCGTTCACCGCATATAGTTTCAAATGGTCTTGATGTCTATTTAGCGTTGTCACGCTTAAATAATCAGGATTGTTCATCCATTTTATCCGCGGAATATAATAAGGGTCATCCAAATCTATTTCAGTGGTACTGCCCGAAACCACATCGTACATATGTAAAGAAACCAAGGCATTGTCCTCACCTGCCTTTGGATATTTGAAAACATATTGTTGTTGATAGAGGGTCTTACCGTACACATCCATCGAAAATTCGGGAACATTGGTTTCATCAAAGCGAAGAAATGCGATTTTGGTACCGTTCGAGTTCCATGAAAAAGCCCTGACAAATGCGAATTCCTCTTCATAAACCCAGTCAGTGACAGCATTGATCACTGTGTTTTTCCCTCCGTCCCTGGTTATCTGTACTGTCGTTCCAGTCACAATGTCAAAAATATAAAGGTTATTATCCAGAACATAGGCGACTTGATTACCATCTGGGGAGAACAAAGGCTCCTGTATCTTCCTGTCCGATACCTTTACTATAGTCTTTGAGCCTATGTCATACACATAATATATACCCAAGGTGGAATATCTGTAAATTGATTCCAGTCCGGTCGCCAAAAGCAGCTTTTCCTCATCCCCGCTAAAAGTATAGGAACTAAAACTTGGTATATTGTCATTATCGGAAGCAACGATTGTTTCAACCTTTTCCAAGGTCCCGTAATCATACTTATCTATACGTGTGGCATTACTGGACCTATCACGGTGCAACAAAGTGTACTGCATTCCGTTCCCCATAGATCGGAGTACTTCCATATCAGTGGTCTTAAAGGCTTCCCTGTAAATTTCCCCAACAGTGATTTTTTTCCCTTGTGCAAATGTAATGGCCACAAAACCGACCATTAAGAGCAAGAGTATGTAGCGTCTATTCATTTTTTTAAGGATATCCTCTAAAATTAATCCAAGTTTAGTGATTATTTTACAATTAATTAAACTTTAAGACCAAAAAGCTATGGGTTTTCAGGGCTATTCCTTATCCCATGTAATGACTATCTTTGTGACCACAAACCAAATTTACCATGACAGACCCTATTTTAGGCTTCTCTAAATTGTCAAAACAACAAAAAATAGAATGGGTTGCCGAACAATACACACACAACCCCGAACAGACCAAGGAATTATTGAAGCAATACTGGAATGTTGATTCCGGGATACAGAAATTGCACGATGAATTCATAGAGAACACCATCACCAACTACTATTTACCCTTGGGTATTGCCCCGAATTTCCTGATCAACGACAAACTGTACGCCATACCTATGGCCATTGAGGAAAGCTCGGTGGTTGCCGCAGCAAGTAAGGCCGCAAAATTCTGGCTAGACCGCGGAGGGTTTAAAACGAAGATTATCGGGACTGAAAAAGTTGGTCAAGTACATTTTATATATTCAGGGGATCCTGACCATTTACAGGCCTTTTTCAAGGAGGTAAAGCCAAGATTGATCGAAGATACCAAGACCTTGACCTATAATATGGAAAAAAGGGGTGGTGGTATCACCAATATCGAACTACGTGACAAAACCTCCGAACTCAAGGACTATTACCAACTGCATTGTACTTTTGAGACCTTGGATGCCATGGGTGCCAATTTCATTAATAGCTGTCTGGAACAATTGGCCAGCACCTTTGAAAGCCAGGCCAAAGAGTACCCGATTTTTACCGGTTCGGAAGAACGGATCGAAATCATCATGAGCATACTTTCGAACTACGTTCCGGATTGTTTGGTACGGGCCGAAGTGACTTGTCCTATTGATGACCTACGACCAAGTAAAAGTATAACCCCGGAAGAATTCGCCCAAAAAATGATCAGGGCCGTAAATATCGCCAATGTTGAGCCCCACAGGGCAGTCACCCATAATAAAGGCATCATGAACGGTATCGATGCGGTGGTTTTGGCCACAGGAAATGATTTTAGAGCCGTGGAAGCGGGAGCCCACGCCTTCGCTGCAAAAGACGGTACCTATAAAAGCCTTACCCACGCCAGTCTGGAAAACGGGATTTTCAGGTTCTGGATAGAGGTTCCCTTGGCCTTGGGCACCATTGGTGGACTGACCAACCTTCATCCCTTGGTGAAATTAGCCCTTGGGATACTTCAGGAACCTACAGCCAGGGAGCTTATGCAAATCGTGGCAGTTGCCGGGTTGGCCCAAAATTTTGCAGCGATTAGTTCACTTGTCACCACAGGAATACAGGAGGGACATATGAAAATGCACTTATTCAACATCTTAAACCAGCTTGGGGCGACCGATAAGGAAAAGAGCGTGGTCGTAGATTATTTTAAAAACCATACCGTTAGCCATAGTGCCGTAGTAACCGCTTTAAAAAAGTTAAGGAACAATTCATGAGGCAAGAATTTTACAGTAATGGCAAATTATTGTTGACCGGGGAATATGCGGTCCTTGACGGGGCCAAGGCCTTGGCCCTACCCACAAAATATGGCCAGGTCCTAACCGTTGAGCCCATTAAAAAAAATATCATTTCTTGGGAAAGTCGGGACAGGGATGGCAAGGTTTGGTTTCAGGCGGATTTTGATCTTGAAATGATGGTGGAAATAAGTTCGACCAATGCTGAAATCTCGAAAACCGCACTTGATATCATTATCCAGACAAATAATCTACGCCCTGGATTCTTAACTACCTGTGGGGGCCATAACCTAATCACACAACTGACATTCCCAAAGGAATGGGGCCTGGGATCTTCCTCTACCCTGATAAACAATATTGCACAATGGGCCAGGATAGACCCCTATCAATTATTGGAAAATACTTTTGGCGGTAGCGGCTATGACATTGCTTGTGCACAACACAACACCCCTATAACCTACCAACTGGACAATGGTATACCTATAACGGGGCAATTACAATTCAACCCTGGTTTCAAAGACCAGCTGTTCTTTGTTTATCTCAATAAGAAAAAGAACAGCAGGGAAGGCATATCCGATTACAGAAGCCAAACATTCGACAAGGATGAATTGGTCAGGATTGTCGGGGACCTAACTTCCAAAATAGCGGTGTGTACCGATATTAACACTTTTGAAGCCCTCCTGGATCTTCATGAGTCGGTAATCTCCCAAACACTACGGATGCCAACCGTAAAGCAAAAAAAATTCCCAAATTACCCTAGGGCCATCAAAAGCCTTGGAGCATGGGGAGGGGATTTTATATTGGCGGTTGGGAATACCGATTCGATGCGCTATTTTAAGGAAAAGGGATACCATACGGTTCTACCTTATTCCGAAATGGTATTGAACACATCCTGACTTTTTGTTTTTAGCCGAAAATGGGATAGAATTTGTTCAGACGGGGCACTTTTTAAAGATCATAACCATAGCCACGAGTAAGAAAAGTAACGAAATATGGGCAAATTCGAGCCATTTTCGGCTAAAAACAAAAAGTCAGGATGAGTTCATTATGAAAAAAACGCCCCAATTAAAAATCGGGGCGTTTTTTTGTATCTAATTGGTGTCTCTTAATAGAATATAGACCTATAGTCCTCTATGTCGGAATTTTTTTCCAATGCATCATATACCGCGGTATTCACCCTTGCGGTATTTGAGGTCTTGATGGAATTGGCAAACGTACTATAGTTGTCCAATTTTGGGGCATCCTGCTTATTGGTCACGGAAATAAGGTAAACACCTTTTTCCCCTTTAATAAAACCGGATGTATCACCTACCTTCATGGCAAAAGCTGTCCCCACTACAACTGGCTCACGACCGGCTCCGGGAATAGTTGGTGCCTTAACCGTAAGTGCCGAGGCATTGGAAACGGACAGGCTATTGTCCTTGGCAACTTCTTCCATAGACTTGCCCTTATTGGCAGCCATCAATTGTTCTGCCTTCCTTTCTTTTCTTAAAATCGGCAAAACAGTTGTTGATGCATCCTCGACGGATTTAAGTCCCTCTTCATACTGGGCCGTCATCTGGGCAATCACATAACCGTTGTTGACATTGAACCTTTTTATACTACCCACTTCGGTATCTTCCTTAAAGGCCCATTGTACAATACTTCTTTGGGATTTTAGGCCCGGTAGATTTTCATCCATTGCCTTGATCTTATTCACAGGGCGGACTTCGTAATCGTTTTCCCTGGCCAAATCGGCATAGGGTCTATCACCTGAAATAACGGACATTTCAAACTTGGTCGCATCTTGGAACAATCTATTGACCGTTGTCTCGGAAGGTTCTATTTCCCTTGCCAAAGTTGCTATTCGGTACACATCCTGTTTGTCATCGATCTTTATGATATGAAAACCAAAATCAGTTTCTACAAGACCGATAGTACCTGCATTATTGCCAAAAACAAAATCATTGAAATCGGCTACCATTGCCCCTTCCTGGAAATAGCCCAAGTCACCACCTTTAGGAGCGGAAGGCCCATCTGAATTGTCCCGTGCCAATTGCACGAACACTGCATCCTTTTTTTTGGCTTCCGCCAAAAGCTCCTTGGCCTTGGCCTCAGCTTCCTCCTTGGTCCTTGTGACATTCTCCCCAGCACTTTTGCTTCCTTTCCAAGAAATCAAGATATGGCTGGCTTTTGCCGATCCATTGGTTTTTTTGTCGATCATTTTGGACACCTTAAAATAGTCGCCATCCCGGTAGGGGCCAAAAACCTCCCCAACCTTAAGTGCGACCAATGTGTCGGCAACACTAGCTGGAAGATCCTTTTTCGCCCTATAAATGGTGTCGTACTTTATGTCCGATCTTCGGTCTAGGAAATCCTCGATATCCTTGGTGTTCCTAAACCCGGGAACAGTATCCATCCTATCCGTATCCTTGCGGTACTCAATGGTGTCATCCAATAATTTAATCGTTTCTTGCCTTACGGCTTCCACATCCTCTGCAGAGGCTTTTTCCTCAAAATAGACATACTGGATATCACGGGCATTCTCTTGTTTGAATTCCTCTTTATGCGCATCGATATAAGATTGTATCTGACTCTTGGAGATAGTGATGGTACTATCCGCAATGGATGTATAGGGGACTCGGACATATTTGATGTCGACCTTGTCGTTACCCAGTTTATAATCCAGTTCACCTTCTTTAAGTGTTGCACCCAAACCTGCCTTCACCAAGTTGAAATAGGTCTGCTGTTTGGCATTTTGGATGATAGCCTGCTCGTCCTGCAACCATAGATTGTATTGAGAAGGGCTATTGGCCTTAAGATCTGCAATAAAATCCAGAAATTTATTCTCGTCAAAAATCCCATTTTCATCCATAAACTGGGGGTTTTGATTATAGGCAGGAATGGTCTTGATATAGTTCATGATCTGATCTCTTTCTATATCGATACCCAAATCCTCGAACTGCTGGCCTAAAATGGTATTCCTTACTTCCTGGTCATATACTTGGTTCACAACCATCATCGATGATGCCGAGGGGCCAAACCTGTTGGATGCCACTTCAACCTTTCTCCTAAAATCATCAATAGGGATCTCATCGCCGTTAACCTCTGCAACAGAAGAACCTACCTTTCCGCCAGACATATTGTTTTTCGTCAATACCCCGGATATAACGAACGCAAAAAGCGCTAAACCTATAATCAATATCAGTATGGTAGTCCTTTTTCTTATATTCTCTAAAATTGCCATTATATGGTTTGTTTAATATCAGTTCGCGAAATTACCATTTTCTTTTGGATTATTAAAAAGTAAAACATGCCTAAAATAAGGTTAGTACGGGTTTATTCATCACCTACCACACCAAGTTTTATCAAATCGATCTTTGTGCTGGACACTTCCAAGACAGTGAACATGTATTTCCCTATCTTTATTTCGGAATCTTTTTCGGGTATCTCCCCCATTTCATTGACAAGAAGGCCGCCCAAGGTCCCATATTCATCATTCTCGGGAAGTTCCAACTTATAGTTCTCATTAACATAATCAACCTCCAACCGTGCAGAGAACTTATAACTGTTTTCATCCAACTGTTCCTCGATCAGATCGGTAGTATCATGCTCGTCCTCGATTTCACCAAAGAGTTCCTCTACGATATCCTCTACGGTCATTATCCCTGATGTGCCACCATATTCATCCAATACCAAGGCGATACTTTTCCGTTTCTTGGTCAATACATTCAGGATATCATGGATCAGCATGGTCTCGGGAACAAACTCCACCGGTCTCAAAATACTCTTTATGGTCTTGGGCCTGCTAAAAAGTTCATAAGAATGTACATAGCCAATGACATTATCTATGGTGTCCTTATAGATAAGTATTTTCGAATAGCCTGTCTCGGTAAACAACTTGGCAAGGTTTTTTGTACTCTCATGCAATTCCACTGCGGTGATTTCGGTACGTGGCACCATGACTTCCCGTGCCTTGACCAATGTGAACTCCAAAGCATTTTGGAAAATCTGTATTTCGGAATCCACCTCATCCTCTTCCTCAACAGTCCCCATTTGCTCACTAATATAATCCCCGATCTCTACCTTGCTGAACGCAAGTTGGGTCTCATCCCCTTCGGTTTTGAAAAAAGTTATCAAAATAAAGTCGGAGACCTTGATAATAAAACCGGAGATGACCGAAAACAGCACATAAAAAAGATAGGCAGGTACGGCCAGAACCTTCAAAAGGTTATTCGCATAGATCTGGAACAGGACTTTTGGCAGGAATTCCGCGGTAACCAATATAATAAGGGTCGATATAATGGTTTGGGTAAGCAGACTGAAATCGGTCAACAAAAGCTGTAGGAAACTATTATCTACGGGCAACATCCTTGAGAACCACCCCATGAGCAGTTCCCCCATGAACATCCCATAGACAACCAATGCGATGTTGTTCCCTATTAGCATGGTCGCAATAAATTTGGATGGCCTTTTCGTTAGGCGGGATAGCACCTTGGCCAAAAAATTGTCCTGCTTCTTCTCTATCTCTATATGGATCTTATTCGCAGAGACAAAAGCGATTTCCATACCCGAGAAAAAGGCTGAAAACAGCAGGGAAAGAAGTATTATTACAACGGATGCCTCCATTTTTTAAAGTTAGTTGTCTTTTTTTCGTTGCTCAAACTTTTTACGATAGTTTCTTCGGAAAATGAACATTCCGATAGAAACAACAGCAAAGAATATAAACAGATAAGTGTTTTCGCGGTTTACGTCCCAATCCGTGAATATCCTGTAAATCGAGAAAATCGCTACCGCCAAATATAAATACTCTGTATATTTTAATATCCTAATCATTGACATCTTCTTTTATGGTCATTATACCATAGGTTCTATGTGCATTCAAAAAACTGAAATCCTTATTGAAATCCATACCCTCCCCATCCATTACCGTACCCTCCTCTGGGTTCGTATATTTGAATTTATTCTGCGTAAACACCCATTCATTGGATTGGTCGTAATATAATTGTGGGGCCTCCAATTTCTTTCCGTCATGGGTCTCCAAGATAACATTGCCACGCAAATCTATTAATCCTGTGGAAGAATACCGAATGCAATAATCCGCGGTTATCCTATTTTTTTTCTTGTTTTCATCAAAAATGTCCACCACGATTCCTTTAGGGAATGTGCGATAGGGAAATTCCAGATTTTCATAGTTCTCGGTAATGGGCCCTGACAATATGGATACGACCCTAGTGGTATCCATACCTTCCTTCTCCATTACATTGTTCGATTCGGAATACCTGAATGAAAAATTTTCCGCGACCCCCTGTGGAAATATCACCGGCAGGGCTTCTTCACCTACCCTCTTATAATTATCGGCACAAGAAAAAAAAAGCATTGCCCCGGAGAATACCAGGGCAATGCTTTTTAAGAAAAATCCGAAGGATCGTCTCATCTTATAAATTAGGGACTTTTACACTACCACCTACCCAACACTTGAACGTTAACGTCTTACCGGCCATTCCTGAGTTGAATATATCCGTCTTTGAAGGCGCCTTTGCAGAGTAACTGGCTGCAGACTTACTGGCCTTTCCACTAAGTGAAGGATCCACTCTTCCTGCCTTTCTTGCCATTTCCGCGGCTTTCCAATAGATTGCCCTTTTCTCAAAAGGTGTCGTACCACAACTATTGGCACTTGTTGCATACAGATTCGCGATCAATAGGTAGGCCCCACCATTTGAAGGATTGAAATTAATTGCCTTTTGGGCATAACTCCTAGCTGTGGACTTACTGCTTTTTCTAAAGACCATGGCCACCTTATAGGCGATATTCGATTTTTTTCTATTATCGGTCTCCAAATCCAGGGCTTTGTTGAAATCAGCTACCGCACCTTTGCGGTCACCCGCCTTAAGCTTAAGGTTTCCACCGTAAACATAAGCATCGGCAGATGGATCAAGAGCCATCTGGGCCTCGAATAATTTCTTGAACATAGGATCATCGGTACATTCCTTGTTGAACATCCTGCCCACGGCCCTTTTTACCCAATTGACATCGTTCTTCTTCTCCTCGAAACTTCTTTGGTATAAAGGAATCAAGTTGCTACAATCGGCCAAATCCCCCAACTTGGCATCCACACTACCCCCGATCTTACCAAATGACTTTGAATTGGTCGTGTAGGCCTTTAATTGCTTTTTCTCTTTATTTGTTAAAGTACCCTCCTCTTCCTTTGGAAGTAATTTTGAGATCTTATCGGTCAACTTAACGTTCTCATCCTCTATTTTCTCGGTCACATCATCGTAAATATCGAAGACTTCCTGAAGTTCCTTACCACCTGCCTTGTACAAATCGACCAAACTGGAAAAATAAAGGTATAGGGCCTTGGGGTTTTTAAAATGGGGCTTGTCCTCATTAAAAGCCTTGCCCAATTCACTATAGATCTCCTCATTAGTGGCTATTTTATTGTCATATTTCAACATAACCTTGTCGATTATAACGGAAGCCAAGGGAGCCTTTTTGGGGAAATACTCCATACTCTTGTCGTACAGGGTCAATAACGCCTGGATATTAGCGTCTTTTTCAGCACCTGTCGATTTTTTCACACGGTCTTTCAGGATTTTTTCCCCATAGGCAAAATTGGCCCAGTTGACATCGGGGCAATTATCATAGACCATTTTCCATGGCGTATAGGCCGCCTCATAATTCTTGACTTTCGCATGTTCAACGTAAATAGACAAATTGGTCATGCACTCCTGGTTCTGTACCTGTGCGCTACTTACTCCAATATACCCTAAAAGCATCACCGCCGTGAAGTAAAGTTTCATTTTCATATTATTGATTTTAGTGGTTAATGTACAAATTTCTTTTAATTTATTCTTTGCTTACGGAACCAAATATCGTTGAAGGATAGGCCTACATTGACTTTAAAGTAGTTTTCCTCTATCATATTCATATTTTTAGTTCCCTTTCTACCCACCTCGAAACCGAGGTTGAGATTGGAAAAACTTCCGCGCATTGGTAACCCAAAACCAAAAGTTATGCCAAAGTTGTTTATCTCACGATCATTTAAAAGCATCCCTGTTTTATCAAAACGCAGACCTGCCCTATAAGTCACCCTTTTGAAATAGCTTGAAAATGAGGAATAATCAGGGATAAAGAACCCTCCTAAAGCAAATGAACCGGCATCTTCATATTTCAAATTGGGAGCCTCGACAAAATCATTTGTAAAGGAACCCATTCCTTGAAAACTATACTCTGCCCCGGCAAACCATTTCCTGTCCTCCCCAAAACCCAATCCTATAGTAGTGGCCGTTGGCACTTTCAACTCGGTATGCCTAAGGTTCAAGGCATCCAGATTCACGTCCACAACCTCTATATCGCTACCTGAACTTACCGAAAAAGAACCGATTTTCTTGGTGTTTTCAGAGGTGAGGTTTGCCTGTGTGTTGACCCTTACCGAAGCGAACAACCTGTATTTGCCATTAAAAGAAGGGGTATAATCGAGCGCATAATTAAAATCCATTCCGTTAACCTTGGAGGTCCTATTGTCCAATGCACCGTACTGTACATCCTCAATGGTCTGCATACGATTGTTCTTTAAGGTGCCAAAATTGAAATTGGCCGTTACCCCAATACTCAGGTCTTTAACTAACTCATACCCTGCGGAAAAATATACTTTGTTCAAACCACCCTCACCATAATAGCGGTTTACCACCCTAGCATCATTACCGTTGTTACTTTCCGACAACATATCATAGCCAACGGAAGAATATGGCATGATCCCAAAACCGATACCCAATCCTTTCTTAAGTGCCATGGCTATGGCTATGTATTCCAGATTTGTTACCGAATTACCTTGACTTTCGATATTGTTCGTAAAGTTTAGCCTATTATGGGACAAACCTGCGGCATAAGTTGTATTCCCGAAATCCTCGCCATATTGAATACCCATACGGCTGTAGGCCGCGGGGTTTTTAAGGTTCACGTGGATACTGTCGGCGAACATCCCGACCCCCCCCATCATTTGGTTCTCAACGGTTCCCTTGAACTGTAAATCGCCGATACCAAAATAAGAGTAAGGGGAAACGGAACCATTTTGGGCATACAGTCCGGTCGACACAATGCATACTATTGCAATTACAATTTTTTTGATCATTTAGTGCTTATTGTAGTCTAGCAAATTATTTAAACCTTCTAGCAGGAAATTGGAAAAGGCAAATATGGTATTTTTTAATCGTTTAGACAAAAATTGGGCATCCCCTCCTGTTAAAATGACTGTTAAATCTTCAAATTTAAGTCTATATTGGTCAATAATTCCATCCAATTCGGCACAAATGCCATTGACCACTCCAATATGGATACTAGCTTCGGTAGTGTTCCCGACCAAATTTTCAGGAGCCTTTGGGGCTAGCAGGGGCAACTTGGACGTCTGTTGGTTAAGGGCATTGTACCGCATACGCATACCTGGGGAAATGACACCTCCCAGATACTCCCCTTTTTCGGTAAGTATATCGTAGGTAATACAGCTACCGGCATCGATCACCAAGACATTCCTATGGGGCATATGATAAAATGCAGCAGCAGCCAGGGCTATACGATCCACCCCTAAGGTGTCCGGGGTGGCATATTTGTTTTTAAATGGTATTTCGGTGTTATGGTCGAGCACATGGACTTTTGAGAAAACAGTCAAGGCCTCAATATCCTTTCTTTCCAAAAAAACCACTGAAGATACCATGGTCCATTCTATTTGTGGGTATTCATGATAGATAACCCTTGCCTTTTCAACCAAATCGACAAAGTCTGCGCTCGTATCATAAACTAATGAGCCATTGCCAAAAACAGCTAGTTTCACAAGACTATTCCCGACATCTATTATCAAATTCATGACGCAAAGATCTGTAAATGAAAAAAAACAATCACCTTTTTTTTGGTTTTTGTTTGTATATCCTAAATTTGAAATTATATTTGCACCCTTTCCAAAAGAGATGGTGCCTTAGCTCAGTTGGTAGAGCAATGGACTGAAAATCCATGTGTCCCTGGTTCGATTCCTGGAGGCACCACCATTAGGACCGTAACCTATCAAAGGTTACGGTTTTTTGTTCCTATCCGGGAACACACTGTCTTACAACCTTCACCTTGAAAAGTCAAAAACCCATACGCAAGGCCCCTGACAGGAATGGTATCGGAGCGTAAGGTCCTTGACAACATTCCGTCTTACCATCAACCGTCGTACGGGGTGTGCTTTTGTACTCCCTGACCGTACCCGACCAGAATGGCCAGCACAAATACAATAGCGAACGCACATAAGCCATAATCGGTTTTTTGTTGGCCATACCAGGATATCAAAACCCTATAATATAGTACCTTTACCCTTAGTTTTTTTCCATTCTATGAAAACCTTGTCTATTTTCCATGTTTTACTTTTTTTCACGGCACCGATCATCGCCCAGGAAAAAATGGATAGAACCCTTAGGTTCTTCAACAACGGGACAATCCCTTACATACAGGTCCAAGAGGCCGTTGGCAAAGACAACATGGTTTTCCTTGACAGCCGGAAAAAGGAAGAGTTCGAAGTAAGTCACATAAAAAATGCCCTTTGGGTAGGTTATGGCCAATTTGACCCAAAACAGGTACGGGACTCCATTTCCGACCTTGATACCCCAATCGTGGTTTACTGTTCTATAGGTGTCCGGTCAGAGGACATTGGCGAAAGGCTCAAAAAAATGGGGTATACGAACATCCGAAACCTGTATGGGGGTATTTTCAAATGGAAGGACTCCGGTCATCCGGTCTTTGACACGGAAGGCAACGAGACGGAGAAAGTACACGCCTATAATCGTTTATGGGGCGGATTATTGGAAAAAGGAGAGAAAGTTTACAGATAAGTCATGGGTATAATCCAACGAAACACTGAAAAAAAAGACGCTTTGACCATTCATTTCAATTTGGCCAAATCCAAGGAACTGTTGCTCATCTTTACCAGAAACCCTGTTTTGGGAAAATGTAAAACACGATTGGCGGCAAAGGTAGGGGACCAAACCGCATTGGACATATACAAGCATTTACTAAAGCATACCGCAGCCATAACAAAAGACCTCGATGTTCATAAACACGTGTATTATTCGGAAGAAATTAGCGAGGATGATTCTTGGGATAATCTTATTTTTGACAAACGTTTACAAAAGGGGACGGATCTAGGGGAACGAATGGCAAATGCTTTTTCGGAAGGCTTTGAAAACGGTTTTGAAAAGATCATCATCATCGGTAGTGACATGTACGACCTGGATAGCACCGATTTGGAAAAGGCCTTTAATGCCCTAAATGAAAATGATTTTGTCATAGGACCTGCTTTGGATGGGGGGTATTATCTATTGGGAATGAAAGCCTATACGGATACCATCTTCAAAAATAAAGTCTGGGGAAAGGACAAGGTCTTTGAGGACACCATGGATGACTTAAAAGACAGGAAAGTGTTCCATTTGGAAACCAAGAACGACATTGACCTTTATGAAGACGTTTTACCGATAAAAGCTTTTCAAACTTATTTGAAGGACATATGAGATTATCTGAGCAAGAATTAAAAGAATCCACTGAGTATTTAAAAGGAAAAGGATTTGACAATCCTGAGATCGGCATTGTCTTGGGGACAGGATTGGGCCAATTGGTCAATGCCATTGAAGATCCCATTACCGCATATTACAACCATATACCATTTTTTCCCTTGGCGACGGTCGAATTCCATTCGGGCAAACTGATCTATGGCACCATAGAAGGCAAGAAAACCGTTGTTATGGAGGGTCGTTTCCATTTATATGAGGGTTACGACTTTGTGGATATCACATATCCCATCCGGATCATGCACAAACTGGGAATCAAAAAGCTATTCGTTTCAAATGCGGCGGGAGCCATTAATCTCGATTTCAAAAAGGGTGATCTTATGCTGATCGAGGACCATATAAACCTTCAAGGGGGGTCACCATTGGCTTTCAACAACGTGGATGAATTCGGAGATCGGTTCGTGGACATGAGCGAGCCTTATGACCAATCCATGCGCAACAAACTCATCGCTATTGCCAAGCGTGAAAACATACGCCTACAGAAAGGGGTGTATGCATCGGTCATTGGCCCACAGCTGGAAACCAAGGCGGAATACAGGATGTTGAAGATCCTCGGTGCCGATGCCGTAGGCATGAGCACTGTACCCGAAGTAATCGTTGCCAACCATTTACAATTGCCCATAGTTGCCGTATCGGTATTGACCGATGAATGCAACCCGGACAACCTTGAACCTGTTGATATCCGCGAGATCATAAAAATCGCGAACGAAACAGAACCCAAAATGATAAAATTATTTACAGAATTAATAAAGGAACTATGAGCTATTTAGAAGCCACGAACGACCTATACAAAGAAGCTGCCCTAACCCCGGATGTAGGCCTGTGCTGTACCACGAACCCCATCTGGCAGTTCCCTGGGCTATCCATACCCAAGATCATGCAAGAGATGAACTATGGGTGTGGGAGTACGGTCTCGGCACAGGACCTGGTAAACAACCCCAAGGTTTTGTATGTTGGCGTTGGTGGTGGTATGGAACTTTTGCAATTCTCCTATTTCTCCCGTCAAAAAGGTGGTGTTACCGGTGTGGATGTCGTCGATGAAATGCTCGAGGCTTCCCGGGAGAATTTCAGGATAGCGGAGAAAGAAAACGATTGGTTCAAGAGTGACTATGTAAACCTTGTGAAAGGGGATGCCCTAAACTTGCCCGTTGCAGATGGGAGCATTGATATTGCAGCGCAAAACTGCCTTTTCAACATCTTCAAGGCAGAAGACCTGAAAAAGGCCATTGGTGAAATGTACCGCGTTCTTAAGCCACATGGCCGGTTGGTTATGAGCGACCCCATTTGCGAGCAGCCCATGAACGAGGAATTACGAAATGATGATAGACTCCGGGCACTCTGCCTAAGCGGAAGCATCCCCATGAAAGATTATATAAAGGCCTTGACCGACGCTGGTTTTGGGACTATTGAGGTCAGGGCACGAAAATCATACCGGGTACTGTCCCCCAACCATTACCCAACCGATGAGCTTATATTTATAGAATCCATTGAGATCGCCGCTATAAAAGACCCCATGCCGGAAGACGGACCTTGTATTTTCACGGGGAAAACCGCTATCTATTATGGTGACGAGGAGTATTTTGATGATAATGCAGGACACGTTCTGCTTCAAAACCAACCTTTGGCCATTTGTGACAAAACGGCGGCAGCATTGGCGAAAACAGGTGAGCCAATCCATATCAGCGAAAGCACATGGCATTACAATGGCGGTGGTTGCTGTTGATTCCTGTAAGGTTTTACCATGGAGTAGGGCCAAAAAAACATACTTTTTACCACGACTGGATTATGACCAGACTTAAATACATCCTGTTGGGCACGGTTTTGCCCTTTTTTTTATTGCTGGATTGTTTTGGCCAAAAGCCATCCCAAACTACCTTGGAAAAAAGTGTTGAGGCAGTTGACCATGACACATGGGATATTTTATTGAAAAGACATGTGGATGGGGAAGGGAATGTCGATTACAAAGGTTTTATTGCCGACAGTGGCCAATTAAAGGGTTATCTCGAATACCTGTCGGGGAACCCCATTGCCGATTCCGCCCCCAAGGAAGAGCGGTTGGCATATTACATAAACCTATATAATGCAGGAACGGTCCAATTGATATTGGACAATTACCCCTTGGGGAGCATAAAGGATATTTTCAGGCCTTGGGGCAAAGAGCGACTGAAGATTGGGGACGACAGCTTTTCCCTAGGGGAGATAGAACACGATATTCTTCGGGAAATGGGTGAGCCACGCATTCATTTTGCCATTAATTGCGCATCCTATTCCTGCCCCAAACTATTGAACAGGGCCTATTCCGCCTCCAAATTAGAGGAACAGTTGGAAAAAGCCACTTTCGATTTCATAAACGACCCCACAAAGAACAAAATATCACAGGACAGGATAGCCTTATCCAAAATATTCAAATGGTATAGGAGCGATTTCACAACAGAAAACCCACTGATCGACTATCTGGGCAAATACGTGGATATTAAGATCCCACAAGATACGGAAATCGATTTTTTAACGTATGACTGGGATTTGAATGAAAAACGATAATACCACAACGATCAGTATCATTATCCCTGTACTCAATGAGGAAGAACAGATTGGGAGACTTATAGGCCATCTAAAGAAAAACAGTAGTGCCGACCGTATAGCAGAAATAATGATTGTTGATGGTGGCAGCCACGACAACACCGTTCAAATTGCGAAGAGCTTGGGGGTGACAGTTCTCCAAACCGGAAAAGGGAGGGCCAAACAAATGAACGAAGGGGCCAGGCACGCAAAGGGTGCCATTCTCTATTTTCTACATGCCGATACCTTTCCCCCAAAGGGTTTTGACCAGTATATACTATCCGCAACCTCAAAAGACCATGAATCCGGATGTTTTCGAATGCGTTTTGACAGTGATCATTGGGTACTGCGTTTCTTTGCGGGGTTCACCAAATACAATCACAGAATCTGTAGAGGGGGTGACCAATCGCTTTTTGTCACAAAGGAACTTTTCGTTAAGACCAAAGGCTTCAATGAGGATTATATCATTTTTGAGGATAATGAGTTCATTGGCCGTCTATACCAAAGGACCCTTTTCAGGATAATCCCCCACTACGTTCAGACCTCTGCAAGAAAATATAGACAACATGGTATCTTACGGCTCCAGTACCATTTTGGGGTAATTCACCTCAAGAATTATTTGGGGGCAGGCCCAGGACAGTTATATGATTATTATAAACGGAAAATAGACCTCTAGCGAATCGGTCCGATCTCTCCGCTCTCAAAATCCAATATAACCCCTTCAGAAATCCATTTGGCCAAGGCTTGGCGATTATCGGGCTCCAAGATTCTTTTCTGGTCCTTACCGTTCCTGATATTCCCTATCTCTATAAAAGTCATTGCCGGATGGGTCTTTTTCACAAGATAAAGCGAGGTCCTATCTTGAAAAGTACCCGTATAGGTACGATTGGGTTGGTATTTTTTATATTTTTCCTTGAACGTATTATGGATACTTTCCGCCAATTTCCTTCCATTCCTGCTTTTTGCATGATGGTAGAAGAACACATCGATATTCTGCCCCTTGCTACGACTGTCCACATGGGTCACTATAAGTCGTTGGAACCGGCCCTTGTGCTTTTTGTGAAGTTCATTCACGATTTCAACCCTTTGCCTTAAACGGGCGGCCTGGTCCAATGGGATCGTCTTGTCCGGAAAGGCAACCTCATCCCTGTCCATTTTTAGAATACGGTCATCGCGTATACCATCATCCCGATCTTGGATTATGACATACACCAAGGCACTATGGGCCATAAGCTCCTTAGCCAAGCGCAAGGTAAGGTCATAGGCATACTCATCTTCCGAAATATATGTGTCCCCGTATTTTGTCATAGCGCCCGGATCTGGCCCCCCATGCCCTGAGATCAAATAATAAACCGCCCCTTTTAGGCGGGTACTTTTTATGGCGACTTCCGAATACTTATCCCCAAATAGGGGGTATAGGACACTATTACCCGATTTTGGCGCCTCCCCTTTGACATGATCAATCCCTGATACGGAATCGACAGTGGGCAGAAAATAGGTCCTTCCCTCATATAAATGGATACTATCACGAAGGTTCCCGGAGTTCAGGGTGACAAAATCATCAAAAGTCACATAGGGATCCATTCCCTGTTTGCGCAGAAGGGAATAGACCCCATCCCCTTTTTCTGCCTTTACAGAGATATAATCATCCTGTCCTCTGGCCAAGATCACCATGAAAAACATTATTACAAATACGTTGTTCTTTATTCCCATTTCAAGCTTTTTCACTAATCCCCTTCAAACTCCGTATTGGAATAATCAGATAAAATTCCATTGGCGATCAGGTTGGCTATACTTTTCCTATCCGAACTCACCTTCATGGTTTTTTGGGTGTCAACAGGTTCTGGACCCATATTTATAAAGGTTATGGGAGGCAAGATATTCTTGGCAAAGGCTATACTCTCGAAATCCGTGAAGACCTTTGAATAATCTTCCAGAGACCCTTTTTTTACGGCATTTTCACCAAAAACCTTCAATATGTTGTCAGCAAACCTCTTACTCTCCCCTCTCTTTGCATAATGGTATACCGTAACATCGGTCTTTATTCCCGGATCCACCCCATCAACGTTCATTACCACTAGTCTTTGATAATCACCATTATGTTTTAGGTATCTTCTGTTTATTTCCCCGGCATAATCTATAAGGCCCGAAGAATCCTTTTCCCCATTGGTGAACAGGTACACCCTTGCCCCACTTTGAAGCAACCTCCTTGCCATGTTCACTGCAATGCCATCTTTGACTTGCGAACCTACCTCATTGTGTTCTATCAAATAATATACCGTATTGGCCAAAGAACTGTCCTTACGCCGTAAAGCGGCCAGTTCCCCTTCAAAAATAGGTCTTTCCCCTCCATTACCTATTTGAACCAAAACCCCCCTATTTTTAAAAGAATCGGGGGCATTCGGTATCAAATACGTTTCACCAACGGCCAAATGGCTACCATCCTTTAATTTATCTTGGTTTAGTTCGAGAAATTTTTCGTAGTACTTAGCGATATCAATGCCCTCATTTCTTAAAACCGAAAAAATGCCATCCCCTTTTTTGGCAACGACAGTTTCTAGGTTCTCTTGGGAAATTGCACTCTCGAAAAAGGTCAGTGCCAATAACCCTGCCAATAAATTTCTTACAAATATCATGTGGATTGGTGTTTACGCAAAGTTTATCAAAAATACTTGTCAAATACAAGTATCCCATCGACCATGTTGATAATATGTCCATTCCCAAGTCATCGACGAAGGCAGCACACACCCATAAATCACTTATTACCAATTATAGTATGTTTATCATAGGGCGCAAACCCATTGTCCTTCCCACCCTTGTCCCGACCATTTACAGACATAACCATCCGAAAACCAATACGTACCATCGGAATCCAAATTTTCCGCATTGCACAAACCTTTTCAGCTGGCCTTTTCTATCGGGATACCTACAACTTGGTTTGGATTTTTTAAGCCGTACGGTTAGTTTCCATTTTATTCGATTTTGAAATATAGGGCCCGTTTGAACTTTTGGGGGTTAAGCGGGAATCACTGGTTTTTTGTTCTGTTGAAAAGTTGCATGGCAGGGCTACGAAAGTAAGAAAAGACAAGAACAGGGCGGAAAACGGCAATTTTCCGGCAAGCCGGAAAAGTTTGGACGGGTTCATAAATCGCCTTTTTTAGTTTATACTCAGAAGCAAAGACCGATTTCTTTTTTTAAAGGGCAAAAGCCCTATTGTAAATTTGTTCAGTTGAAATACCTTGGTATAATCCATCTTGCACGGTGTTGGGCATTTGCCCATCTGCACCACTACGATATAAGCTGTTACGGTATTCAGTGATAGGGAAACCTGCCATTTCTCCAGAAGATTCAACAACTTGGATATGCTCTTTGTTCATTTCTGGTTTAGTGTTGAAAAAGACACAAAGACCTACGATGGTACAGCTGCATTACAGCTTTTTTACTATTGTAGGTCTTTGTATGAATAATAGGGTTCAATCAAGCCAATTCTTGTCAATTAGCTCAATAGTAATTGCTTAAAACCGATAGTTTAATCCACCACTGATAATTCCTTTATAACCAAACCCTAGTTCCGCCTTAAAAGCCATTTTGTTTCCAACTCTTATTCCTAATCCGGCCAGATGAAAATTAAATCCTCCTGTGTTATCATCACTAACATCGGTATTAGTGTTTCCGTTGGATTCAAATTTCTGATTTGTCATGGAATATCCCAATCCTATGCCCGAATACAGTCTAAAGTTAGGTTTGGAAATGTAGTTGTAATTACTCTTAATCGCAATTGTAAACACATTTTCTGTTTGTTTTCCAATTAGGGTGTTGTTTGATCTGACATCTTCTGTAAATCTTTCATAAACGATATCACCCCCTATCATTAATCTGTTTGCTACAGCATAATTGTATTCTGCATAGATCGCTCCGCTACTTTGTTGATTGTCCGTATTGATCGTTCCTAGTGATGCTGGGTAAATGAGTCCATTTGTGAAAATCTGGATAAGTTCATTTGAGGTCGCTATTCCATAACCAACCCCTACTTCACTAATGCCTTTTTCCTGGGCATCCAATGCGCTCATACCGAAGAGGGTTAATACCAGGACTAAAATTTTTGATTTTGTATGTTTCATGGTTTTTGATTTTAAGATAATCTTTATTATTGATACAATCAGTATAGACAATACGGTGTTTTACTGTTCCCTTTCAGGAATATCCTAATTTATTGAATACCATATAATATAAAGAGTAACAACCCTATTTATAAGTGTCTTTACTTTTGTGGGCGACAAAAATAAAGTGCTAAAAAAGGCCTAACAATGACATATGTCATCTGTGTTTAATTCCTTCGGAAATGAAGTTATCTTGACTTTCTTTCTAAAAAAAACAAGGGTTGTGGATATTTGTGTTGCGAAATATAAAAAACCAACCCCCCATGTACCAAGTACTGGGCAAAGATATGATAGAGATGGGAATAGTCCCATTACCAAAGACCAAACGGGGTTTTACACTACAAGACCATTTTTGGACATTACCGTAGATGGTGTGGGCCGGATGTTTGGAGATCCAATAAACCCAAGCTGGATCTATTCTGTTTGATATAGAAGTACAATCTGAGGAAGTTGTTTGCACTTTGGGAGATGCTGGATCTGACCTCCAAAAACCCTGGGGCAAATGGGAAGCTAAAGGCATTATTGCAACATTTGTCCAAATAAGTGTAATGGAAATACTGATACAGACCATTGTTTTGGCGAAAAACCCTATGGGGAACGTTATGCCATAGAGCACACCAATGCCTGGATGGATAGTTTTCGTCCTTTGTTGAACAGGTTTGACACGACAATAACCCGTTGGAAAGGGTTTGATTTCCCGGTTTTTATTGTAATAGCCCTAAAAAAATTATAAACTTAAAAAGTCAGGATGACCTCGCAATAAATGCACGGATAGTAAATGACTAACTCAAAATTTATTTTTTGATTGTAAAAGTTCGATGCCGTTTATATTGCGTTTAAACTAAATCAACAACCCCGACCCAAGGGTACAAGGCATACTTCCGAAAAAACTTTTATTATCTCGGGGCAAGCCTCGGGGAACCAAACCCTTTTTGGCTATCGCCCAGCGATTGAAGACATAATTAGCCAGATGTGTAAATTAAGTTTATATTTAGTTGCAACTTAAAACCAAACAACCAACAAGACCATATGGATCATATCGTTATCATAGGCAATGGCATCTCAGGGGTTACGGCAGCCAGGCATATCAGAAAACTTTCCGATAAGCGCATTAGCATCATTTCTGCCGAATCGGAATTTTTTTTTTCACGAACCGCCCTAATGTACGTGTACATGGGCCATATGAAATTTGAACACACACAGCCTTATGAAGATTGGTTCTGGAAAAAGAACAGGATCGAACTGGTGAATGCATATGTCAAAAGAATTGACCATAAGGAAAAAACACTATACATAAAAAATGGTTCGGATATTTCTTATGACAAATTGATTATCGCTACAGGATCCAAACCCAATAAATTTGATTGCCCAGGTCAAGATTTAAAAGGGGTACAGGGTTTATACTCCAAGCAAGATCTGGATGGCGTTGAAAAATACGCCCCGGATAACAGAACATGCAAAAGAGCTGTAATCGTTGGTGGCGGGTTGATTGGCATCGAACTTGCCGAAATGCTTCGCTCTAGGGATATTCCTGTTACCTTTCTGGTCAGGGAAAACAGTTTTTGGAATGGGGTCCTGCCATCCAGGGAATCACAAATGATCAATGAACATATACTCGAACATCACATAGACCTACGATTGGCAACCAATCTGACGGAAATACTCCCAGATGAAAACGGAAGGGCCAAGGCTATAAGAACAGATAAAGGGGAGACCATCGAATGTGATTTTGTCGGACTTACAGTCGGAGTGTCCCCGAATATCGATTTTTTAAAAGATAGCGGAATTGAAATCGGCAGGGGCGTAAAGGTCAATCGATTGCTTGAGACCAATATCGAAGACATCTATGCCATTGGGGATTGCGCCGAACAACGGGAAGCCATTGGAAACCGAAGACCTATTGAAGCTGTTTGGTATACAGGTCGAATAATGGGCGAAACCGTTGCCCAGACAATCTGTGGGAACAAGACCGAATACAAACCAGGGCATTGGTTCAATTCGGCCAAATTTTTGGATGTGGAATACCAAACCTACGGTTGGGTATTCAGTGAAAGGGTAAGGAAGGATTCTGAAAGACACTTTCATTGGCGGCATCCGAAGGAAAAAATATGTGTCACCGTCGCCTATAATGCCGAAACAAGAAAGTTCCTAGGCATAAACACCTTTGGAATACGTATGCGGCATGAAATTTTCAATCGATGGCTGACCGAGGAACGGAATGTGGAATATGTGATGGAATATTTGAAGGATGCCAATTTCGATCCTGAATTTTATTCCAAATACGAGACCGATATCATTACCGAATTCAATAGTGTAATGGGAACCCGTATAGTTCCCAAAAAGAAAAGTTGGAAACGGATTTTCAAAACCACCTAACCCCCTATGGGAAACATAAAGAATATTGGTCTGACCATCTTTTTGATCGGCCTGTCAATTTTTTCAGCATTACCCATTATGGGCACATATCACCTGTCTTCAACGGACTTTGATGGTTTTGTTGCCCAAAAAGGAATCGAAAGTGGGTTGTTCATCTCCGATATACAGGAAAACATAGTTGGGCAAAACTTTGGGGGAATGTTTTCGTTTGCACCAAAAGTCACCCATGCCCTTGGGAAGGCCAATATACAACATCGGGAAAACAAGGAATACAAAAAGGTCATCTACGCCAAACCACATGATATGGCCGCTGCACTTGGCAAAATAGCCGGTAGTGGTTTCATTGTCGAGAATAAAGGGTTGATGTGGTTTTTGACTTTTGGACTTGGCATTATAGGTGCATTGATGTTCATTCTTCCGAATGTGGTCCTATTGGGCGATAAAGGGATAAAGAACAACGGTATTTATCATGAAAACGCCACAAATAAGGGGTGGATCGCATGGGTGGCCTTCATCTTCCTGGTTTCCTTCTACCTTATCCTCTATTTCCGGCCAGAATATGCGGTAAATTGGACCTATCTGGCAGATCCACTAAACCAATGGCTCAGTGGCAACCTTGCCGGGCAATGGTTTGTTTATGGCTTTATGTATTGTGTGGTCATGCTGCTCATGGCTGTTCGCATGTATATAAAGTACCGTCATAATATGTACCAGATAATCAGGACAACATCAGTATTGTTCTTCCAGATCGTATTTGCCTTTTTGATTCCTGAGATCATGGCCGGACTTCAAATGCCCTATTATGATTTCAAGAATGCCTTTCCGTTGGATTATGATTTCTTTTTCCAATGGAATATCAAATCCTTGCTCAACAGTGGTGGCATCGGCCTGTTCATCCTTGTTTGGGGAATTGTCCTGACCGTCGTCATTGTACCGATAATGGTGTATTTCTTTGGTAAAAGATGGTACTGTTCCTGGGTCTGTGGCTGTGGTGGCCTGGCCGAAACCTTGGGGGATCCATACAGGCAGCATTCCAGCAAGTCGCTCTTCTCATGGAAAGTCGAACGTTGGTTGGTCCATAGTGTATTATTATTCGCCCTGATAATGACAGGATTTACACTTTATGGTTTTTTTGCCGGGAAGGGTATGGTCCTGGGCATAAAGGTGCAGGACATCACGGACACTTATAGCTTTTTGATAGGTGCCGTATTTGCAGGTGTTATCGGTACAGGGTTCTACCCCATATTCGGAAACAGGGTCTGGTGTCGTTTTGGTTGTCCACTAGCCGCTTATCTAGGTTTTGTGCAGCGTTTTAAATCAAGGTTCAGGATTACGACCAATGGCGGGCAATGTATCTCATGTGGCAACTGCTCAACCTATTGCGAGCAGGGAATCGATGTAAGGGCCTATGCCCAAAAAGGGGAGAACATCGTCCGTTCCAGCTGTGTAGGCTGTGGTATTTGCTCGGCCGTTTGCCCACGGGGCGTATTGAAATTGGAGAATGGACCCGAACAAGGCCGAATAAACCAGATACAGGTCTTATTGGGCAATGACCCCGATTTGATGGAACTGATCAACAAAAAATAGGCATGTCGCATAGAATCCCTATGTTGTTGTTTTATTCACGGTATTCCTATAACAAGACCAAGTATTCCAAGCCCCCATGAAAGTAACAGGCCATGACCGGAAAGGTCGATTCACGGACAACTAGGAAAGCAAGAGGTTGAAAATTTCAGAACAGGGCCACTTTAAAAGAAAAAAGTCTTGGTATTTTTGCGAATCCAATAGGATTCGAATCAAGAAAAGAACAAACTATCGGATTTAAAAGAATGACCAATATAAAAGTTATAATCCCTGCCTACAACGAAGCTGGTTCCATTGCCCACGTAATCCATGAAATACCGGCATCTGTCTCTGAGGTCATCGTCGTCAACAATAATTCATCCGATGAAACAGCAAAAATGGCTGAAAAGGCCGGTGCCACTGTTTTGACCGAGACCAATATGGGCTACGGCAATGCGTGTCTTTGTGGTATGCAATATATTGAACGTCAATCTGTCAAACCGGATATCATCGTATTTATTGACGGTGATTATTCTGATTACCCCCAAGAGTTGACCAAGATCGTACAGCCTATCATAGAACAGGATATCGATTTTGTAATCGGGTCCAGGGCGAAGCGATTAAGGGAACCTGGCAGTATGACCCCCCAACAGGTTTTCGGTAACTGGCTGGCCACCGGCTTAATGAAATTGTTCTTTGGGGCAACATTTACCGACCTGGGACCGTTTAGGGCAATAAAGTACGACAAGTTGTTGGCTTTGGGAATGGAGGACAAAACCTATGGATGGACTGTGGAAATGCAGTTAAAGGCTTTAAAAAGAAAGATGACATATATCGAAGTACCAGTACATTACAAAAAAAGAATAGGGGTGTCCAAGGTATCAGGTACGGTAAAAGGTAGTATATTTGCTGGCATAAAAATTCTTGGTTGGATTTTCAAATACAACATCAAGTAATATGGGTCTCATAATCTCTTATATCATCATTGCCCTTTACAGCATTGCGCTGCTATTGATATTCTTTTACAGCTTGGCACAACTTAACTTATTGATCAATTACCTAAACTATAAACGCCAAAACCGGACAGCACCCAAATACAATCTTTTAGACCCAAAGGAAATCCCGTTCGTGACCATTCAACTTCCTGTCTATAATGAGCAGTATGTTATGGAGCGATTGCTGGAGAATATCGCGAGAATAGAATACCCCAAGAATAAACTGGAAATCCAGGTTCTTGATGATTCCACAGACAGCTCTGTCAATATTACCTCGGAACAGATAAAGGAACTGCAGGAAAGCGGGCTGGACATTCAACATATCCGGAGGGAAAACCGTCAAGGCTTTAAGGCAGGGGCACTCAAAGAAGGGTTAGAGATCGCAAAAGGTGACTTTATCGCCATTTTCGATGCTGACTTCCTACCCGATCCCGACTGGCTGAAGAAAACCGTTGTTTATTTCAAGGACAAGGAAATCGGAGTGGTACAGACCCGATGGGGACATATAAACCGGGATTATTCCACACTGACAAGAATACAGGCCTTTGCCTTGGATGCACATTTTACCTTGGAACAGGTAGGTAGGAATGCAAAAGGACATTTTATCAATTTCAATGGTACCGCAGGTATCTGGCGTAAAGAATGCATCTTGGATGCTGGAAACTGGGAAGGGGACACTTTGACCGAAGACCTCGATTTAAGTTATAGGGCTCAATTGAAAAATTGGAAATTCAAATATCTGGAAGATGTTGAGACCCCTGCTGAATTACCTGTTGTGATCAGTGCTGCCCGATCCCAACAGTTCCGTTGGAACAAAGGTGGTGCCGAGAACTTCAGGAAATCGGTCTGGAAGGTCATCACGGCCAAAAACATCCCCTTCAAGACCAAGTTCCATGGGTTTATGCACCTGTTGAACAGCTCTATGTTCCTATGCGTATTCTTGGTATCTTTATTAAGTATCCCGGCCATGTACATTAAGGCAATGTACCCAGAATTGGATTGGGCCTTTAATGTACTGAGTTTCTTCGTGCTAAGTACGATCATCCTATTCATTTGCTATTGGTTCACCTATAAAAGCATACAGGGAAGCGGTTTTGACAATTTTGTGGATTACATTAAATTGTTCTTTACTTTCTTCTCCGTTGCACTAGGGTTTTCATTACATAACTCAATTGCCGTACTGGAAGGTCACATTGGTAAAAGAAGTGAGTTTGTAAGAACCCCTAAATTCAACTTGGGCAATATCACCGATAGTTGGAAAGGCAATAAGTACCTTACTAAGAAACTGTCCCCGAATATAATCTTGGAATTTGCCTTAATGGTGTATTTCCTCTTTGGGATGTACAGTGCTGTCCCATTGGATGATTTTGGACTGTTCCCTTTCCATTTTATGTTGTTTGCCGGTTTTGGTTTTGTGTTTTTCAAATCACTTACATCAAGGGCATAAGGTTTTAGACCCAATAGTAGGTTCCAACACCAAGTGGGTGTCAATCTAATATCATCCTTTTTTTTCGGTTATTTGCAATAACAATCCATAACCAAATGCCTACCTCTCTCTTCACGTATTGGAAAGCCTATAAGATTCCGGCATTGTTGACCCTACTGGGCCTGGTTCTTTATTATACATTGGCATACCACCTAGAACGTACCGACTTTATAAAGTTGGTTACTTTATTTGGTGTGCTGTTCTTCCCATACTACGGACTTATCCGAATCAAAAAGTGGGACTTTAGGTTTTTACTGGTTGTAGGGCTGCTTTTCAGACTGGTTTTCCTTATTGCCGAACCCAACCTCTCCCAAGATTTTTACCGTTTTATTTGGGATGGTGGGTTGGTGTGCAATTTCATTAACCCATACTTGGGCACCCCAGACATATTGATTACAAATCAGGGGTCGGTCATCCCCAATGCCGAAATACTCCATAAGGGAATGGGCGAATTAAGTGCAAGGCATTTCAGCAGTTACCCTCCATTGAACCAACTTGTTTTTGCCCTAACGACCTGGTTGGGCGGTAAAAGTATCCTAGGCTCCATAATCGCAATGCGGACCATAATCATCGTTTCCGATATCGGCATATTCCACTTTGGCCGTAAACTACTCAAAAACCTGAATCTATCCCCACACCTGATCTTTTGGTATTTCCTAAACCCCCTGATTATTGTGGAACTTACAGGAAACCTTCATTTTGAAGGGGTAATGCTTCTCTTTTTTGTGGCCTCACTCTATTTGTTATCGATTGGGAAATGGATGTTGGCAGCAGTAGTTTATGCACTTTCCATTGCTATAAAACTAATCCCCTTGATGTTCTTGCCCTTGTTCCTGAAACATTTCGGGTTTAAGAAAAGCTTCCGGTTCTATATAGTGGCCGTAGTGACCTTGATAGCCATATCGATTCCTTTTATCTCCCCTGGATTCATTGCGAACTATTCACAGACAGTTGGACTCTGGTTCTCTAATTTCAAATTCAATTCCAGTCTTTATAACCTTGTCAGGGAAATAGCCGTTCAGTTTGATGCCAAGCCCTGGGAATTGATCAAAACATATGGGAAGATCACCCCGTACATCACGATATCCATCATAGTACTTGTCACATTCTTTCGGAAAAACCAGAATTTATCGGTATTGATATCCTCAATGCTATACATCCTTACAACCTATTATCTTTTGGCCACCATTGTTCACCCATGGTACATCATCTTCCTGGTCTTGCTCACTATCTTTACCGAATATAGGTTCCCGTTGGCTTGGTCCTTGGTCGTTATCCTGAGTTATTATGCATATTCACAAATCGACTTTAAAGAGCATTTGGGAATCCTCTCTATTGAATATATTATTGTGTATGGATTTTTAATTTTCGAATTATTCAGACATCATGGCCAAAAACCTCTTTTTCACAAAAACTGACCCACAAGCCTTGCTGTTTCAAATTAATTTGTACATTTGGGTTCTTATGAAGAACGAAATACATATTTCCACAACTAATTTGGAGGCCTCTCCAAATCGTTCTTTTGTACCCACACGCCACCGCCCGTAAGGGTGTGTAATAGTATGGGAATAGGTGAGTCCATTTCCGCAAGATCTCCAAACAGATTGTTTTTCACTTTAATTAATACCATTAGTAACAATGGAAATTGTTATTGCAAACGAATCCCATTTTAAATACGCAGAGGTCATCTGTGACACCATTGCTGAATCGGCCAAGGTCCGGGGAACGGGTATCGCCAAAAGAACCCCGGAATACATTCTACAAAAATTGAAAAAGGGCAATGCCGTTATCGCACTGGATGAAGGCAGGTTCGTAGGTTTCTGTTATATCGAGATTTGGGGACATGAAAAATATGTGGCCAATTCAGGACTTATCGTCCATCCTGATTATCGAAATATGGGAATGGCAAAAAAGATCAAAAAAGCTATTTTTGAACTATCGACCAAAAAATTTCCCACTGCAAAGATATTCGGGATAACCACTGGGTTGGCTGTTATGAAAATAAATTATGGGCTAGGTTACCAGCCTGTGACATTTTCAGAACTTACGGATGACCCACAGTTCTGGAAAGGGTGCCAAACCTGTAAGAACTTCGATATTCTCATGCGTACGGAACAAAAAATGTGCCTGTGTACCGGTATGCTCTATGACCCTACAAAAAAACAAGACTCTTAACAGCAATATAAAAACAACCAATAATGAAAAAATTAGTTTTAGCATACAGTGGAGGCCTGGACACCTCGTATTGTGCAAAATACCTATCGAAGGAACAAGGTTTCGAAGTTCATGCAGTTAGTGTGGACACGGGCGGGTTTTCCAGGGAGGAAATCTCGAATATAAAATCAAAGGCGTTGGAATTGGGGGCGGCTACCTACACCTCGATTGATGCCGTTAAGACCTTTTATGACAAGGTCGTTAAATATTTGATATTCGGCAATGTACTCAAGAACAACACCTACCCTCTGTCGGTAAGTGCAGAGAGAATCGTTCAGGCCATTGAGATCGTAAATTACGCGAAGAACATCGGCGCCGAATATATTGCCCATGGAAGTACTGGTGCCGGCAATGACCAAGTGCGGTTCGATATGATTTTCCAGATCATAGCCCCCGAAATAGAGATCATAACCCCTATCAGGGACAACAGGCTTTCCCGGGAATACGAAATCGAGTACTTACGGAAAAATGGTGCGGACTACCCTTGGGCAAAGGCTAAATATTCCATCAACAAAGGTCTTTGGGGCACTTCCGTCGGGGGTGGGGAGACCCTGACCTCAAATCTGCCTTTGCCCGACAGCGCTTACCCTAGCCAGTTACAGGAAACGGATCCTTCAGAAGTTACCCTGACTTTTGAAAAAGGGGAATTGGTTGCTATCGATGGGGAAAAAAACCATCCTATATCCAATATCGAGAAACTGGAAGCCATGGCCTCCAAATATGCCATCGGACGGGATATCCACGTGGGTGATACCATTATCGGGATAAAGGGAAGGGTTGGCTTTGAGGCATCCGCCGCCCTTATCATTATCAAAGCGCACCATTTATTGGAAAAACACACGCTAAGTAAATGGCAGCAATTCCAGAAGGAGCAACAGGGTAATTTCTATGGCATGCTACTACATGAGGGCAATTATCTCGATGAAGTCATGCGGAATATAGAGGCATTCCTTACCGACACCCAAAAGAACGTCTCCGGGGATGTGTCCGTAGGCCTGTATCCTTTCCAATTTAGGTTGAACGGGATTTCATCCAAACACGATCTGATGAATGCCTCCTTCGGCAGCTATGGTGAAATGCACAAGGGGTGGACGGCCGATGAGGCCAAGGGCTTTATCAAGATAATATCGAATGCGGGAAAAATATACAACCACGTAAACCACAACAATGATTAAGGCAGGTATCATCGGTGGATCCGGCTATACCGGTGGCGAATTGACTCGGATCCTATTGAACCACCCAAAGGTGGAAATCGATTTTGTGTTCAGTACCACTAGGGCAGGTAAAGCGATTACCTCTGCCCATCCCGATTTATTGGGGTTGACCGATTTAAGATTTACCGGTAAGGTGAATTTAGGTGTGGATGTTGTTTTCCTATGCTTGGGCCATGGCAATTCGACAAAATTCCTAAGCGGGAATGAATTCCCGGACACAACCCGCATTATCGACCTTAGCAACGACTTTAGACTAGGCAAGGATTCGGTTTTTGGAAAGAAGGAATTTGTCTATGGCCTTCCTGAATTGAATAAGGAAAGTATTACCAATGCACAATATATAGCGAACCCGGGATGCTTTGCAACAGCTATAGAATTGGCACTCTTGCCTTTGGCCAAAGCCCGATTACTGAATGCCCAAGTGCATGTCAATGCCGTTACGGGCAGCACCGGGGCAGGTGCCAGTCCATCAGCGACAACCCATTTTAGTTGGCGAAACGGCAATGTTTCCTGGTATAAGCCCTTCATCCATCAGCATTTGGGGGAAATCAATGAAAGCATAGGGTCCTTACAGGAAAAACCGGGCAAAATCATGTTCCTACCCATGCGGGGTAATTTCACCAGGGGCATAATGGCCACGGCATATACCCCCTTTGGAAGAACATTGGAAGATGCCCTTGAACTATACAGGGACTTCTATTCCAATGCTAGATTCACCCAAATGGCCCAAGAACCCATTAACCTAAAACAAGTGGTTAATACGAACCAATGCCATATCCATTTACATAAACATGACGATGTGCTTTTGATTACCTCTGCCATTGATAATTTATTGAAAGGCGCATCGGGACAGGCCGTACAGAATATGAACCTAATGTTCGGGTTTGACGAGAAGGAAGGGTTAAATTTAAAAGCAGCTGTATATTAAAAACCTAGGATAGAAATACAAATAAAGAGCAATAAGGTGTAAAGCGAATAAAATCATGAATATAGCAATCATAGGTGCTGGCAATCTGGGGTTATCCATTGCGAAGGGAATCCTGAAAAGTAATGGTGCCACCAAAATGTACCTGACCAAAAGAAACGTTACCGATATTGAACAGTTTGAAAAATACGACAATGTTACTGTTACGACCGACAATAAGGAAGCTGTTATGAATTCCGACATATTGATCTTTGCCGTTCAGCCCTTGCATATCGCAAAATTATTAACGGACCTCAAGGGGCTTCTCACTAAAAACCATGTCATCATCTCAACCATTACCGGTTACAGTATTGAGAAAATGGAGAACATATTGGGCAAAGACCATAATATTATCCGGAGCATGCCCAATACGGCCATCTCCGTCGGCAAATCCATGACCTGCATTTGCGCCAATGAAAAGGGAAAGGAACGTATTGGGCTGGCCAAGTCTATTTTTGACCAAATGGGACATTCGATGGAGATACCTGAAACACAAATGCAAGCTGCCACCGTTATCTGTGCCAGTGGGATCGCTTTTTGGATGCGATTGATCCGGGCCACCACCCAAGGGGCCATACAATTAGGGTTCGACGCCAAGGAGGCACAGGAACTTGCCATGCATACCTGCGATGGTGCTTCCAGCTTATTGATCGCTTCCGGCAACCATCCTGAGGAAGAAATAGACAAGGTGACTACCCCAATGGGCTGTACCATACAAGGGCTGAACGAAATGGAACACCATGGACTTAGCTCCTCACTTATCCAAGGTATTGTAGCTTCCTTTGAAAAGATCAGTGAATTCAAAAAAGAGAACCAATGAGACTATTCGATGTTTATCCACTCTATAATGTAACCCCCATTTCTACAAAAGGCATCGTGATAACCGATGACAAAGGACAGGAATACCTCGATTTTTATGGTGGGCATGCCGTTATCTCCGTTGGACATTCACATCCGCATTATATAAAGCGGATAAAGAACCAATTGGATAAGATCGGGTTTTACAGCAATGCCGTACAAAATCCGCTACAGGAAGAACTAGCTACCAAACTTGGAAAACTTTCACAGTGCGAAAACTATAACCTGTTCCTTTGCAACTCTGGGGCCGAAGCAAATGAGAATGCCTTGAAATTGGCTTCTTTCCAAACTGGCAAATCACGTGTCATCGCCTTTAGGAACAGCTTTCATGGGAGAACCTCGGCAGCTGTTGCGACTACGGACAACGAAAAGATAAATGCCCCGATAAACAAACAGCAAAAAGTAACTTTCTTACCGTTTGATGATAGTCGTGCATTCGAAATCGAAATCGAAAAAGGGGATGTCTGTGCCGTAATTATCGAAACGATACAGGGTGTCGGTGGTTTGGACGAACCTTCCCCGGAATTCTATCAAAAAATAGCGGCCCTCTGTAAAGAAAACAATGTAATCCTTATTGCGGATGAGGTACAGTCCGGTTTTGGGCGAAGTGGAAAATTCTTTGCATTCCAGTATCACGATATACAACCCGACATTATTACCATTGCCAAGGGTATGGGCAACGGTTTTCCTGTTGCCGGTGTATTGATCCACCAAAAGATAAAAGCCTCTTACGGTTTGTTGGGCACCACCTTCGGGGGCAATCACCTTGCCTGTGCCGCCACCTTGGCCGTGCTCGAGATAATGGAAAAAGAGCACCTCATGGCCAATGCATATCATCTCGGGAATTATTTTTCGAAGAAAGCCGAAAAAATCCCACAGGTAAAAAGAACAAAGGGCAGGGGATTGATGCTTGGTCTGGAATTTGGTTTCGAGATTGACGAACTCCGCAAAAAATTGATCTATGAACACCATTTATTTACCGGTGGTGCAAAAAACAAGCACGTACTACGCATCTTACCGGCCTTGAATATCACAAAAGCGGATATGGATATATTCTTTGATAAACTCAAAATAGCCTTATCATGAGTTTACTGTTGAACATCGAGCAACGCAATGCTGTCCTGAAATCCATGATAAGATGCTTAAAGAGGGAAAAGAACACCCTTTTGGAAGCCAATAGGAAAGACGTGGGAAATTACAGTGGGGAGGATATTGCCATGTACGACCGTCTTAAGGTAAATGAGGGGAAAATAAGGGGTATGATCCAATCACTACGGGAATTGGGACAACAGGAAGACCCCTTGAACATAGAGCGGTTTCATTTTAAACATGACAATGGCATGTCGGTCAGTAACAGGACCGCACCATTCGGGACCGTACTTGTTATTTATGAATCCCGACCTGATGTTACGATTGAAGCTGCCGGAATAGCCTTTAAATCGGGCAATAAAATTTTATTGAAGGGAGGAAAGGAATCCTTGGACAGCAACTTGGTCCTGGTCGGTCTTTGGCATAAAGCCCTGGAGGAAAACAATGTTTCCACATCATGGATCCAATATTTACAATATGACCGGAGCGAGACCCGGGCCTTTTTGGAAAACCCTACCCAAAAGATAGACCTAATCGTGCCCAGAGGTGGTGAAAAACTGATCGCCTTTGTAAAACAGCATGCTACCTGCCCCATAATTGTTAGCGGAAGGGGCAATAATTTTCTTTATGTGGATATTGATGCCGACCACGAAATGGCCTTGGACACCATCATTAACGCAAAGACCACCAAGATTTCGGCATGCAACGCTTTGGATAAGGTATTGATACATCATAAATTGCCTAATAAATCGGTCTTTTTGAAAAAACTGGTCGCGAAATTATTGGAAAACAATGTCGTCATATGGGTCGATGGCCATTTAGGTAGTCTCCCCAACACTTCCAGAATTACCAATGATGCCATTTGGTATAAGGAGTTTTTGGACTATAAGATCCTATTGGGCGAGGTAACTGGCCTGGAAGGGGCCATTGGAAAAATAAACCAATATGGGGGCGGGCATTCGGCAGCTATCATAACCAAGGATGGAACTACCGCCACCGAATTCATGAACAGTGTAGATACTGCGGCGGTATACCACAACGCATCAACCCGATTTACAGATGGTGGCCAATTCGGTCTTGGGGGGGAACTTGCCATAAGTACGGATAAACTACACCAAAGAGGCCCCATCGGGCTACAACATTTAGTGACCAACAAGTGGTATGTAAAAGGTACCGGACAGGTACGATAACACAGGGCTGTCGGTTCTTTGGACCCTGACAGACCAAAGTAAGGACAAAATGGGCAAAAAAAGAATTTTACTGAAAATAGGCAGCAATACCTTGACCAAGGAAACCCATCAGATTTCCAGAGGGAAGATCGAGGATATTGGCAGGCAGATCAAGGCCCTAAAAGACAAATACGAATTTATCATCGTAAGTTCCGGTGCCATTGTCGCAGCCAAACAATTCGTGGAATTGGAGCATAATGGAGCGGAGATCAATGTAAAACAGGCATTGGCTGCAATCGGCCAACCCCATTTAATGCGGATTTTTCAAGAGAATTTCCGAGAATTGGGACTCTTTACCTCCCAATGTCTATTATCGTATTCAGATTTTGGGAATGCCAATGCCAAGGCCAATATCAAAAACACCATCAATGTCTTGGTCGCCAATGATTTTATACCCATTATCAACGAAAACGACACTGTTGCCACCGATGAGATCCAATTCGGCGATAATGACAAATTAGCTGCACTGACCGCTGCATTACTAAAAGTGGATTTATTGATCATCGCCACCAACACCAACGGTATTTATACCAAGGAATCCTTTAAGGATACAGCTCCCGAAACAATTGCCACGGTCTCAGGGACACACGGGTTACTCAAGGAGATAAGCCCTACCAGGTCCTCGCTTGGAACTGGGGGAATGCAATCCAAGATAGAGGCAGCCACCATTGCCCAAAAAGCAGGTATAGAGACTTGGATCACGAACGGGTTGAAAGACAATTTCATATCGGATGCGATAATGGACATCAGTAAACACACAAGAATAAAATAATATCCCATGAAAAACTACCTCTCCATAGCAGATATCGATTCATTACCCGACTGGGTCAAAGAGGCCCGGTCATTAAAGAAGAACCCTAATATAGACAAGGCCTTGGGCGCTAATAAGACCATCGGCCTTCTTTTCTTCAACAATAGTCTCAGAACCCGGTTAAGCACACAGAAAGCCGCTATGAACTTAGGCATGGAGGTCATAGTGATGAATTTTGGAAGCGAAGGCTGGGCCTTGGAATATGGTGAAGGCATCATTATGGACCAAGGTACTTCGGAACATATAAAAGAAGCCGCACAGGTAATCTCCCAATATTGTGATATTATCGCCATACGGGCTTTTGCCTCATTGACCAACAAGGACAAGGATGAATCGGAAGAGGTCTTAAAAGGGTTTGGAAAATATGCCACTGTACCTATTGTGAACATGGAGAGTTCTATCGGCCATCCCCTACAGGCCTTGGCCGATGCCATTACTTTGGACGAAAACAATATCAAGGACAGACCGAAAATCGTACTTTCATGGGCACCACACCCCAAAGCCCTTCCCCATGCCGTTGCGAATTCATTTATTCAAATGATGAAACTCCAAGATGCCGATTTTGTGGTTACACATCCGAAGGGGTATGGACTGGACCCAGATATCACCAAAGGTGTATTTATTGAACATGACCAAAAGAAGGCCTTTGAGAATGCCGATTTCGTGTATGCAAAGAACTGGAGTAGCTATTCAAATTATGGCATGGTCCTAAACCAAGACCCCGATTGGATGATTACCAAAGATAAATTGGGGGATGCCAAATTTATGCACTGCCTACCCGTACGTAGGAATGTGGTTGTTGGGGATAGTGTACTTGATAGCCGGCAATCCCTGGTTATAGAACAAGCCAATAACAGGACCTATGCGGCACAGCTTGTACTTAAAAAAATACTGGAGGACCTAAAGTGAACAAAGAAAAGATCCATCATACTTCGAAAAAAACGATTGTTGCATTGAATAGGGAAATACATAAGAAGAATGCTAAAACCCAGAAATAGATGAAACAGAAATTATCCGTAGTCAAGATAGGCGGGAATGTCATCGAGGACCAAATCGAATTGGAACGGTTTTTATTTTATTTTTCAAAATTGGAAGGATTGAAAATCCTAGTCCATGGTGGTGGAAAGTTGGCAACAAGATTGGCTTCGCAATTGGGGATTGAATCCCGAATGTCGAATGGAAGACGTATTACCGATGCCAAAAGCCTTGAGGTCATCACCATGGTATACGGCGGACTTACAAATAAGAACATTGTTGCCAAATTACAGGCACTGGGCATCAATGCCCTTGGACTCAGTGGTGCGGATGGCAACAGTATAAAGGCACATAAAAGACCCGTCAAGGATATTGATTTTGGGTTTGTCGGGGATATTGATGGTATAAACCCAAACTTTACCAATTCCTTGCTCAGCATTGGTATTACCCCCGTTTTCTGTGCTATCTCACATGATGGGAAAGGGCAACTCCTGAACACAAATGCGGACACTATAGCTTCCGAGATCGCTATCGGCATGGGCGATATCCTTGAAACGACACTCTATTATTGTTTTGAGAAGAAAGGGGTCTTGAAAGACGTGGAAGATGGGGACTCCGTAATCCAACATATCAACACAGAAATATATTCCGACTTATTGCAGGGGAAGGTCATCGCTGATGGGATGCTTCCTAAAATGGAAAATTGTTTCCATGCACTCAATCACCAGGTAAGCAAAGTCTGTATCGGTGATATTTCAATGCTTCAGACCCAAACAAACTTATTTACAACAATAACCTTATGATCATGGAACAGCACAAGCTTACTGAAAAAGCGATTGAGTTATTAAAGGAACTTATTTCCATCCAATCCTTTTCCGGGGAGGAACACCATACGGCCGAGGCTATTGAAAATTGGTTCAAGGCTTTTGATATTCCGTTCCAACGGGAAAACAACAATGTATTCGCCAAGAACAAATATTGGGATGACACCAAGCCCACATTACTTTTGAACTCCCATCACGATACGGTAAGGCCCAACAAATCCTATACCCGGGATCCATATGACCCCCAAGTTGAGGATGGAAAACTCTATGGTCTGGGAAGCAATGATGCTGGTGGTGCCTTGGTGTCCTTGATAGCTACTTTCACAAACTTCTATGCGCGGGAAAACTTAAGCCATAATATATTGATCGCCGCCACGGCCGAGGAAGAAAACGCAGGCCCAAAAAGTCTACGGGAATTACTTCCCCGTTTACCGAAAATCGATGTCGCCATTGTTGGCGAGCCAACCCTTATGAAATTGGCCATTGCCGAAAAAGGATTGGTTGTTTTCGATGCCATTGTAAAAGGTACTCCCTCACATGCCGCCCATCCCAATGATGACAATTCAATCTACAAAACCATCAAGGTATTGGATTGGTTTAAAAACTACAGGTTCGAAAAAACTTCCGAAACCTTGGGCGGGGTGAAACTTACGGTAACCCAGATCAATGCAGGCAGCCAACACAACGTTGTCCCTGCCCACACCGATTTGGTCATCGATGTTAGGGTCAATGATTGTTATAGCAATAGGGAAATAGCGGATATATTGAAAGCGGAAGCACCCTGTGAATTACAGGAACGGTCACTCCGGTTAAATTCGTCCTCTATAGACCAAAACCATCCTTTGGTACAATCTGGCATAAAATTGGGGCGGGAAACCTATGGGTCCCCAACATTATCGGACCAAGCGGCGCTTACTTGCCAATCGATGAAATTAGGGCCGGGTGACAGTACCCGTTCCCATTCCGCAGATGAGTATATTTACATTAAGGAAATCGAGGATGGTATTGGTATCTATATCAACATATTGAAGGAATTTTTACAATAATGGATTCACATGGGGCAATTAAAAATTGCCGAATATTAATTGCTAACCGAAAAAACATGAAACTTTGGGACAAAGGATTTAGTACTGACAAAAAAATAGACCGTTTTACGGTAGGCAATGATCGCGAATTGGATTTGCTATTGGCAAAATATGATGTTATCGCATCAAAGGCACATGCCAAAATGTTGGGGAAAATCGGTTTATTGACAGATTCTGAAACAACGGCCTTGGTCAATGAACTGGATGTCATTGCCGATACCATTGAAGAAGGCTCGTTCACCATCGAGGAGTCCTTTGAGGACATGCACTCCAAAATCGAGTTCCTACTTACTGAAAAATTAGGGGACACAGGCAAAAAAATACATACGGCCAGATCTCGAAACGATCAGGTCCTGGTTGCCATGCACCTCTATTTAAAGAGTGAGCTGCAAGAGATAAAAAGTGGGACGGCCATACTCTTCGATCTACTAATGGATTTGGCCGAAAAACATAAGGAGGTGCTATTACCAGGATACACACACCTACAGATTGCCATGCCTTCCTCTTTCGGGCTTTGGTTCTCTGCCTATGCCGAAAGCTTGATCGATGACCTCTATTTTATTGATGCAGCCTACAAAGTGGCAGACCAAAACCCGTTGGGTAGTGCCGCAGGTTATGGGAGTTCCTTCCCCATTGACCGTACATTCACTACCCGGGAAATGGAATTTGAAACCATGAAGTACAATGTTGTGGCAGCTCAAATGGGACGTGGCAAGATTGAGAAATCCACCGCTTTTGGCATGGGCAGTATTGCAGCGACCCTTTCCAAAATGGCCATGGATATCTGTCTCTATATGAGCCAGAATTTCAATTTTATCTCATTTCCGGATGAATTGACCACTGGCAGTAGTATTATGCCACACAAGAAGAATCCGGATGTTTTTGAGCTGGTACGGGCCAAGTGCAACAAACTACAGGCAGTACCCAATCAATTGATCTTGATCACCAATAATTTGCCCAGTGGGTATCACAGGGACCTCCAATTGGCCAAAGAAGTGATCGTGCCTGCCATACAGGACCTAAAGGCCTGTATGGAAATCCTGACCTTTAGCCTAAAGGAAATAAGGATCAACAACAATATTCTCGACGACCCAAAATACGACTACCTGTTCAGTGTTGATACATTGAATGAATTAGTACAAAACGGAATGCCCTTCCGGGACGCCTACAAGAAAATGGGAATGGAAATAAACCAAGGTACCTTTACCCCAAAACGTGACATCGGCCATACCCATGAAGGCAGTTTGGGCAATCTGTGTTTGGATGGGATTCGGGAAAAAATGAAAAAAACACTATAGCCTTACACAAGCTATCCACCTCTAAATAAAACAAAATGAAATTGTTCCTTACAATCCTGAAAAGACACATCCAGGTCACGACATTCCTGTTAATGGGTATTACCGGTATTTCTGCGCAGGACCTCTATCCCAAGAACGGGACTGTCGATGTGCATGATTATATTTTCAATCTCAGCTTGAACGACGAGAACAACAACATCAAGGGCGAGGCCATCATAAATGTGATGTTCAAGAGTGGTGTCGATAGATTTGTTTTGGACCTTATTGGCAAATCCGGGGATTACGGCATGGAGGTTACCGCTGTTTTTGAGGATGGTAAATCGGCCAATTATGATTTCAAGGACAATAAAATTACCATCACCCCATTATCCAATGGTAAGGGGGCCAAAACCTTTAAAGTTATTTATAGTGGTATCCCCAGAAAAGGACTGGTCATTGACACCACCAAGTTCGGGAGACGTTCTTTTTTCGGGGACAATTGGCCTAATTTGGCCCGTCATTGGTTGCCATCGGTAGACCACCCCTATGACAAGGCTGGTATTGAGTTCAGGGTTACGGCACCAGAGGATTATGATGTGGTTGCCACTGGTAAGAAAATAGAGGAAAGCAATCTTGGCAATGGTTTTAAACTAACCGTGTACAAAGAACCCGCACCTGTTGCCATGAAGGTCGCGACCATAGGCGTTACCAAATTCGCCAGCAAATTATTGGATATCGTCCATGGTATCCCCGTATCGGCTTGGGTATATCCTGAAAACCGTTTGGAAGGATTCTCAGATTACAAGGTGGCCTCAAAGGTCCTTGCATATTTTATTGGGAATATCGGCCCATATTCCTTTGCCAAATTGGCGAATATGCAGGCCAAGACACAGTGGGGCGGACTCGAAAATGCAGGAACCATAGCCTATTTTGAGGATTCTGTCACTGGAAAGAACACTGTTGAAGCATTGATCGCCCATGAAATCGCACACCAATGGTTCGGCAATTCGGTTACCGAGAAAAACTGGAACCATGTTTGGCTGAGCGAAGGTTTCGCTACATACTTTTCAATCTTATATTTAGAAAATGTTTATGGGGATGAAAAACGAAAGGACGAACTGGCCTTGGACAGGAAACAAGCCATTGATTACTACAAACAGAATCCTTCCCCGATCGTTGACCTTACCATTAAGGACCCTATGCGGGTCTTAAGTATAAACAGCTATCAAAAAGGGGGCTGGGTACTGAACATGCTTCGTTATAAATTGGGGGATGATGTATTCTGGAGGGGAATACGCGACTATTACAAAAAATATCGGAATGCCAATGTCCTGACAACTGATTTCCGTAAATGTATGGAAAAAGCTTCCGGTGGGAATCTAGAATCCTTTTTCCAACAATGGTTGTTCACTAAGGGCCACCCTGAGATAAAATGGGATTGGAGCTATGGAAAAGGGAAGGTGAAGATCAACTTGGAACAAGTACAGAAACACCATCTTTTCAATTTCCCCCTTGAAATAGGAATCGTAAAGGATGATGAAATCCAGATTGTAAAGGTAGAAGTAGCCAAACAATCTGAAATTTTCGAGATCAGCCTAAAATCGAGTCCTGACTCCATTGTATTGGATCCTGATTATTGGCTTCTGTTCGAGGAGAGATAAAGCCGAAAGGACCATTTCAAGAACAGTACAAATTCAGCGGACGATTACAATAAGGGAAAAACCTAACGAACCATACCAAGGTTAATGACCTCCTGTTCGGTCAGAAACCTCCAATGCCCTCTAGGAAGGTCCTTCTTGGTCAGCCCTGCATAAGAAACCCGGTCTATTCTGACCACTTCATATTCCAAATGCCCGAAAATACGTTCAACGATCTTGTGCCTTGAACTGTATATCTCGATCCCTACTTCGTTCTTTGGGGCATTATCAATAAAGCTGATCTCTTGGACACGAACCGTTTTCCCATCCAAAACGACCCCTTCCTGTATTTTCTTCAAATCGGCACTGCGAAGTTCACGGTTCAAAACAACATGGTATATTTTGCGAAGACCATTTTTAGGGCTCTTCAATCTTTTGGTCATATCACCGTCATTGGTAAACAGTAAAAGTCCGGTTTCCTCCTTACCCATCTTGTCCACAGGTAACAATTTCGATTTTGAGGCATTTGAAATCAAACCGTTCACATTCCGTTTTCCCCTTTCATCACGAACCGTGGTAGAGAAACCCTTGGGCTTATTGAGCAATACATATTCCTTCTTTTCAGGACTAAGCAAGCGTCCATCGAATTTTACGCTATCTGTCTTTTTGACCTTATATCCCATTTCGGTTATGGCCTTGCCATTAACAGTAACATTGCCCGCTGCGATATAGATATCGGCATCCCTTCGAGAACAGACCCCTGAATTGGCCACATACTTGTTTAATCGGATCATATCGGGGTCTGACGGTTCCTGGGGCTCGGTACGTTTTTTAATCGGTGAATTGCCCCTAACGTGCCTCTTTCTAAAAGCACCCCCTTGATGACGTCCTGATGCCTTACCGTCCTTGTTCGAACATGACCTTCCCATAACCTTCCTGTTTTTTGCAAAGGTAGTAAAATGGTTCTGTGCCTTGGAAAGGAATCGTATTTAAAAATAATTCGAGGCCCAACTATGGATCGTCGTTCCCGATTGAGACCCAAGATGTGGTGAACAAAAAAACCTCTTTATCAATTAGAGGTTTCAAAACCCATTTCCCATGGAACCTGAAATCCAGGTGATGGATCCTACAGGAAGCCATGATGGTCAGGTAGCGCTTATGACATCCCTATCCAATCCACACAGGGAACCATCTGGGCAGGGCTACTATATCACCTATTACAAAATACGGTTCAATACCAGGTCAATATCGATCAATAGAATACTGAAAACCCCTAGAACAATAATCAGCTTTAAAATATTATGCAGCCAAACATAATGGAACTTCGTCCTCGATTTCCATAAGAGAACAAGAAAAACCCCTATGAAAAAGATACATGCCATAAAATAAAGGTACATATAACCTACATCGAAATTATTGATGAGCAAAAGTGATGGGATAAGGGTCAATAGAATTAAAATGGTAATCGTTGTTTTGGAGACCCTTTCCCCGTACAATATCGGAATCGTCTTATAATCATGGGCCAGATCACCGGCAATATTCTCAAGATCCTTGATCATTTCCCTCGACAATATCAATAGGAAAAGGAATATGGCGTGCACGAATATGACCGTATCAAAATTCCTGTAGTATACAAATACCGCAAAAAAGGGTGCAATGGCCAGTGTTGCTGAAATAAAATTACCGAAAAAAGGTATTTTCTTTAGTTTATGGGAATATAACCAAATGCCGAAAATATAAGCTGAGAAAAACAAAACCGCCCTAAAGGATACATAGCTTGCGAAAAATACAGAGAGGAAATTAAGGGTAAAATAAGCCGAGAGTTTTGTGCGCTGCCCCACTAACCGATCAAGCGTGCTCTTTCTAGGTTTGTTTATCAGGTCTTTCTCCGAATCATAAAAACTGTTGATGATATATCCGCCGGCGATAACCAAGGCAGAGGATAGTACAATACAAAAAAGATCAAGACCAAAGACTACACTTCGCAATGGAAGTTGAGGTGCAAGAATATAGATTGAGGCCAAATACTGGGCCAAAACGATGATCAGGATATTGTGGCCCCTAACAATAGAGAACAAGCTCAACAACTTAAGTAATAAGAGCTTATCCTTTCTGCGAAGCATGTGTGCGGTCTTAGAAGTTATAGACTACCTCCAATTCATAATCCTTGAGTACATTCCTTGCCTTATCTATATCCTGGGTAAAGCCCAGAATATAGCCACCGCCACCCGAACCACAAAGTTTAAGATAGTAATCGTTGGTTTCTATGCCCTGTTGCCAAAGTTGATGGAACTTTGCCGGGATCATAGGTTTGAAATTGTCAAGGACTACATGGGACAGTTGCTTTAAATTGCCGAAAAGTGACTTGACATTGCCACTGATGAAATCATCCACACAGGCATCGGTATGCTTAATGAACTGGTTCTTTAGCATTTTACGAAAACCTTCCTGTTTCATGTTCTCCATGAACAATTGGACCATAGGTGCTGTTTCTCCCGTGGCGCCACTATCCAATAAGAATACGGCTCCTTTTCCCTCCTTGTTTTGGGAAGGTATACTGGTAGATTCGATATCATCCTTGGAATTGATAAGTATGGGCAGGCTCAAATAACTGTTCAATGGGTCCAGCCCTGATGACTTACCATGGAAAAAAGATTCCATTTTCCCAAAGATGTCCTTTAGGCGTAGTAGTTTTTCACGGGTCAAGTTCTCAAGAACCGTAATCTTGTCCAATGCATATTTATCATAGATGGCAGCGACCAAGGCACCACTACTGCCCACCCCATAACCTTGTGGGATAGAGCTATCGAAATACATCCCGTTGGCCACATCGTTCCTTAATTTTTCAAAATCAAAAGAGACCAGGTCAGGTTCCTTATCCACAACATCCTCAAAATAGACAATGAAATCCCTTAAACAACCATTCGACTCCAAGGCCTCTTCGGAAAGGTTTGTGCCCTTCTTCAAGGCTCCCTTAAAAAAATTATAGGGAATGGAAAGTCCTTTGGAATCCTTGATGATGCCATACTCCCCGAATAGAAGGATTTTAGAATAAAATAACGGTCCTTTCATAGTAAAAATTAAGAATCAATAGGTAAGCGTAAAAATCAGCCTGTTGCCAATTTCAATAATCGATCTTACCAAGAAACGGTTTGGCCAAATTTCGTCCATTCCTTTGACAAACGTTGTTTATCCCTATAAATTATGAATCATAAGGTAATAATCTTTTAGCCCCAGAACCAATTCTGTCGCAAATATACTGTCCGTTTTCGCAATATGCAACCAACTCATCCTTAATAAACCGGTGTACTTTCGCCTTTTCTTCTTTCGGGTATAGTACATGCACATTCGCACCGGCATCCAGGGTAAAGCACAAATGGGTGTTCGAGGAAGCCCTAAATGCCCAGATTTCCCCAATGATCTTCAAGGTATTCGGTCTCATCAGTATAAAATAAGGCATGCTGGTCATCATCATAGCGTGCAAGGTCAGTGCCTCGCTTTCTACAATCCGTATAAAACCGTCGAGATCCCCGGTTGCAAAAACCTTCTTGAGTTCCGCGATATTCCCGTGTGCTTGTGTAAAGCGTTGCCCCGCAAAAGGGTGTTCATGCATTAAATTGTGGCCTACAGTGCTACTTACCTGTTTCTGTCCCTTGTCCACCAATAAAATAGTGTCGTGGTACCCATGGAACACTTCATGGACTTGATAGGGGTATTTAATGGCAAATAAATCCGAGCTGCCCACAATACCCTTATGGTCTCCCCATTGGATCAAATCGCCTTCTATACTACGACAGGCACTCCCAGATCCCAAGCGGGCCAAAAAAGAGGCCTTTCGCCGAAAATAACCATCATCCATTCCCGGCCCTAACTGCTTCTCGATATGCATAAGTCCCAAGGCCAATGCGGCCATACCACTTGCCGAAGAAGCTATACCGCTGCTATGGGGAAATGAATTGGAGGTTTCGATCTTTAGATGATACTCCCTTAAAAAAGGGATGTAGTTCCCGATACGACTGAAAAACGCCTCTATTTTAGGCCTAAAATCGGGCTTTGGCCTTCCTTCGAACAACAATTCATAAGAGAAACCAGTTCCTTTTTCCTTTCGTCTTGAATAGGTTATCGAAGTGGTTGTCGCACAAGCATCCAATGTAAAACTGAGGGAAGGGTTGGCGGGTATCTGATCCGCCTTTTTGCCCCAATATTTTATCAAGGCAATATTGCTGGGGGCCTTATAGGTAACCTTCCCTTCCTCTACCATTATGGTATATTCTGCAGGGAGGAATTCTGTATACGTCATTAAATATAATTTACACAAAGATAGTTTTTAAGTGGGTTGGTTGTATCCCCAATGGATTCAATACCCGTTTTAGGGGTGGTGGCAAACCAAATGGTTGACCCGCCTCCTTATACAAACCTGGCACCAATCCGCCAACATCCCATTCATAGAGCACAAAGTGTTCCCCACACTCGCCACGGATACCCTTTCAGCAGGACAGATCATTTGAGATCGCCATAGCCGCAAGATAGCCCCCTGTCCAGGCATTCTGGAAATTGAACCCTCCGGTAATGGCATCCACGTTGATGACCTCCCCGGCAAGATAGAGTCCTTTACAGATTTTACTTTCGTAGGTCTTGAAATTGATTTCCTTCAGATCAACCCCTCCTGCAGTTACAAACTCATCTTTAAAAACACTTTTACCTTCCACCATAAACCTACAATTGGTCAATTGATCGGCAAGGTGCTGTAATTTTTCCTTGGTCATTTCGGCCCATTTATCATCTTTGGCTATACCGGAAGCACTTACCAGACCCGCCCATAACCGTTTGGGGATTTCAACCGCTTTCGTACGCATAACCGTTTTCTTGGCCTCGACCTCCTTCACCTCCATCAACAAGGGTAAAACCGAAGCCTTATGGTATTCTGGAAGCCAATTGACCTGGATGGTGAAATGATATTTGAAATCGTGCAATAAAAAAGCGCCCAAGGCGGACAATCTTAATATGGCCGGGCCACTTAAGCCCCAATGTGTGATGAGCAATGGGCCTTCTGCACTGAAAAGGACCCTCTCTTTTTTCTTGCTTTTAAGGTCCACGGCAATATTGGGTCTGAAGGCATGTTTGGGAAGCACATCGACCTTAGCTATTGCACTAACACCTTGTATCCCGGAAATACGCCCATCCTTTATATTGAAAGTGAACAAGGACGGTACGGGAGATACGATAGTATGGCCCAATCCCTCCAACAATTTCCAGATTTTCGGGTTACTTCCAGAAGCTATCAATAACCTCTTACAGGAATACTCTTTTTTTACGGTAGTGACTTTCCATACCACGTCCTGACCTTCCCTTGTTCCAGATTCAATTGCGGTAACCGAACTTTGCCGGTAGACCATAATACCCAGACGGTCTATCTCACCCAAAAAGCAATCTATGATCGATTGGGAGGAATTGGATACAGGAAAGACCCTACCATCATCCTCTGTTTTTAGGGGAACGCCCCTGCTTTCAAAAAACTGCCTTGTTTCTTTTGGGCCATGGGCATAAAAAGGACCTATAAGCTCTTTGGCTCCCCTTGGGTAGTTCTTGGCCAGGGCCATAGGGTCAGATTCCCCATTGGTGACATTGCATCGACCCCCTCCAGAAATACTGACTTTCTTTAGGACTTCCTTGCCCTTTTCGAATATCGCTATCTTAAGACCGGGATTTGCCTCTGCAATATGGATCGCGGCATAGAATCCTGATGCTCCCCCACCGATTATGATTACATCGAACATCAATTGACCCTCTCTGGATAATTTGTGATAATACCATCGACACCCAATGACCTAACAAGGTCTATATCCCCTGGTTCATTGACCGTCCACGTGTAAATTTTAAATCCCGCATCCTTGATCTTCCTGACCGAATCCAGATCCAGATCTTTGAAATCCGGGTTGATCGCCTCGGCATTCAATTCCTTGGCAACGGCAATGGCATCTACAGGGTCATCATCCGTTAAAACAGCTATCGGGATATCCTTATTGAATTTCCTCATAGATTTCAATTCGTCCCAGTTAAAACTGGATATTATGAATTTATCCAAATCCCAACCCCTTCTTCCCATAAATACATTGACAATCATATTCACCCTATCAGCGGTCCCTGCCCCTTTGAGTTCGATATTCAATCGAACATCATCATCCAGCACATCCATAACATCCTGAAGCAACGGGATGGGATGGTTACCCTCGAGCATCATTTTTTTTACATAAAAAATATCGTAATCCTCAATTTTCCCACTTAAATCGGTCAGACGATCTACGGTCTCGTCATGGAAAACGACGATTTCCCCACTTTTGATCTTGAACACATCTATCTCGATCATATCGACCCCAAGCTCCAAGGCCTTCCGTACCGAGGCTACGGTGTTTTCCATTTCGTGACCCATCGCCCCACGGTGACCGATCACCAAGGGCTTGCCATTCATTTTGCAACTTTGGGTCATTATCAATGACAATAGGAGTAAAGAACAAGTAATTGGTTTTTTCATTTAATCGTATTCGAATTAATTCCCATTACATAGGTAAGATATGTTTTATGACCAAAAAACATTTTTCAATCCAAATGCAGTTTCAATATAAAAGATTCCAAGGGTTTTATATTGATCTGTACCCTACCCATACCATCCTTAACGGTAAGTTCTGGCTTATAGTCGGGGCACAGTTGGTCTTCTAAACGATATACGCCATCCTTAAGTAACCACATTGAGATAACCTCCTTGGGGATCTTCAATTCGAACCTATAGGCATCATTGGCATCGAAATTGGAGACCACCACCAATTTCTCGTTGGCAGACCACCTTACATAGGACAATACCCTATGGTTATAGTTCTCGGTATGGTCCTTGTTGTAATAATGGATATCCTTATAATTGCCCATTAAGGCCTCGCTATTGATGGTAAAGTTCAATAAGGACCTATAAAATTGCCGCAAGTCTTTTTCTTCATCGGACAATTGCCCTCCATCAAATTTTTTATTGTTCATCCAACGTTGGTGGTGGGGCACACCGATGTAGTCGAAAATCGAAGTTCGGGTAGGCTGTCCAAACCCGGCATTCTCACTTCCTGGCTCACCGACCTCCTGCCCAAAATAGATCATGGTCGGGGATGTGCTTATGGTTGCCGAAACAACCATGGCCGGTTTTCCCCTTTTGGCATCACCGGCAAAATCGGGACTCGCAATGCGTTGTTCATCATGGTTTTCCAAAAAGTGGAGCATATGGTGTTCTATATCCTTCAGATTATCCACTACGACCGGGATATGGTCTGTCCATCCATGGCCTTGCACAATATGCTTTAAGGAATCGTACATTTCCACCTTATCATAGAGGTAATCCATTTTGCCCTTAAAGATATAATCACGATACAGATCGGGGTTGTAGACCTCTGCCAAAAGAAAAGCATTTGGATTGCTCATTTTAATGTGTGAGTTCATATAGCTCCAGAACTCCACCGGAACCATCTCGGCCATATCATAGCGGAACCCATCAACACCCATCCCCAGCCAATACAAAGCGATATCCTTGAATTTAACCCAAGAACCAGGTACGTCCTTATCTGACCAAAATTCATAATGCTTAGGATAGTCCTTTAAATCAAAACCTTCTGGAAGCCTATCAAAATCATATGAACCATCAGGGCGGACACCATAATTGATCTTTACGGTCTCGTACCAATCATTCATATTGGGCTGTGCCATCCGCGACCCATTTCCTGTCCATTTTGCCGGATTTTCATCGAAAACACCATCGGCCAATGCATGTGCCCCACCTCCCAAAGGCAAATAACCATTTTGCCATTCCGGAACCCTGAAAGCCTCTGTAGGAATATAATAGAAATTATTGTCCCTTTTGTACTCTACAGTAGTGTCATCCGAGGCGCCAAAAGGCTCCAGGCCATCAGGTGTGGATCTTCCTTCATAATTACGGGCCACATGGTTAGGAACAATATCAATAAGCACCTTAAGTCCGGCCTTATGGCTTCTATCGATCAACGCCTTGAACTCCATCAACCGGTTTTCTGGATTATCGGCCAAATCGGGATTTACATTGTAATAATCCTTAACGGCATAGGGAGACCCTGCCCTACCCTTTACAATATCCGGGTCATCATTCGAAATTCCGTAGGTGCTATAATCAGTGATCACATCATGCTGCGGCACGCCGGTATACCATATATAGGTCACCCCAAGATCCTTGATTTCCCCCAATGCCTTCCCAGAAAAATCCGAAAACTTGCCAACACCATTCTCTTCAATGGTCCCCCAAGGTTTATTATTGGTATTTGTATTGCCGAAAAGCCGGGTAAAGACTTGATAGACAACTTCTTTTCTTCCTTTTTTTTGGGGTGTCATTTGTTTATTCTTATTTTGTTCGGCACACCCTTGAAGCATGAAGCTTATAAGTATGGCCACAAAGATCCTGGAATTGTCCATTTCAAGCGGTGATTTCCCTATTAGGGTCCAAGTCAAGCCGCTTACCTTTATAACGTATTGACATTTGCCCGTTACCTTCCAATTTGAATTTGGTCCCACTTTCGGATACGGTAACTTTTACAATCCTATTCCTGAAGTTTACCTTAAAGGAATAGGATTCCCATTCCTTGGGGATTCTTGGGTCAAACGATATGGTATCGTCAATGACCCGAAGCCCCCCGAAACCCTCAACGATACTCATCCAAGTACCTGCCATTGAAGTGATATGGAGTCCTTCCTCAACCTCCTTGTTATAATCGTCAAGATCTAATCGCGACGTTCTGAGATAAAATCGGTAAGCCTGGTCCATACGGTCTAATTTAGCGGCTTGGATACTATGTACACAGGGTGAAAGTGACGATTCATGAACGGTAAAGGATTCATAAAAATCGAAATGTCTCTGTAATTCCTCCAAGGTAAAATGATCTTCAAAGAAATAAAAGCCCTGAAGTACATCGGCCTGCTTTATATAAGGGGACCTAAGAATACGGTCCCAACTCCACTTCTGGTTGATAGGGCGTTCCAATTTATCCAATTGTCCAACGGTAACCAGTTCCTTATCCAAAAAGCCATCTTGTTGCAAGTAAACCCCATGTTCTTCCGAATAGGGGAAATACATATCCTTGGCGACTTCCTTCCATTTGCCAATCTCAACCGTCGTTAATTGGGTATGCCCTATAATGCGTTGATAATCATCAGGATACCCTTCCTTGACCTTATGCAAATGTTCCACAGTATAATCGATACACCATTTGGCCAAATAATTCGTGTACCAGTTATTGTTCACATTGTTCTCGTATTCGTTCGGGCCTGTCACCCCAAGAATGACATATTTGCCCTTGGCCTCCGAGTAATTGGCACGTTGGTACCAAAAACGGGCAATACCGATCAAAACCTCCAATCCCATTTCCGGGATATAAGTATAGTCTCCCGTGAAACGATAATAATTGAATATGGCGAAGGCAATGGCCCCATTCCTATGGATTTCCTCGAAAGTGATCTCCCACTCATTGTGGCACTCTTCCCCATTCATCGTAACCATGGGATAGAGGGCCGCACCTTTTTCAAAACCTAATTTCCGGGCATTTTCTATAGCTTTCCCTAAATGGTCGTAACGATATTTCAACAAGTTCCTTGCCACTTCCTGATTCTTGGTGGCCATATAGAATGGAATACAGTAAGCCTCTGTATCCCAGTAGGTGCTTCCTCCATATTTTTCCCCAGTAAATCCTTTTGGCCCTATATTCAATCTGGAATCAGTACCTAAATAGGTCTGGTTCAACTGGAATATATTGAAACGAATACCCTGCTGGGCCTTTACATCACCTTCAATGGTAATGTCACTCATATCCCAAATAGCCCCCCAAGCTTTTTTCTGACTTTCCAATAAAGCATCGAAACCTAATCCAAAGGCTTTATCCAATACTTTATCCGCAGCATTCACCAAAGCATCCGCCTTATGGTTTCGCGATACCGTATACCCTCCAAACTTGACCAAAGTCAGCGTCTCACCTTGCTTCACTGCTTGGGTATAGGCATGCCCGACCCAAGTCTCCTTTTGTGAGGCCTTGGGGACAGGCTTCAATTTTCTCCCATCAAGATCCAATTCCGTGCCCATGAAGGTACACGTCTTAAAATCGGTCTTCATGGTATGGGCTTGGATGTAAGCCCTGGCACCCTTCGAATCTACCGAGGTGGTGTTCCAGAACTTATCGTCCCAATTACTATCCTCATTGGTGATCCCGCTATCCAGATAAGGAACAAAGGTAATCCCCACATCTTTACCCAATGGGGTCACACTGTAGCTGATGGCTCCGACCTCGTCCAACTCAAGGCTTAAAAAGCGGGTTATTTCCACTTGTACCCTTACAGTGTTGGGAAGGGTTGCCTTAAAGGTACGTTTGTACCAACCCTCTTTCATGTTCAATTCCCGACGAAAATCATCCACTGAGCTACAGGCAAACAAATCCAACGGTTCCTTATCGACAAGGACATCGACCCCTATCCAATTAGGGGCGTTCAACACCTTGGCAAAATACTCGGGGTAACCATTTTTCCACCAACCAACACGGGTCTTGTCGGGATAATATACCCCTGCTATGTAACTGCCCTGAAAGGTAGGGCCGGAATACCGTTCCTCGAAATTGGCCCTTTGGCCCATCGCCCCGTTACCTAAACTGAAAAGACTTTCCGATGACTTCACCGTTTCTTGGTCAAAACCTTCCTCTATGATCGACCAATTATCTGCTTTAATATATTCCTGATTCATCTAACTCTCCAATAATTCTTTAATAAAACCTAAATCGATTTCAGTGAAATCGTTAAAATTATAATCGGCATCTGCCAAAACAACAGGATCACCTATACCAATACTCGTCATTTTGGCACTATTGGCTGCCTGTATACCAGCAACGGCATCTTCAAAAACAATGCAATCCCCAGGTTTTAAACCTAATTTTTGGGCCGCTATCAAAAAAACCTCTGGATCTGGCTTGGCCTTGGTAACACTATTCCCGTCAACGAGACAATCAAAGTAATGCAATAGCCCCACCCTTTCCAAAATAGGCTTCGCATTCTTGCTTGCGGAACCAAGGGCAATGGGCACTTCCCTATCCTTAAGGGATTTCAGGACCTTAACAACATCGGGCAAAACCTCTGAGGCATCCATTTTATCGATATAGGCAAGATAATCCTCGTTTTTCCCTGCCATCCAGGCGTCAAATTGTTCCTGTGTGGCTTTTACCCCTCCAATATCCAATAAAATCTCTAGACAACGTTTGCGGCTTACCCCCTTGAACAATTCGTTCTGTTCTTCCGTGAACCCAAACCCCAATTCGTTGGCAAGCTTCTTCCATGCCAAATAATGGTATTTGGCGGTATCTACAATAACACCGTCCAAATCGAAAATAAATCCTTTTTTCCCCATTTATTGATTTTTACATAATGAAAATGAACTCGTTTAAACGGGCTCAATAAAAAACAAGTGCCATTCTTTGCGGACAAGCCGAATGAAAATGTTCTTTTATATTAAACAGAAATATCTGGACTATCAAAACCATTTGGTCAAAAAAAATTACCAAAAGCCTATCCAAAACTTGAATATGGAAAGTGAAATTAAAGTTATGGATAGACCAAAAGTAAAAAGTTTTTTTGGATTTCCAATACCCTACCGTGTTGATCTCCTCTCAATAAGTTCCGTTTTTATGATCTCGGTAACAAATTCCTTTCCTTTATCCTCCATAGCCAAGCGATCTATCAACATAGAAGCTGCCATTTCACCCATCTTAAACCCATGCTGGCTAATGGTTGTTAGACTTGGCCATGAATACTGGGAAAGGATACCATCCGAAAAACCGACCACCGACAAATCCTCTGGCACCCTAAGCCCCCTTTGCCGTGCTACATTCAAAGCCTTGACGGCATAGATTTCGTTTACGGCAAAGACCCCATCGATATCCTGGATCTTATCGAATATCCGATTGATATCCTTCTCAAGATCATGGTCATCCTCTTTGTTCTCCAAATTACCCAAATCATTTATTTTCAGTATAATATCCGGGTCAGATGGAATATCGTTCTCGCTCAAGGCCTTTAGATACCCCTTTGTTCTCAAACTTCCGATATTGATAAAGTCCCCCGTAGTGAGCAGTAGGATTTTCTTACACCCTGTATCAATTAATTTTTGGGTTGCTGCCCTCGCCCCCTCAACATCGTCAACAACCACTTTGTCACAATCTATCTCATCCAGTACACGATCGAACATGACAATGGGGATTCCTTGACCAATAGTCTCCCATAAATGGTGTTTATCCTTTCTCAGCAAGGTTTCCTTGGACAAGGACATAATAAAGCCATCAATATTATTCTGTGCCAAGAACTCCATGTTTACAACCTCTTTCTCAAAAGATTCATTCGTAACCGCGATTATAACATTGTACCCATTTTGGTTGGCCACATGTTCGACACCACTTATGACCTTCGAGAAAAAATTATGTACGATATCAGGAATGATCAGCCCAAGTGTCTTTGTCTTTTTGTTCTTTAGGCTAAGGGCTATGCTATTGGGATGGTAATTATAGAATTTGGCAAAAGCCTGGATCTTATCCCGATTTTCCTGGCTTATTTCCTTATTGTCATGGAGTGCTTTGGAAACGGTGGAAATGGACACCCCTAGCTCCTTGGCAATTCCTTTCAATGTCATTTTCGGCTTCATAGAAAATATAAATTTGATGAAAACATAGTGTTTAAAATAAACAAATAACCTGAAATGACATAGGCTATTGTCAATACTATAAAAATAATCCAAAAGTTATCAACCCGAAAACGTTGTAAACCCCTACAAAAATTGAGGCAAACCAGTATTGACGCAAAATTTATATAATTTAGTGGATGGGAAGTGAAATTATATTCAAATCTAACTAAAACTAATTTAAAAAACGTTCTATGAAAAAAATCAAACAGTGCCTCTTACTGGCCGTGTTTATGATTCCCATAGGAATTTTTGCACAGACTACCGTAAATGGTACCGTGACCGACCAAACTACCGGCGGTCCCTTACCTGGGGTAAGTATTGTCGTTGTAGGTACGTCTACAGGAACAGCGACTGATTTTGATGGAAACTATGCACTTACCGTAGACGATGATGCGGTATTACAATTTTCCTACATCGGATACAAAACCTTGAATATCCCTGTTACCGGCCCGAATCTTGACATTGTAATGGAAGAGGACATGGCCCAATTGGATGAAGTTGTGGTCATTGGATATGGTACTACAACTGTCAAGGATGCCACAGGTTCATTGACTGCGGTAACCTCGGAGGATTTTAACAAGGGCGCTATCGTAAGTACCGATCAACTATTGACCGGTAAGGCTGCTGGTGTCCGGATCACCAATTCGGGTGGTGCACCAGATGCGGCACCGAACATTCGAATAAGGGGTGGGGCTTCGTTAAGCGCCAACAACAACCCGCTTATCGTAATTGATGGTGTTCCTATCGACAACACCAATCCTGCCGGGGTCAACAACCCTTTTTCATTGATCAACCCTAATGATGTTGACAGTTTCTCTGTTCTTAAGGATGCATCGGCCGCGGCCATATACGGTTCAAGGGCCTCTAACGGGGTTATTATCATTACCACTAAAAAGGGTACTTCGGGAAATCCAAAGTTCAATTTTTCATCGAATACCTCTATCAGTACGGTCAGTAGTAAAATCGATTTGATGGATGGGCCAACATACTCCAAGTTCATTAATGAGTTCCACCCCTTATTCACAAATAAACTGGGTGTTGAAAGAGGGGGCCGAAGAACATTGTATGATACAGATTGGCAAGATGCCATTTATAGGGCCGCAGTTTCATCGGACCATAACTTTAGCGCCAGGGCCAACCTATTCCAAAAAGTCCCTTTTAGGTTCTCTTTTGGCTATAACAATACTGAAGGTTTGGTGAAAACCAATGATTATGAGCGTTATACCACTTCGGTTAAGTTCACCCCTACCCTTTTCGATGACCATTTAAAAATCGACATCAACGCAAAAGGTATCAGCTCTGAAAAAAATGCGGTTGATGAAGGAGGTGCCTTGGGAGGTGCCGTTAATATGGATCCTACAAAACCTATATATGATAATTCACCGGACAACCGTTTTGGAGGTTTTTACCAAAACACCATTATACTTTCTGAACGATTATCACTTGATGGCCAATATAACCCCCTAGCGTTACTCTTGCAAAGAACACGTCCTGAAAAAGTGCAGAAAATCCTTGGCAACGTTGAATTCGACTACAAAATGCATTTTCTTCCTGAGCTAAGGGCCATACTTAACTTAGGACTTGAAGCTTCAACAGCCGATATTGAAGAGTCCTACTCCGACAATTCCCTGGCAACCTACAGGTTCGACTCCTCGAACAACGACATCAATACCAATTATGTTTTCAACCCTGGGGTCAACTATAGGGAAAACCAAAGCATTACCAACCAGACCATGGAAGCCTATTTGGCTTATGCAAAACAGTATGAAGAAGGATTCTTGACCAGTTTTGATGTCCAAGGTGGGTATTCCTATCAAAACTTCAGGAATGATGGCAACAAAGAAATATACCAATACGATATCAACACGGGGTTACGTCGACTGCAAATAAGCGAGCAAAACCCAAACAACCGATATTTCAATGAGCTTAACCTGCAATCCTTCTTTGGCAGGACCAACCTGAACTTATTGGATAAATATTTGATAACGGTCTCCTTCAGGGCCGATGGTTCCTCTTTGTTCAATGAGGATGACAGATGGGGGTATTTCCCCGCTGCCGCCTTGGCCTGGAAAGTCAACGAAGAGGATTTCCTAAAGGATTCCCAAGTGGTCAACGACCTTAAATTGCGTTTAGGTTGGGGTAAGACCGGGCAACAGGATATTACCGGTGTGGTAGGTTTCTACCCATCTGTACCCTTGTTCGAATCTGGATCTAGCACGAGCCAATATCTCCAAGGGGCTGCACTTTACTCTGCAAAGCCCTTCAACAAAGACCTGACCTGGGAGAAAACAACAACCTATAATGCCGGGATAGATTTTGGTCTTTTTGACAACCGATTGATCAATGGTTCTTTCGATGTCTTCTACAAGGAAACCTCGGACCTTTTGGCAAGGGTAGGCATTCCTCCTGGCCAAGGCCTGACTGATCAATTTGTCAAAAATGTGGGGAAAACCGAAAGTAAAGGTTTTGAAGCAATCTTGAATGCCACCCTTCTGGGCAATGAAAGTACAAATCTGGAATTTTATTCCAACCTTTCATATAGCCGTTCCGAAGTGACAGACCTTCAGGATGTTAGCCGTATATCCGCAGACGAATCAGGGATTCCTACAGGAACAGGGGTCAAGATAGGATACCATACTGTTGGTTACCAACCCTATTCCGCATGGGTGTTCAGACAATTATATGATACGGACGGAAATCCTATCCACGGTGCTTTTGCTGATTTTAATGGAGATGGCGTGACAGACAATGCCGATCGGTATTATAGATCATTACGGCCTAACTGGACCTTCGGTTTTGGATTCAACTTCAATTATAGGAAATTGGATCTAAGCACTAGTTTCAGAGGACAGTTTGGTGGGCAGGTCTACAACTCCAGACGGCTTACTTCAGGATGGGTCGACAAGGCCATTCCAAACAACTCGAACAGCCTGAACAATGTCTTGGACTTTTATTCCGGTGCGGCCAATTACAATTTTACCAATATACGGGGCAATGTTCCCTTTTCCGATTATTACCTGGAAGATGCCACCTTCCTAAGGTGCGAGAATATCGTACTGGGTTATCGGTTGGACGATATATTGAAAAACACCTCGGCACGTGTTTATGGAGCCGTGAACAACCCATTCATCATTACCAACTACAGTGGTCAAGACCCTGAGAACTTTAACGCTATCGATAACAATTTTTACCCTAGGCCACGGTCATTCACCCTTGGTTTAAGTGTAGACTTTTAATATAAACTACTATGAAGAAAATAATATTAGTTCTTTTTTGCATACTGGCAAGTGTCCAAGGGTGTACTGATGACCTGAACACAGAACCCGTGGTCGAACAATCGTTAGACAACTTATTGGCTGGGGACCCTGATGCGGTTTCGGGAATCTTGTCCCGTTTATATGCCTCGTTAGCCCTCTCTGGACCAAATGGGCCGGAAAGTTCCGACATTAGTGATGATGCAGGGGAATCCCCTTTCCTGAGAGGGATCATCAACCTACAGGATTTTACGGCAGATGGTATGAAAAACCGATGGGGGGATGATGGTTTGGACCAATTGACCACCACATCCAATTGGGATGAAAACAATAAGTTTTTCCGTTACATGTACAATAGGATCTATTATACCATACCACAGGCCAACAACCTATTATCTGTTTTGAACTCGGTAAGTATCGATAACCAAGATCAGGTCATCGGGGAAGTGAAATTCCTAAGGGCCCTTGCCTATTACTATCTCATCGACACCTTTGGCAAGGGTGTTCTGGTTACTGAGGAAGAGCTTGGAATCTCAGCTCCGTTACCCGAAGCCACAAGGGCAGAGCTTTTCGCTTTTGTTGAAAGTGATCTGTTGAAGGCTGAGGCTTTGATATCCGACGCCAAATCATACGGAAGGGCCAACAAGGCTACCGTTCAAATGTTGTTGGCCAAATTATACCTCAATGCCGAGGTATATATCGGGGAAAATAAATATAGCGAGGCATTGACCTATATTAAAAAAGTGATCGATGAAGGGGGATACACCTTGGCTCCTGATTTTGTCAGTAATTTTTCAGGGGACAACGAATCATCCCCTGAGATTATCTTCCCCCTGATCGCGGATTCGGAAACCAGTCAGAGTTACGGAAACACCACCTACATCATAAACGGAAGCATGAGTACCGAAACAATGCCTATCGTAAATTATGGATTATCGGAAGGTTGGGGCGGCCATAGGGCCATTAAAACGTGGTACGGACTATACGACAACAATGACGATAGGGGCGAACTTTTCTGGACCGAGGGCCATAGCTATGAAATGGCCGACTATAAAAAATGGACAGACGGTTATCCGTCAACAAAATTCCGGAATTCGGGATTTTCGACAACACTTCCCGCGACTAGTTTTTCAAGTACCGATTTTCCATTTTACAGGTTGGCGGATGCATATCTGATCTATGCGGAATGTGTTCTACGGGGTGCTGCCGGAGGTGATATAGGCCAAGCCCTCACCTACGTGAACGCTGTAAGACAACGCTCCAATGCCAGTGTTGTCGGGCAGTCTGACCTAACGCTCGATTTTATCCTTGACGAACGTGCTAGGGAATTGAATTTGGAAGGACATCGAAGAACAGACCTTATCCGTTTTGGAAAATTTACTGGCAACTCTTACTTATGGCCATGGAAAGGGAACATCGCCCAAGGAACCTCTATTCCGGATCATTACAACCTGTTCCCAATTCCATTGACAGCTTTGGAAGCCAATCCTAACTTACATCAAAACCCCGGTTATTAAATTAAACTCTAAAAAAATGAAAAACAATATTATAAATTATCTGAAATCTATGTCGTTATTGCTGGTATTGCTATTTACCGCCTGTGACAATGATGACGTAACCCCTGAATTCACATTATCAGAAGCTTCGGAAAATGTGGCATTCGCATTTGTCCCCGCTGATGCGTATTTGATCTCAAAAGGTACTACGGAAAATGTGGCAGAAAGATTTGTGTGGAATGAAGTTGATTTTGGTGTAGCGACAGAGATAAGTTACCAATTACAAGGTTCCATCGATAATACTTTTGCTGCATATGACCCTGCAAATGAGTATGATTCGGGAACTCTGAAAGTCACCAATGCCGAGGTGAAGATCTCTGATTTAAATAATCTTGCGACTCTTTTGGCCATGGAACCCGGGGACAGTGGCCAAGTGTACTTCAGGGTCAAAGCCTTCGTTGGAAGTGGGGAAGGGGTAGATGCCCTTGATTCCTTTTCAGATATCATGGCCTTGAACATTTCTATCCTGGAAGAAAGTAATGGTGGTTCTGGAATAGAGATTTCTTCCTGGGGCATTGTCGGTTCCGGTTATAATAATTGGGGGGCTTTTGAAGATGCACCCTTCTATACTACAGATACTCCAGGCGTCGTTGTTGCTTACCCAACCTTATTGGATGGTGAGATCAAGTTCAGGGAAAACAACGACTGGGCCAATAATCTCGGTGACGATGGTGCCGATGGCACATTGGAACCTGGTGGCGCCAATATTGCTGTAACAGCAGGTGATTACAAGATAACCTTGAACCTTAATGACAACACCTATACTATTGAGGCTTTTTCCTGGGGAATCGTAGGCTCTGGCTTTAATGACTGGGGAGCTAGCCCCGATGCCAAACTTTTCTATGATTATACCACGGATACCTTTACGGTAGGTGTACGTCTTATCGATGGTGAGATTAAATTTAGGATGAACAATGAGTGGAACGTTGATTTTGGCGATAATGGTACCGATGGCTCCTTGGATTCCGGTGGTGCCAATATACCAGTTACAGCCGGTCATTACAAAATCAGAATGGACCTCAACAACAATAGCTATACTATTGAACCAGCAGATTTGTGGGGTGTGGTAGGTTCTGGTTATAATGATTGGGGAGCTAGCCCGGACTTTACATTTACAGAGGTCAACCCTGACATCTGGGTCGCCGAAATCGTTCCTTTAACCGATGGCGAGATCAAGTTCCGGATCAATAATGACTGGGCCCAGGATTTTGGTGACGATGGAACAGATGGCACCTTGGATGCCGGCGGCGCCAATATACCAGTTACAGCAGGAAACTATAGGATACGATTGGACATTGCCAATGGCACATACTCCATTAATTGATCCATAAAATCCTTATTTTAAAAAGGGCTGTCATTTAACAGCCCTTTTTTTTACTAGAAACAAAAATTTGGTATTATATTGTTTTCCAAACGATAAGCCCAACTTGAGTACCCAGCTATTCCAACGGGTAGAACAAAAAAACAACACTTCGATGAGAAAGACATTCTTTACCTTTCCAATACTTTTTTTGGCCTCTATGGGCTTTGCCCAAGTACAGAACGCCTCATTCACTACAGAACCGGTTACCTTTACCGAAAATGAGGAAATAACCATTACGGTTTCCGGCTTAAACCTATCCGAATGGGCTGTCTCGGAAGTATATCTATGGGCATGGTATACCGATAGTAATGGAAATGAGGCCGACTCACCAACAAATGGCTCTTGGGCAAACTCCAATGAAACCCAAAGAATGAACGATAATGGTGATGGTACGTATAGTTACACCTTGACACCTTCAAGTTTTTACGGTGTCTCGGGTATTTCGCAAATAGGAATGCTTGTTAAGGCCAAGAACGGCACAGGGGACAAAAAGACCCAAGATTTTACCAAGGAAGTCGGAGGTTACCAGTTGGTATTGACGGCACCGGAACAGACTACGACCATCGTACCTTCAGGAACCGATTATACCATCGAAGCGACAGCATCGGCAAATTCGAGCTTTATACTTACCGCCAACGGTACTATGGTCGACAACTCGGTTACTTCGGCAACTACCTATTCATATGGCTATGTTGTGGACACAACGACCAACTTTGAACTTGAAGTGTCCAATGGCACGGAAACCCTTACAGAGAATTTTACACTGGCAGTTAGTCCGACCGTTACGGAAGAAGCCCTTCCCAATGGACTATTGGATGGCATTAACCTTGACAATAACGACCCCACAAAGGCTACTTTGGTCCTCTATGCCCCGGGAAAGGAATTTGTACACGTGATAGGGGATTTCAACAATTGGGAAATAGATGATGCTTACCTGATGAAAAAAGATTCCTCCCAAGATAGGTTCTGGATTGAATTGACAGGACTAACACCCGGTCATAACCACCTCTATCAATATCTTGTGGAATTTGATATCAATATAGCGGACCCCTACTCTACCCTGGTCTTGGATGGGTATGGCAATGACCCTTATATTGATGGGGCCACGTATCCTAATCTTCCGCCCTATCCGACAGGCCAGACACAGGCAATTACGGTTTTACGAACAGGAGAGCCCGACTATGCTTGGCAGACCACCGATTTTGACCCGCCTGCCAAAGAAAACCTGGTCATCTACGAAATACTCATCCGGGATTTTGACGAGCTACATAGTTTCGATGCCGTCAAAAACAGATTGGATTATCTTGAAGGCCTTGGCATCAATGCGATTGAACTTATGCCGGTAAGCGAATTCGACGGCAATGAAAGCTGGGGGTATAATCCATCATTCCATATGGCATTGGATAAATATTACGGCACCATGGATGCCTTAAAAGCTTTGATCGACGAATGCCATTCCAGGGGTATTGCCGTAATTCTTGATGTCGTGTACAATCATGCCACCGGACAAAATCCGTATTACCGCATGTGGAATACCGATAATGGGGGAACTGGCGGACAAGCATCGGCGGAGAACCCCTTTTTTAATGCCACAGCTACCCACTCCTATAGCGTATTCAATGATTTTAACCACCAGTCCCAAGCAACCAAGGACTATGTTAACCGAACAGTTACGTATTGGATCGAGGAATTCAAGATAGATGGTATGCGCTGGGATCTTACCAAAGGGTTTACCCAAAACTGTTCTTCATCAAATGAAAACTGTACCAATAGTACCCAAACAGATAGAATTGAAGTATTAAAAGACTATGCCGATAACCAATGGGCATCGAACCCCGATTTTTATGTGATCTTTGAACATTTGGGGCAAATCGAGGAGGAGGAACAATGGGCGGATTATAGGATCGGTGAAGGCAAAGGGATTCTTCTATGGAACAAAATGTCCGACCCGTATAACGAAGCTACTATGGGGTACAACAATAGTGGTAAATCCGATTTTTCCAATGTTTCCTTCCTTTCAAAAGGTTTTGACCAACCCTCTGCCATCTCCTACATGGAAAGTCACGACGAAGAGCGTCTTATGTTCAAAAATCTCGAATACGGGAATTCGGATGCCGGTTACAATGTGACCGATACCCATACAGCCTTGGAAAGAATGCAAACCGCAGGAGCTTTCTTTTTTACCGTTCCCGGACCAAAAATGATCTGGCAGTTCGGTGAGTTGGGCTATGAAGTATCCATCGATTTCAATGGCCGTGTAGGCAACAAGCCCATTCGATGGGAATATACCAACGACCCGGATAGGAAAGCCATCTACGATGTATGGGCAAAACTGATTGGCCTAAAGAGGAATGCACCCATTTTTACAACAACCGACTTCAATATCGATGCTGGAAGTCCCGATGGTTTAAAGAAAATACACTTGGCCCTTGAAAGTGCTACCGGGGAAGAAATAAAATATGTGACCATAATCGGGAATTTTGGCGTAACGGCACAGAACATAGACCCCAACTTCCAGGAAACAGGCACTTGGTACGATCTACTGGATCATAATTCCCCTTTGGAAATCATCGACACAGGTTCTGGAATCCGATTGGCACCAGGGGAGTTTAAAGTGTATGGCAACAATCCGTTCATTGACCCGGAAGACCTAGACAGCGATGGTGTGAACAACATTGATGACAGCTGTCCGGATACACCTTTTGGGGCAACAGTAGACGTAAACGGTTGTACGGTCTTTTCATTGCCTACGGCCAATTTCAGCCTTAAAACAAGTAGTGGTACTTGCCGCTCAAGCAACAATGGTCGCATTTCAATTACGGCAAACGGGAATTACAATTATACCGCAACCCTCTCAGGGGTTATAGAGGCCACAAAGGCATTTACCTCCGAAACGGAGTTTTCAGGGCTTTCCGCTGGTGATTATACTGTCTGTATCACCGTAGAAGGACAACCCGATTATGAACAATGCTACGACCTAAGCATTACAGAGCCGGAGGACCTATCAGTGACTTCCAGGGTCAATTCATCCACAGGAAAGGTTTCACTGAACTTAAAAGGCGGTAGAGTATATACCATAAAACTGAACGAAGAAGTCCATACCACCTCCCAAAATGAGATTACCTTGGATTTGAAAGCACGGACAAATACCATAAGTGTAACAACCGATAAGGGTTGCCAAGGCCTTTATGAGGAAACCATTTTTTTGGCAAATAAGATCTTGGTACACCCGAATCCTGTAAAAGACAATCTCTTGTTCATTGACCTTTACAACCTGAACGAACCTATGGTGAAGGTAGGAATCCATACTATTTCAGGTAAGCAGATTTCCAATACCTCCCATATTGTCAACAATGGTCAGGTCCAAATCAACCTATCCAACATTCCAACAGGTATTTACATATTGAAGATCAATGCCGGGGAAAAAACCTATAATTATAAAATCGTAAAATGATGAATATCTTAAAATATCCACTTTCAGCAATCCTTATCGGTATTTTGATTTCCTGTGGGGGAGGCGGTGATGACAGCCCAGTGACCGTAACACCACCTAATGCTGCAACATTGGTGTTTCCCGAAAACAATACGGAATGTCTCGAGGGCACCATTATATCAAACACTGAAAGCAATGTGACCTTCTTATGGAATGCCTCTGAAAACACAGACTCATACACCGTTAATCTCCGGAACCTGGACACCAACACCTCCCTAAGTTTAAATGCAGGCACCAATGAACTGGAAACCACCCTATTGCGGGGAACCCCTTATTCTTGGTCGGTAACCTCCAAAGCCAACGGCACCAATGAAACTGCAGAAAGCAACCTATGGAAATTCTACAATGCAGGGCCGGCCATTGAGAATTACGCTCCATTCCCGGCTGAAGTGGTACAACCAACAATGGGATCAAGTATTGATGCTGGTGGCATTACCTTAAGCTGGAAAGGTAGTGATGTCGATAACGATATTGATTCTTACGACCTATATATCGATGAAAACAATCCACCATCAACCTTATTGGAAAACACAACTGCAAACTCCCTTGACTTTGAGGCAGTTTCCGGAAAAGTGTACTATTGGAAAGTGGTGACGAATGATTCGGCGGGCAATACCTCAAATTCTGAAATTTTCCAGTTCAAAGTGAATTGAATGAATAGAATCCTATTCATAATACAAGTATCCCCACTTTTCCAAAACCACTGGATCAGGAATAACCCCTTATTTATAAAGATTAAAAAAACAGGCCCGAATCCAAGAACAAAAATAAAATGTCTATATTTACAAAAAACCAAGATACCCCTTTGGATAACAAGGGTCATCAACACAAAAAAAATTCATACCTAGTACATACATATTTAGGACATAATCAACTTAAACATAATTAATCAACTTAAATCAATTTTTATGAAGATTACCTTACTTCGCAGCTTTCTGCTTGTCGGTGCATTTATTTGCTTCGGATGGGCACAGGCTCAAGAGGTGTCCGGAACGGTTTCGGATGCCAATGGCCCCTTACCCGGGGCAAGTGTTGTCGAAAAAGGGACAACAAATGGAACCCAAACTGATTTTGACGGGAACTTTACCATTACTGTTGGCGAAGATGCCATCTTGGTCATTAGCTATATCGGTTACGGTACTGTCGAAATCCCAGTGAATGGGCAATCCACCCTCAATGTGGTTTTGAACGAAGATGCACAAGCCTTGGATGAGGTGGTTATCGTAGGTTACGGTTCTTCCACCAAAAAGGAAATTACTTCTGCCGTTACGGTAGTCGATGAAGAGGCCTTTAACAAAGGTACCGTTAATAACGCCTCTCAATTACTACAAGGTAAGGTTGCCGGTCTTAGTATCTACAATAAAGGGGGCAACCCAAATGAGGATGCCGTGATCCGTTTAAGGGGTATTTCCACTGTAGGGGCAAATTCCGAACCATTGGTTGTTATCGATGGTGTCGTAGGAGCCTCCCTGAACAATGTCGACCCAAATGATATCGCAAGTGTAAACGTACTTAAAGATGGTTCTGCTGCCGCTATTTATGGGACAAGGGGCTCCAGTGGTGTTATTCTTGTGACGACCAAGCGCGGTACTCCGGGCAAAGCAAGTGTCGACTATAATGGCTCTTTGGCCGTATCTACTATAGCGAACCATGTGGACGTGATGACCGCCGATGAGTTTGTCGCTGCCGGGGGTATTGATTTAGGCCAAAGAAATGATTGGTTGGACTTGGTCACTATGAACGGAACCACCAAAATAAACAATGTTGCCATTTCCGGTGGGGATGGAAACACTTCTTATCGTATCTCAGGTAACTTCAGGAATGCACAAGGTGTTTTGAGGAATTCCGGGTTTAAACAATACAACACAAGGGCAAGTATTTCTACCTATATCCTTAATGATAAGTTGAAAATCGATTTCAACATGTCCTATACCAAAAGGAAAAGCCGAAAAGGTTTTAATGAGTCCTTACGTTATGCCTTACTATACAATCCTACGGCCCCAGTGTATGGGAAGGATTCTCCTTATCAATTCGATTCCCATACTTTTGGCGGTTATTTTGAGACCTTGGGACTGTTCGACAGTTTCAACCCTGTCTCAATGATCAACCAGAATTACAAAAACGGTAATAAAAGTGAATTTACGTATAGTGCGAATTTCAATTATAAGATTACGGACAATTGGAATTTAAATGCCTTGATCTCCCAACAGACCGGTAAACTGCTCGACAAAGAATATTACAGGACTACCTCATTATGGAGAGGTAATGCCACCAGCCCCAACCGTAAAGGTTTGGCTAGATTGTACAATCAGGACAATGAATTCAAATTGTTCGAATTGTATTCCACCTACAAAAAAAACGTTGGAAGTGCCGACCTAACCTTCACCGGAGGTTATTCTTGGCAAGAAAATACCCAATACAATTACTTTTTATCCATGGGTGATTTCCCCAACAACAATCTAGAGTATATAAATGCCTTGGAATGGTCGCAGGATTTGGAAAATGCCGGTTTTATAGATGCGAAAAGTGACGCATCCCCTGAAGATCGTATTATCGCCTTTTTTGGAAGGGTCAGTGCAACATTTGACAAGGCCATCTTCCTTAATGCCTCCATTCGACGCGAAGGTTCTACCAAGTTCGGAGAAAACAATAAATGGGCCACTTTCCCTGCCATAGGTCTGGGAGCTGACCTTAACCACTATTTGGAACTGAACAATGTGGATTTATTGAAAGTACGTGTCGGTTATGGGGTAACGGGAGCCTTACCTGCTGAAAACGGCCTTTCCAGGTCCCTATATTCAGTTAATGAAGAAGGTGGTAGATTAAGCAGTAACCAAAGTACCGATGCCAACCCTGATCTGAAATGGGAAGAAAAAGCGGAAACCAACTTTGGTGTTGAATTCTCTTCAGGAAGATTAGGTGCCACTTTGGACATCTACAATAGAAAGGTAAGTGATTTCATATTGGAAAGGGATGTTGATGTAACCATCTATCCTACCGGGAAAAGATGGGAAAATGCAGGGGAATTGAAATCAACCGGTCTGGAATTGGCCATAAACTACGATGTGGTAAGATCAGAAGACCTGAACTACAATACAGGTATTGTCATATCAAAGAACAAAACAATCCTGGAAAAATACACCATACCCCAAGAAATGAGAGGAAGATTGGGTTCTCCAGGCCAGAACAGCACTGATATGATCCGCATAAAGGAAGGTGAGGAAATCGGTCAGATATGGGGACCTGTCTTCACTGGTGAAGTAGTCGATGGAAGTCAAGTTTTTGAAGATGTCAACGGTGATGGCCAACTATTGACCGCCCAAAACAATGCCTTGGACCCTGAAGGGGATTTTAAAGTCTTGGGCAAGGGTACTCCTGATTTTGAATTGGGATGGACCAATCAATTAACGTATAAGAACTGGGACTTGAATGCATTCTTCCGAGGAGCTTTTGGCCATAGTTTGATCAATACATACCGTGCCTTCTACGAGCCCCGAGTTGGTAGTCAAGGATCGTACAATTTCGTGAACACGGATTTGGCCGACCCGGAAATCACCAATGCCAAGTTCAGTTCCCTATATGTTGAAAAAGCCGATTTCTTTAAATTGGACAACCTATCACTAGGTTACACTTTCAATATCAAGGACAACAAATATGTAAAAGGAGTACGGGTAACCGCAAGTGGTCAGAACTTATTTACCATTACCAACTATACAGGTTCCGACCCCGAGCCCGCATTACAGGATAGGGGATCGGAAGCTGGCAATGGAGCCTTTACAACTACTGCCGCATTTGACCCACTTATTCCCGGTATCGATAGAAGGAGCAATTATTTCGCTGCTCGCACCTTCACACTGGGACTAAACATAAACTTTTAAAAAAACAAGCAATGAAAAAAAATATATTTAAAATATTCTTGATGTGCAGTGGGGTCATTTTGACGTCCTGTACCGATTTGGAAGAAGACCTGATCGGCTCTATCGATAAGCCGGTTAGTATCACTGAGCCAAGTAGTGAATTTGACGGTGGTGGGAACGGAGGCAATGATGCCTTGAGTGTGGCCTATAGCCAATTGCGTGATGCGGGTAGCGCCAACCATGGCGGGTATTGGTCCATACAATCGGTTTCTACCGATGAAATGGCCGTTACCCAAAAAGGAGGTGACTGGTATGATGGGGGTGTTTGGATTGATATGCACCGCCATACCTACGGTCCTTCCAACGGACCTGTTGAAGGTACTTGGAACCAACAATACAGTGCAATTGCAGCCTGTAACGATTTATTGGCAACTTCCTTGGATGCCAATCAAACGGCGCAGATAAAAGTCTTAAGGGCCTTGTTCTATTTCAGGTTATTGGACCTTTACGGTCGTGTGAAATTAATCACCTCGACTGGTACGGATGCCCCACAATCTAGTAGGCAAGATGTCTTCAACTTTGTTGAAAGTGAATTGCTGAGTGCATTGGGAATTGCATCTGTAACCGGGGCCATGGACCTATCTTCAAGCCCACTGGGTGTTGAAGTCAATCCGTATCGTGTAAACCAATATGCCGCCCTGGGATTGTTGGCCAAATTGTATTTGAATGCGGAAGTTTATACAGGTACCCCAAGATACCAAGAGGCAGCCGATGCTGCATCCTATGTCATTGACAATTCCGGCTATGTACTTTGTGGCGTAGGCTGTAGCGTTCCAAATCCTGGAAAAAGACCAGCTGTTGCTTCCGACCCAGATGAGTTGGAAGGTTACGCAGCGGTTTTTGCCCCCAACAATAAGGACAACCCAGAGATCATCTGGTCCATTGCCTATGATGGAGTTACTGGAGAAGGAATGCACTTCGGACAAATGACATTACACTATTCAAGCCAATTTACCTGGAACCTAACTGACCAACCATGGAACGGGTATTCAGCCTTGGAGGATTTCTACAATTCCTATGATGATACCGATGCCCGTAAGAAAGCAAACTTCATCGTAGGTCCACAATTAGATTATAATGGGTCTGCTATTTTGGATTATGCAGCTACTGATGGCCAATTGGAATTGGATTATACACCCAACATCAATGAGCTAAGTCCCAATGCTTCCAGAAAAGGTGGTGCCAGACTGGGCAAGTTCAGTCAGAGATTATTTGGAAGGGCCAACATGGACAACGATATGCCTATCGTACGATTGGGAGAGCTTTATTTGATCAGGGCCGAAGGAATGGCAAGGGCCGCTGGTGACTGGTCAATGGCCGCAGCGGATGTGAACACCATTCGTGCAAGAGCAGGTCTGGGTGCCCTGACCTCCTTGGATGCCGATGCGTTTTTAGCAGAACGTGGACGTGAAATGTTCATGGAAGCGACAAGAAGACAGGATTTGATTCGTTTTGAAAAATACGATGACCCATGGTGGGAGAAAACAAACAATGAGGCATACAAATCATTGTTCCCGATTCCACAAGCTCAAATCGATGCAGCAAATGGTACTTTAACACAAAATCCGGGTTACTAACCCATAATAGTGTTTTTTAAAATAAAAGGGTTACTTTCGGTAACCCTTTTTTAATTTAGGTAAGCCGTATGAAAGTCTATGTTTTATGGTTTTTAAGCCTAGTGGTTCTCTTTTCGTGTTCTAAAAAGGAGGAACAGCAAACCCTTTCCCTTTTTAAACGTAAGATAGACTGTGGTATAAATTTCGAGAATACCCTTGTTTATTCCGAGGATTTCAACCCATACACCTATCGCAGTTTCTACAACGGAGGTGGTGTGGCAATAGGGGACATCAATAATGATGGCCTTCCCGACCTTTATTTTACCGGAAACATCGTAGATAACCGTCTATACCTGAATAAAGGAAATTGGGAATTTGAGGATATCACTGACAAAGCCAATGTAGCCTGTAAAAATGTTTGGTCCTCCGGGGCAACGTTCGTCGATATCAATCACGATGGCCTTTTAGATCTTTATGTTTGCAAATCCGGCAAACCCGAAGGAGCCAATCGCCATAATGAACTTTTTATCAACAATGGTGATCTGACATTCTCCGAACAAGCCAAAGCATATGGCTTGGATATAACCGGTTTGTCCGTACAGGCTGCATTCTTTGATTATGACAAGGATGGGGACTTGGATTGCTATCTATTGAACAACTCCATTAAAACCATCGGGGGTTATGATTTAGTAAAGGACCAACGGGAAATACCTAGTGATGATGGCAATAAGTTTTTAAAGAATGAAAATGGCAAATTCATCGATTTTTCAACCGAAGCAGGAATTTACTCGAGCAATATAGGGTTCGGTCTAGGAATAACCCTAAGTGATTTTAATGGGGACACTTGGCCCGATTTATTTATTTCGAACGATTTTTTTGAAAGGGACTACCTTTACATAAACAATCAAAAAGGTGGGTTCGACGAAGTCGCGGACAATTCGATATCCTCTTTTTCCATGGGTTCAATGGGGGCAGATGCCGCAGATTTGGACAATGACCTTTTACCTGATCTTATGGTCACCGAAATGTTGCCCGGAAATATAGAAAGACAGCGCAGCAAAGCCATTTATGAGTCATGGGACAAATATAGCCTTGCCGTAAGACAAGGTTATGGCCATCAATTTCCAAGAAACGCATTACAAAGAAACATGGGTGCCAATGGTTTTTTTGAAATTGGAAGGTTTTCCGAAGTTTATGCCACGGAATGGAGCTGGGCCTCTTTGATTTTTGATATGGACAATGACGGCTTAAAGGATATTTTTATCAGCAATGGTATTTACAAAGATCTTTTGGACAGGGATTATCTTACCTATATGGCCAATGAGGAAAAGGTTAAGAATATGATGAAGACCCAAGATGAGGTTATCATGAAGCTTATTGACCTAATGCCATCCAAAGCGGTACCTAATTTTGCCTACAGAAATAATGGCAGTTTTAAATTCGAGGACAAATCGGAAGAATTTGGCCTTGCAACCCCAAGTTTCAGTAACGGAAGTGCTTACGGTGACCTGGATAACGATGGTGACCTCGATTTGGTAGTCAACAATGTAAATATGCCTTCGTTCATTTATGAGAACAGAACCGATACCTTAAAGAACAGGAGTGTGTTACTTCATTTTACATCAACATCAAAAAACACCCAAGCCATAGGGGCAAAAGCAACGGTATTTTATAACAATGGGCAAAAGGCCATGGCAGAGAACTACCACAGTAGAGGATTCCAAAGTTCGGTCGGTAATGGTGTCCATTTCGGATTGGGAAAAGAATACCTAGTGGATAGCCTAGTCATAAATTGGCCCAATGGAACCATTTCAAAAGAGCAAAACCTATCCACAAATAAATCTTTTACCTTCCGGGAACCATTGATCACTTCCAACAAAACAACTTCCAATAATATTCCCAAAACAGAAGACAGCTTCCTGAAAAAAGCTCCTTTATTTTATTTTAAACATAAGGAAAATACCTTTGTGGATTTCAACCGCGAACGTCTCCTGCCATATATGTCAAATAATGAAGGGCCAGCTCTGGCTACTGCCGATATTAATGGCGATAACGTTCCCGATGTTTATATTGGAGGTGCCAAAAATCAATCTGGAAGTCTCTTTATGTCCCTAGGCAATGGGTATGGGGAAATTAAAACACCCTTTGGGGCAGACTCTAGGTCTGAGGATACCGATGCACTTTTTTTCGATTGTGACAATGATGGGGATCTTGATCTTTATGTATGTAGTGGGGGCAAGGCCTTCTCTAAATACGACGCCTTATTATATGACCGGATTTATATCAACAACCACGGTCACTTATCAAAATCAAACACCCAACTCCCTTTTCCCGGCCCCTTAAGCTCATCTAAGGTAATAGCAACAGACTACGATCACGATGGGGATAATGATCTTTTTGTAGGTGGCAGGTTCAACCCCGAGATCTATGGCCCCCCTATTTCGAGCTACCTTTTAAAGAACAAGGGGAGTGGTGGATTCGAGATTGTAGACCAAAAGGAATTTACCAATATGGGTATGGTTACCGATGCCGCTTGGAGTGACATTAACGCAGATGGTTGGGAAGACCTGGTTATTACAGGGGAATGGATGCCGATAAAAATATTCATTAACAGGGAAGGTGTCCTAACCGATGAGACCAAAACCTATGGTTTGGACAGATCGGACGGAATGTGGTCTTCCCTTAAAATAACCGATATAGACAATGATGGGGATATGGATATTATAGGTGGCAACATTGGGGAAAACAGTTTTCACAAACCAGGAAACCGGATGTTCATAAAGGATTTTGATGGCAACGGATCTGCCGAACAGATTATCTGTCATAAAATCAAGGACAAGTATTTCCCTATAGTAGACCGGGACGAACTCATTTCGCAATTACCAAGTCTAAAAACCAAGTTCCTTTATTTTAAGGATTACGCAACAGCTTCTATCGAGGATATCTTCACAGAAGAAGATTTGGAAAATGCCAAGGTTTTAGATATAAATATGGTTGCGACCACCTTGTTCATAAATTCGGATGGGACATTTATCGAGCATAAGCTCCCCCCTGAATTACAATACTCCAATATTTCGGCAATTGAAATTGTTGATGCCGATCAAGATGGTATAAAAGATCTGATATTCGGGGGAAATCAGTATCTTGTAAAGCCCCAATTTGGAAGACAGGATGCCTCTAAAGGCTGGCTTGTTCTTGGACAATTGGACAAAGAAAAGGATTATAGTGCCAAAAATATTGAAAGCTTGGGGATAAAAGGGCAGATTAGAAACTTTTCCTTATTAACCAACAAGAATAAAACGATACTAATAACGGCTATAAACAACGAAGAAATAGAGTTTCATGAAATACAATAAACTTCTATCCCTGTCAAGTATCTTATTTGTCGCGCTATGGTTCTCCTCCTGTGAATCGGAATATACCAAGACGGTAGACCAGGAAGCCGAAAAAGGGATTACAAAAGATAGCCTTATTTTGGGAATGGCATTTGGGGACACTAGGAAAACTTTCTTTGATAAATGCTGGCAATTGAACAATAAGGGATTGGTGACCCAAGGGCCGAACAATAAATCCGTACAATATACGCTAAGCTCGAATAACAAGGGCCAGGACCTAACCGCCATTATAATGCTTTTTTATGGAAACTTCAATGAAAACGATATCATGACCGGTATGGATTTGGAATTTTCATACAAAGCGTGGTCACTATGGAATGATGACATGACAAGTGAGAAACTACTTCCGGTTTTAAAGGACACATTGATGAACTGGTTCCCGGGCAACAATTTCATCCCTATAGACCCGGATAAACTGAACATGGATGCCCATGTGAAAGTCGACGGTAATCGTCAGATCCTGATCTATCCCAAAGGTCAGAAAAACGTAATCGTCAAAATCGAAAACCTAAAGTACAAATACCCGAAAAAATTCAAATAATCGACATTATGGGGTTTAAAACTATTATACCGCTCTTTATAATAAGTACGCTGACTTATTCTTGCTCAACCAAAAACACAAAAAAACAAGAACCAACAGCTCTTTTCCAGTTGATGGACAGCTCTGAAACAGGAATAAATTTTGTGAACGGCCTAAACCATAACCATGATTTTAACGTCTACAAATATCGTAATTTCTATAATGGAGGTGGTGTTGCCCTAGGGGATGTCAACAACGACGGTCTTATCGATATTTATTTTACATCGAATTTAAAAACCAATAAGCTCTATCTGAACAAAGGCAATTTTGAATTTGAGGATATCACTGACAAGGCCAAGGTCGGGGGCACAAAAGCCTGGTCAACAGGAGTGGCCATGGCCGACATCAATGCTGATGGTTATTTGGACATATATGTATGTAATTCCGGTGATATTAAAGGGGACAACAAACAGAATGAATTGTTCATCAATGACGGAAACCCCTCCGAATCGGGCATAACAACGTTCACGGAATCCGCAGAAAAATACGGCCTCAATGACCTAGGGTTTTCCACACATGCTTCTTTCTTCGATTATGATAAGGACGGAGACCTTGACGTCTATTTATTGAACAATTCCTACCGATCAATAGGCAGTTTTAACTTACAACGCAACGAACGGTTTGAACGCGATGTACTCGGAGGTGATAAATTGTTGAGGAACGATGATGGTTCATTTGTCGATGTAAGCGAAAAATCCGGCATCTATGGTAGTATTATCGGCTTTGGCCTTGGTGTCACCGTTGGCGACCTCAACAATGATGGCTGGGAAGATATTTATGTCTCGAATGATTTTTTTGAACGCGATTATATTTACATCAATCAAAAAGATGGCACATTCAAGGAAAAACTGACCGAACAGGTTCAATCACTAAGCGGTGCATCAATGGGGGCCGATGTGGCAGACATTAACAATGATGGCCAAATGGATATCTTCGTGACAGAAATGCTCCCATCCGAGTATGAAAGACTTAAGACCGTTACAACTTTTGAAGATTGGAACAAATACCAACATAATCTCAAAAACGGATATTACCATCAGTTCACTAGGAATATGTTACAATTGAACAACGGAAACTCAACTTTCAGTGAAATTGGCAGGCTTAGTGGTGTTGAGGCCTCCGATTGGAGTTGGGGGGCTTTATTATTTGATATGGACAATGATGGGCTCAAAGACCTATACATTGCCAACGGTATCTATAAAGACCTTACCGATCAGGATTACCTACAATACATTTCAAGTGATGCCGCCATTCAAACCATCATCTCGGACAATCAGGTTGATTATGATAAGCTAATAGACATTATCCCATCAAATAAAGTCCGCAACCATGCCTACAAAAACCTAGGCGACCTTAAATTTGAACGGAACTGGGATTCTGGCCTGGACACACCAAGCTTCTCAAATGGTTCGGCTTACGGTGACCTGGACAATGATGGCGATTATGACGTTGTGGTCAACAATGTGAATATGGCTTCTTTCATATACCGAAACAATACCGATAAGGTTTTAGGGAACAACTATCTTAAATTAGTACTACAAGGCCAAGGAAAGAACACAAACGCCATTGGCACAAAAATTAAAATCAAGACCAAAGACCAAACATTATACCAAGAACAACAACCTGCCCGGGGGTTTCAATCCAGTATGGACCTCCGGCCTAATTTTGGGCTTATGGACAGTGACTCTGTAAGTTTGGAGGTTTTTTGGCCTTCCGGCAAAATCACCTTTCTTGAACATGTGAAAGCCAATCAAACCTTGTACCTAAAGGAAACCGACGGTGTCAAGATCAAAAAAACCGAAAAAAAGACCGGCCCCGGTCTATTTATACGAAGCCACGGAAAAATACCTTTTAAACATCATGAAAACCGCTTTGTGGATTTTGACAGAGATCGTTTATTGCCCCATATGCTTAGTACTGAAGGGCCAAAGATATCCATGGCCGATGTGAACAACGATGGCCTGGAAGATATTTTTGTTGCAGGGGCCAAAGGCAGTACCCCAACCCTATTACTCGGAAAAGCGGACAGCTTTGTCCAAAATCCTGTCCCTGATTTTGAAAAAGGAAAAAACTCCGAGGATGGTGACGCCCTTTTTTTTGATGCCGACAATGATGGCGACCAAGACCTATATGTCTGTAGCGGCAGTGTGGAATTTTCCCGATTTTCAAGCTATCTGAAAGACCGAATGTATTTCAATAACGGCAAAGGTGATTTTACACTTTCCACCCAGCAATTACCTGCTATAAATGGCAACCACAGTACATCGACCGTAATATGTGATGACATCGATGCCGATGGGGACCTCGATCTATTTGTCGGGGAACGTAGTGTGCCTTCACAATATGGAATTCCTGGGTCAGGCTTCATATTACAAAACGATGGCAAGGGCAATTTTTCCGACATTACAGCAAAAATAGCTCCCGATCTTCAAGATCTGGGAATGATCACCGATGCCCTATTTTTAGATTTAGATGCTGATGGCACAAAGGAATTACTTGTAATCGGCGAATTTATGGGTATAGAAATCTTCAAGAACGAGAATGGCCATTTTGTAAGAACCGTGAATGAAAAACTGAACACTTTGAAAGGATGGTGGAGAGTGGCACACCCCGTAGATATCGACAATGATGGGGATTTGGATCTAATACTCGGCAACCATGGCGAGAATTCCCGGTTTAGGGCAAGTAAAGAAAGGCCAATAAGTTTATTTGTAAATGATTTTGACCAAAATGGATTTATTGACCCCATATTGGCCTTCACCGCGGAAAATGGCAAACAATACCCTTATAATTTAAGACATAATTTAATAGAACAACTAAAGGACCTTAAAAAGAAATATCCCGATTTTAAGTCGTTCAAGGATGCGGATATCAAGGATATATTCACCGAAAAGGAATTGGAGAGAGCCATAGAGTTAAAGGCCAACATTCTTTCATCAATGATTCTGGTCAATGAGGGGAATTTAAATTTTAAGACCGTGAAACTCCCTGCCCAGGCACAATTCTCACCTGTTTATGCGATCGGTTCCGGAGATTTTGACAATGACGGTGACATCGATCTTGTTTTGGGCGGCAACCTATATAATACAAAACCTGAAGTTGGTCGCTATGATGCCTCTTTTGGACTATACCTGGAAAACATAGACGGTTTAACCTTCAAAAGCCATAAAGGGGGTAAGGGTTTTTTCCTCAAAGGGGAAATTCGCGATATAAAGGTGAACGGCCATAGGATAATAGTTTCTAGAAACAACGATTCATTAGCAATCTTTAACTATAAAATGCAATGAAATACATTAATGCCATATTAGTCCTACTTACAATCCCACTAACCAGTTGTTCAGAAAAAAACAACAGGCCCACTGAAAAGGCAACCGTATTTTTTAATTCAATATCCCCGGAAATAAGTGGATTGCAATTCTCAAATACATTACACCCCAAAAATGATTTGAACATTATTGAGTACCTGTATTACTATAACGGTGGTGGGGTAGCATTAGGGGACATCAATAATGATGGCCTGGACGATATCTATTTTACGGCAAACCAATCCCCGGACAGACTCTATTTGAACCTTGGCAACCTTAAGTTCAGGGATATTACCTCATCGGCGGGCATGGTCATTGATTCGACTTGGTCCTCGGGTGTGACCATGGAAGATGTAAACAATGATGGCCTTATTGATATCTATGTTTCCAAAGTCGGGAATTACAAAGGACTAACAAAAGCCCATAACCTTCTTTATCTGAATAAGGGCAATGGAACCTTTGAAGAAGTTTCCAAAAAAGTGGGACTTGATTTTTCCGGGTTTTCGACCCAAGCGGCCTTTATGGACTATGATAAGGATGGTGATATGGACATGTACCTTATGAACTGTTCAATACATTCCCCTAGAAGCTATGGCAAAGCCTCCAAAAGGAAGGATAAGGACTCTATCGCAGGGGATCGCTTCTATGAGAACAAACTAAATGAAGGGGAACTTACCTTTATTGATGTAACTGATGCCTCTGGCATCTATAACAGCCCTCTAGGTTATGGTCTGGCATTGGCTACAACGGACATTAACCAAGATGGGCTAACGGATATCTATATAGGCAATGATTTTCATGAAAATGATTACCTATACATTAATCAAGGGGACAAGACCTTTAAGGAAGCTGGCGAACAATGGTTCAACCATACAAGCCGTTTTACAATGGGGGTCGATATAGGTGATTTGAACAATGATGGCCTACAGGATATCTTTACCTTGGATATGATGCCCTTTGACCATGGGATATTTATGAAATCGGCGGGTGAGGATTCTGACAAGGTAAGTAAGATCAAGGCCAATTTTGGATATGGTACCCAATATGCACGCAATAACTTTCAGCTGAATACGGGCCATAATACTTTTTCGGATATCGCACCTATGACCAACACCCATGCCACAGATTGGAGCTGGTCGATATTGATCCAAGATTATGACAACGATGGCCTTAATGACCTTTATATTACCAATGGGATATATAAAAGACCCAATGATCTAGATTATATCAATTACCTCAGCAATACTGATTTTAGTAATTACAATCAAAGTCAGGCCTTTGAAATCGAAAAAAAGTTGATCGATAAGATGCCGACCCTCAAACTGTCAAATATCCTGTTCAGGAATAAGGGGGATTTTGAATTTGATAGGTTAACTACCGAAGTAGGTCTTATACCTTCTTTTTCAAATGGCTCTGCATATAGCGATTTAGACCTTGATGGTGATTTGGATATCGTTGTGAACAATATCAACGATAATGCATTTCTGCTGGAAAATCAAAGTGAGGTCGGTCCCCAACATAACTTTATCGCTTTTGACCTTAGGGACCATTCAAAAAGCACCACTGGCTCCAAGGTCATGGTGCATATGAAAAACCGCACCCTCATAAAGGAACTAACGGTTTCCCATGGGTTTCAATCAGCTTCAACACATAAATTACATTTTGGACTTGGGGATAGCCCAAAAATAGATTCCGTCGTAGTCATCTGGCCAGATGACACGTACCAAACGCTAAAGGATCTGGCTATAAACAGATTTCATGAAATCGCCAAAAAATCCGATTTACCCCAATATGTGTATACAACGGCACCTGAAAACAATAAACTGTCCAAATTTGATTTTAAGCATGCCGAGAACGACTTTCTTGATTATGAGCATGAATCCTTGATTCCTGAAAAATTGTCTGTCGAAGGGCCTGCTGTGGTAACTGCTGATCTCAATGGGGATGGCCTAATGGATATTCTTATCGGGGGTGCAAGGAACCAGCCCACTGCCTTATACCTAAACGACGGGAACGGAGGATATCGACTTAAGAAAGTCGCCCCTTTTGAGAGAGACCAAAATTTTGAGGATGTGGATGCTGAAGCATTCGACCTTGAGAATGATGGAGATCTTGACCTATACATAATGAGTGGTGGCAACGACCTTATGGAAGGGAGCCCACAGTTGGAAGACCGTGTCTACCTTAATGATGGAAAAGGGAATTTCGAGCGGTTAAATGCAATTCTGCCAATGACGAATGGAGGCAGCATTTCCTCAGGGGATTTTAATTCTGACGGATTTGCCGACCTGTTCATTGGAAGCCGCTCCATACCTGGTGGATACGGCCTGCCCCCAACAAGTATGATCTTGAAAAACACTTCGAAAGGAAACTTTGAAGTCGTCACAAATGAAAGGTTTGGAATGGTAACCGATAGTCATTGGACAGATATCAATAAAGACGGAAAACTTGATTTGATCATTATCGGGGATTGGATGCCTATTACCTTAATGATCAATACTGGGGAAGATCGATTTGAAAACCAAACTGCCAAATATGGGCTTACAAGTACCAATGGGCTATGGAACTCCATTACAATAGAGGATTTGGACGGTAATGGTTTCCAAGATATCATTGTAGGGAATGCAGGCCTCAACATGAAATGGAAAGCCTCCCAAGAAAGACCTATAAAACTATTCCTCGATGACTTTGATAAAAATGGCCAAGTAGACCCTATTATCTTCTATGACTTCAATGGGCATTACGTACCTTTTGCATCCAAGGATAATCTAATGGCCCAATTGCCCTATTTGAAAAAACGTTTCTTGGGTTATTCCGAATTCTCCATGATCAAGGGCATAGAAGACCTCACGGATAGGCCGGAAAAAGATATCGCCCTGCAACTTGAGATCAATGAATTACGCTCCATGGTGTACCTGAACAACGGCTCATCCTTTAAAGGGTCGCCACTCCCTAAAGAAGCCCAGATGAGTAGTATCGAGGATATTATCATTGATTCTGTCGGTACACAGAAACAACTGTGTTTTGTGGGAAACTATCTAGATTACGTAAATGAATTAGGCAATAGCGATAGCAATGCCGGAGGCATACTGACAGGCTTCGATGGAACCAACTTCAAGGAGTATCTGTCTTTTGGCCTACCCAAGGAAATCAGTGCCCGAAAAATACTCAAAATAGATAATCGGAAATTTTTGGTGGTCACGAACAACGACGATGCTTATGTGGTCGATCGGCAATAGGGGAATAATGGGTTACCTGTATAACAACAAATTAAAGGATAAAACAACCATAAGGACCATTTAAATCTTATGGGAATATTTATCGGACAAATAGCTGAAAACAAAAAAAATCTCTAATTTAGGGTATTGATATTGATCAACTGTCACTTATAATATAAAAACCAACTTCAACCAATATGACTTCAGCTTTCGGATCCTGGGATTACTTTATATTCATTTCATACGCTTTATTAGTACTTGGTGTTGGTTTATGGGTATCAAGGGATAAAAAAGGGCATCAAAAAAATGCAGAGGATTATTTCCTTGCCAGTAAGTCCCTGCCCTGGTGGGCCATTGGGGCTTCCCTAATCGCGGCTAACATTTCCGCGGAACAGTTCATAGGCATGTCAGGCTCAGGTTTTGTATCCGGGCTTGCCATAGCCTCCTATGAATGGATGGGGGCACTTACCCTGATTATAGTAGGTAAGTTCTTCCTCCCTATTTTTATTGATAAAGGGCTTTATACCATTCCGGAATTTGTTGAAAAAAGATATTCCACAAATCTAAAGACCATTTTAGCGGTCTTTTGGATTGGTCTTTATGTTTTTGTCAATCTTGCCTCGGTCCTTTATCTTGGTGCCTTGGCACTGGAGACCATTATGGGCATCCCCATGTTGTACGGTGTTGTTGGCCTTGCCCTTTTTGCGGCGGCATACTCCCTCTATGGTGGACTTTCCGCTGTTGCCTGGACCGATGTTATCCAAGTGGTCTTTTTGATTCTCGGCGGATTGGTCACCACCTATCTGGCATTGAATACGGTCTCGGGAGGGGAAGGAGTCATTTCTGGCCTTAAAACTGTTTTTGAAACAGCACCAGATCGTTTTGTGATGATACTGGATGAATCAAACCCCGAATATAAGAATTTACCCGGCATTGCGGTTTTGGTAGGTGGTTTATGGGTCGCCAATTTATACTATTGGGGATTTAATCAATATATAATCCAACGTACCTTGGCCGCCAGGTCATTAAAGGAAGCACAGAAAGGTATTTTGTTGGCGGCCTTCTTAAAATTGGTAATTCCCTTAATAGTCGTCGTTCCTGGAATTGCCGCATACGTTATCATCAATGACCCTGGTATAATGGCACAATTAGGCGATGTGGCACAACAAAACCTACCTTCGCTTGAACAGGCTGACAAAGCCTATCCTTGGTTACTCCAATTTTTGCCCACTGGGTTAAAAGGCATAGCATTCGCAGCCTTGGCCGCAGCCATAGTATCTTCCTTGGCCTCTATGCTCAACTCTACTTCCACCATCTTCACCATGGATATCTACAGCCAATACATCAACAAGAATGCAAGTGACAAGGCTACTGTGACAACGGGAAGGATTTCTGCGGGGGCTGCCTTACTGATTGCCTGCATAATGGCCCCGTTATTAGGGGGTATTGACCAAGCCTTCCAATTTATCCAAGAATATACAGGCGTTGTGAGCCCTGGTATCCTAGCTGTATTCTTATTAGGGCTTTTCTGGAGAAAAACCACCAACAAAGGTGCTATCATAGGTGTATTGACATCCATTCCTATTGCCATGTATTTTAAAGTGGCACCCAAAGGTTGGTCTACAAACCCACTATTCGTTGACGTACCTTTTATGGATCAAATGGGCTATACGCTTATTTTGACCATGATTGTCATTATAACGGTTAGTCTTATGCAGCATAATGGGAAAAATGACGAAAAAGGAATCCCCTTGACCAAGGCATTGTTCAAGACCAGTCCGACATTCAACATTGGCTCGTTTGCGGTAATGCTGATCTTGGTAGTCCTATATAGTCTTTTTTGGAAATAGGGCTATTTCCAGAATCCAATAGTGTTCCCTATGGCTTTACCATTTTCCCTTTTCAAGTGTTCACCTCCATCGATTGTAGCAATACCTGGAAAAAACCTGACCAAAATATTGACATTTTCTATATTTCAAGTCCATTGTTTTTTTTAAATTGCCAATATATCTTTTGAACGGGTTCTTTATATCAAAAACCCGTAAGGATTCCTGTTAAAACTGAAATATAATGAATAAGATTTTTTCCTTAATGACCGTTATCGCACTTCTTGTTTCCTGTGGTGATAAAAAAACAGAGGAGCCTTTGGTCATAAGTCCAGAAGAACTGCATGCCTCGGTGGACAAAGTCGTCGAGATTATGATCCACGATATTTTTTCACCTCCTGTGGCAAGCCGGGTTTTTGTATACCCTAATATTGCCGCCTATGAGATCATTGCCCTGAACAATGAAAAATATGTCTCATTGGAAGGCCAGGTAAAAGAACTTACGGCAATTCCCAGACCGGATGCCAATAAACCCATCAATTATCAGATGGCAGCATTAGTGGCCCATATGGAGCTCAGTAAAAGATTGATTTTCTCAGAAAAGGATTTGGAAGTACTCAGGGATAGTCTTTATAGTGTTTGGAACGGGAAAAATGAAGCTGCTTTTTTGGCTTCCAAGGATTATGGATTGAAAGTTGCCGACCATATTGCCGAATGGATGAACAAGGACAACTACAACCAAACCCGAACCATGCCCAAGTTTACGGTAGATACCGATGACGAGACACGATGGCAACCTACCCCACCCGCTTACATGGATGGCATTGAACCCCATTGGGATAAAATCCGTCCTTTTGTAATAGACTCTGCCCAACAGTTCAAGCCGATAGAGCCTCCGGCGTTTTCTTTGGAAGAAGGTTCCGATTTCTATAAGGAATTGAAGGAAGTTTACGATATAGGAAATGAGATAACAAAGAAAGGTGATGATTCCGAAGAAATCAAAATAGCCCAATTCTGGGATTGTAACCCTTACGTTTCGGTAACCCGAGGTCATTTAATGTTTGCCACTAAGAAAATCTCACCTGGGGCACATTGGATCGGCATTGCCAAAATAGCCAGTAAAAAGACCCATAGTGATTTTGACAAAACCGTTTATGCCTATACCAAGACCTCCTTGGCAATAGCAGATGCCTTTATAAGCTGTTGGGCAGAAAAATACCGCAGTAACCTAATACGCCCGGAAACCCTTATCAACCAACATTTGGATGAGGATTGGAAGCCTGTATTACAGACACCTCCTTTCCCTGAGTACACTAGTGGGCACAGTGTCGTCTCCGGGGCCGCTGCATCGGCCTTGACCGATGTTTTTGGCGACGGTTTTGCATTTGATGATGATTCTGAAGTACCCTACGGACTTCCCATCAGGAGCTATACCTCCTTCGATCAGGCCGCCAATGAAGCGGCCATCAGCAGAATGTATGGTGGCATCCATTATAGGGCCGCAGTGGAGGTCGGTATCAAACAGGGGCGTGATCTTGGTGAATTCCATCTACAATCATTAAAAATGACCACTCATGGGGATCCGGGTTCGAAGTGAGCACAATGTGGAAATCATCAATAACCTTACTCTCAATTTTCATACTCAATAGCTGTACCAATTACGGCCAGCTTTCATATGTCGCAAAACTTCCGAAAAAACTAAAAGAGAATTCGGGTATGATTACCCTAAGCGACTCTCTGGTGTGGTTGGTTGAAGACCACGGCAACGAGGATAAAATATACCAAATAGACCTTAAAGGGAATCTAGTTCGTGAAATAAAGGTGAAGAACGCCCATAACGAAGATTGGGAGGATTTGGCCAAGGATTTGGACAAGAATATATTTATTGGGGATTTTGGGAATAACGACAACAAAAGGAAGGACCTGACAATTTATAAAATACCAAATCCCGAAATCACCAAGGACAAAAAGATAGAAGCCGGGAAAATCAAATTCAGTTACCCCGATCAAAAAGAATTCCCTCCTGCCGAAGTCGAAATGAATTTTGATGCCGAGGCTTTTTTTTATCATAACGATGCCCTTTATATCATTACCAAGAATAGGACAAAACCCTTTACGGGAGTGGCCTCGATCTATAAAGTACCGACAACCCCCGGGGAATACAAGGCCGAATTCATAGGGGAGTTCGTTACCTGTGCACAAGCAATGGAATGCAGGGTAACCGCTGCGGATATTTCACCTGATGGATCTACCATTGCCTTGTTGGGATATGGGAAATTATGGTTGTTCTCTTCCTTTGAATGGGATGATTTTTCAAAGGGACAGATCAAGACCATCAATCTAGGGATCTCCACCCAATTGGAATCCGTAAGCTTTTTGGACAATGGGACCTTATTGCTCTCCGATGAGGCAATAGGTAATACTGGGGGCAACCTGTATTCCATTAAAATCTAAATATCCATCACGGTCAGAACCCGAAACCAAGTCCAAAGGCAAACCGGGTGCCATCATCACTATTGAACAAGGAGAAGGTTAAGGACATCATATCCGCGGCATTCAAGAAGAACCCTCCTCCGTATGAAGTATGCCAGATGTCCGAATCGAAATCGGGCATCCATACACGGCCATAATCAAAACCTCCATAGACACCCATATTCATAGGTAAGAACATTGTCCTTATCCGTTTAAAGCTATACCTTAGATCAGTATTCTGATAAAATGATTTTTTACCCGAGAACCTTTGGTTCCTGTATCCACGTAAACCGTCTAACCCCCCAATACTTGCTGCTTGATAGAATTCAAATGCATCACCGATATTAAAGTGGGCCTTCCATTTTGTCCCCAAGACCAATTTACCGCTGGGAACCAATTTATAGTCGAAAGACAAACTGGGAACAATATAGCCAAAGTCTTGATTTTCCTTACCTATACTGGTTTTATAACCTACCCGCAATGAAGTCGACATTCCCATCGTTGGAAAGGCAATATTGTCTGTATTGGAAAAAGAATAGGCCACTTCGGCCCCTACAAAGTTTTTATGGTTCTCCTCTCCGTTGGCCACATAAAAAGTATTGATATATCTGTCCCCGGTTTCCTCAACCCCCATACTTTCATAACTCGCCCCTATTCTCAATCCCGCCCCCAGATCACCCTTCCAGACCAAGGAAGGTCTCAATTGTATGGTTTGCAATTTCACCCGATTGTAATCACGGCCCAAATCATTATCAAAATTATCGGAACCATTACCCCAACCAAAGAAATTGATACTATAATTGGGGCTGGTGAACTTTGCATCCATTACAAAATCGGCCTTACCAACAGCATGTGGGAATTCCCCCCTATACCCAAAATCATACCCATAGGTTGCAAAATAATAAGCAGCCTTAAAGGTATGCCTACTGGTAAATGGGTCTTGTTGGAACCCATTAAAGGTATAAATATCGGTAAACCCTATTTTAAGGCCATCATCAGGATTCGAACCTATTGTTGGTATAATCTGATTAGTACTCTTTTTGTAGTTGATAGGTTGGTAGGTATTGGTCCCATATTCATTGGTCAATCGCAACTTGGCAGACCCTACACTCTCGAACGTATTCTTTTTTGCTTTCTGGTCATAGATATAAACCCTTTTACTGTCATCCACCAGATATACATCGTTATTCTGGCCACCGATCAATCGCACCTTTATAGTGCCTGTTTTTCCTACCACCCCAAATCGATCATCATCATCCAGGCCATAGACCCAAACCTCTTGGGTAATATCGGGATCAAAGTCTTTTTTAAAGAACACCTCCGATATTTCCCCTTTCTTAATACGTTGCCCAACTACTTGGACATGGCCATTCGCCCCTTGGGTAATCGTAAAGCGATCATCCTTGTCGGTACCGGTTACCATGGCATATTTATTAAGTAATCGATAGTATTCAGAAGCTGTTCCGGACAGGTTTCCCTTACGCGCCAAAAGCACCTCCTTGATTCCCACAAGGCTCTCATCGCGAACGGCCTCGGGAAGAGCTTTGAAAGCCTTATCTATAACCTCGCCTGTTATATTGTCTTTTATAAAATCGGCCTGTTTCAGCCATTGGTCCCTAGTGGTCCCTGATAAAAGAACCCTATCCAAGGCATAGGCCCTAGGAGACCCGTTGAACCCCTTGACACTTCTTATTTTCCCATTAAACCCTTCCATAAGCGTAAGACCGGGAACAATCCGGGTAAGTATGTTCATTAGTGGGCCATCACCCATAATCGAAAAAGCCTGGTCACGATCCCTAGGCACGGGCCTATAGATAATCTTTCCCTTTTCCCCATCCTCAAAACGGGCCCATCGCCACTGATCGGTATGCCTGTCCCAATCCCCAATCATCATATCGAACAACCTTGCCTTTATATAGGCTTCCTTATCCACTTGGTATTTTTCGTCCTTCCTGATGTTCTTAAGCATATCGTCAGTACTATCCATTGTATTCGAATAACCAAAACTTTTTTGGTCACCATGGCCATCGTCCGTCCGTTCTTCGATCATATATAGTTCATCACCAAATTCATCGGAGTACTCTTTTATTGCATGCTGTTTCGGAACATAATACAGTTTTGGGTTGGTATGGTATATACCGACCGCATCGGACAATACGCCTATGGTAAAGGGTGCATATGGATGGGTACCGGTATAAAAGTCCTCCAAGATACTTTCGGTAAAAGTGCCATCGAATTCACCTACCACATATTGATCCTTAAAGGCCATGGCCTGTAGATATATTTCAGCGCTTTTCCTCAAGGCCCTCATCACATATTCCCTTCCTTGCTTATCGACCAATCTGAGTGACCGTGATTGATGCCCACCACCTTTTCTCTTGACCTTCACCCCCCCGAACAGGGTGTCCAAGTCTACGGTTGGAGCCTTGACTTTCTTCGAATAAACATCACGGTACCGTTCGCCCCATATCATTTTGAACAGCTTACTTTTATCGACTTCCTCCTCGGTATAGACCGAAGCCTCTACTACTGCAGGAAATGTCCGGGGGTAATCATTGCCTGCATTTTTCCTTTCCGAGGACAACACCTCAGTAGTAAAAAGAAACTCTTCCTCCCCATTATCACCTACCCCGTAGTATCTAACCCTTGAAGATCCATCGGTATAGACTTCCAAGATGGCGTAACCCATCTTTCCTGTAGAGAACCTACTCCCATTCATCAAACGTGAAGCACCTTCCTTACCCCCTGCCCCACTCACTATCTGAGGGGTATTGTCCTCTAGGATATATTGCAATGTATGTTCATGGCCAGAGGCCAGGATTACCCTCTCGGAGTATTGTGCAAGCGTAATGATACGTTTTCTAAGTTCCCGGTAATTCTTATTGTTAAGGTCTTCTGGGGCACCTGTTGTCTTGCGCAACAGAGCGATCAGGCTTCCAATAATAGGTAGCGGTAATTTCCCCCCTAAAGGATATAATTGTTTTTTAAGGGAGAATTGCCCACCATGGGGGCCATAACTGAACATAGGGTGGTGTAGGGCGATAAGGGTAGTCTTATTTGCATTTTTTTTGATCAATCCCTCCAACTCCTCAAAAAACTTTTCCCTATCCTTTATTTCACAATTATCATTTATGGTAGGGTTTTTGTCCCAATCGGCAAGGTACCATTCAGTATCTATTGCTATGAGAACGACATCATCGTTAATATCTACTTTTTGGATGGCACAGCCATCCTTTGGAAAAAACACACCCTTACTATCCAATTTTTTTTCTATGAATTTTTGCTCTCTTCGCAACCCCTTAACACCTTCATTGTACCAGTCGTGGTTTCCAGGAATAAAAATGGGACTGCCCTTAAAACCATCAAGTGTTTTCAACTGGGCCATAATACTATTCCTGGCCACGAGGTAAGCGGCTGTTGAACCCTCCTTATCGGGCATGCCTGCCGGATAGATGTTGTCGCCCAGAAAAATGACGGTACTATTCACACCCGCTTGACCCAATCTGTCCTTAAGAAGTACAAGGGCCGGATTCATACCCCCCATAGGTGACTTACCTGCATCGCCAATCAAATAAAAAGTATGGGAAACCTCCTTTGCCACAGAAACATCCTCCCTTCCCTTTTCTTCGGCATATTTAGGCTTATAGGTAGCACAACTACCCAATATCAGCAACAAAATGACCAGAGAGTAATATTTATACATATTAAATCAAGTAAAATCTAAATTTTGTAATTTGGCGTGATATAAAGCCCTATGTATGTCAGATATCATCGATAAGACCGAATCTTTTGCGACTGATCTATTAACCCGGAAGTTAGATCCAAAATTCCTGTACCATAATCTGGCCCATACCCAACGGGTCGTTAAAAGTACTAAAGAAATCCTAGATTCCCTCGACCTTGGACACAAAGAGACCGAACCCCTGATCCTAGCCGCATGGCTTCATGATACCGGCTATACACAAAGCGATAAGGATCATGAAGGGAAAAGTGTGGCCATCGCCAAGGAATTCCTTGACAAACAAGGGTATGACAAAAAGGGAATCCAAGAGGTAAGCAGTCTTATCCTTGCCACAAAGAGAGAGCATGCACCCATAAACCTTAAAGAAGAGATTATCAGGGATGCGGATGCCTCCCATTTCGCACAGAACAGCTATATGGAGACCTGTGAATTATTGCGGGAGGAATTGGCCCTTTTGGGAATTGCAGGGTATAGCCAAAAAAATTGGATCAAAACCAATATGATGATGTTGGGAAACGAGCATAGGTACTATACCGATTATGCGAAAGAGCATTGGCAGCCCGGCAAGGACAAAAACCTGAAAAGACTCAATAAGGAATATAAGTCGATAAGGGAAATTGCAAAAAAAGAAGCCTTGAAGGCTAAGTTCAAGAACGATAGTCCAGATCGTGGTATACAAACATTATTTCGTGTTACCCTAAAAAACCATCTAGCATTGAGTGACATTGCGGATACCAAGGCGAATATCCTTCTCTCGGTCAATGCCATCATTATTTCCTTGGCATTATCGAACCTAATCCCCAAACTCGACAACCCCTCGAACCATTACCTTATCATACCTGCCATAATCTTCGTTTTTTTCTCTGTTGTATCGATGATTTTGGCGGTATTGGCAACCAGGCCCAATGTAACCAGTGGTGAGTTCACCAAGGAAGATGTAATCAACAAAAAAGTGAACCTCCTGTTCTTCGGTAATTTTCACAAGATGAAATTATCCGAATATGAATGGGCCATCAATGAATTGGTAAAAGACAAGGACTACATCTATTCGAGCCTGACGAAGGATCTTTACTATTTGGGATTGGTCCTGGACCGTAAATACAAGATATTACGTTGGACGTATACCATCTTTATGATCGGTACCGTGATTTCGGTCCTGGCCTTCGTATTTTCCTTTCAGTTTTCCAGAATCTGATAGCCCAGTTCAACCGGCAATACATCAAGCCTCAAGCTCATCCATTAAATCACTATAGGTGTATGTTTTTCCGGCCTTGTTATCCTTGTTGTAAAGAATCTCAACACGTATCGCCTTAAGTCCTGTCACACCTTGCAAACCTTCCAACTCGACAATTTCCATATTATTGGTGAAATATCCTTTTACCCTTAGGAAGCTGATATACCTCAGGTATTCCAACTCTTCTTTTTTCTGTGAATATACGATGGAAAGTTTCCCACTTTGCGTTAGCCGTTCGTTGGTTCCCTTGATATAGGATTTGTCGATACGCTTCTTGATAACCTCATAGCGGGCATTGTAGGTCCCATCAACATCAAAGCGTTTCTCATCCAAACGGAAACGTATTGAGAGTGAGGTACTGTAAACCAATAAAAGTGAGGCCACATCCAAGGGAACCGGTAATTTTGGTTTTAGCTTATAATGCGTATTCTCCATATCGCACATTACCTGTAACTGCCATAATCGCAGATTGTTCAGATACAGGGTGTTGAAGGGTAACCGGCCAGCAATGGATTGCCCCACATAGATGTTGTGCTCAACTCCATCGGTCTTATAGCGTTCAAAATAATGGGGGAACATCGTCTGGGCATTTTCTTGTTTCTTATCAATGACCGACGCAAGTTTCTTATTAATGGTCATGACACTATCATCATATTTCTTACGATGGTCATAATATGATTCGGTTTTGGGATCGATCTTATCCCCATAGGCCAAGATCATCTTTTCCATTTGTTTATCAGAACCCTTCAAATAATCGAAGACCGGGAGTACTTCCGCTTTTATAAAATCAAATATTGTCTGCTCGCTATTGGTATCCAGAACCTCTTTGATTTCCCCCAATAGATTGTCCACCCTGAAAATCAACTCTTCATACACTGGTAACTTTTGCTTTTTCCAAGCGGCAGTCATTATCTTATTGATTTCCGAAAGTTGGATGACCAGATCTTTCTGAATGGATAAATTCCTTGCCCTTGAGGAATCCCTTATGTCTATTTGGCCATATAAAGGGTGTACATCCTTAAATACAATATCGTTGAAAAAAGGTTGTTTTCCCTCGAATTCATCCCAAATAAACTGTTTTGCCTGTTCCCTGAACTTCCAATATACCGATGAATGCACCGTGGTACATTCTTTTTGGATAATGGCGTCTATCAAATTTTCCTCTTCATCTGCCGAACGCATTACTGCAGTAACGATATAGGGCATTATATCCTCTAATTTTTGGGCATTGACACTGTTCAGTGCATTGGTCTTCATGGAGACCAGCTCTAAAATACCCAAAAGCTTACCTTCATTCGAAATCGGTGCGAATATGGCACTTTTAATACCTTGTTCCTTTAAACTTTTTGCGGGCAGTTTCCCTTCGCACATTTCATAGTACTTATCCACATTGGCAACCGTAAAGTAATCGTGTTGATCCAACAACTTGCTGTATGACCTATGGCACAAGGTATTGGTACAGGTTTCCATGGCCTTGTCATATAACAGATAACTGGCCATCCCATTACTATGGAGTCTTTCGAACAATTTTTCATCTGGGTTATAGGTAACGAATCCTACCTTTAGGTCCTTGGTATTGAAGAACGACCTAAAAACATCCTGTAGATTGTTGATGAAATTATCACTAACCCTCTTATCCCGGGAGATAAGACTGGATTTGATCTCGGAAATGGAATGTTCGGTAGTGGCATCGAACATATTTGAGATCACGAATCCCTTGGCGATAAAACTTCCTGGAGGAATCTTCTCCTTCCAGACCTCTACATTGTCAAAATTATCCAACAGCTCATCAACATCATCCTGGGTAAGCTGTTTGGCTTTATCGGTAGGAATCAATTCCATGAAATCGGCATTGTAAAGAATGCGATAATGCTTCATTACCCCATTCTTATCGGGAATGTCGTAAAAAAGCGGGCGTTTAAAATCGAGATCGAAACCATAATAGAAACTCAGGATTATGGTACAGCCTGTAATATAGGAAAGATGCTCGGGAACCCCTCTTACCTTCAATTCAAAATCATCCCCTGCCGCTTCGATTATTTCCTTGAACCGTTTGGAGCCATTGAAGGTAAGGTCATGATAAGGCAAGGATGCGACTTTGATCTCATTTTGGGTCAACACCCCTGAAAAGGAATCCTCCAAGATAATCCCTATTACCTTTTCATGTTTTTTAAGCAGTTCGGGGTCCTTAAAACCATCACGCAGTTCTGGATAAGGCGCTTGTGCCTCTAAGACATATCTAGCCTTCGCCGCTAAATATTCATCCTCACTCCCGGCCATACGATCATACACTTTCAACAACTTATTGAAGCTGATCAAACGGTCTAATGGAAAATCATTATCGGAAAATCTTACCATACCTGATATTAGTCCTTATCGAACCCACAAAATTACAAAATACCAAGCGATTTTTAATCTACACCTCCTTTCTCATCGATTTTTAGGATATTTATGGAAATTTTAGGTATGTCATCGAATTTCAGGTTATCAAGAGCGTATGAAAATGCCAAAGTGGTCCCTTTTGACGATACCTCTAAATTTATTTTATTTAGCGATTGCCATAGGGGCGACAATAGTTTTGCCGATGAATTCGCCAACAACCGCAATATCTATTTCCATGCCCTGACACATTACTACAATAATGGTTTTCAATATTGTGAAATCGGCGATGGGGACGAGCTTTGGGAGAACCTTTCCTTTGAACCGATTTTTGAGGCCCACAAGAACGTTTTCAAACTGCTACGAAAATTCCATCTTGAAGACCGCTTACACATGTTATGGGGAAACCATGACATGGTCTATAAGGATGGGGCCTATGTGAAAAAAAACCTTTCGAGCTATTTTGAACCTATTGATGACAAGGACAAGGAACTATTCGAAGGCATTAAATATCATGAAGGTGTGATCTTAAAACACAAAGACACACAACAGGAACTTTTTTTGACCCACGGGCACCAAGCCGATTGGTGGAATTACACTTTTTGGAAATGGGGCCGTTTTTTGGTACGTGTACTATGGAAGCCGTTACAAGTATGGGGAATTGCCGACCCAACCAGCCCGGCAAAAAACTACAAGGAATTGATCAAGGTCGAAAGGCGTATTAAAAGATGGATATTGAACAACCAATTAATGGTCACTATCGTAGGGCATACCCACAGGCCCCGGTTTCCCGAACCTGGTGACATTCCTTTTTTCAATGATGGCAGCTGTGTCCATCCACGCAGCATTACGGGAATAGAAATAGAGAACGGAACCATCTCCCTTATAAAATGGCAAATTGCCACCAAAGACGATGGCACTTTGCAAGTCGTACGCATACTCCTGGAAGGACCCCAAAAACTAATCGATTACCAAATAGCCTTAGAAGATTGACCCTTCCAGCAGTTACGTAGTCGTGTGTTGTCGAGAGTAAATCCCTCCTATTGGGTCGCCAACTTAAAGTTTACCGGAATACTGTAAGGTACGGATACCGCCCTTCCCCTTTGCATTCCAGGGGTCATTTTTGGCAAGGATGATATAATCCTACTGGCTTCTTTTTCCAATCCCTTATCCGGTCCACGGGTTCTAACGCCATCGATATACCCTTTGGAATTTATGACGAACTGTACGAATACCCTTCCTTGGATACCCATTTCGGCAGCCACCTCTGGATACCTGAATTCCTTTTTAATATGTTCCTGGATTTTTTTCTGGAAACATGCTTTACGTTGATCATTTCCCTTTGCACTTTCACAACCAGGGAATATGGGCACATTCTCAATAACAGCAAAGGGAACTGAAACCTCCTCTTCTTCCTCACCAACTTCAACATCATCAACGTCAACAACAACCTCTTCAATCACTTGATCCTGGCTAGATTCGGTACTTTCGATAACCGTCTCTTCGATTTCCGCAGCATCTTCCACGATTTCAATAACCTCTGGTGCTGATGGTGGCGGTGGCGGTGGCGGTGTTTTTATCTGTTCTGTGATAGGTACATCCTCATCAATATCATCTACCACACTTAATTCCTCAACTATCTTGTCCTCTTTTAAGTATGTTTTAAATTCCAAAGCCCTCCAAGTTAGGAATAAGACTAAGGTTAGGCCTATGACAAAGTAGAGGCCACTGTTTTTATTTAAATCGACACTCGGGTTCTTCTTTACTTGCATGACATTTGCTTTATGAGTTACTCAAAAGTACATTCAATAACAGAATAGAAACATGATATTTATCAGTTTAAGGCCGGTTATTTTTTTAAATTCCTAATCATATCGGTTATTTTTGAGGATCTGTGAATTATGGGGCAAGGAAAACGACCGGTAAACCAGTCCGGTCAAGTCCCAGAAGGGCATTGAAGCCTTTTATTGATCCCACATTAATACATATACTATCACCGGAGCAAATGGACTTGAAAAGCTGAAATCCATTCCTTTCCCAACAAGCAAGGGGTGCCTTGCCATTCCCATGCTTTAAGAAGGCAAGCCGCTGTCGCACACCCTTGGGCCACCCTTATTATCAAGGTTTTCCGCATAAAAATTAGCATTTCTATTTGCAGTCCGTTAAATTTACGACACTGTAATCGATTGATTATTACTATTAACCAACAAAACCAATTATGCGGGTATATTATTTTTTGCTTTTTTTAGGATTATATGCCTGTGATACTGAAGAATCAGTAACGGGACTTGCTCGTTGGGAGGCCCAAGCGGACAATATCACGATCATCCGTGATGATTTTGGAGTACCGCATATTTATGGGAAAACTGATGCAGATGCTGTTTTTGGACTACTATATGCCCAATGCGAGGATGATTTTAACCGTGTGGAACAAAATTATATTTGGGCCACTGGCCGATTGGCCGAAATAGAAGGGGAAAAGGCCCTTTACAGTGATCTTCGTGCAAAATTGTTCATGACAGAGGAAGAGGCCAAGGCCAATTATGAAGATAGTCCTGAATGGCTAAAGGAATTGTGTGATGCTTTTGCCGATGGAATAAATTATTATCTATATACGCACCCAGAAGTAAAACCAAGATTATTGACCCACTTTGAGCCTTGGATGCCCATGTACTTTAGTGAAGGTTCTATCGGAGGTGATATCGAACGTATCCCAACCTCAAAGATAAAGGCCTTTTATGAAAGTGGTATGCAGATCCCCGAATCAGAGGAGATCAAAATAAAAAGGGAAAGGGAATTGGCCGAGCCCCAAGGTTCTAACGGAATAGCGATTTCCGGAGAATTGACGGCATCGGGCAACACAATGCTCTTGATCAACCCACATACCTCATTTTACTTTAGGGGAGAGGTGCACATAGTCAGTGAGGAAGGACTCAATGCCTATGGGGCGGTCACTTGGGGACAGTTTTTCGTGTATCAGGGATTCAATGAAAAAACAGGGTGGATGCATACCTCTACCTACACCGATGTAATGGATGAATTCAAAGAGTCCATTATAAAGATAGGAGGTAATCACATGTACCAATATGGGGAGGAACTACGCCCAGTAAAGGAATCCGAAATCACTTTAAAATACAGGGAAGGTGATACGTTAAAAGAAAAAACATTTCCTGCCTACCATACACATCACGGCCCTATTACCCACATGGTCGATGGGCAATGGACTGCCTCTGCCATGATGTGGGAACCTGTAAAGGCCCTGGAGCAATCCTATATCCGTACAAAGCAGGACGGTTATACAGGATTTCGGAAAATGATGGATATTCGCACCAATTCCTCCAACAATACTGTATATGCCGATGCAGGGGGCAACATTGCTTATTTTCACGGGAATTTTGTACCCAAACGAAATACCCAGTTCGATTATTCCCAACCCGTTGACGGCAGTGATCCGATGACCGACTGGCAAGGGTTACACACTATGGATGAGAATATCCTATTGCTGAACCCAGAAAACGGATGGTTGCAAAATTGTAATTCAACACCCTATACAGCTGCACTGGACTTTAGTCCAAAAAAGGAAGACTACCCTGCCTATATGTCCATTGATCGGGAGAACTTTCGTGGGGTACACGCCATAAACCTCCTTAAGGGCAGAAAGGGCTATACTTTGGATAGTTTGATCCAAATGGCCCATGACCCTTATCTACCCGCTTTTGAAAAATTAATCCCCGCATTGGTCAGTGCGTATGACAAACACCTGAATGGACATCCCGATCTAGAGGCGGCAATCGATGTTATGCGGAAATGGGACCTGAAAACCTCAAAAGAATCGGTGGCCATGACCTTGGCCCATTATTATGGCACAAAGGTCCTAGCCCTGAATATACCTGGGAAAACACATAAAAAGCCCACCCAAATGGAATTGTTCAACCATATAGGGAAATACATTTCAGATGAAGAAATGCTAACGCTATTCAAATCGGTGGTATCCGCGCTAGAAAAGGATTTCAGTACTTGGGAAATACCATGGGGCGAAGTGAATCGATACCAACGCCTAAACGGGGACATACGTCAACTTTTCGATGATGGGAAACCCAGTATTCCAATCGGATTCGCCTCGGGTCGTTGGGGAGCCTTGGCCGCCTATGGGGCAAATTACACTAACAACACGAAAAAAATCTATGGTACCCGTGGCAATAGTTTCGTGGCCGTGGTCGAATTTGGTGACAAGGTAAAGGCCAAGACCATATTGGCCGGTGGGCAAAGTGGAGATCCCCAATCCCCCCATTTTGATGACCAGACCCAACGTTACGCCAATATGCAATTTAAAGATGTTGCCTATTACAAGGAGGATGTGCTTAAAAGGGCGAAAAGGACCTATAAGCCCAGTAACTCCAAAAAGTAAGGTTTACACGGGTTTGGATCGTTAATAAGGTAAAAAGGGAAAGTTGGTCGACAACCTCGACCCAAGGGTGCGAGGTATACTTTCCAAAAAACTTTTGTTATTTCGGGACAGGCCTCGGGGAATAAAACCCTTTTTGGCTATCGCCCTGTGATCGAAGTTTGTTTTTCTTCAAAATCCAAAATCAGGATCTCATTTACTCTTTGGTGATGATCAACGTAGCCTTGGCCCCTTCTGACAGCAACCATTTGTTCGAATAGATCAAATTACCCTTATCATCGTACACATCTACCTGTGCCGTATTAGGGCTGGAGGAACCTTCGTTCAGTGCTTCAAAATCCAAGCGGTTAAACCCCTTTTCCAAATCTACGTTTACTCCTTTAAAGCCAGCGGTCAACAGCATGTTGTAGTCTATAATATTGCCGTTCAATGAGATCTTCACCCTATCACCATCCACATATTCATGATCACGGCAGACAATACCCACGTATTTCCCATCACTCCTGATATCACCTAAATATTGATCGCCGAATTTTTCCTTGGATCCCCCCTGTTCTTCGGATCGCCCTACTTTCGGATCTAGTTCCAAGTCATGGCCAGCTTGGAGCATTCCGTTATCAAGGTTCATATTAACAGGTATTCTGGTAAGTGAGTCCCTTAGGTTGATATTGGGTTTGGGATCAATTATTGAAGGGATATTCAAGGCTGCACCTTGGGATGTGTCGTTATTGTTGTCGGGAATCGTTAGCGGCCCTATTTCCAAGGGAGTGCTACCGGGAATATCGGTTTGTGCGCTCGTACAGAAAGACAGCATCAAGAATAGAACAAGGATCAAAGTAGGTCTTATATTCATTATCCAACCATATATTTTGGGATAAAGATAGCAATTACCCTGCCATAGGGATGTAAAGGCCTGTTAATTTCGTTCAATTTTCGTTATTGAAGGTGCTTACGGCCATATCTGATCTGTTCCTTCCAATTGTTCCAAGAAGGCCTTATAATTTATATTATTGGGATACGATTCCACAAGTTGCCTTCCTATTTCCTTGGCTTTCCCGGTTTCGCCATATTTCGAATGGAAAAAAGCCAAGGTGTACAATAGGTCCTCATTGGCAGGTGAAACCTTCAATCCCCTCAACAAGGTGCTTTTGGCCTTTACCCGCTCATTTACCTTATCATATAGCAAGCCAAGATTGTAATACACCCTTATGTTTTCCGGCATATGTACGATGGCCTCCTCAAGTTGCGAAATAGCCTCGTCGTTCCTTCCCTGCTCGGCCAATAAAAGTGCCAAGGAATAATAGGTTGGCCCATAATCAGGTTCTTGCCCGATAATGGTCTCAAAAGTATGCTCAGCCTTGTCCAGTGCACCATTTCTATAGTATAAATTGGCCAGGCCGGTTCTGATCATATTATTCACATTGTCTATCTCCAATGCTTTTTCATAATTTTCAATAGCCTTGGGAAGGTTCCCTTTCTTAAGATAGTAATTGGCTTTTTTGGCCAATCCCCCTACAAAATCGGCAGTAACGTCCAAATAGGTGGAAAATTCCTTTTTGACTTTTACATAGACTTCCTTATACCGGGGCGGGACTTGATTTTCCTTTAAATCCCCCAAGGCATAAAAGGCCTTTACCCTGACCGATCTTTTTCCATCTTTGAGAAGGGGCAAAAGATACATGGCATAATCAGTGGTGTCCATATTGCCCAATACATCAAGAGTGGCGCCCCTTACCATAGGGGAAGGGTCCTCTAAAAAGGTCATTAAGTTGTTCATATCATTGGCATTGATATAATACTGTATCCCGTTTATGGCAGATGCCCTTGCAATCTCGGGCTGAAGGGTGTCATGCATCAATTCCAAGAGGGCTTCCTTACCTTCTGGGTCGCCATGGAGACCAGGGGCCAGAAGTTCGGAAAAATGGCCATAATCCGGTATGCCGTATTGATCTTTGAAAGCTTCCCAAGCCCATTCATTATCCTTATCCTTATGGCATCCGGTACAGGCGTTCTGGGTATCGTATTTTAGACTTAGGTCAGGCCTTGGTATCCTGAAGCTATGGTCCCTCCTAAAATCATTGCCCATATAGTAACGGCCCGGCATATGGCAATTTATGCATTGTCCACTCTCTGAACCAACTTTATGAAAATGATGTTCAGGTGTATTATATTTTTCGGGAATATGGCATTGGGCACATAATTCATTGCCTTTGAATTTAAGTTCGAGTGAGTGTGGGTTGTGGCAATCTGAACATTTTACATTGTTCCGGTACATTTTACTTTGGACAAAAGATCCATATACATAGTCCTCATCAAGAATCTGCCCATCGGGATAATACAAGCGATCGGTAATCAACTGGGGGTAATAATGGTCTAGCATTGTCCCTTCAAAATTGAAGAATTCGGAGATTTGTTCCCGTCGCATGTGGCATCTGGCACATTGATCCACCAAATCCTTGGGTTTTGTTCTGGAGGTCATGTACATGGTACCCGATGCTTTATAGTCCCCTCCCAATTGTAGGGCTTTATCAACATGTTCCTTGCCAGGCCCATGACAAGCCTCACAACTTACATTGATCAAGGCGTATTTGGTGTCATACCCTTTGGTTTTGGAATCATAATTTTTCCTGACATTGGTCGAATGGCAATCAGAGCACATCGTGTTCCAGTTTAATCCACCCCTTGACCAGTGGAGCCATTCCGAATGAACGACCTTAAAATCAGGGTACAGATCAAACCATTTGTTCTTTTGGGAATCCCAGGCCGTTCGAAGGCATTGGTACCTCCCGTTCGGGAATTTAACAATGTATTGCTGTAAAGGGGTCAAACCAAAGGTATATACGATCCTGTAATCATGGTACTTGCCATCGGGCCCTTCGGTATTCACAAAAAAACCTTCCCCTCTCTTATAAAATCGGGATGTTACCCCTTGGCTTTTAAATGTTTCTCCCTTGAAGTCCGCCAAAATAGTCTCCCTATCTGCCAATTGCATGGCTTTATCGTGGTGCGAACCTTTCCAATCCGCATGTTCCTTTTGGTGACATTCCTTACAGGTTTCATCCCCCAAAAAATCCGCATCGGGAATTTGATGGGTCGATACGAAAATATTATCCAAATCTTCGGGGGGGATTTCAATATATTCCTTGCCTTTATCTTCTTTGCAGGAGATAGACACTATTAAAAAGAATGCAATAATGATGCGTAAAAAAGTCTTCATCATTAAAATACTATATATACATATAGGTTGTTGGCCCCTGTTGTTAAATCATTGGGAACACCCTTTGTAAAGGTACAGAGGGTGTTCCCAATATGACCTTTGTCTTCGTGGAAGTTTTAAGTTTTCCAACAAAAATCAAAATACCTTGTAAGTATCCTCAGAGAAAAACAAATCGTCGGTTTTCTTAAAGTTCGAATCCGATTTTACCTGGGCGGTAAGGGCATCTTCCCGCTCTTCCAAGGTAACATCATCAAAAGCCCTAACAATACCTGTAACCATAGGATAATCCAACCGCACTAACATCTGGTGCAGTGTTGGGTCTTGCTCCTTGGCGTCATGGACCAAAATATCGGTTTCGGTAATTCCATTTTCACCTATGGTCACGACCTCCAATCTTAAACCGTTCAAGACCAATCCTTTGTTGCGTTCCTTTCCAAAGATCATGGGTTTTCCATGTTCCACAAAAAGCATTCGATCTGCCCTAACAGCCTTATCGGTAAATTCCGAATAGGCCCCGTCATTGAATATGGGACAGTTCTGCAAAACCTCGATAAGCGAAGTTCCCTTGAACTTTTCCGCATCGATGAAGACCTGGGTCATCTCCTTAGGTGTATTTCCTGATATTCTTCCGAAAAAACGGGCATGTGCCCCCAAAGCCAATTCCCCTGCAGAAAATGGGGGCTGTGTATTTCCGTATGGTGATGACTTTGTCTTTTGGCCGACTAACGACGTTGGGGAGAATTGCCCTTTGGTAAGTCCGTATATCTCATTATTGAACAAAATAATATTCAGGTCCACATTCCTCCGTAATACATGTATGAAGTGGTTACCCCCTATGGCCATAGAGTCACCATCCCCTGTGATCACCCATACACTTAAATCGGGATTTGCCAATTTCAGGCCTGTTGCAATGGCCGGGGCCCGGCCATGGATGCTGTGCATCCCGTAGGTATCCATATAATACGGAAAGCGCGAGGAACACCCTATTCCCGAAATAAAGACCACATTTTCTTTTTTCACCCCCATTTCAGGAAGTGCTTTTTGCATGGATCGAAGGATTACATAATCGTCACAACCAGGACACCATCTCACTTCTTGGTCACTTGCAAAATCCTTATAGGTATATTTTTTTACTGCTGCTTCCATATGCATTAGACTAGGGATTTGAATTTTTCCACCAATTCATTGTTCGCGAATGGCAGACCTTGTATTTTATTGAATTGAAGGAAATCAAATCCATCACAGTTGATTTTCAACACTTTGACAAATTGCCCACCGTTCAACTCACAGACAATAATCCTCTTATATTTGTTAAACACCTCTTTGGTATTCCTAGGGAGAGGGTTGATATAGTTGAAATGTGCAAGCCCGATATTCTTATATCCTTCCTCATTCAATTCCTTTACCGCCGAATGTAGACTACCATATGTGCCTCCCCACCCAACAACCAACAAATCCCCCTCTTTGGTAAATTCCGGGACAATGTCAGGTATATAGTTTTGGACCCTTTTTACTTTCTCGGCCCTTATTTTTGTCATGTACTCATGGTTTTCAGGCACATAGGACACGTTTCCAGACACACGGTCTTTCTCCAACCCACCGACTCTATGCTCCAAGCCTGGAGATCCCGGGATAGCCCAATTCCTTGCCAAGGTGTCCCCATCCCTATCGTAAGGATGCCAATCCTCTTTTGCTTCCTTAATGACATTGTTCTTTATTTCGGGCATACTGTCCACGGATCTTATCCTCCATGGTGCCGATCCATTAGCGATATAACCATCGGTCAACAATAGTACCGGTGTCATATGTTCTATGGTCAATTTCGCTGCTTCATAGGCATATTCGAAACAATTGGAAGGAGTACTTGCCGCTATTACGATAATCGGGCTTTCACCGTTTCTACCGTACATGGCCTGCAAAAGGTCTGATTGCTCTGTTTTTGTCGGCAATCCCGTTGAGGGCCCGCCACGCTGTACATTCACTATGACCAAAGGTAGTTCGATCATCATGGCCAAGCCGATAGCTTCCCCTTTCAAGGCCAATCCCGGCCCTGATGTTGTGGTTATGGCCAGATTCCCTGCAAATGATGCCCCGATTGCGGAACCTATTCCGGCAATCTCATCTTCTGCCTGTAAGGTTTTGACACCAAAATGCTTGTGTTTTGCCAATTCATGTAAAATATCGGAAGCCGGGGTAATGGGATATGAGCCCAAGAACAGTTCCAATCCCGATTTTTCGGCTGCCGCCAAAAACCCCCATGCGGTAGCTTGGTTCCCCATGATCACCCTATAGGTGCCCGGAGTCATTTTGGCTGGTGCAATCGTATAGGCATTAGGAATCAATTCCAAGGTTTCGGCAAAATAGAAACCTGCTTTCAACACCCTGGTATTGGCCTCGATGATATGGGGTTTGTCCTTGAATTTCTTATTGAGGAAATCAATGGTGTATTCCATGGAGCGATTGTACATCCAATAGACCATGCCCAGGGCAAACATGTTCTTACTACGGGTAATGATCTTATTGTCCAATCCTTCCACACCCTTTAGCGCCTCTTTTGTCAAGGAGGTCATACCTACTTCTATGACCCTATAATTCTTGAGGCTTCCATCTTCCAATGGGTTACTTTCATAAAGGGCCTTTTCCTGATTCTTTTTGGTAAAGGAATCCGTATCCACTATTACGGTATGGCCTGGTTTAAGGGCATGTAGGTTGGTTTTTAAGCCTGCCGGGTTCATAGCCACCAAAAGATCCAGATTATCACCTGGTGTACTGACTTCAATACTACCGATATGCACCTGAAAGCCCGAAACCCCATATAAACTACCCCGTGGGGCCCTTATTTCCGCCGGATAATTAGGAAATGTAGAGACATCATTACCGAACATTGCGGATGTATCGGAGAACTGGGTGCCCGTTAATTGCATCCCATCCCCTGAATCACCTACAAAACGGATGATTACGTCATTCAAAGCTTTTTGTTTTTTCTCTTCCGCGGCTGCAATCATATAATCTTATTTTCCTTGAAAAAATGAATTCTATTAATTTCCGGTAAATTTAGGCACTAAAATTTAATTCCCCTTAAATTTCCAAATATGATATTTATCATTGAAATGTGTTTTTCTATATACTAGCTTGGCCTTATAATTAAAATTAAGGAAAAATGGCTTTAAAAATTACGGATGAATGCATCAACTGTGATGCCTGCATTTCGGAATGCCCGAACAATGCAATCTACGAACCTGACCACGAATGGTCTTACTCCGACGAAACCGCTTTAAGTGGTATGGTAACAACACTTGATGGCGGGGAAGTGGATGCTGATTTGGGGAACGGACCCATTTCAGATGAATTCTATTTTATCGTGACCGAGAAATGTACCGAGTGCATAGGATTCCATGATGAGCCACAATGTGTTTCGGTTTGTCCTGTCGACTGTTGTGTCCCTGATGAGGACCATGTTGAGACAGAGGATGCCTTATTGGAGAAAAAAGCTTGGTTGTACGGGGAATAGACCAATGGTCATTCCCTTCTTTAAGGTCTATTGGACACCCTGTTCTTATTGGGTGCGGGGTTCTATTATTTATTCCCTTGTTCTATCATTGTAGTATCATTTTACCTACACTGGAAATAGAACAGGGGCTTTTTTGCTCTGCTTCAATACGGCCATCACCTCTTTTCCTATGTGCTGTTCTTCTTTTGTTGCCATTAATACTGACCCGTCCTGAATAAGGACTTCACTATCTTTTTGTTTACTAAAAAACATCCTAAACTGTCATATTCATCAAACGATGGTAACTAAAGAAGTAAAGGGAAGTATTAAGAATGGAAAAACAGAAAACCATATTTCTTTCAGCTTTAAAAGAAAATCAGGATAAGCTATATAGAATTTGCTCTATTTATTCAGATGATAATGAAGATTCTAAAGACCTGTATCAAGAGGTCTTAGTTAACATTTGGAAGTCGATGAGTTCCTTTAAAGGCAATTCATCTATTGGTACTTGGATGTTTAGGATAGCATTAAATGTTTGTCTTCGTTTCAAATCAAAATACACGAAAAACCAAAACCGATTTATCAGATTAGATAGTATGACTATTATCAATATCAGTTCTGAAGTAGAAGATGAAAATAATGATGAAAAACTAATAGCTTTAAGAAAGTGTGTCAAAAAATTGAATGATGGGGAGAAAGCAATAGTCGCTTTGTACTTGGAGGGATTGGCAGACCGGGAAATTTCAGACATACTTGGGCTATCCGAAAACCACATAGCCGTAAAAATTAAGCGGATTAAATCAAAATTATTCAACTGTATAAATGGAATATTATGATAGAAGATGAATTAATTAAAATCTGGCAATCATCCAGTAATCAAGAGCGTATAAAATTTGAGAAATCTAAGCTGATGATTGAGTTACAATCAAGTTTAGACAATCTAAATAAATGGTGGGAATTCGCAGTAAGAGTAGAGGTAGTTGCTGCATTCATCGCGATTCCAATCTTTGCCTTTATAACGTATTGGATTCCTTTTACTACTTCCAAAATTGCTTCGGTTTTAATAATAATCTATGTTGTTTTTTTAATAACTCGATTAACTAGCATAAAAAAGTTAAAACCGATGGATTTGGAAGAGAATTACCTAATGTACCTTAAAAAGTCTAAAAAGTACCTTGAAGCCCAAGGAATACTTATTGAAACTTACAAGTATTGGGGTGCATTGCCTCTGTATCCTATAATATTTCTCTTTGTAATTGATTTTTGGGAAATACCATCAAAACGTGTTTTAATAGTTATACTTTTTTTAAATATGGTAGGCATGCACATTTACGCATACATTATTCAGAAAAGAAAAGTAAAAAAAGAAATTAATCCACGAATATCCAGAATTAATGAATTAATAAATCAATTAGAACAATAGCATATGAAATCCAAATATAGATTATCCAAATATAGACCCTCAAGGGTTTCAACAGACTTTTTAGAACAATTGTCAAAAATCTTGAGTTTTTCAATTTCAAAAACAAGAAGAGAAACAATCAAACGAAAGAGAAGTCAAAATAGGGATAAAAGGTACTGATGGCAGCCGTGTACAGCCCATTGTGGCTGAATCCCTAATCGGAATTCATTGCAATTACCTATCTTTCGGTCACGGCGGAATAACACTACGTGTAATCCCGCAACAGGCCATACACAAATACGATATCAAGACCCAAAAGGGGTGGTTGTACCTGACTGCCATTATCGATTTATATGATAGGCAAGTAAAATAAGACCGGGCCTTGAGCACCGGCATACGATACGCCCCAAAGGAACCTGGTGAACCAACCAAGAGGAATACCTTGACCACCCAATCCATAGGCAGAAAGGCAAATTGCCAGGATAATGCCGTGGCCGGATATTTTCCCTGGAACCTTAAAGGTTGAACTTGCTTATGGCCATGGGCCCGAAACCATAGGACAGGCCAAAACAGGCATCTTATCAATCTGAAAATGAGGCATAGGCCCTGGAAAATCTGCCCGATTTTCCATTGCAAGTCCAACCATGTCCAGTCTACCTTTTCAAATCACATAAAGTGTAGTGTACCACCCTTGTCAAACGTGATAAAAATCATCTTTATCGTTAGGTCTATCCACTAATTCCTTACTTTTGCATTCTGTGTGTCCAAATTTATTCTGGACCGATCAAACGTATAACCTATCACATTTTCTTGAATATGGTAAAAATTAGAAACGAAAGGTTTTTAACAAACAGTATGGTGTTCCTGCGCCTTTTCATCGGATGGCACTTTCTCTATGAGGGTGTTACAAAATTATACAATCCTGATTGGACTTCATTCGGATATCTTGCCTCGGCGCAAGGTCCTTTTCGTTCCTTTTTTATTTGGATGACGGATGGTTCAATTATCGGTATGACCGATTGGGGCAATAAGATAGCCTTGGTCTTTGCGGGCCTTACCTTGTTGTTAGGTGTCTTTGAAAAATGGGGTGCTACCGTAGCGGCCTTGTTATTGGCCTTGTACTATCTGGCCCATCCTTCATTCCCATGGGTGGAACAGGTGAATGTAGAAGGCAGTTATTGGTTCGTGAACAAGAACATGATCGAGTTTGTCGCCTGTTTGATAATCTATCAAATCCCAACTTCCCACTATTTTGGGCTACAGCGCTTGTTCAACAAGAAAGAAATATCGGACCCAACAAATCAATAAAAGTAAAATACGTTCCATCCTAAGGGGCCAAAAGGTTAAAGTAGGGTATGTGCCAAAATATTTTCAACACTTAAAGGAATTAAAAATCTACAGATGAAATTTACAAGAAGAGACGCATTAAAGGGTTTAGGGGGTATTCCCCTGATGGGAGCGGTTTGGTGGGCCGGTGCGGCCAGTACCGTAGCCAAGAAAAAAGAACGTTCCGCTATTCTGGAGCAATTGAACATACAACCATCTTTACCTTCTGCCGTGCCCGGCATAGGGGGCGAACCTATTCGTGTAGGTGTAATTGGTTTTGGAATCCGGGGCGAACAACTTTGCCGTTCCTTGGGTTTTGCCACTAAGGAATGGAAAGAGGAAATGCGCTTGGCAGCACAGGAAGACCCCGAACATACTGCCTTATCCGATTTTGAGTCCCAAGACAAGTTGAATGTGCATTTGGCGGGAATCTGTGATATTTTCGATTATCGTGCAAATAAGGCCTTAAACTCCTTTAACACGCCCGATAATAAAATGGAGCGTTTTAGAACCTATCAAGAGATGGTCCGTTCAGGCAAGGTCGATGCCGTGGTAATTGCCACCCCTGATCATTGGCATGCTCCAATGACCATTGATGCATTGGAGAATAATATACACGTCTATGTTGAAAAACCTATGACGCATAACATATCGGAAACCTATCGTTTACGCGATGCTGCCCTAAACTCCAAGGCCATATTGCAGGTAGGTCACCAACACAGGCAAACCCTAAGTTTCCAGACAGCAAAGGATATTGTCCAGAAAGGAACGATCGGACATGTATCATTGATACAGACCAACACCAATCGTAATGATGATAACGGTGCCTGGATGTATGAAATACACCCCGATGCCAGTCCACAGACTATAGATTGGGACATGTTCTTGGGCTCTGCACCAAAAGTCCCATTTAATAAGAACCATTTTTTCAGATGGCGTAAATGGTGGGCATATGGTTCTGGTCTTTCAGGCGATTTATTGTCCCACGATTATGACCGGTTAAACTGTGTCCTGAATATGGGAATACCGGAGTCGGTAATGACTTCCGGGGGTATATACACCCATAGGGATGGGCGAAACGTTCCCGATGTTCTTCAAGTTAATATGGAGTTCCCCAATTTCAGTACCGGAAGTAGCCAGCCCAAAGGTAAGGAGAAAGGAATGACTTTTGTATATAGTGCGACCCTGGGCAATGGATTCAACAGGCCTACCATTTTAATGGGCCATGACGGCACCATGGAACTAGGGAACCAACTGACTGTTTGGCCCGATGGACAATCAACACGCTATGCCGACATGGTAGAAGCTGGAAAAATGGAGCCCAATACACCTATTTATAAATATAATCCAGGGGCTTCGATCCCAGATGGAGTAGCTTCGGCAACCTCCCAATACTTTGCCGATAAGGGATTGATGTGGACCTATATTAATGGTGTGCGTGTAGATTCCACCTTCTTGCATATGCGGGAATGGTTGAGTAGCCTCCGCAATGGGGGAAAGGTAAGTTGCGGTGTGAAAGAAGGATTCGAGGAAGCGATTTCATCGCATATGGCAGGGCTTTCCTATAAATTGGGCAGACGTATTGAATGGGATTCCAAACAAGAAAAATTAAAAGATATAGAAGGAATCGACTTTGATGAAGCACTACTTGCCCCCATGTAGGGTCGAGAGTACTATTCTTGGTATTTATATTCTTGTTGAATCGGATAGTAGCGGATTTCTCTTTGATCCGCTATTATTGTTTCCCCCCACTTACCGTTCAACAATGTGTACGATCCATTAGGGAATACATTTCTTATAGCCTTATCGGCATATGGTGCATCCAGAATTTGAAATATTAAGTTTATGGAACAAGAACCTTATGGCCAAAAAATATAGACCCTATAATATTTACATATACCAGGCCATAACCCGGTCAACCGGCGGAAAATGACCTAATCAACAATATTGATCACTTCCTGAATTTGAGGGGCATATTTCTTGATCGTCATCTCCACCCCACTCTTTAAGGTCATTTGATTCACACTACAGTCTACACAGGCTCCTTGTAACCTGACCTTGACCGAAGTGTCATTATCTATTGAGATAAGTTCAATATCCCCCCCATCACTTTGCAGAAATGGACGGATTTCCTCAAGGGCTTTTTCAACATTGGCCTTTATGTCATTTGCTGTCATACGCTACTTATTAACTGTAGAACAACCTGCCATGGTTGTAATCTTTATAGCCTCTGTAGGAGGCAGACTTTTATTTCTATTTACCATTTCCCGAACAACCCTCTTGGTAATATCCGCAAAAGCGGCTGCAATTGGAGTGGATTCCTGCAATGCCGCGGGGCGGCCTACATCGCCTGCCTCACGGATACTTTGGACCAAGGGGACCTCCCCTAAAAACGGAACATTCAAATCCCCGGCCAGATTCTTGGCCCCTTCCTTACCAAAAATATAATATTTATTATCGGGCAATTCCTCAGGGGTGAAATAAGACATGTTCTCGACAATGCCCAAAACTGGAACGTTGATACTTTCCTGTTGGAACATCGCAACTCCTTTCCGTGCATCTGCCAGTGCCACTTCCTGTGGTGTGCTAACAACGACAGCTCCGGTAACTGGCATAGCCTGCATAATACTCAAGTGGATATCCCCCGTACCCGGAGGAAGATCGACCAATAAAAAATCAAGATCACCCCAATGGGCATCAAAGATCATCTGGTTAAGTGCCTTGGCAGCCATGGGGCCTCTCCAGATTACGGCCTGATTGGGATCGGTGAAAAACCCTATGGACAATAACTGAACCCCATAATTTTCAACAGGTTTCATTTTTGACTTTCCATCTATGGTTACGGCCAAAGGTTTTTCTTGGGCAACATCGAACATTATGGGCATTGATGGCCCATAAATATCAGCATCCAACAATCCTACATTAAAGCCCATTTCAGACAAGGTAACCGCTAAATTGGCCGTTACGGTAGACTTTCCTACACCACCTTTACCTGAAGCGACCGCTATAATATTCTTAATGCCCGGTATTGGCTTCCCCTTGATCTCATTGGCCTTGGAATTGTCCAATGCCTCAACGGTAAGGTTTACTTTTATCTTGGCCTTCCCATATACCTCTTGATGGATAATATTAAGAATCCCAACCTCTGTCTTTTTACGTGCCTGAAGACTTGGATTACTAATGACGACATCAACCTCAACCTCATCGCCGAATATCTGCACGTTCTTTACAGCGCCACTCTCTACCATGTTTTTGCCTTCCCCGGGAACCGTAATATGCTCCAAGGCCTTCAAGATATCATGCTTGTTCAATTTCATAGTGGTAATCGTCCTAAAATAAATCCGTGTTGAATAACAAAGATACGCCTTAGGATCGAGAAGCTAAAGTTATTGTGACGAAAAGTAGTGCAATTCCAACGGCCAATAAAGAAAACTCTTTTTTAGGTTTTCTGTTTTTATCAACTCCGTTTGGTTTCATAGTATGGTCTTATCTGTAAGTTGACAATAGAACCATTATGTTATTTGGTTACGCAATAAACGTAAAGAAAGCCAAAAGCCCGACCTACAGATTGATGCATTGCTTAAATATTAGGGGTAAAGGAAAAAACATTTTTAGATACAACAACATCATACGGTAAATGAAGTGGTTTAAACTTTTGTCTTTCTCTTTTTCTTGATTTTTTTCAGTGCTGTCACAATGAATGCGGGATAGTTGAACCCTTTCCAGCCCTCGGTAGTGGTACCGAACCTGTTTGGCAGTGAACGGCAACTGTCCATCCATGCATTGGCCCGTTCGACCATATGCCTTTCATCGTATGGTTCCTTTTCGGAATATACGTCCCTATCGGCGGAATTCCCGTTGCGTTTGTTGGGACAGATGTTCGCATGGATATCCTTCTTATCACATGCCCCTCGGAAGTTCTTTGAATCGAGACCCGCATCGGCGTTCATGAACAGCCCCCCAACAAGGATTCCGGCCTCTTCGAGCGTAGCGGTGACCACTCCGAACCGTACCTCGATGCCATAAAGGTCGCTGTGGTTGTCCGCCACGGGCGACCCTGGACATGGCCAAGGGCATTGGTCGACCTATGTTTCACAACACAAATCCCTGCAACCCTTGCTTTCGATCCAAAAAAAGTTTAATCCAGTTCAGTAAGAATCAACTGATGATTTATGACATTTATCATATAACTATAATTCATTTAATGATACTATTGCACCATAAAATCGATAATAGAACAATCATATGGCCATAGTGAAAAACAACTGGAGAATTATAGTGTTGGGCGTTTTCCTGATAGGAGCTACAGCAAATGTCAGATCACAAGACGGAACTGTTGAAAAATCCAATAATGGAATCCAAATTGGGGTCTTGGGGACTTGGCTCCACAATGAGGCTAGGCTATCCGATGAAATTGCACTACGGAGTGAACTTGGGCTCGACAGTGGTTTCTTTGGCGGGGAGATTTATGGCGATGCAGGTTTTATAATGGTTCCCGTAATTACCTTGGAGCCGAGATGGTATTATAATCTGCAAAAAAGAGCGGCCAATTCCCGCCCAACATTAGGCAATAGCGGAAATTTCGTTTCCTTGAAAACAAGTTGCCACCCCGATTGGTTCATCATCTCCAATAGTGACAATGTAGACCTTGTTAGCCAAATATCGGCTATCCCCACATGGGGAATCCGTAGAAACATCGGCAAACATTTTAACTATGAGGCAGGTATCGGCATTGGTTTCCGTTACATCTTCTACAAAAGTGAGGGATTTGCGGAAAATGAGGGTGAGGCGGCCGCTAACCTGCATTTGAGAATAGGCTACAGGTTCTAAGGCCAAGATCCGATCAATAGAATGCTTTGTTTTTTGTTTGGGTGTAAAAACCAATCCGACAAAAATCATCTAAAAAAGCTGGCTTCCAAGTCCGTTTTTTTGATATCCCGCCCTTAAACAGGAGTTGGGAACCATCCCCATAAAAATATACGGGGAACGGAAAGCCCCTTAAGACCGAGAAGCTAAAGCTATTGTGACGAAAACAGTGTGGCCAAGCAATATTTATACCTGATCTTAATTCCGGAGTTCTTTAAAAGGGTCCCAAAAGTGTTTCCCAAAATCGACAATCCGATCATCCACAACCTTGACCCCCTCGCTTTCCAGCAATTGTTGCATAAGGTTCGTACCCTCAAAGTGATGTTTCCCGGTAAGCAACCCGATTTTGTTCACTACCCTATGTGCTGGCACATCAGGCATGTTATGTGACCCGTTCATGGCCCAACCTACCATTCTCGCACTACGGGCCGCACCAAGGTATTTGGCAATAGCGCCATAAGAGGTTACCCTACCGTATGGAATGAGCTTGGCGACCTCATAGACTTTTTGAAAAAAATCGGTATTATCGGATTTCATCGGTTAAGGACCCTATAAATGGTGATTACTAAAAGGATTATCATCAACACCCCTAAAATATAATTTGAATTCTTGGAAAATCGATTGGTCTTGTTCTCCAGTTTATTGAAATAAGCCGTGTACATGTACAGGACCGAAAAAGCACCTACCCCTGCGGCCAATACAAACACCACGATATCCCAAACTTCGAATTTTATCCACCCTGAGGCATTCCATATAACATTAAGGCCGCTGTAATAAGGTATGGTCAGTAGGTTAAGAGCCGCCAACAGCATTCCCTTATAGAAACTATTCCGCTTACTGATGTTAACTGATTTGACCACCTTTTTTCTATTGCCCTTGGCCGCCATAAAAAAATAAATGGCCAAAAAAGCGAATACCAGGACAGCGATTTTAAGTAAGGCTCCAACGACAGCGGGGTTTCTGTCCAGATATTTAGAGATATAAACTGCGATCACAGCCTGTATCATGATCATGGTCGAGACACCAAGACTAAAAACGACCCCATTCAATTTCCCTTTTTCAACACTCGTCTTTGCCGCGTTCATATTCAAAAGTCCTGGTGGCAGCGTAGCTACGAACGCAGCTAAAAAGGTTGCGAAAAAAAGAATAAGTAGATGTGCCATGGGTTAATTTATCCGAAACTTAATATAGGTTATTGGCTTATCCTGTCCAAGATACTGTTTTTCGTAAAAAGTCTGTATTGACAATACTTCTTTGGGGCTTCCCCCATTTTTATACACATCATGATTCGCATAGACCACTTCGCGATGCGTACCATGCAAAAGCCCTAAAGTATACCCGTGCATAAACTCGCTATCCGTCTTTAGGTGTACCAGTCCGTGGTCAATAAGTATCCGCTCGTATTTTTCAAGAAAAACCTCATTGGTCATTCTATGCTTCGTTCGCTTATATTTTATTTGCGGGTCTGGAAAGGTAATCCAAATCCCGGATACTTCATTTTTATCAAAAATACGGTCTATAAGTTCTATCTGGGCCCTAACGAAGGCAACATTACCCATAGCATCCTCAATAGCGGTTTTTGCCCCCCTCCATAAACGGGCCCCTTTGATATCGATTCCTATGAAGTTCTTATTTGGATACATACGGGCCAACCCCAAAGTGTACTCCCCTTTACCACAACCCAACTCCAGCACTATCGGGTTATCATTGCCAAAATGGGTGTTCCAATTCCCTTTTAGCGGAAAGGAACCATCCTCTATTTCCTCCCGGTCGGGCTGAACCACGTTCTTGAATGTCTCGTTTTCCTTAAATCTTTTCAGCTTATTTTTACTTCCCACCGCATCCTATATTAAATCCTATGGCAAATCTAAGGAAATACTTTTTGGCAAAACCGGCCTGTCCCTTATTTTAAAGATGGCTCCTTTCCATGGTAAACGAGAATTCAGACCCAACACCTTCTGTACTCTCCACATATATTTTTTCGCCATGTGCCTCGATAATATGCTTAACAATGGAAAGGCCCAAGCCCGATCCCCCTTCGGACCTGCTACCACTTTTATCGACCCGGTAAAATCGTTCGAACAATCTAGGTATATGATGTGCGGCAATCCCTTCCCCGTTATCGGTTACCCGAACTATCACTTTATTCTTGACAAGATTTTCCACACTTACCTCTGTAGTACCGTTTTCTTGACCATATTTGATGGAGTTCACCACGAGATTGGTCAAGACCTGCTGTATTTTATTGCGATCGGCATATACCATAATAGGCTTCTTGTATTCCATATCGAAGGTCAACACGATCTTCTTTTTAGCCACCTTCATCTCAAACAGGTCAAAGACATTCTGAATGAGTTCAATAATATCGAAATCAACCCGTTCAAGGTTCAGGTCACCCACTTCGAGTTTGGTGATCATATCCAGGTCCTTTACAATGTAGATAAGGCGTTCAACCCCTTTATTCGCCCTCTGCAGATATTTCCCACGTATGTTCCCATCTTCCATGGCACCATCGAGCAAGGTCAGGATATACCCTTGGACAGTAAAAAGAGGGGTTTTCAACTCATGGGACACATTGCCGATAAAATCCTTCCGGTAGGATTCCCTGATTTTCAGTGTGTCGATTTCAATTTTCTTGTCTTTTGCAAATTTCCCGATCTCCGCCGTAAGCGTCTTCATATCAGTGGTTATAGGCCCAGAAGTAAGACTGCTCGACTCCAACAATGCGACATCATCATATATTTTTTTTATGCTTCCATATATGAATCTTTCTATTCGTATCTGTATGACAAACAATGAAATTAAGAATGTTAATACCGCGAACACCCCTAGAAGTATGGGGTTTATAGTTTCAAAATACCAAAGTAGGCCCACAAGCCATAAGGAGGAAAACACTGTAATGAAGAATGCCGATTTCAAGGCAAACCTATAGGACTTTTTTACATTGGCTGCCATTATAACACAAACTTATACCCCACGCCCTTAACGGTTTTAAAATGTTCATCACCGATTTTTTCACGTAGTTTTCGAATATGGACATCAATGGTGCGGCCACCAACAACAACTTCATTGCCCCAAACCTTGTTCAAGATCACTTCGCGCTTAAACACCTTATTGGGTTTTGATGTGAGCAAAGACAACAATTCGAACTCTTTTCTTGGCAGGGTAATCTCGGTACCGTTGTTGACAATCTTATATTCTTCGCGGTTGATTACAATATTCCCTACCTTGAATATCTCTTCCACATCTGCAGTATCCCCCTTGAACCTTCTAAGAAGAGCCGTCACCTTACGAACCAGGACCTTGGGCTTGATCGGTTTTGTTATATAATCATCAGCCCCTGCATCAAAACCGGCCAATTGTGAATAATCCTCACCACGGGCCGTAAGAAAGGTGATAATCGTATTTTCCAGTTCGGGTATTTTACGAATGATACCACAAGCTTCGATACCATCCATTTCTGGCATCATTACATCCAAAATAATCAAATGGGGCAATTTTTTCTTTGCCACGGCCACACCTTCAACACCATTCTTGGCCGTAAAAACCTGATACCCCTCTGCAATGAGATTGTAGGCCACTATTTCCAATATGTCAGGCTCATCATCAATTAAAAGTATTCTCAGATCTTTCTTTTTCATTTAAGCATGTTGAATTCATCACTACGTATGAAAGTAAAGATAATACTATTACACAAAACCCCCTGACAGGCATTCTAATTAGTAACGTTATCATAACATTTGGATTATGGAAAGGTTACGCCTGCCCATGAACGACTTGACCACCTATGCATTTCATCGATTTTTTATCATAATACCAGTGACATACCACCTTCAAATACAAATACTTATTATATTTGTGGTATACTCTTTGCTATATTTTTCATATGAAGAAACTTTACTTTGTCATCTTTATGCTTTTTATTTTAATAGGTTATGCCCAAGATGCCAAGCCTAAAGGTGATATCGATGGCTTCAGATTATACCCCAACCCCGTTACCAACGGAAAGGTTTACATCACCACCAAAGGAAAGGCCCCCAAAAAAATCCTGATTTTCGATATCCTAGGGACCCAGGTTATGGAATCTACGCTTCTTAGGGAGGAATTGGATGTTTCCGAATTGGATGCAGGGGTATATGTACTACGTGTCTTTGAAAAGGACAAAATTGCAACCAGGAAACTGATTGTCAAATAAATACCGCTTTTTTGGGAATTCAATCAAGAACAACCTCTTCGATGAAAGGCAGAAAACATCGATGAAGAGATGCGCCTGCTATCATTCACTTACATTTTATCGGGTTTCACAACAATTCCAAATTGTAAACAACCCCTTTCATTACTTTTATAGTGTTGGTTCCAAATCAATACCATGAAAAAAATCCACACTATCCTATTTATACTATGCTCCTTTGTGTTCCATGCGCAAGAATCCGTGGATTTCACAATTGCCCAAAAAGAACAGGCCCTAGGGTTTAAACTCTACCCCAACCCCGCATACGACGATGTGGTCTACGTCACGACCCAGAAAAACACCCATAAGCATATTATTGTCTACGATATCTTTGGCGAGGCAGTCTTGGACGAAAGAATCTTCAACACCCCTCTGAATATTTCCAGATTGACACCAGGGGTATATGTCGTACGGATAACCGCGGACAACAATACCATTAACCGGAAACTGGTCGTTAAATAAGTCCTGTTTTGGCTTGAATCAATTTGTCGTATCATTACCTTTGTAGCCGGAACAATGATCGATACCACTCAAATATTCAACATAAACACTGAGGAGGAGTTTGAACACATGGCACTTGATGTATTCAGGTTCCAACTGAAGAACAATCCCGTTTATAAGGAATTCTGCCATTATCTGGACAAAACGGAGTCCAACGTAAAGGAACTTAGGCAAATCCCATTTTTACCTATTGATTTTTTTAAATCGAAAAAAGTGGTTGCGGGCAAAGACCAGGAACAGGTTGTCTTTTCGAGCAGTGGGACAACGGGACAGGTTACCAGCAAGCATTACGTGACCGAACTGGAATTATATGAACAAAGTTTTATAAGAGGATTTGGCCATTTCCATGGTGATATCTCCCAATATTGCATCTTGGCCCTATTACCTTCCTATTTGGAACGCAGTGGTTCCTCTTTGATATACATGGTGAATGTCCTCATTGAAAAAAGCAACCACCCGGACAGTGGCTTCTATTTGAATGAAATCGACTCGTTAATCGAAACCTTGACCAGACTTGATGCCCGTGGGCAAAAGACAATGCTCATTGGTGTCTCTTTCGCCTTAATAGATCTGGTTGAAGAACACACCTTGCAACTTGGCAATACACTGGTCATGGAAACGGGTGGAATGAAAGGCCGTCGAAAGGAACTGGTCCGTGAGGAATTGCATGACATCCTAAGAAAAGGTTTCGGGGTGCCGGAAATACATTCCGAATACGGAATGACAGAATTGCTTTCCCAAGCCTATTCCAAAGGAAATGGTGTTTTTAATACCCCGCCTTGGATGAAAGTACTGATCAGGGATACGGAAGACCCCTTGAGTTACCTCCCCTACGGGAAAACCGGGGGAATCAATGTCATTGACCTGGCAAACATCAATTCTTGCGCATTCGTTGCAACACAGGATCTTGGAAAGGAATCCAAAGACCGATCCTTTGAAATATTAGGCCGTTTTGACCACTCGGACATTCGTGGCTGCAACCTAATGGTCATGTAGATACACCCATGAAATAGCGGACTAGCCTACCACCAAGAGAAAGTAGCTCTTCTTACCGCGCTGTAGCAGGACGAATTTACCGCTAATCAGGTCTTTGGCAGTTATCACGTAATCTTCCTTGACCTTTTCCTTATTCACCGAAATCGAATTTTGTTTCAACTCCCTTCTGGCTTCCCCATTGGAACCCAAGAACCCTGTTTTGGCAGCCAAGGCCCCGACCATATCCAAACCACTATCCAATTCCGACATTGGAATATTGGCCTGGGGAACACCTTCAAAAACATCCAAGAAAGTCTTTTCGTCCAAATATTTCAGGTCTTCAGAGGTCGATTTTCCAAAAAGGATATTACTTGCCTTTTTGGCATTGTCCAAATCTTCTTGGGAATGCACCATAACCGTAACTTCATCGGCCAAACGCTTTTGCAAGGTCCTTAAATGGGGTGCTTCTTTATGTTCGGTAATCAAACCATCGATACTATCCTTGGTAAGTAGGGTGAATATCTTTATGTATTTTGCGGCATCCTCATCAGAAGTGTTCAGCCAATACTGGTAAAATTTATAGGGGGAAGTCCTATCGGGGTCCAACCAAATATTGCCCCCCTCTGTTTTTCCAAACTTAGTACCATCGGCCTTGGTGATCAAGGGGCATGTTAAGGCATAACCCTTACCGCCTCCGATTCGTCGAATAAGCTCGGTACCCGTAGTAATATTCCCCCATTGGTCACTACCTCCCATTTGGAGGGTACAGTTATTGTGCTGGTACAAATGGAGGAAATCATAGCCTTGTACCAACTGGTAGGTGAACTCCGTAAAAGACATACCTTCTTTTGATTCGGAAGACAACCGTTTTTTAACGGAATCCTTGGCCATCATATAATTTACCGTGATATGCTTCCCCACATCCCTGATAAACCCCAAAAAAGAAAAGTCCTTCATCCAGTCATAGTTATTGACCAGAACCGCAGCGTTTTCCGTATTACGATCAAAATCCAAAAACTTACTTAATTGGGCTTTTAAGGCCTCTTGATTTGCACGTAACGTATCCTCGTCCAGCAAATTACGCTCCTGTGATTTCCCGGATGGGTCACCGATCATACCTGTGGCACCTCCCAATAAGGCATAAGGTTTATGGCCTGCCAATTGAAAGTGACGTAGCATCATTACCCCGACCAAATGGCCAATATGAAGCGAGTCTGCCGTAGGGTCGATTCCCACATAGGCTGATTGGACTCCTTTCATTAGATGCTCTTCGGTGCCCGGCATGGCATCATGTAACATCCCCCTCCATTTTAGTTCTTCGACAAAATTTGTACGCATTTCCATGTTCATCTTGATAAGAGCTGCAAATATAAAAGGAATTACATTGCCTTTCCCTATTTGAAATTGGTTTTATTAGGCATCATTTGCCTAAATTTGGACTATGGTTTTGGTAACAGGTGGTACAGGATTGGTGGGGACGCATCTTTTGTTGCATTTACTCCAAAACAACACTAAAGTCCGTGCCATATACAGAAAAGGGAGTGACCTGAAACAGGTTGAAAAGGTATTTTCATACTATACTGAAAAAGCCACCGAACTTTTTGATACCATAGATTGGGTATTGGCCGACATCAATAGTATACCTGCGCTGGAGATTGCATTCAGGAATGTGGAATATGTTTACCATGCCGCTGCACTGATTTCATTTGACCCAAAGGATTACTACAGACTAAAAAAAGTAAATGCCACGGGTACTGCCAATATTGTGAACCTTTGCCTATCGAATAAGATCAAAAAACTCTGTTATGTAAGTAGCATTGCCGTTATTGGCAAAAGTGCGGAAGGCCAAAAAGCCCACGAGGAAAATGACTGGTCTGTCCAGGATGCGAATGTATATGCCCTTACAAAATACAGGGCAGAGATGGAGGTTTGGCGGGGCTCCCAAGAAGGCCTAGAGGTTGTTATCGTTAACCCAGGTGTGATTATCGGCCCTGGATTCTGGGGGAAAGGCAGTGGAAACCTTTTTACGATCGCCAATAACGCAAAAAACCATTACCCTCCTGGAGGCACTGGTTTTATTACGGTGAACGATGTTGTTGAAATAATGACCACCCTCATGAATTCGGGAATTGCAAACCAACGGTTCATTGCCGTTGCCGAAAACATAACATATAAGGAGATACTGACCACATTAGCCAAAGCATTAGGCAAAAAAGGCCCTTCAAAAATGCTGAAGCCGTGGCAATTGAATTTAGCCCGGTTTTTTGATTATTCACGAAGTCTCTTAACAGGGAGTAAGAGAGAAATCACCAAAAGGGCCATTAAGTCCTTAATGCGACCTGAAATCTATGACAATCAAAAAATCAAGGATGTTCTTGGTTTTCAGTTTGGGGATATGAAAGAAGCCATCACCTTTTGCTGTGAAAAATTCAAGGAAGAGAATCCTTAGCTTTTATCGTATCTGGCTTTTTTATGGGATTATCCCTCTTTTTTATTTCCAACAACAAACTGTCATTCTTTCTCTTTTTTTCCTCCATACTATCTTTCATGGTACTGAGTATCTCCCCTACTTCCAGATACATGGCCTCATATTCTTTGGGTAAGGAGGCATAATACATATCGCTGGTCACAAACCGTAGGCTATCTATCCTGTATTTTTCAAAAATAAAACGTGTAGGATCTATACCATGCTCTCTCAATATACTGGGATTGGTGTTTTTAGCTGCATTCAAAAGCGTCAGGTCACTAAGAATATCGACCATCTTATCCTTCGCGATCAAATCGTCGGGCTCCTTGAGCAGTTTCTCCCCACAGGAGCATAAAGACAGAATAAAAACCAATGCTATAAAATTCTTCATCACGACCTGTCAAAAGTTAAGCGTTTTGCATTTCGCTGATTTGAGAACTCCCCGTCTTCATAGGCCAAATGTCCATTTACGAATGTATGGGTGATTTTTGACTTAAAAACCGTTTCTTCCAAAGGGGACCAACCGCATTTATAAGCGATATTTTCCTTGGTGACCTTCCAAGGGTCATCCAGATCGACCAAAACCAAGTCTGCATAATATCCTTCCCGTATGAATCCCCGTTTATCAATGTCAAATAATATTGCTGGATTATGGCACATTTTCTCGACCAATTTTTCCAAAGAAAGAACTTTTTCATGGTACTTTTGAAGCATTGCGGGTAATGCGTGTTGCACCAATGGGCCTCCCGAAGGAGCTTGGGTGTATACATTGTTTTTTTCCCCCAAGGTATGGGGCGCATGATCCGTAGCGATGACATCAATCCGGTCATCCAACAAAGCTTCCCAAAGCTTACTGCGGTCCCCTGCCGTTTTCACTGCGGGGTTCCATTTTATCAATGTGCCCTTAGTATCATAATCCGCATCGGAAAACCAAAGATGGTGTACACATACTTCCGCCGTGATTTTCTTTTGCCTTAACGGGATATCGTTACGGAACAAATCGGTTTCAACACCTGTCGATAGGTGGAAAACATGGAACCTTGCCCCTGTTTTCCTTGCCAATGCAATTGCTTTTGATGAGGAAAGGTAACAGGCTTCGGCACTGCGAATCAAAGGATGGCACCTAATAGGGATATCATTCCCATACTTTTCCCGATATTCGGCCAAATTACGTTTTATGGTCATTTCATCCTCACAATGTGCCGAGATTACCATTTCGGTATTCCTGAAGATCTTTTCAATAACCACCTCATCATCAACAAGCATGTTACCGGTGGAAGACCCCAAAAAGAGCTTTATACCTGAACAGGCATTCTTATCCAAACGTTTTATCTCTTCCAGGTTGTCATTGGTGCCACCGAACAAAAAAGAATAATTGGCATAGGAAGTCTCTGCCGCCCGTGCGAATTTTTCTTCAAGTTTCGCAATGGTCGTAGTCTGGGGGTCGGTATTCGGCTGCTCCATAAAAGAGGTAATACCCCCGGCAACGGCAGCCCTACTCTCTGACCCAATATCGCCCTTATGGGTTAAACCGGGCTCCCTAAAATGCACTTGATCATCTATAAGGCCGGGAAGCAGGAATTTACCATCCGCTTCGACTACTTTGGCCTTCGCATCACTAATTGACCGGTCTATCCTAAGAATAATCCCACCCTCTAGCAAAACATCCGATACATAGATCTTGTTCTCATTGACGATATTCGCATTTTTAATCAAAAACCTACCCATGGCCAAAATTCATTTTTTTTGGAAAATACTTTTAATCTTCATCTTCATAACCCCAAAGACAGCTTCACCTATTATCGAGGAACTCATTTTTGATTTCCCTTTTTCCCTATCCTTGAAGATAATGGACACTTCCTCTATCTTGAATTTCTTAAGGTATGCCTTGAATTTTATCTCGATTTGGAATGCATAGCCTATAAACCTTATAGAGTCCAGATCTATACTTTCGAGCACATGTCGCCTATAACATACAAAACCAGCTGTTGGATCATGGACCCGCATTCCCGTGATCAACTTTACATAAAAAGATGCCCCATAGGAAAGCAACACGCGGTACAAAGGCCAATCAACAACATTGACCCCCTTTTTATAGCGTGAGCCCACAGCTACATCGGCCCCGTTTTCACAAGCTGCATACAAACGTAAAAGGTCGATCGGGTTATGTGAGAAATCGGCATCCATCTCAAAAATATAATCATACTTCCTGGCAATCGCCCACTTAAACCCATGAATGTAGGCCGTACCCAATCCTGACTTTTCATGACGTACTTCCAAAAACAATCGATCAGGGAATTCCTTTTGCATTCCAACCACATGATCAGCTGTTCCGTCGGGTGAGTTGTCATCGACAATCAGCACATGAAAATCTTTCTTCAACGTAAAAACAGCCCTTATGATCGCATCAACATTCTCAATCTCATTATAGGTGGGGACAATAACCAAACTACCTGCCATAAACTTCCTTCGATTTACACAAAAATAGTCTTTTAAACGCTCTTGAAGAATTTGAACTTCCTAATTTATGATTTTTTTTAACCTTTTGGTTACCATGTATAATTTGTAATTTTACAAGCAAAGCAACAATCATCAATGTCATTGAAATTACCTAAACTATTTTACTGCCTATTGGGCTCAATACTCGTATTGAACCTTTTGCAGGCCAACTTTACAGAACTTATTTTTGACGAGGCCTATTATTGGTATTATGCCAAAAATTTGGCTTGGGGATATTTTGACCACCCCCCCATGATGGCCTTAATGATCAAAATCGGCGGTTATCTGTTCGATGGTGAGCTAGGGGTACGCTTTGTTGGTTGTCTTTTATCGGCAGGTACTTTTGTCCTGATATGGTTGGCGATCGACAATCCCGATAAGAAAAAATACGTCCCTCATTTTTTTATCCTGATGTTCTCTATGACATTGCTCAACGCCTATGGGTTCTTCACCTTGCCAGATACACCATTGCTGTTCTTTACCGCATTGTTTTTACTGGTATACAAGCATTTTATACAGAGGCCGTCATTTGTTCTTGGGGTTTTGCTAGGAATTATAATGGCCGCCCTTATGTACAGTAAATACCATGCCGTTCTGGTGATATTCTTTGTATTGTCCTCAAACCTTAAATTGGTCTTTAATAAATATGCCTGGTTGGCCGTGGCCACAGCCCTATTATGCTATACACCCCATTTTGCATGGCTTTTTGAACACGATTTCATATCTATAAAATACCACCTGTTCGAGCGCCCCAACGCCCCATATGATTTTAACAAGTACACTTTAGGGTTCTTGGTCAACCTGGTTGCGATATTCGGGCTCACGTTCCCATTTGTCTATTACGCCCTGGTCAAAAGCCGTTCCAAGAATCTTTTTACAAAGGCCCTTATTTATTTAACCTATGGTGTCCTGATCTTCTTTTTCATATCAAGCTTCAACCGGCGTGTGCAGACCCAATGGATCATCGTTGTTTCGATACCTATGGCCATTCTTGTCTATTCCTATATGTTGGAACATGAAAATATACGCAAATGGATCTTTAAGGCAGGCATCGCAAACATTGTCATCCTCCTTTTTCTCAGGCTTGGACTAATTTACGAACCTTTATTTCCCATCCACTACGAAACCCATGGCAATAAGGCGTGGGTGGGCAAAATACAATCAAAGGCAGGCGATAACCCCGTGGTCTTTGAGAACTCATACCGCAATGCCCCCATGTACGCCTTCTATACGGGGAAGACCTCCTTTTCACTGAACAACATCAACTACAGGCAAAACCAATATTCGATAGACAATTCAGAAGAAGCGGTACGGCACAAGAAGGTACTCTACGTTTCAAGATATCTGGACGAAGACAATATCGCCTTCCCCAAGACCAGTAACAATATCTACTATGGTATGTTCATAGATGATTTCGAGTCTTTCAGGAAATTACGCTGTATCGTCGAGGAGGGGAGATTCAAATTGGACGATGAAAGACATTTGGTAAAAGTGTACAACCCTTATGCCCATGATATCCCCTTGGGGAAATTAAAGTTCGCCATTGCCTATTTGAACAAGGCCAAGCAATTTAAGGAGCTGGTCGATATTGACCTGGTACCTGAAAACAGGCGATTAACGCACCTTACTTCAAATGATTCCACACTTTTTACGTTCATACTGCCCAGACCGAAGAAAACCGATACCCCAAAATATTCTAAAATCGTGATTTCTGAAAACGGTTTGAGATATGGGTTGAACAGTAAAACCATAAAACTGGACTAATGGAGGCTATCCTTAGAAATACGGTTACAAACGATTGGATAACCATTTCGATTGTTTTCAGTCTTTTGTTTTTGGTCTTGGCAAAGAACATATTCCATTCCAGGTTTTTGAACTTTATCATCCTTCCATTCAATAATAAGTACATTTTCATGTACAACAAAAAGGAAAAATTGATAAACTGGTTCAATCTGTTTTGGGGCTTGTTCCTGATTATCAACTTATCTCTTTTCACACACTTGGCCTTCAATATCCTACTTAAAGACGGCTATACCGACAAGACTTTCCCTTTTCCTTGGATTATAGGATTCATCATAGTATATATCCTCTTCAAATTAGGGTTACAGTTGGGAAATGGGTTTATTTTTGGCACACAAAAAGTGATCAACGAGATACTTTTCAAGAAATTATCTTATTTTAATTACAGTGGAATGGTCATGTTTTTGGCCAATATCATTCTAACCTATATCCTGCTGGACTCAAAGGCTGTGGTATATGTAGCCGTACTACTGATCCTATTGATAAACATAATTGGTTGGATCACGATTCTAAGGAATCATCAAAAATTGATCACAAGTTATTTTTACTATTTTATTTTGTACATTTGCGCTCTTGAAATCGCACCTTTAATCTTCATTGGAAGTTATCTAAAAGACTAGGATTTATGAAAATAAAGACAATTTTGGTGTCACAGCCCGAGCCTAAAATGGGAAATTCCCCGTATTCCAGACTCATTGACAAGGAAAAAGTCAAAGTTGACTTCAGACCCTTTATCCATGTTGAAGGGGTTGATGCCAAAAGTGTCCGTCAACAAAGAATAGATCTAAAAGACTACACGGCCATTATCCTCACCAGTAGAAATGCCGTAGACCATTTTTTCAGGATAGCCGATGAAATGCGCTTCAAGGTGCCGGACTCCATGAAATATTTTTGCCAATCCGAAGCGGTTGCCTATTATCTACAAAAATATGTAGTCTATCGTAAACGTAAGATCTATGTCGGCAAAATGCATTTTATCGACCTTCTGCCCTTGATCAAAAAGTATAAGGATGAAAAGTTCTTTCTACCTTCTTCCGACGTTTTGAAACAACAGGTACCCGAGACCTTGGATGAGTTGGGTGTTGATTGGACAAGAGGTGTTTTTTATAAAACGGTCATTAGTGATCTTTCTGACCTAAGGAATGTATATTACGATGTCCTGGTGTTCTTTAGCCCATCGGGAATAGAATCATTACTTAAGAATTTCCCGGATTTTGAACAAAAGGAAACGCGCATTGCCGTATTTGGAAATTCCACTGTAAAAGCAGCTACAGATGCCGGTCTACGAATAGACATAAAAGCACCTACGCCCGACACGCCCTCAATGACCATGGCGCTACAGAAATACATTACCACAATAAACAAGAAGTAAAAAAAACCCAATTATGGGGTCTTTTTTATTCCTACCATTACCATTAAGCAGCTCCCATATACCGAAAAGGGCACTAGGAGATCTTATTGGCACCCCTTTGGGTTGTTTTAATCACCTGATACGCCAAAACCAACCAACCTATAATCAGAAATGTTCCCCCAAAAGGTGTTAACAAGGCTATCTTTTTAAAATCAAAAGCGACCAATGCGTTAATGGTCAAGAGGTAAATAAAAAATGAGAACAACAAAATACCCACAAGTATAAAGTAAAAAACAATTTTTTTGTTTTCCTCCCTCAAAAAATCGGTGTTCGCCAATACCAACAAGAACAAGGCATGGTACATCTGATACTTAACACCTGTTTCATAGGCCTGTAACGCATCCGCACCGACCATTTTTTCCAAACCATGCGCCCCGAAAGCACCTAGGATAACAGCGAGTACACCAAAAGTGATACCCGTACAAAAAATTGTTTTGTTCATAACTTAATCTTATTAATTAGTTGTATATATAAATTTGATACCTTCGTAGCTGTTAATTATAACCATAAAAATAACCAAAATTAATGTTGCGAAAAATACTTGTACTAGGTGCTGGGAAATCAACTTCATATCTACTGGACTACTTCTTGGATAAATCCATTACCGAAAAACTACACCTGACCATTGGTGACATACGCCCAGAGGGGATTCCCCCTTCGGCAAAAAACCATCCCAATTGCACAGTAATACATTTGGATATACTAAAGGATGAAGACCGTAAAAAGGCCATTGGGAACAGTGATATTGTAGTCTCTATGTTACCCGCCCGTTTTCATATCAAAGTAGCCAGGGATTGTGTGGAATCAAATAAAAACCTTGTTACCGCATCCTATATCAGCAACGAAATACTGGCTCTTGATGAAACCGTGAAGAAAAAAGGCCTCGTCTTTATGAACGAGATTGGCCTGGATCCAGGTATCGACCATATGAGTGCCATGCAGGTCATTGACAACATAACCAACCAAGGCGGGAAAATATTATTGTTCGAATCGTTTACCGGGGGCTTGGTCGCTCCTGAAAGCGACAATAATCTTTGGAACTACAAGTTCACGTGGAACCCTAGAAATGTTGTCCTGGCAGGGCAGGGCGGGGCAGCTAAATTCATCCAGGAAGGTTCCTACAAATACATACCTTACCATAAACTTTTTAGACGAACGGAATTTTTTGAAATAGAGGGATACGGAAAGTTCGAAGGTTATGCGAATCGTGATTCCTTGGAATATCGTGAGGCATACGGTCTGCAGGATGCCCTTACCCTTTATAGGGGTACGATGCGCAGGGTAGGTTTTTCCAAAGCATGGAATATGTTCGTACAATTAGGTATGACCGATGACAGCTATACCATTGAAGACTCAAAGGGAATGTCATATCGTGAATTCACGAATCTATTCCTTCCATATTCCCCGACCGATTCGGTAGAGCTGAAACTTAGACACTACCTAAAAATAGACCAAGACGACAGCAAATGGGAAATGCTATCCGAACTAAGTATTTTTGACCCGGAAAAGACCATTCCCCTAGACCGTGCGACCCCAGCACAAATCTTACAATTGATACTTGAGGATTCCTGGACCTTGGATGAGGATGACAAGGATATGATCGTAATGTACCATAAGTTTGGCTATGAACTTAATGGCAAGAAATCGCAGATCGATTCCAATATGGTTGTCATTGGCGAAGACCACTTCCATACGGCCATGGCCAAAACAGTGGGACTGCCTGTCGCCATTGCCACACTATTGATCTTGAACGGGGAAATCAATACTCCAGGAGTTCAGATACCTATAGCCAAAGAGGTATATAACCCTATTTTAAAGGAATTGAAAAACTATGGGGTGAATTTCAGGGAACACGAAGTACCTTATTTAGGCTACAATCCGGATAGTGTGGGCAATTAACATTTCATCCTAATTCGGTATTTTTACTTTCATTCTGAAATGTACCTATGAAACCTGACTATAAAAGTGTGAAAATTGATGGAATCGACAAGGAGATCCTACGGTTTTTAATGAATGACGCCCGAAAACCAGTTCTTGAAATCGCCAGAAACCTCGGCATCTCAGGTGCCGCGATTCACCAACGATTACGGAAGCTAGAGGCTTCAGGATTATTGTCAGGTTCCAAATTCATCATCAACCCAAAGGTATTGGGTTATACAACGATGGCGTATATTGGCATTTATTTGGACAAGGCAATGAGCAATCCTGCCGCTGTAAGGCAATTGGGGGGGATTCCAGAGGTTTTGGAATGCCATTACACCACTGGGGACTGGTCTATCCTTATCAAGGTATTATGTAAGGACAATGAACATTTAATGCATGTATTGAATAAAGAAATACAACAGATCGAAGGGGTCTCGAGAACGGAAACTTTCATTTCCTTGGACCAACAGATCGACAGACAGATCACTATATAGAAAAAGACGCCAGTGGCGTCTTTTTTGCATTATCATTAAAACTTATCAGTCCCTGCCCCCAAAGACCCGTAATGCCCAATACACCAAAGTGGCCAATGAACCAATGGCAGCAACCAAATATGTACGGGCGGCCCACTTCAAGGCATCCTCGGAACCTTTATATTCCTGTTGAGTCACTATCTGCTTTGCCTTAAGCCAAGCCAAGGCCCTATTACTAGCGTCATATTCGACAGGTAAGGTTATGAAACTGAACAAAGTTGCCATACCCATCATTACCAATCCCGCTACGGCTACCCAATATCCCAATCCCACACCAGCAGCGGCACCGAGTGCCAATCCACCAAAAACAACCCACATGGACATTCCTGAGGTCACACTTACCACAGGCACCAATTTAGACCTTAATGTCAACCACTCATACGCTTGGGCATGCTGAACGGCATGGCCACATTCATGTGCGGCAACTGCAGCAGCAGCAGCGTTTCTTTGGCCATAAACCCCTTCACTCAAATTAACGGTTTTGTTTTTTGGATTGTAATGGTCTGATAGCATCCCTGGGGTGGATACCACTTTTACATCCCTTATCCCATGATCCAACAACATTCTCTCAGCAATCTCCGCCCCGCTCATACCATTCCGCAAATGTACTTTTGAGTAGTGTCTGAACTTACTTTTAAGCCTACTACTTACAAGCCAACTGACCAAGGCAATAGCTCCGATCAATATATAATATCCCATCATAATCATTCTGTTTTAACTTTTTAAAAAAATAAAAATACTGAAGATTCCCGTACCTACGGGATATGAATATAACAAAAATCCCGCCAATCTCCATAAATTGATTATCCAAGGGCAACAAAAACCCCTAGACTGACAAAATGTACTGCCCATACACAACACAAAGGCCTCAAAATGCCTTATCCATATATGAACCCTCCTTTCACAATGTTCGGCCCTTCTCCCTTCTTCCTACAATTTAAGTTGTCAATTTCCAAAAAAAGGTTTGTCCCTTTTTATATAGGATACCATTTCCTTATCTTAAAAAAACCTCTTATATAATATAAACGCTGCCGCACATTAGACAAAAACTGTAACATTATCGAAAATAAACAATCATTGGATTAAAGACAGGCAATGAAAAAAATAAAATTACCAATCAGCTTATTTCTTACAATTATAGTCTTTGCCTGCAAAGGGGAGAAACAGAATGGACATTTAGGGCCAGGAATCAAAACCGAAAATAAAGTCGTTTTTGAAATTGACGAACGAACAGAATTTTTTCGGACAATTTTCAACATCGCAGTCCAAGATGTTTTACCCGAAGATATAAGACCTTGCCAAACAGAATACTTAAAACGGGTCAACCGACATTTTCTTCAATATAAAAACCACCCATTAATAAACTGGGTTTACGAAGATGATAACATTGGGATTGATTTTTCAACTATTGGTTTAATGTTCAAAAACTTGCGGACATTTGAATTCGACACCACTTATACCAAAGAATTGGAATATTATGGATTGAACACAAGAATACTTGATTCTGTAAAACCATTGATGATAGATTTTTATAAAAAATCCAATTTCAATGAGTTCTATAAAAGCAATGGCAACTATTATAACCAGGCTATTTCCCAAATAGAAAAGCAAGTTTTAGATGAAAAATTATTCGATAAGGTCATGGATTTTTATCAAATAAGAGAAAGAGACATGGAGCTAATCGTATTTGTGGAATTGACAAATAGTGCCAACAATAAAGCAATAAATTTCTACGATAATTACAATACTAAAAAGAGAGCAATTATTTTAGCAAACTATTGCGAATTATATACTGAACTAAACCTCTCCAATGAAATTATGCAATTGGATAACCCAACGCGAGGAGTTTTATATCACGAGATCTCACATCTTGTTACAAATAAATTACTCGAGGAACATATTGGGGAATCAAGTCAATACAATTCCATTTGTGAAGGTTGTAATGACATTGAAATCACAGATAAGGTTGACCATATGATTGTCTATCCATTACAAGCGATCATGATGGGGAGATTTGACAAAAATAGTAGGGAAAGTGATTTTTATTTGACCAAATGTACAGACGTAAGAAAAGAAATTTATCAAAGATTGACTGAATATAGACCAGAGGATAAAGTAGCTTTTGAGAAAACCTATATTGATTGTATGGATTTGATAAAAGAATCAGCGTCCGAATAATAATATGTGGCAAGACGTGTATAATCCATTGCTGGTACAAACCAACTTGCGAAGACCCTTTCAGGTTTTCTATCCGGTTTTTTTATTTATTGAATCAGTCGCCTGATCACACACAAACACGATTAGGCTACTACCCCACGATATTCACGATCTTACCGGGCACCACAATCACTTTTTTAGGGGTTCTGCCCTGTAACTGTTGTTGTGTTTTTTCGTGTGCCATTACCACGGCCTCGATCCCATCCTTATCCAGATCCAATGGCAATTCCAACATAAACCGCATTTTCCCATTGAAGGAGATAGGGTATTGTTTAGTGCTTTCCACCAAATGTCTTTCATCAAAAACAGGGAAAGGTACAGTCGCTATTGATTTTTCATGGCCTAATCGATGCCAGATCTCTTCTGCAATATGGGGCGCATAAGGTGAAACCAATATGGCCAAAGGCTCCAATATGGCCTTACTTGTACATTTCTGGGACGAAAGCTCGTTTACACAGATCATAAAAGTGGATACCGAGGTATTAAAAGAGAAACTCCCGATATCTTCCTCAACCTTTTTTATGGTCTTATGTAAGGTCTTAAGATTATCCTTCGTAGGTTCATGATCAGTGAACTTAGTACCGTTCCCATCAAAATACAGACGCCACAGCTTTTTCAAGAAACCGTGTGTTCCTGTAATACCTGCTGTATTCCATGGTTTGGACTGCTCCAATGGCCCTAGGAACATCTCATACAATCGCAACGAATCGGCTCCATAATCCTTACAAATACTATCCGGGCTAACGACATTGTACTTGGACTTGGACATTTTCTCCACTTCACGGCCAACGATGTACTTGCCATCTTCCAAGACGAACTCCATATCCTTATACTCTTCCCGCCAATCTTTAAAGGCCTCTATGTCCAACTCATCCGAAGAATTCACAAATGAGACATCGGCATGGATCGGGGTCACTTTCCTGTCCCCGATATTCCCTTTTGAGATCACATTGCCTGTCGCTTCCTCCCTGAACACAAAAGCACTTGTACCTGTAATCATACCTTGGTTAATGAGTTTTTTGGCAAACTCGTCCTTAGACACCAAACCTTTATCGAACATGAACTTCTGCCAAAAACGGGAATATAACAGGTGTCCCGTAGCATGCTCACTACCACCGATATACAAATCCACATCCTGCCAATAGTCCATCGCATCCTCTGAAAAGATCTCATCGTCATTCGTTGGGTCCATATACCTATTAAAGTATTGGGAACTACCCGCCCAACCAGGCATGGTATTCAATTCCAATGGAAAGACATTCTCATGATCTATCAGGTCATTATCCACTACCCTGTTCGCCTTTGTGTCCCAAGCCCAAACCGCAGCGTTCCCCAAGGGCGGCTCACCAGTTTCGGTCGGTAAGTATTTTTCGACTTCCGGCAAGGTTATGGGCAAATGTTCCACATCGATCATCTGGGGCAGGCCATCTACATAATATACGGGAAAAGGCTCTCCCCAATACCGTTGACGGCTAAATACGGCATCCCGCAATCTATAATTTACCTTTCCTTCCCCCTGACCTATTTTCTCCAACTCAAAAATGACCCTTTTCACCGCTTTCTTATAAGATAGTCCATTCAGGAAATCCGAGTTTTCGATAATCGTTGTATCCTTATCCGAAAAAGCCTCTTCTGAAATATCCACATCTTTAAAAATATTGGGGATGGGGATATTGAAATGTTTCGCAAAATCATAATCACGTTGGTCACCACACGGAACGGACATTACCGCTCCAGTGCCATACCCCGCCAGGACATAGTCACCGATCCAGATAGGAATAGGCTCTTTAGTAAATGGATGCTCTGCAAAAGCACCAGTGAATACCCCGGAAATAGTTTTTACATCGGCCATACGATCACGTTCCGAACGTTTGGCAGTAGCCTCGATATAGGCCTCTACCCCAGCTTTCTGTTCAGGAGTGGTTATTTTGGGAACCAATTCGTGTTCTGGGGCCAACGTCATAAAACTAACCCCGAAAATAGTATCGGGCCGGGTTGTGAACACTTCTATCGGGTATGACTTCCCGACTTGGCCCGAAGTCAAGGTATTGAAAACAACAGACGCTCCCTCGGATCGCCCAATCCAATTGACCTGTGAATCCTTTAAGGGTTGTGGCCAATCAAGCTTTTCCAAACCATCCAACAACCGTTGGGCATAGGCGGTGATCCGCATGCTCCATTGGGTCATTTTTTTACGTACCACAGGATGGTTCCCACGTTCGGAAACCCCATTTACAATCTCATCATTTGCCAAGACAGTACCTAATGCAGGACACCAGTTCACTTCGGTTTCCGCCAAATACGTTAATCGGTACTGCAATAATATCTCCTGTTGCCTTGCATTTGAAAACCCTTTCCAATCCATTGCGGAAAATACCGCTACATCATCATCACATACTGCATTTACCTTCGAATTCCCTTCTTTCCCGAACCGGGTAACCAGAGACCCGATATCCTCCGCTTTATCAGTATCCTTATTGTACCAGGAATTGAACAATTGAATAAAGATCCACTGGGTCCACTTATAGTATTTCGGGTTCGAGGTACGCACCTCCCGGCTCCAGTCAAAAGAAAAACCGATTTTATCCAACTGCTCCCGATACCTTTTAATGTTGGTTTCGGTCGTAATTGCGGGGTGTTGTCCCGTTTGGATAGCATATTGCTCGGCAGGGAGCCCAAAAGAATCATACCCCATGGGATGCAACACATTAAACCCTTTGTGTCGCTTATAACGGGCATAAATATCACTGGCGATATACCCTAACGGATGCCCAACATGAAGTCCGGCCCCCGAAGGGTATGGAAACATATCCAACACATAGAATTTCTCCTTATCGGAATTGTTCTCCGCCTTAAAAGTTTGGTTCTCTGCCCAAAATCTTTGCCATTTGGCCTCAATTTCATTGAAATCGTACTGCATGTCTTATCTTTCTTAACTATACTGGGCAAAAATAAGTTTAATCCTTGAAAGGGAAAAGATTATATGAACTTACGATCCGAGCGATTATCGGTATTGCATAATTATCTAGGGAATGTCGTTAAAGGGGGATTTTAGTTCAAAAAGACAAAAGCCTACTTGTCCGTAGCCTTGAATATCGATTTACTTTCCTATTTTTACATATTGAAGTATTCCAAATATGAGCAACTCTTTTGAACGATACCAAAAACGAAAATTAATATCCTCGTACTTCTCGGTAGTTTTAAGTATCGGGTTGGTACTTTTCCTTTTAGGTGTTCTCGGCTTATTGGTCCTGAACACCAAAAAAATGGCCGATTATTTCAAGGAACAGATTACGGTCTCGGTTTTTTTAAAGGAAAATGCCAAAGAGGTAGAGGTGGGCCAATTGCAGAAGAGTCTGGCCATGGCCGAATATACCAAGACGGCCACCTATGTTTCCAAGGAGGAGGCCGCTGAACAGCATAGTGCGGATATTGGGGAGGATTTTATCGATTTCCTTGGGTACAACCCACTAAAGAACTCCATAGATATACAATTGAATGCGGATTTTGTCTCACCGGGACAAATCGAGGAAATTGCCACAGAAATCTCTAGGAAGAAGTATGTCGACGAGGTAAGTTACGACAAGCCCTTGGTCGGTCTTCTTAGCGATAATGTGAAAAAAATCGGTTTTTGGATTTTTGTAGCAAGTGGCATCTTTACATTTATCGCAGTCTTACTCATCAACAGTTCCATTAGGCTATCCATCTATTCCAAACGTTTTATCATCAAAACCATGCAAATGGTAGGTGCGACCAAGGTTTTTATCCGAAGGCCTTTCATTTGGACGAACATAAAGCTGGGGATGTTGGGTGCACTTATCGCCCTTATGGGCTTGGGAGGTGTATTGGTCTATCTGGACAGGAATTTTGCCGAATTCAATCTTCTTCAAGACAGCACCTTACTCATTCTACTATTCGTTGGTATCTTTATTTTAGGGATATTGATCTCCCTGATAAGCACCTACTTTGCCACACAGCGCTTCCTGAACCTCAGGACCGACGAACTTTATTACTGACATGGCCCCTTCTGTCGTCGGTTGGTTCCTTTATGCAAAATACCATATTCCCGATTATGCCGAGCCTTTCAAAAAAAACCATAAAATGGTAATAAAAGCATAAATTCCCTGTTAAGTAAAGATAATAAGTCTGACTTCATTAAATTTGCCACATGGCCAACAAGCAGAACATTTCGAACGAACAAGTTGTCAAGCATGAATTCATATTCCATAAAAAGAATTATTTGTTCATGTTCCTAGGAATCGCCTTTATCGCCGTAGGTTTTATACTCATGTCCGGAGGTGGCAGCAACGACCCGAATGTCTTTAACGAGGACATCTATAATTTTCGTAGGATCCGATTGGCACCTACCTTGGTATTGATCGGTCTCGGTATCGAAATCTATGCCATTTTGTTGAACCCCCATAAGAAACGCAAGTAATTTGGAAACATTTGACGCAATTATCCTTGGGTTCATCCAAGGCCTGACCGAATTTCTTCCCGTATCATCCAGTGGCCATTTGGAATTAGGAAAAGCTATATTGGGGGACCATTCGGTTCCCGAGGAAAGTCTATTGTTTACCGTAGTACTGCATTTTGCAACAGCACTTAGCACTATTGTCGTATTCAGGAAGGATGTTTGGGAGATCATCAAAGGTCTTTTCCAATTTAAATGGAACGAGGAAACACGTTTTTCCTTAAAGATCATGATCTCGATGCTTCCTGCTGTATTGATAGGCCTCTTTTTTGAAAAACAACTGGAAACCCTTTTCGATGGGAATGTTCGTTTTGTAGGTTTTATGTTATTGGTAACGGCGGTATTGCTTTATTTTGCCGATAAGGCCAAGGACACCGACAAGAAGGTATCTTACAAAAATGCATTTATCGTGGGTGTCTCACAAGCGATTGCCATGCTACCGGGGATCTCAAGGTCTGGAGCCACAATCTCCACATCGGTTTTACTGGGAGTGGACAAGACCAAGGCTGCCCGTTTCTCTTTTCTAATGGTCATTCCCTTGATATTCGGGAAAATGGGCAAGGATATCATGACTGGTGAACTTAATTTTGAAAGTGAGAACACCTTTGCCATGGGAGCAGGGTTCATTGCTGCCTTCATTGCCGGTATGCTGGCCTGTACTTGGATGATTCGGTTGGTAAGGAAGAGTAAATTGAGCTATTTTGCCATTTATTGCCTAATCGTTGGGCTCATTGCCATTGCCTATGGTTATCGGGGTTGATCTCCCCACCCCCAACTTTTGGCCAAACCCCGAAAAAACTTGATGAAACCATTATCCAAAGAAGATTTTTTAGAAGGACAATTACTTTTGATAGATAAGCCCTTGGGCTGGTCATCGTTCCAAGCAGTGAACAAACTCAAATGGGCGATTCGAAAGAAGTTCTCATTAAAAAAAATCAAAATAGGCCATGCCGGCACTCTGGACCCATTGGCCACAGGTCTCTTACTGATCTGTACGGGCAAGTACACAAAAAAAATAAATGGCCTTCAAGGACTGGTAAAGGAATATACCGGAACCATAACCTTAGGCGCCACCACACCCTCGTTCGACTTGGAAACGGCAGTTGATGAAAACTTCCCCATTGGGCATATCACGGATTCATTGATCAACGATGCCACCACGGAATTCCTAGGAGAGATTGAACAGGCTCCACCAGTATTCTCCGCCCTAAAAAAAGATGGGAAACGATTGTATGAATATGCCCGGGAAGGCAAGGAAGTTGAGATAAAAAAACGCAAGGTAACCATCTTGGAATTTGAGATAACCAAAATAGATTTGCCAAAAATAGAATTTAGGGTCATTTGTAGCAAAGGCACTTATATACGTTCTTTGGCCTATGACTTTGGCAAGGCCTTACATTCCGGGGGACACTTGTCAGCACTTCGAAGAACCAAAATAGGTGATTACAACGTAGATATAGCCATAGATCCAAATATTTTCGCCGAAACAATACTTGATCAAGGGGATGCTCCTGATTCAAAGTAGAAATAAATAAGTTTCGGGAAACAATTAAACTATTCCAATAAAACCCAGATTATAGCCTTATGCAACTTAACCGCCAACAACTATCATTACTCATAACCGTATTCTCCATGGCCATCATGATCTTGGGGCTGTACAATATCCATCTTGGTGGACAGAAAGAAAAGGATGAGTATGTGGTCGAATTGGTTATGGATGAGGATATACTTGAGGAATTGATCAAGGAAGAGGAAAGAATGCTGGAAGAGTTGCAACAACAGGACCCCATTAAAAGCCATATGGCCTACAATGAAACCGCAAAACCAAGTTTTGGAGATCCCGAACCCTTGAAAACCCTTGAAGAGATCTTGGAGGAAAAAACCACCAATGCATCTGATGAGGTTTCTGAATTTGACAGTGAAGATTCAGAGTATGTGGCCAAGGTAAGGGAATTGGCCAAACAAAGGGAGGAAAAAAAACAATTGTTAGGCGAAAGGGAAGCCCAAAAAGAAGAACGGACCAATACCCTATCGGCCCGAAGGACATCGGTTTCCTACTCATTGGTCGGAAGGAACAATTATAAATTGCCCCCTCCTATCTACACCTGTATAGAGGGTGGGAAAGTTGTAATAAACATCGAGGTCGATGCAATCGGCAATGTCATAGATGCCAGCTTCAACGAAAAAAGCTCTGGTACTTCCAATGGGTGCCTCATCGACAATGCAATCACTTATGCCCTTAAGGCAAAATTCGACACTGCTTCCAAAACCCTACAGAAAGGAACGATCACCTATTTATTCCAAGGAAAGTAGTCCCAAAAGGTCACTGAGCGTACTTTGCCCTTTATCCTTATTATACCAAACTTGCAATTCTTCCTTGAATTCAGGCGTCAATACCCCGTGTTCGTTCTTATAATCCACTACCAATTGTTGTGCTTCCCTTGGTCTGGATCCCCATTCACCCAAGACCTCATTGGAAGCATCATCCACCATGACCAACTTAGGGATGCTCATGGCCCCATTGGTCAGAAAACGGTTCATGATTTCAAGGTTTTCATCCCTTAATATTATTTTTAGGGAGATATTATCGTTCAGGTCCGCCACTTTATTGATCATTGGCAAAGACTGTGCGGCATCACCACACCAACTTTCCGTCAATACCAACCACGTTACCTTTTTATGGTCAAAACCCTTTATTTTCTGGATCGATTCCCCATCGATCTTCAAGGTTTTGTCCAAACGCTTCATCCGTCGTTGGTTCAGGAGCGTATAATCGACCATATCCTTGGAAACTTTGGCTCCTGTGGCCTTGCCCGATGCCGCCAAATCATCCATCAACGCCCTATAGTCGGCATATGACATACCCTTTTCTATCCCTTTTTGTACAATTTCCCCAATAGTAAGTTCGTCATCAAAAACGTTCGCATCCATGATATTATATTTAAAAACGGTAAAGTTACTCATGAAACTATATTCCATTGGTAACTTAGGTCACATTAATTTGTATTTCAACAAAAAACTTACAACATCCGCTTTTGTGCAGTAAAACCAAATACTTTCCGAGCACGACAATCCTAACTTGTGAACAACAGGGAGTAATCAGGTCCAATTTTATACCTACCTTTGGTATGAACCCACTTAAACTTTTCGGATTTAAGCGAAAATCAGTGGTTTTTGTCCTGTTGAAGGCTTTTTTAAGTCGCATGGCAGGGCTACGGAAATAAAAAAAGACAAAACAAAAATAGGGCAGAAAACGGCAATTTTCTGGCAAGCCGAAAAAGTTTAAATGGGTTTTGTATATGGGAAAACACAGATGTGCTTGGTGCTTGGGCGATAGACTTTATGAGGATTACCATGATAAGGAATGGGGGGTGCCCGTAAAAGATGATGCATTGCTTTTCGAATTCTTGGTTTTGGAAACTTTTCAGGCTGGACTAAGTTGGATTACCATTCTTAAAAAACGTGAAAATTTCAGGATGGCCTTCGACAATTTCAACTATGGGAAAATAGCCACTTACGAAGAGGATAAGATCCAAACCCTATTGCAGGATACCGGAATCATCAGAAACAAACTGAAGGTTCGCGCAACAGTCACCAATGCTTTGGCATTTATGAAAGTACAGGATGAATTTGAAAGTTTCAGCAACTATGTCTGGGGTTTTGTGAACCATACCCCTATTAAGAACAGGATCGAGGATTACAGAAATGCCCCTGCAACCACGGAAATCTCGGATGCACTCAGCAAAGACCTCAGAAAAAGAGGCTTTAAATTTGTTGGCAGTACCATCGTATATGCCTTTATGCAGGCCGTGGGCATGGTAAATGACCATGAAACCAATTGTTTTAGATATAACGAGGTTTAAAAAAAGCTTCATGGTCGGGCTCCAAAAACAATCCTCTTAAGTCAATAACCTCGACCTAAGGGCAAGAGGTATGCTTTCGGAAAGACTTTATCATTTTGAGGCAAGCCCCGGGGAATCAAACCCTTTTTGGCTATCGCCCTGCGATTAAAACGTAAGGATAAGACAGATATCGCCAGGTTGGAATATATTATCCAAAAACTATTGGGGCCTAAGGATCTTTCCATCAACAAGACCATTGGGCGGGTTCTTCGGGAATATAGCAGGACCAATCCTATGTGGGTCAAAAATCTTGTCTCGAATAACAGATTGGCCAACATAAGCCGTCGTGAGGCCCTACATCCGATAAACCAACCTAGGTCTGATCGTTTCTTAGGATTTCCAAAAACTCGGGTCTAGATATTTCCTTGGCCCCAAGACTCTCCAAATGGCTGGTATGTAATTGGCAATCGATAAGACGGTATCCTTTTTCACCAAGTTCCCCTGCCATTTTAAGAAAGGCATATTTTGAGGCATTACCCACTTTACTGAACATACTTTCCCCGCAGAACACATGGCCCAGATCAATCCCATAAAGCCCCCCGACCAAATTACCTTCTTCCCAGACCTCATAAGATTGGGCAAAACCCATAGCGTGCAATTCCAGATAAGCCCCTTTCATGTCATGGGTAATCCAGGTGCCATCCTGTCCCTTTCGTTTTATCTTTGCACATTGATCGATTACCTGTTCAAAAGAAGTGTTCTTGGTCAGTTGAAATCGATTCCCCCTCAATATTTTTCGCATACTTTTCGAAATCCTGACCTGGGCTGGGTACAATACCATTCTAGGGTCGGGGCTCCACCACATTACCAATGACCCCTCGTTGAACCAAGGAAAAATACCGCTTTTATAGGCTAAGATCAAACGTTCTGGGGAAAGGTCCCCGCCAACAGCTAACAATCCATCAGCATTTGCATCCTCTACCGGAGGAAAATAAATCCCATTGGCAAGAACTGTCAACGGTTTATAAGTGCCTTTTCTTTTTGCCACAGGTCTTTAAGAATTAAAATTGCCCCATAACGAAAGTTATCTAAAAAAAGGATGAAAAAAGACCCAAAAAGGCTCTTTTCCATATTATCGATCCACTGTCATACTAAAAAGGTAGATCATCATGATCTTCCTCATTGATGTCATCGGCAGGTTCAAAAGCATCCATAGGAGGTACAGGGGGAATATCGGCATTGGTTTCCGCTGCCTGAAGGTTCTCAATGCGCCACCCTTGGATAGAGTTGAAGTATTTTACCTCCCCTTGTGGGTTTGTCCATTCACGTCCCCTGATGTTTATACTGATCTTCACATCCTGACCAACTTGATAGCTGTTCAACAAATCACATTTATCCTGTATAAACTCAACCAAGATCTGTTGTGGGTATTGTTCATCGGTGGTCACTACCACCTCCCTTTTCCTAAAACCGTTGCTCCCAAAAGTTTTGGTCTCATCTATTTTCTTGATTTTTCCTTGTATTTCCATTTTTATGATAATTATGTAATCTTGATTAGTGTTGATCTATTCATTTAGGGAATCATATTCCTTGTTTCTTTCCATTACTCTTGATAGCTTTCCCCTTTCGTTAGGTGTGGCTTCCCAAATCCATACCACACACATAACGGGTTGGTTTTATCCAGGATAAAACAGGCAAAGGTAATTTGCGGTCAAGTTAAGGGTTTTACGAATGATGTCATAAAAAGTGTCATAATAATAATTAACAAAATCGGCAACAACAACCACCAAATGTAATCAATCTGACCACGGGCAAAAAAAGATACCCATGCAACCTGCACAACATTTATGGGCATTTTACATTATCTTTAATGCATTAAACCGGTTGGATGAAATTTAACCCCAAAAAAAAGACCTCGGACTTTATTCTATTGGCAATAGCCTTTACTATTGTAAGTTTGATCCTGTGGAACACGAATAGTTTCTTTAAGAACTTCAAAGAGGAAGAACGATTGAAAATGGAAATATGGGCCACTGCCCAATCTGAACTGTTACAATATTCGGAAGATATGGATATGGGCAACCTCACTATAAAAGTACTACAGAACAACACCTCGACGCCGATGATATTGGTAAATAAGGATGGGTCGGTAAAGACCAATAACATGCGTGGGGCAAACGCAAAGGATTCTTTGTCCGTGCAGCGAAACATCGAAAAATTCAAGCATGAGAACACCCCTATATCGATTGACCAGCAGGGAAAACACCTTGCCACCCTCTACTACGGTAATTCGGAAGTCCTGAACAAGTTAAAGTATTACCCCATAGCACTTTTATTGATCATCCTACTTTTTGGTGCTGTTATATTCTTCTTCTTCAAAACAAACAAGGCATCGGAACAAAATAAATTATGGGCCAGTATGGCAAAAGAGACCGCACACCAAATCGGTACTCCGTTATCCTCCCTTTTAGGTTGGAACGAACTATTGAAATCTGAAAGTATAAATCCAGAGATCACCAAGGAAATCGCCAAGGATATCAGTCGATTGGAGACCATTACCGAACGATTCTCCAAAATTGGATCCTTACCTGAATTAAAAGAGGTCGACATTGTACAGGAAACCAAGGAAGCCTATGAATACCTGAAATTACGGAGCTCTAAATTGATTCATTTCTCATTCAACTCACAAATTGAAAAATTACCCGTTCTATTGAACCGTGCCTTATATAATTGGACGATTGAAAATCTAGTCAAAAATGGCATCGATGCCATGAAAGGCAAAGGAAGTATCGCTATCGATATTATCCACTCCGGGAAATATGTGAATATCCTGATAGCGGATACGGGTGGTGGCATCCCCAAAAACAATTCACAAAATATATTTGATCCCGGGGTTACCTCCAAGAAGCGGGGATGGGGCTTGGGGTTGTCGTTAGTTAAAAGAATCGTGGAAGAATACCATAAGGGAAAGGTAAAGGTGCTTTCTTCCGGCAAGGAAGGTACCATCATGCAGATTTCCCTAAAAATAAACAAATAAACCATGTCAAAGGAAAGATCAGTAGTTATAAAGGAGGCGCACATTACCAACAATTGCCCTGAATGTTTTAATCAAGACATGAAAATAACTTTTAAGCAGAAACACAAATACGGGAAACTTTACGATCGAACCACCAGTGAGGTGACACATTCCATTAAGTGCAACAAGTGCAAATCGATTATATATCCAGTGAATTGGACGGAGGACATAGAACGTATCTTCGACTATTACCAAAAAACGGTCACCCCCGAAAAACCCACAGTCCGATTTACATCCCTGTTCTATATTCTTTTGTCTTCCCTGTTGATAGTGATCGGGGCGGCCATTTATCTTTGGATATCGGGAATTATCCGATTTTAGAGGAAATGCTTTTGGCTATTGAAGCAAGCTCATCCTGTGTTAATGCCACCTTATGCTGGAAGGTAGCTTCCTTCATTTGGTTCAAGGGTATCAAATGCACATGCACATGGGGTACTTCGAGCCCTATTACCGTTATGCCGACCCTGTTACAGTCGATAGCTGCCTCTATGGCTTTCCCAACCTTTCTTGAAAAAGCCATTAACCCCATATACGTTTCCTCGTCCAAGTCCATGATCTTATCCACTTCCTTTTTGGGAACACATAAGGTATGTCCTTTGGCATTCGGGTTAATATCCAAAAAGGCAAGGAAATTTTCATCCTCGGCTATTTTGTGACAAGGGATTTCCCCTTCGATGATTTTTGTAAAGATACTTGCCATGGTCGATTCATTTAGGACAGATACAAAAGAACCTATCGTTAACGATAGGTTAAATATAAAGAATATAGGTTTCAATTACCTTGATATCTCCAAAATCTCAAAGGTAATCTTACCATTTGGGACCGAGATCTCGGCAGTATCCCCCACTTTCTTTCCCAATAGGCCTTTACCTATGGGCGAACTCACTGAAATTTTACCTGATTTTAGATCCGCTTCGCTCTCTGCCACCAAGGTATATTCCATTTCCATACCATTGGTCTGGTTCTTTAGTCTTACTGTGGACAATACCAAAGCCTTAGAGGCATCCAATTGGGATTCGTCGATCAATCGGGCATTGGCCAAAGTGGCCTCCATTTTTGAGATTTTCAGTTCCAAAAGCCCTTGGGCCTCCTTGGCAGCATCATATTCGGCATTCTCCGATAAATCCCCTTTATCCCTTGCCTCGGCAATGGCCTGTGAGGATCTTGGGCGTTCAACATCCTTAAGGTAATTTAACTCATCCCTTAATTTTTTTAAACCTTCCTCTGTATAATATGATACTTCACTCATAATTTATCCTTTTTTAAGTAACATTAGAGATACTAAAATTTACACCAGTACTCTAAACATTCCACCATGTTGCGAGATCAATACATCCCGTCAAGATAAATGCTTTGGAAAAAGCAAAATCCCCATCACAAGGTTTCATTAATAGGAAAATCCCCTTTTTTAAAGAGGATTTAACGCAAATATACATATTTTTTGTTCAATTTTGTCGATGTTCTATGTAATAGGAATTGTAATATGAATCGTATATACACTTTGGTTTTAGGGTTCTTGGTGTTTGCCTGCAATAATGATTCCACCAATCGAAACCCGTATTTACAGGAAATTGGCTTTAGGTTCGATATGAATCTGAACTTACCCTTATATAGCCCACTCACCAATACGGGCAATTCGGTCTATGTTGGTGTCGAAGGTGTTGGGATAGCGGGTATTTTTGTGATCAATAAGGGTTTTAATGACTTCGTGGCCTTGGAAGCCAGTTGCCCAAACCATGCACCAAACGATTGCTCGACCATGGTACTCAATGGGCAAACAGCCACTTGTTCCTGTGATGATTACGAATACAGCCTGTTCACAGGGCAAATGTTGAACAGGCCCAATGACGGGAAGCGCTATTACGATATGCTCATTTACCGCCATAGATATGGTGGGAATATATTGAGTGTATATAACTAGCCTTTATTGTCTTCCCACATGTTCGGGAAAAAGATAGGTCTTATCAACAGAACTGAAACCAGCCCAAAATAAGATGCAGGAAATCTGGAAAAAATCCTTTTTTGATATTTTTTATGCACATATCCACTAGACTGATGGCAGATAGAAGGCTCATGGGAAAGTAAACCCTATTTATGGTCAATGGATTCCTAAATGGGTGTGCCGTTCATGCGGCAAGGGAATTCAGATATTACCTAAAATCCTGTCCATGACCCAACTTACATGCAATCCTGATTTTCCCAAGGATGGATGTTCCTTAACACCCATCAAGTGATCTTTGATATTGGCCACATGAAACTGTTGGATATGTTTTGGATGCCCGATTTCAAGTTTTTCTTCACCACGTGGATTTATCAGGATAATCGGAGCTTCATCAAAAACGGAAAACACAATCTTTCCTTTGCTCCCGTATATCCCTACTTTGTCTTCCCTCTTATAACAACCAAAATTCCAACTACCGGATCCCAAGACCCCACTTTCATGTTTCCAGTGGCCCACAAGGGCATCTTTTGCCGTATATAATCCCAATTGATTCGTAGAAATACCACTGGCTTCCGTAATATCACCCAATAGATGGACAAATAGATCAAGTCCATGACTTGCCAAATCATCAAAATATCCCCCTAAGGCGATCGTGGCATCGGTTCTCCAATTGTATTCACCACTTAGGTCCTTTTTGTTCGGTTGTTTCGACAATTGCCAATGAACCTGTCTTACCTCACCAATCCCACCATTATCCAACCATTCCTTTATTTTCCCAAAACGAGGCAATGAACGCCTGTAATAGGCAATGAACAATGGCAGGTTTTTATCATTGAAGGCCTTATAGATCTCAAGGCTATCGGGATAATTAGGTGCCATCGGCTTTTCGACACAACAAGGTTTACCAGCCTCTGCCACTTTCAATGCATATTCTTTATGGGAATCTGGTGGGGTTGCAATATAAACAGCGTCAATGTTCTTATCAGCTATCAATTCATCGGCATCGGTATAAAATACCGGTATACCATGCCGCTTCGCATAATCCGAGGCCTTTTCCTTGTTTCTCCGCATAACGGCGTAAACTTCAAATCCTTCCATGTTTTGATAGGCTGGCACACTTTTTACCTCTGTCACAGCCCCACAGCCGATTATACCCCACCGAACTTTCTTGTCATCCTTCATGATGTGCCATGATGTGGTTCCCTGGGGTTTTCCTTCCGGATCTTCTGGTCCCTCCCCATCAAAAAATAAAGCAAGGTGCCCAAAGGGTTCAAGAACAATACGACCAATATCCAAATCAGTTTGTCATTGGGCCCTTTGAACTTACCTTTTGCAATATCGATAATGGCAACTACCGGTACAATAACCAAAACAGCCATGATAACTAAAATCAAGATTTGCCAGATTCCTATGCTTCCATTCATTCTATGTGTGAATTTGCATACAAAGTTACCAATAATCCGATATGGAAAAAAACCAAAATCAAGTTACACACTGCTTTCTATGGCCGACCCAAACCAAGGGTGCTATTAGAAATCCAAAGTGGCACCGAGCAAAAAGTTAGTGCCTGCCTGTGGATAATATCCCGCATCTTCCATGGTCGTTGTCTGCCCAGGAGCTGACCAAGTATCATCATAGGTATAGAAGTAACCGTTTGAAACATATTCGGCATTAAAGATGTTGTTCACCAACAATGAAAGTGTCAGCTGCCTTACAAAGGAATTGGTCCCAATCGTATATTGGATATTGAAATCAGTTTGTGAATAGTCATCAAGAACAGACCCATCGGAATCGATATTCCCCATATATTGTTTTCCCACATATTTGCCCAACAATGAAATCTGGAGGTTTTCATTGGGTAAATATGAAATAACATTACCTACTATAATATCAGGTGAAAAAGCGATATCGGTATCCCCTAGGTTCCGAAGCACCCCATTGCGCTGAAAAACAAAATCCTTATTCTTATTGGTACTCAGTGCAACATTCGGGCCCAAACTGAATTTATCCCCTAAGGCAATACGGGCATCTATTTCCAGACCAAATCGATAACTATCACCAACATTCGCCCGTAAGGGTGCCCCCACATCATTCAACTCACCAGTGAGCACCAATTGGTCTTTGTATTTCATGTAATATACATTGGTGCTAAGTTGTACATCGGGCGATACATACCTCCAACCTAATTCCATATCATTCAATTTCTCTGGTTTAGGATTCCCATTCTCATAATCATTCCTATTGGGCTCCCGGTTGGCCACTGCGAAAGATAGATAGAAATTGTTGTTTTGATCCAAATCATAGGATGTCCCGAATTTCGGATTAAAGAAATCAAAGGTGTCATCTACCAATCCGGTATCATCACCATTGGCCTCGTAACCGATTCTTCTATATTGCAGATCCCCAAAGAGGCTCCAATGATCATCCAAATCATAATTGGCCTTTGCAAAAACATTAAAATCGGTCTTTTCCGACATATTGTCATAATACCGATCACGTATAAGGCTATTTGGGGCATACTCGGCCCAGATAACCTCACCGTAATGTTCACCTTCATAAGTATTCCAACCTCCCCCTAAAATAAAATCAAGATCCCCTTTATTGTAATGGGCCGAAAAAATGGTTCCATAGAAGTTGTTGTCCAACCATCTTCTACGTACAAGGTCGGTGGTATCCACTTCCTCACCATTGACCGATAATGGTTCGAAACCATAGGTCCCAAAATCATCATCCTCTTTAAACTGCTCAAAAAAGCCCCTGCCACGTGTATAATGCAAAGCCAGGTTGGTACTCCAATTAGCATTCAATTTTTGATTCCAGAGTAGCTGGGCGTGGTTCTGTTTGTAATCATCAACCTCGTTATCATAAAACTGTGTAGTTCCGTTCCCATCGGTATAGATACCGGAAGGATTAAAGGTTCTATCCTTTTCCAAGGTTTCCGCATCGATTCCATACCATGCCTGATAAGTGACTTCATGTCCTCCAAAAAGAATTGCCTTTAAAATGGTGTTTTCATTTTTAAACGCTCCTTGCAAAAAGTAGGAATCGAGTTCTGAAGAAGCCCTATCGATATAACCATCCGAAGTGATCCTGGACAATCGTCCTGAAATCCCAATATGGTCGTTCAATAACCCGGTACTGAACTTCAGGTTGTTCCTTAAGGTATTATAGCTCCCTACCGATGAGGAAATACGGCCATAAGCATCTTCGGACATGCCATCGGTCGCAATGTTAAGGCTTGCACCAAAGGCACCGGCACCATTGGTAGAAGTCCCTACGCCCCGCTGTAACTGCAAACTTTCGGTAGAAGATGCGAAATCGGGCATGTTCACCCAGAATGTTCCATGCGATTCAGAATCGTTATAGGGTATGCCGTTTATGGTCACATTGACCCTAGTGGCATCACTGCCACGAACCCTGATTCCCGTGTAACCAACACCGGCCCCGGCATCGGAAGTGGTGACCACGGCAGGCATAAAATTCAATAAAATCGGAATATCCTGTCCCAAGTTCCTCGGTCTTAAATCTTCCTTGGTAAGGTTGGTAAAGGTGACAGGCGATTCCTTTGTGGCCCTCACGGCAGATACAAAGACCTCATCCAAGGCTATTTTCCTGCCTTCCAAAGAATCGGTTTTGGTTTCTTGGGCTGTAAGCCCCATGGCCATAAGGCCCAATGAGATGGATAAAAATTTAATGCAATGGCTTTTTTCAATCGTTGCCGATCGCATTGGACTGTACTTCGAATTTGCAGTTACGGCATTAGAAAAGAAATAGTGCGATTTCATTCGTAATAGGTTTATTACGAATAAAAGGGGCGTTATTCTTGGTTAAAAATGATTTTTGTTTCCAATGGAAACGGTATGATGATCCAAATGGCAACCTTTGCCTCCCTTGGCAGCATTACCTGCCCAGGTTCATTGGGTATGATCTCAGCTTGTCCCGATCTTCTTAAGAAAAGTCCTGTTTAAAGTTCGAGGGTCAAACACCCCTTTGAGATACTGCGAAAGTAATACAGATTTTTAATATTCCATGAAAAAAAGCAAAAATATTCCACGTCGATCCACAAGGGACATAAGGTTACAAATTATCACTTCCATTCGATCCCGTATATCGGATTCGTACGTATTTAAGGTAAGGAAAAGACGCTATGGAAAAGTCCAAAAATAAATTCACTATCAAGATCGCCTTCAGTTATCTACTTCTGATCTTGCTAGCGTCCATTGCCTCATTCTACATTTTTTTGGAAATAAGGAATTATATCTCCAACGACACTTTCGACAACAATGAGACCAAATTACTAAAGACCAGTACATTATTTACCGATATCTATGAAGCGGAAAGTTTATCGAAACTAGCCATACAACATCGTGAAAAGAAAAACATCATTGCCTACTCAAAAAAAATAGACTCCATATTCACCGATATTGAAAGCCTAAAGAACCTATCACAAAGCAAGAACCAAGGCGCACTATTGGATAGTTTATGTTACTTATTGGAGAAAAAGGTAACCAACAACAACGCTTTACGAAAATTAAAAACCGAGAACAAAACCGGAAAATCTATAAACAACGCCCTTGATGAGCTCAACAAAATGGAGGCTTCCCTAGGGATTATCACTGCCGAGAACCTAGCTCCGAATCTTAATGAACTACCTCCCAAAGCCCAAGAATCCATTCGTAAAATGGCCAATTACCTGAATGAGAACGTCCCCTTGGATGAAACGGAAACCAACAGGTCAAAAAAAACAGACTCCATACTACAGGTCCTGAAGCAGCTTATAAAAGGGATCAAAGCGAACAATACCATCAATGAAAACTCCCAAACCTATCAAGAATCGAAAATCATCCAAACCGACCTAGAGCTTTCCCAACAATTGCGAAATATCATCACTTCATTGGAAAAAGAGGTGCTGGTAAGTAGCATCAATGACAACATCAATAGGGAGGCCACCTTAAAACGAAGCATCCAATTGGCCGTAATTGCCGCTATATTGGGTTTTCTTATGGTTGGGATATTCACTTTCATCATTAACCGGGATTTCTGGAAGGCCAATGTATACCGACAAAAACTGGAAAAGGAAAAAAGATTTTCCGAATCCTTGCTAAAAAGCCGGGAGCAGCTCATCAAAACCGTTAGCCATGACCTTAGAACCCCCTTGAATACCATCATGGGGTATTCAGAAATCATAGAGAAATCAAAACTATCCCCAAACCAAGACGAATGTCTGACCCATATTAAGTCGGCGGCGGGTTATGTCAATAATTTGGTAAATGACCTACTCGATTTCACAAGATTGGAGACTGGGGAAATCAACATCAAAAAAGTACCCTTAAACCTGTCGCAGCTCATCAAGGAATCTTCACATGATCTTTCGGTACAATATAAGGACAAAGATATCTTCGTCATATTGGATATTGATGATGAATTGGACCAGGACATCCTGGGCGACCCCATCCGATTACGTCAAATTATAAACAACCTTTTGGGCAACGCCTTTAAATTCACAGAAGAAGGAAGCATAACCATTAAGGCCCATCGATTGAAAAACCGTTTTTCAGATAGCCTGATCCAAATTCAGATCTCGGATACGGGTATTGGTATTGGTAAAGAAAAACAGCAACTGATTTTTAAGGAATTTACGCAGGCAGAAATCGATACGGAGAAAAAATACGGCGGATACGGCCTGGGACTTACCATTTCCAAAAAACTTGTTGATTTACTAGGAGGTAGAATGACCCTGGAGAGCACCTTGGGGGTTGGCAGTACCTTTACCATAACGCTGCCATTCGATTTTACAACAGCACCTACCCTGCCCAAAATCCCTAACCATGAAAAAACCCTACACGATAAATCGACCATACTGATTATTGATGATGATGCATCATTTATACAAATGGTGGGCGAGTTTTTAAAATCGGAGAATATTGAACCCATATTGTGCACCGATTTCAGCACCCTGCAAAAAGAAGGTCTGGAATATGGAGTGGTACTGACCGATATTGAAATGCCCTCGATTACCGGTTTTGGGGTACTGGCCCAATTGAAATCGGGGAAATACGGCCATTACTCGGACCAGCCCATTATAGCCATGACCGGAAGACGGGATTTAAACGAACATCTTTTTCTATCCCATGGATTTACAACCGTACTACAAAAACCATTTTCCAACACCCAATTATTCCACACCCTACGACCCTTTCTTTCCTTGGGGAAAAATAACGATAAGATGACACCGGCCAAAGCTGTGCCGACCGAAGAGGAAAGTACGACCTATAGCTTGGGGATCCTTCGTTCATTCTTGGGCGATGACGAAAGATCAATTAACGAAGTATTGCAGACATTTATAAGGAATACGTGTGATAGCATGGAAACATTAAAAGAGGCAGCTACCCAAAACAACTATCCAAAAAGCAAAAATACAGCCCATAGAATGTTACCCATGTTCAGGCAATTGGTAGTTGACCCTTCCTGTATTGATCTACTATGTAAACTGGAAAGCACAGCACCCGGCTCCATGGATTTACTTCAAACCTATGATAGCCTAATGGACCATATTACCCCATTACTCGAAGAACTAAGGAAGCATGTGGCTACACATCCAGATCATAGTGACTGATTCTATTGTATAAGGTCTTTCTTGTAACCTGAAGAAGTTTCGCTGCCTTGGACTTATTATAATTGGTACGTTTAAGTGCCTTTATAATTTGCTCTTTTTCAAATTCAGATTTGGAGATATTCCCAATATCGTTGTTTACAGTGGGTGCTTCGATAATCTCGGTGGGCAGGGCTTCTTTTGTTATTTCACCATCCCTGGTCAACAGTACGGCACGTTGTATAACATTCTGCAGTTCCCGAATATTTCCCGGCCAGCCATAGGATTCAAAAATGCCCCAAACTTCCTTCGTGAATCCAGTAATTCTTTTATTCAGGTACTTATTGGAAACTTCCAGAAAATGTTCCGCAAGAACCGCCAAATCCCCCTGCCTATCTATCAAGGACGGTATATGAAGTGAGAATTCATTCAACCTGTGGTACAAATCCTCCCGAAACCTTCCCTCCTTTACCGCAACCTTTAAATCCTCGTTGGTTGCCGTGAGTATCCTAACATCCACATCGATTTCCTTAGTGCTTCCGATACGCCTGATCCTACGTTCTTGCAATGCCCGTAAAAGCTGTATCTGGTTGTCATAGGGCAGATTCCCCACTTCATCCAAGAAGAGGGTACCTCCATTTGCTGCCTCGAATGTTCCTACCTTATCATTTATAGCACCTGTAAAACTTCCCTTTAAATGTCCAAAGAACTCACCAGAGGCCAATTCTTTGGGAATGGCCCCACAATCCACGGCGATAAAGGGCCTACCTCTTCTTTCACTACGATCGTGGATAGACTTTGCCGTAACCTCCTTACCTGTGCCACTCTCCCCTGTAATCAACACCGACATGTCAGTTGGTGCGACGAGGCAAATATATTCTTCCAACTTTTTAGATGCCGGGCTCACCAAATCGAGACTACCGATGATTGTCGAGGAAGGCCGTTGGGGCTCCAGATTTTCCCTAGGGGCAACTTGCCCTCTTTGCGATGTTTCCGTTTTTGGGGCTGTACTTAAGGCAGAACCGATAATCTTTAATACAGCCTCCGGGGTAAAAGGTTTTGATATATAGTCATAAGCCCCTTTTTTCATGGCCGTGACTGCGGAACTTACCTCGGCATAACCTGTCATTATAATCACAGGCACCTTCTGTTGCATGTCCGCGATCAACTCTATTCCTTCGGCATCGGGCAATCTTAAATCGGTCAACACAAGATCAAACTCGTTTTGTTTTAATTTCCGTCTCCCTTCCTTCACCGTAAAACCGATTTCCACCCCATATCCCTTTTTGATCAAAAACTTTTGCAACATCTGGGCAAACGTGGTATCATCCTCAATGATCAAGATTTTAGGCATAGCGTCATCCATCATAGGTATGTACGTAAAATTACCACAAGTAAGCTATCATGGTATATAAAATTATTCTAAACCTAAAATACTATTGCCGTAAATATTGAAACGATATACAATCCTGTTAAAATGAAAAAGGGATAGCAAAATGCTACCCCTTTTACGACCAAACCAACGAAACAAAAGTGGAGTGTGGATTTAAAACCACCGTAACAAAAATATAAGTGGGATTTAAATGGTGATAAATGGAATTTTAATCGCCGTGCATTTTTTGAAGGTCGTTGATCAATGCACTTGTTAAAAACCTATTCATCATATAAATCGGGTGTCGACCACAAAAAACCGCCCAAAGGCAACTTTAAGATTTGAAACCCACCAAAGACGTCTTACATCTCGATCCAGTTCCCTTCGGCATCGGCGTACAATTCAGTTGTACTACCATCTTCGGAAGAAACTTCCAATTTAAATTGCCCCTCGCCATTTTTATATGCCTTGACCAAGGTTACACCAGGATATGCTTCTTTCAAAGCGCTGATTATGGCCTCAGGTACTTCTGAAAGCTCTATTTCAATAAAGTCCTGAACAAGGACCTCTTCCATTATTCCATCGTGGAAAATAGGTGAAGCGGCAGTACCGACCGTTAAACCTCCTAAAACCAATGCTGTTGCAAAAACTAATTTTTTCATTTTTATATATTTTAATTGAACATTCTTGGTTAACGTTATGACAAAACAATGCCAAAACCCACCAAGGGTGTCATTCCATTTTAATCAATTGATTACTAGTTGTTTACAATAAACCATTAAAAATGGCAAACTGTATAAAAATGTGTTTAAATAAAAAAAGTGTATAAAAATTATACACTTTTGAAGAATATCAAACTTGGTCTGGCCTTAGGAAACCTGATGTGTGGGTTTCAATAAGTCATTCACTGTTTTCACAGGATTGAACGTTGCCAGTGGCACCTCAACAAAAATCGTGTTCCAATATGCCATTGCCCCATTCCAGAGCCCTGGTAGTTCCAAAGCTTTTAGAGGACGGCCATCTTTTGTTTTTTCGGTGATAAAGCCTTGTTTATGATCAACATAATCCAATAGGTTATATTTTTCACCTTTATGATCCTTAATACCACAGACCAGATCCACAGGATTGAAATGTGTGGCATTCTTAAGAATCTGGGCCTGCCCCGTATTGGACATATCTATCTGGGCAGATTCGATAATCTGTAAGGACACATGATCATGTAGGTTCTTGACCCAGAAAGGACCGCCACCGGGCTCCCCTTCATTTTTTACCATACCACAGATGCGGATTGGCCGATTGATCTTATCTTTCAATATTTCAGTCTGCTCCCCAATACTGAAACTTGGATAATTGTCCGCAAAACATACATTCAATTCGTTTTCCAGAAACTCTTTGATCTCCGATATAATAATTGCCATCAAATTACCGTCATCGATTCTTTTGGCATAGGCAAATGCTTTTTCCTGTACTTTAAACAATAGGCCTGCCAGCATTTTTTTGCTCTTCGTGAGCTCTTCCTGTGCATTCGGAACAACAACATTGTCTATGTTCTTGATGAATATGATATCGGCATCCTCATCATCAAGGTTCTCTATCAATGCCCCATGCCCACCGGGCCTAAAAAGAAGTGAACCATCGGAATTACGGAAAGGGTTGTTATCCATATCGACCGCAATGGTATCTGTTGCATTTTTTTGATAAGAATAGGTGACATGGAAAACCGTATTCGTGGCCTTGCCCAATCTCTCGTTGATCTTACCATATTCCTTGGTGAACATACCTATATGTTGTTCGGAAATCGTAAAATGTAAATGTGCCTCCCCATCGACCGCAGCATAATCCGCCGCTTCTTTTAAATGTTCCTCAAAAGGTGTTGCCGTATATTCCCCATAGTTATGGAAAGCCAAGAGTCCTTTAGGGTAAAAACCGTAATTCAAAGCCTCCTCGGACATCATTTCCTTTACAAAGAGATATAGCTCCCCATCGGAATTGGCCGCCTTACCTTTTATCCTCCCCATTACGGTCTCATAAAAGGGGAATTTCCTCAATCCATCCCTAAAAACCTTTAAATCCGAATCATGGGTACGCTCAAAATATTGTTCCAATTTTTCCTTTGCCGGGTCATAGGTTTCCAAGAAGTTGAACAAGGCCTTGAACATCCTTGATGCAGCCCCTGAGGCAGGTACGAACTTCAGAAGTGACAAACCTTTCCTGGTCTCCTCGAATTTATTGATCAATCCTTTCTGCTCACGTACCGTGAACCTAAGGATGCCATCACCGACAACGGCCGCCTTAACTAAATTCACAAAGGGAATCCCTTCTTCAAAAATCTTGATCTGTTTTTTGACTTTTTCCTTGCCTATACCTTTTTCGGCCAATAGTCCTAAATCTTCTTCAGTAAATCGAATCATTTTTTCAATAGATTATCTATATGTTCGACTGCTATTTTTAAACGGGTTTTTTTATCGCCCTTCAAGATAACGTATTTCCTGTTATACTTCTCCAATGTATCCTTGAAATATAAAAACATCCTTTCACGTTCATTGGGCTTGTCCCTTAAATCGTCTTTCTCCCAGGGTATATCGATATATGTGAGAAAATAAAGGTCATATTGGTTTTCCAGGGCATACTTTTCCAACAGTGGGTCACAATATCCAAGATAATATGCTTCGGAGTATACCTTGGTCTCCAATAGGTCGGTATCACAGATTAGGACTCTTGATGCTTTTCGGGCCAGATCATTCTCAAGAAGCATTTGCCCCTCGGCAATCGGCAATAGATCCTTGGGCTCACAGGTCTTTCGTTCATTGTTCCATTTATCCTGAAGATATTCCCTAGCATATTCAGGTACCCAAACAGAACAATAATGTCGGGCCAATTGTTCTGATAGGGTAGTTTTTCCAGTAGATTCGGGGCCAAATAATACTATCTTGATAATGCCATCAACGGGTTGCTGCTTAAATTTTTCTTCCATGCCAAGTATCCGAATATTGCTATGACCGTAAATATAAGGTACTGAAAACTTGTAAACGTAAATCCCTTATAAAAATATAAGGGAACCGAAATTATATCCCCCACGATCCAATACAACCAATTTTCGATTTTTCGTCTGGCCATAAGCCACATACCCACAAAGAACACTGCTGTTGTTACGGTATCTACATAAGCGGTCCAACTTGTCCATTTATCGAACATTTGATAGACCACGAAAACAAAGACCAAGGTGGCCATAAAAATCAAGACCGATATCCTATGCTCCTTATTCGTTGCTTTGGTTATCGGGGTGAAATGTGAGTCATCCACTTTCCGGGTCCATACATACCAACCATATATACTCATTATAAAATAATATCCATTGATCATCATATCCCCTATCAACCCCCATTTAAAAAGAAGGTAGACATAAATGGAAGTGCTGATCAATCCCGTTGGATAAACCAGGATATTGTTTTGTTTTGAAAACCAGACAGACAGTAACCCAAAAATAACCGCAACAATCTCCAAAACGACATAGTACGTTTCGTAACCGGCATATTGCCCGAAAAAAAAATCAAAAATGTGGCTCATATGTACTCCTGTCCGATTTTACCAGTTTCATATAGAGCAATCCCCGATCCATAAGTTCAAAGGCGATTTTTATTTCTGTGTCCAACACCTTCATGACCTCATCGTATGGGCCAAAAACCTGTGTGCTTAAGGGATTCTCCAAAATCGTAAGTCCCGATGCCCTTAATTTTTTGATAAAGTTGATGATATGTTGTTCAAAATCATCCTGTAAAGGCGAAAAAGTAAGTTCTACCGATATTTCCATAATAACATATAAATATATTGGATTATACACATAATTAAGTAACTGTTCAATGTTCTTATTCCATGAACTCGTTTAAACTTTTTCGGATTGCCACAAAATTGCCATAACCATCCTTCCAATAGCCCCATGAAGAATGCCTCGCCATTATCATTGGTTTGGCCCAATATCATAATACTGTACCATCCCCATCAAGCACCATATGTGCCGTTGTTCCTATGTGCTCTTCAAATATTAATATTGACCGTTCGCCCAAACAATCCTCAATGGACCTTACAAAAACCCGCTTCATTTGATGCTCCCTATCCAGCTCCACTACTATTAAGGCCTTTTTTACAGGGTCTTGATTACCCTGTTCCCCTTTCCCACCTATCGTGAATTCCTCTACATGGACTGGTTCCGACGAAGGGCATTCCTGGCCGTTGACCATGGCCCCTTTCACTTTCCGCATAAAAGACCAAGCTGTACCCTGCCTAATACCAAAACGTTTTCCCATTTGAACACTCGAAATGCCTTTACTACTTGTGCCCATCCCAAAAACAATGCAAAAGGCTTTCTGCAAACCAAACTTAACCTTATGGAACAAGGTGTTCGCCGTAGCACTTTCCACATGATGGCAATTGTAACAATGATACTTGTGGCCCGGCTTTTTACACCCTTTTGTATGGCCGCACTTCACACACCTAAAACCATCCTGCCATTTTATCCTTGCCAGATAAGCCTTGCATGCCCCATCATTTGGAAATTCCTTTATAAAACCGAATATATTATGATCCTTAGGTTCTCCCATAAGACCAGTTTTATTTATGACAATCAAGGTACGTAATTTAGCTCACTAACCCAATTTATTTTTTAAAAGCGTAAACACATGTAAAACCTTCGAATTCCATGAATTTCAACCTATAATAGGTAGTATTCCCTTTATAATCGATCTCCCCTTCAAGGTTCCGGTCCGAAAATCCAAAGTCATTGATGTGGATATGCTTTAAGAAACTGAGTCCGGCAGTAGCATATATCTTATACAGTGATTCCTTACAGCCCCAGACAATGGTATATTTACGAACAAGGTCTTTCCTGTCCTCAATATGGGTATAGGCATCAGTAGGGGTGAATTTATGGGCTATACGGGTAATTAAATCGCGTTGCAATTCAATATCTATCCCAACCTCGTGCTCCTTACTTACAATAATTCCGGTAAATTGGTGTGAATGTGTAATACTAATATGGTTACCGTCATACAAATGTGGTTTGCCCACCGGGTCATAATAAAGATCCTTGTCCTCATAACCCGCCCTGGCCATTAAATGTCGAATACTTAAAAAGCCCTTGCGATGCAATTTGGACTTCATGCCATTTATACGGTTTTGGCAATGTTCGGTAAGCTCAATACCCTTGGATAGCTCCTCCTCGGTTTCTTCTATCTTCCAAATATATACTTTGATCGACGGGGCAACTTCTATTGTCTTATAAAGAGGCATGTTGTTATTTAGGATATTCGTAACTTCGCAATTCTTAAAAAAGAGCAATAATCAACAACGAAAGTAAAAATAAAAAAGGATATGGCTACCAAAACCGTTTCATATGTTCCTAATAAGGTAAAAGATATTACCCTAGCGGATTGGGGAAGAAAAGAGATTACTTTGGCCGAAGCAGAAATGCCAGGACTCATGGCTCTTCGGGAAGAGTATAAGGATGAGAAACCCCTTAAAGGTGCCCGTATCGCAGGCTGTTTACACATGACCATACAGACTGCGGTCTTAATCGAAACCCTTGTGGCCCTTGGTGCCGATGTTACTTGGAGTTCCTGCAATATCTTCTCCACACAAGACCATGCCGCTGCTGCCATTGCCGCCACAGGCATTCCTGTATATGCATGGAAAGGTATGAATGAGGAGGAGTTTGACTGGTGCATAGAGCAAACCCTGTTCTTTGGTGAAGACCGCAAACCGCTGAATATGATCCTAGATGATGGTGGAGACCTTACCAATATGGTCTTGGACAAATACCCTGAGCTTGCTTCTGGGGTAAAAGGACTGTCGGAAGAAACCACAACAGGAGTCCATCGTTTGTACGAAAGGGTTAAAAATGGCACCTTGCCGATGCCCGCTATCAATGTGAACGATTCGGTCACCAAATCAAAATTCGATAATAAATACGGTTGCCGTGAAAGTGCCGTAGATGCCATTCGCAGGGCGACCGATACTATGTTGGCCGGTAAACGCGTGGTAGTCGCCGGATATGGCGACGTAGGCAAAGGCACGGCCGCTTCATTCAAAGGTACAGGTGCCATAGTGACCATTACCGAGATTGACCCAATATGTGCCTTACAAGCCTGTATGGAAGGTTTTGAAGTGAGGAAATTAGAGAATGTGGTAGGCAATGCGGATATCGTAATCACAACTACAGGAAACAAGGATATTATAAGGGCCGAGCATTTTAAGGCCATGCGGGACAAGGTGATCGTCTGTAACATCGGACATTTCGATAATGAGATCGATATGGCTTGGTTGAACGCCAACTATGGCGATACCAAGGATGAAATAAAACCACAGGTAGATAAATACACCATTGACGGCAAAGACATCATCATCTTGGCAGAAGGACGCTTGGTCAACCTAGGATGTGCTACCGGCCACCCAAGTTTCGTAATGAGCAACTCTTTTACCAATCAGACCTTGGCACAGATCGAACTTTGGAAAAATAGTGATGCCTACGAAAACAAGGTATATATGCTCCCCAAACATCTGGACGAGAAAGTCGCCAAATTGCATTTGTCGAGATTAGGTGCCGAGCTTACAGAACTCCGTGAGGACCAAGCAAAATATATTGGGGTAACCGTAAAAGGCCCTTTCAAACCTGATTATTACAGGTACTAAAACCTATATTGACAACAGGAAGGAAGGTCTTAAGGAAAGTCTCGAAAAGGCATAATGCCCACATTGCTTCCGCCCCAGTACAATCCCGGAACACATTAAGGGAAAAGTAGGCGGCCAGACGGGAACTTCCCTCTTGGCCCATAGCGGATGGAATCTTATACGAACATGAACGTATCCTAAAAAGGAGGCATGTTGATCGGCGGTCAGGGCCATAGCCTTGAAACTTAACGATAGACCAATCATGTACCCACCCCACACAGGGCATATACAGGAGGACGGCCCATGGAGGGTATGGGGTGAAATACCTATGATATAAAAACAAAAAACCTTCCGGAAATGGAAGGTTTTTCTATTCTTTAAAATATAAGATCCTAGGCCTCAAAGGGCTCTATGGAAACATAGGATTTTCCTCCTGCTTTCTTTTGGAATTTCACGATTCCATCTACTCTTGCATGTAATGTATGATCTTTACCTGCATAGACATTTTCTCCTGGGTTGTGCCTAGTACCACGTTGTCTAACGATGATATTACCAGCGATGGCCGCCTGGCCACCAAAAATCTTAACCCCTAAGCGTTTCGATTCTGATTCCCTACCGTTCTTCGAACTACCTACACCTTTCTTGTGAGCCATTTTTTTCGGTTTTTATTGTTATTCTTAATGGTTTGGCCATTATGCCTTACCACCGTCTAATTTATCTTGCCATTCCTTCAACTCATCCCATTTACCCTCGGCAGCCAATTTAGCTTGTGCCGGCCAAGTGTCCGTTACATGGTTACCACGAACATCCGAAATGATCTCAGCGATTTTATCCGCTTTGGTACTTGCCAATTCGGCAAAAGTGGATATTCCTGCAGCGATTAAGGTCTCTGCGATTTTTGGCCCAATACCTTCAACCTTTTTTAGGTCATCGGCTTTCTTGGAAGCAGCTTTTTTAGGCGCTACCGCTTTAACAGCTGCCTTTTTTGGTGCTGCTTTGGCTTTTGGTGCTGCCACAGCCTTCTTTACAGCTGCTGCTTTTTTTGCTCCAGAGGAAACAATACTCTCAACAACGATTTCCGTAAAGGATTGGCGATGACCATTCTTTACAGCATAACCCTTACGTCTTTTCTTTTTAAAGACAATAACCTTGTCACCCCTAAGGTGCTTAATGACCTTAGCCTCAACAGCGGCCCCGTCTATAGCTGGGGCGCCAACAGTAACGTTCTTACCATCATCCAAAAGAAGTACATTGTCAAAAGTTACCTTTTTCCCTTCTTCTGCCTGTAAACGGTGAACATATACTTTTTGGTCTTTCGCAACCTTAAATTGCTGCCCTGCCATCTCTACAATTGCATACATAGCGTATATATTAGTTAAATTTTAAGCCCACCTTTTTGAATGGGCGGGTGCAAATATACTGCTAATTCATTAATGTACAAGTGATTTACAAATAAAAAATAGCCTAAAAACAGGGCTATCCCATACCGTGGGCCATCATTTTTACCGCTACCTGTTCGGGTCGAATAACTGTACCATCATAAATATGATCACTAAAATAATGGGGGAACTTAAAATGGGATAATCGATAATTATTGGACCTGCAGGGCCAAACCTTGGACAATCCGATTAAAACCCTGTTAAAAACAAAGGAACGATCGAATACTTATCCTTAAAATTATATATTAGCCTATCCAATAATAAAAACACATTGTACAATTATATTAAGTAATTAGTCCTATGAGAATAAAAACATCGCTGACCCTAGGTATGCTGGCCCTATTCTTTTCGCCAACTATCCCTGCCCAAGAAGTCTCTTTCCTAGAATACGATCTTGATAATGGTCTTCACGTAATCTTACACCAAGACAATAACGCCCCCGTCGTAACCACTTCGGTCATGTACCACGTAGGGGCCAAAGATGAAAATCCCGAAAAAACAGGTTTTGCCCATTTCTTTGAACACTTATTGTTCGAGGGCACAAAGAACATAAAACGCGGGGAATGGTTTAAGATCGTCTCATCGAACGGGGGCCAGAACAACGCAAACACCACCCAGGACCGTACCTATTACTATGAGGTGTTCCCTTCGAACAATCTAGAGTTGGGCCTTTGGATGGAATCTGAACGAATGATGCACCCCATAATCAACAAGATCGGGGTAGATACCCAAAGTGAGGTTGTCCAGGAAGAACGAAGAATGCGTTATGACAATGCCCCTTATGGAAGATGGCGTGAGCAGATCTTCGTACATCTGTTCAAAAAACACCCCTATCGCTGGCAAACCATTGGTTCTTTGGAGCATTTGGCAAATGCCTCTTTGGATGATTTTAAAACATTCAACAAAACATATTATGTACCCAACAATGCCGTACTGGTCGTCGCGGGGGACATATCGTTGGACAAGACCAAAAAAATGGTACAAGAGTATTTCGGGCCTATTCCCAAGGGCAAGGACATCCAACGCCAAACGTTCATGGAAGACCCTATCACCACTTCCATAAAAACCGAATACCACGATCCGAATATACAGATACCCGCTATTTTACTAGGATACAGAACCCCTGCCCAAACCAGTAGGGACGCTTATGTACTCGATATGATCTCTACCTATCTGAGCGATGGGAAAAGCTCCAAACTTTACAAGAAATTGGTTGACAAAGAGAAGAAGGCCCTTCAGGTCTTTGCCTTCAATGGGTCACAGGAAGACTATGGCGCTTATATTGTTGGGGCCCTCCCAGTAGGGGAGACCTCCTTGGAGGACTTGAAGACCGATATAGACGGGGAAATCGAGAAGCTACAATCCGAATTGATCTCTGAAAAGGATTATCAAAAACTACAGAACAAATTTGAGAATACATTCGTGAATTCAAATAGTAGTATTTCGGGCATAGCAAATTCCTTGGCAAGATATTATATGTTATATGACAACACCGACTTGATCAATAATGAAATCGAAATCTACCGATCGATTACAAGGGAGGAGATATTGGAAGTATCCAATAAGTACCTTAAACCAAACCAACGAGTCGAGCTGGAATACCTACCCCAAGAAGCAACAAAAAACTAAAAAACAATGAAAAGACTATATATAACGTTGATCCTCGGCTTCATGGCCTTTAATTTACAGGCCCAAATCGATAGAAGCAAAATGCCAGAACCAGGCCCTTCCCCAGAAATCAATCTGAGCGAACCACTACATTACGAACTCAAAAACGGACTTAAGGTTCTAGTGGTCGAGAACCACAAGTTGCCACGGGTATCCATACAATTGCTAATAGACAACCCTCCAATTCCCGAAGGCAATAAGGCCGGGGTCTCCGATCTAACCGCCAGTCTTTTGGGCAATGGGTCCAAATCCATTCCAAAGGATGATTTTAACGAGGAGGTGGATTTTCTAGGTGCACGTATCAGTTTTGGTTCCCAAAGTGCCCATGCAAGTTCATTGTCAAAATACTTTCCAAGAATCTTCGAACTTATGGCCGATGCCGCCATTAACCCTAATTTCACCGAAGAGGAGTTCCAAAAGGAAAAACAAAAATTGATCACTTCACTAAAGGCCGAGGAAAAGGATGTCACCGCAATTTCCAACCGGGTGGCAAATGCCCTGGCCTATGGCAAAGGACACCCTTATGGTGAATTTGCAACCGAGGAGACAGTGAACAACATAACCTTATTCGACGTAATCCATTTTTATGAAGATTATTTTGTGCCGGCAAATGCATATTTGGTAATCGTGGGTGATGTTGGATTCGAAAAGGTCAAAACATTGGTCGATGAATATTTTACCCCTTGGGTTAAAGCGACCCCTCCTTCCTTACAATTCTCCAAACCATCCAATGCCCAATATACCCAGATCAACTTCGTCGATGTCCCCAATGCCGTACAATCTGAAGTAACCGTTGAGAATTTGGCCGACCTCCAAATGAAAAACGAGGATTATCTGGCTTCCATCCTTGCCAATAAAATCCTTGGTGGAGGGGGAGAGGCACGCCTATTCTTGAATTTAAGGGAAGACAAGGCCTATACCTATGGTGCCTATTCGCATATTGGAAATGACAAATATGCACCTTCACCTTTCTTTGTCAGCACACAAGTACGTAATATGGTGACCGACAGTACAGTGGTTGAGATTTTAAAGGAAATTGACAAAATAGTGAAGCAACCTGTTACGGATGAGGAACTGGAAAACGCAAAGGCCAAATACACAGGTAGTTTTGTACTGGCTTTGGAAAAACCGGGAACCATTGCCCGCTATGCCCTGAACATAGAAACCGAAGGACTTCCTAAAGATTATTACAAGACATATCTGGAACGTTTGAATGCCGTGACCAAGGAAGATGTACAAAAGGCCGCCCAAAAATACATGAGTATCGACAATGCCCGTATAGTTGTCACAGGAAAAGGGAGTGATGTTATCGAAAACTTGGAGAAGGTTACCTTCAACGGAAAAAAAGTTCCTGTAAAGTACTATGATAAATTCGCCGAAAATACTGAAAAACCAAAGTTCTAGGGATTTGGAACAAAAACCCAAAGCCTTGGTATGTACCAAATATTGGATAAAGACCGTTATTTTTTATAACGGTCTTTTTTTTAGTGATAACCTTGCCGAACAACACGGCCCCGACAACCATAATCACCCAAGGGCACGGGTCATACCTTTTGTTTTTTTCATTTCGAGGTAAACCCTTTTTTGGCTATCGCCCTGCGATTAAAAAATGGATTCAATGAAATATCGGATACAATTTGTCTTAAAAAGAAATAGGTATTGTGTATTTTTGAAAAAGAAAATGGATGATGGGGAGGGAGATATCCCCATTATACCAAATTCTGAAAAGGGAGAGGCCCAATGGCATTCGCCCCTGTCAGGGCAAACCGCCACAAATCCAAGGAACACTCCCAAACATCAGGTATAACGTAATTAAAACCATAGAAACCAAACAAATACATTTAGAAAGAATGAAAAAGTTTTTAAGTCTCTTAGCCCTAGTATTCCTAATTTCGAATATCTCATGTAAAGACGAGAAAAAAATTGACGAAAGTGCTTCTGGCAAACAAATGGCCAAGGTTATGGCCATTCATGACGAGGTAATGCCAAAAATGAGCGTAATGGGAAGAATGGTCGGCGAATTGAGCAGTAAGGAAGATAGTACTGAATTGGGGTTACAGTACAAAAATGCAAGAAAGGACCTCCAAGATGCCCATAAGGCAATGATGGATTGGATGAAAGGCTTTGGCAGTCGGTTTGATTCCGATGAGATTCTAAACGGGAAAAAACTGACAGAGGAAAAGCAGGATTGGTTGGATGAGGAGGAGGAAAAGGTAAAGGCCCTTCGTGAACAGATCAACACCAGTATAGCCAATGCCGAAAAACTACTCGGCAAGTAAAAACGGTTTTAAATTATCGTGGCTGCTGTCCGTTCCTCTAAACGAGGAACAAGTTACTTTTGTACCTACTTCCAGCGAACACTTTCCATAAATTTCTTTATGTCGTTCTGCAAATACGTTGCTGCGGGGTATATGGAATCGTAATTGGGCCTTACATAGAAGTAGAGGGAACCGGTCACAAAATGTTCGGTACTGTCGGTAACATAAAATTGGGCTTGTGAGGCCGCATCACCTACAACTTCGAAGAACATTCCGTATACCTGGTCCTTTTCATTCACAAAAGGATGTGGCAAAATACCATCAGCCTTCGCAGAATGTTCTATGGATAACTTTTGGGCATCCATCAACAGCTTGTCAATATTGCCCCTAACATCCTTATAGGTTATAAACAGGGAACCTTTCATGGTCGGGTAGTCCAAGGTCATTGAATAGGCGTCCTTTTGCTTGAAAATACTAGATTGGTTCTTTAGGAATTTAAAATGGTCCGTTTCAAGAAGTCCGTAATCCGGTTTAGGGTATTCCAACCGTAATTTGGCCTTCGGCTTAGGAATCACATCTTCCTGGCAACCCATAAGGACAGTGGTAAAAAACAGTAAGAAAAGGATACGCTTAATTCCCATGTGGCAAGGTCACTTTAATTTGTTTCAATCTTTTTTTATCCAAACTCTCTACGATGAACTCGTAATTCTTGAAAATTACCTTACTCCCTTTTTTGGGGAATTTCCCAGCAATCTCCAATACAAAACCGGCAATGGTCTCGGATTCCCCCTTTTGTTCCTCAAAGTCCCCATCATCATCAATCCTCACCACCCTATAAAAATCCTTTAGGGCCGTCTTTCCGTCAAAGACGTAATTAAAATCATCCAATTTGGAATACACCAGGTCCTCATCATCGAATTCGTCACTGATATCCCCTACGATTTCCTCAATGATATCCTCAAGGGTAACAATACCCGAGGTACCCCCATATTCATCGACCACCACTGCCAAATGGTTTTTCTTTTCTTGGAACTCCATCAAAAGATCATCCAATTTTTTGTTTTCCGGCACAAAGTAAGGTTCCCGTATCAGCGAGACCCAATTAAAGGACTTCCTGTCTATAAAAGGTAGAAGGTCCTTTACGTAAAGTACCCCCAGGACATTATCCATGTTTTCAGAGAATACGGGAATCCTGGAGTACCCTTGTTTTTTTATCTCGCTGAGCACATCGGGGAATTTCATATCCTCACTTAAGGCAAAAAGATCGATCCGTGGGCGCATCACCTGTTTGGTATCGGTGTTCCCAAATGAAACTATACCTTCCAATAGTTTCTGTTCCTCTTTCGTGGTATCCCCTTCGGATGTCAGCTCCAAAGCCTGGGACAAATGATCCACACTAAGGTTCGATTTATGTGTGCCCAATCTTTCATTCAGGTAGATCGTACTCGATCGCATTGGCAGGCTCAATGGGGAAAAAATAAAATCGAGCACTTTTAACGGATACGCCATGAAATGGGAAAAACTCACCCTATTCCTATTGGCATATACCTTAGGCAGGATCTCTCCAAACATCAGGATCAAAAAGGTTGCCACCAAAACCTCCAGAACAAAACGGACCGAAATAAAATCGAACAAAAAATAATCAATGTTCGAGAACAATGTATCCCCGACCAGTTTAAAGATAAGAACGATCCCGATATTGATCGCATTGTTGGCTATTAATATGGTCGCCAATAGCTTTTTGGGGCGTTCGAGCAATTTCACGACAATATTGCCCTTGGCCGTCTTATCTTGCCCAATGGTATTGATGTCTGTTGGGGACAAACCAAAAAAGGCCACCTCCGCACCCGAAATGAGGGCCGAACAAAGCAGCAATATCATTAGTATGCAGACATTGAGCACAAAAGCACCCTCCATAGCTATGGAATTCAGGGAAAAACTAAGGGGTTCCGGATCCAACAGTCAGATTTTAATTTTCATAAGGTCAAAATGGTAGGTCATCATCCTCGGATTCAACAGGCGTTGTTGGTCCAGCAGCCCCTGTAGATCCTTTATGCCGCACAGGTTGCGATGATGGGGCCGATTGCGCCGGCTGACCAGATACCTGTGCATTTGCCATACTCTCCTTCTTTGTACTCAGGAAAGTGAAATCCTGTACATGCACCTCGGTGGTATACCGTGTATTGCCATCCTCCCCTTGCCATTGCCTGTTCTTCAAGCGCCCCTCAACATAAACCTTATCCCCTTTGCTAAGGTACTTTTCACAAATTTCAGCGGCCTTGTTCCGTACAACAATATTATGCCAATCCGTGTTGGTCACACGCTCACCTGTTTGCTTATTGGTATAAGTCTCATTGGTCGCAATAGGAAATCTTCCTATACTACCACCGCCCTCAAAATAGTGCATTTTCACTTCGTCTCCCAAATGCCCGATAAGCATTACCTTGTTCAATGTTCCACTCATAATTTTTATCTAATACCCAAAAGTACTAAATTTTAAATGTTTTAATAAAGTCCGCTATCAAAACCGGTACGGGATATGTCCCCAAAGTTCCAAAATCAATACCATTCACCACACATGAATCGGTCTTCACTATCCAAAATTTAGCATATAGGTGTTGGTGCGACAGCTTATGTACGATATCCCTATCATTGAATTGATATATTTCAGGGGTATCCGCAATGGCAACCACCTCGCCATACCTTTGTTCCAATTCATCCAAATCAATGTTTTCCTTGGTCTCCAACAAAGGGAACTCCCAGAGGTTCTGCCAAATTCCCCGCCCTTTGCGCTGCTGCAACAATGTCCTGTTTTCCGAATCGACAACGACCAGATAATTAAAATACCTCTTCCTGACCTTTATCTTGTTTTGTTTTACAGGAAGCTCGTTAACCTTGTTCTTTTGGATCGCCACACAACCCTGATTTATTGGGCAACCTTGGCAATCGGGATTTTTCGGCGCACATTGTATGGCACCGAACTCCATTATGGCCTGATTGTAATCCCTTATCCGTTCAACGTTCATGACCTCCCTCGCCAGTTGCTTAAAATAACGGATACCCTCGGAACTGTTGATCGGTGTCCCTACTCCAAAGTAACGGGAAAGCACCCTGTACACATTGCCATCGACCACTGGCTCAGGAACATCAAAGCAGATTGAGGCAATAGCGCTAGCGGTATAATCACCCACACCTTTTAAACCTAGTAGCCCCTTATAGGTATCGGGAAACACCCCTCCATATTCATTAACCACCATTTTCGCCGTAGCATGCAGGTTCCTGGCCCGGGAGTAATACCCTAAACCCTGCCATAATTTCAACACCTGATCTTCTTGGGCACGGGCCAAATCATCTACAGCCGGGAACCGTTCAATGAACCTCAAATAATAAGGTAGGCCCTGTGCTACCCTCGTCTGTTGGAGGATAATCTCTGAAAGCCAGATCTTATAGGGATCCTTGCTTTCCCTCCATGGCAACATTCGCTTATTTTTGGAATACCAAAGAAGAATTTTGTGGGAAAAAACCATGTACATTAATACTATATGGTAAAAGTAGCTGTTTATAGACTTAAAATTAGTTGATTAGGGCAAAAAGAATGAATTTAATTTATATATTTGCAAGCCGAAAAAACACACAGATAATATAATACACAAAATGACGAAAGCGGAAATTGTATCTAAAATCTCAGATAAACTGGGGATTGAAAAAGGAGATGTGCAAGCAACAGTTGAATCCTTTATGGAGGAAGTAAAGACTTCCTTGGAGAGTGGCGATAATGTATACCTGAGAGGATTCGGTAGTTTTATCATAAAGACCAGAGCGGAAAAAACCGGAAGGAACATTTCAAAAAACACTACTATAAAAATACCGGCACACAACATTCCGGCATTTAAACCGGCCAAGGTTTTCGTAGAAAGTGTCAAAAGCAACGTACGAGTAAAATAATATAATAATCTTTAAATAAAAACTTTATGCCGAGCGGTAAGAAAAGAAAGAGACATAAGGTAGCTACCCATAAGCGCAAGAAGCGCAGAAGAGCTAACCGACACAAGAAAAAGTAGTTGTAACCAACTACTTTTTCATTTAATAAGTTCATTGACATAGAAATTCGAAATCGAATTTCGACGGGTTTATACAACCTGTAATTACTATTGTTTAATCTATTTGTTCGCTCCCGACCTAAGTTGTGGGGAACAGATATAAATAAAATCAGGTGAATAGAGAATTAATCGTAAGATCTAGTTCCGACGCCGTCGATTTTGCCTTACTAAAAGAAGGGAAACTCACAGAATTACACAAAGAGGAAGACAATAACAATTTTTCTGTTGGCGATATATTTTTGGCCAAAGTCAGAAAACCAGTTACCGGTCTTAATGCTGCCTTTGTAAACGTAGGCTATGAAAAAGATGCTTTTTTGCATTATCATGACCTAGGGCCGCAATTGTCCACAATGTTAAAATTCATTAGACAAGTGAGTTCGGGAAAGCTCAAGGATTATTCCTTGAAAGGTTTCCCCTTAGAAAAAGATATTGACAAGCATGGCAGCATTAATGATGCCTTGAAATCAAATCAATCCTTATTAGTACAGATTGTCAAGGAACCCATTTCCACCAAAGGGCCAAGGATAAGTTCCGAGCTATCACTAGCCGGACGCTATTTGGTCATGGTACCTTTTTCCGAACGTGTATCGGTCTCACAAAAGATCAGTAGCAGGGAAGAGAAAGATAGGTTGAAAAGGCTTGTGAAAAGCATTAAACCTAAAGGATTTGGTGTTATTATCCGAACAGTCGCCGAAGGCAAAAAAGTCGCCGAGCTGGACAAAGATCTAGAAAACTTGCTGAACAAATGGTCGGCAATGTGCAAAAAACTATATAAGGCGCCCGCCCCTTCAAAAGTATTGGTAGAGCTCAATAGAGCCTCCAGTATACTAAGGGACGTATTCAACGATTCCTTTACTGGGATACATGTTGATAATGAAACGCTTTATAACCAGATCAAGGATTATGTACAGGAAATTGCCCCGGGCAAGGAATCCATCGTAAAACTCTACAACTCTTCCATTCCTATATTTGAAAAATTCGGAATAGAAAGACAGATCAAAACCTCTTTCGGCCGTACGGCCACAATGAGCAAAGGGGCTTATTTGATCATAGAGCACACAGAGGCATTGCATGTCATCGATGTGAACAGCGGAAACCGGTCCAATAAGGCAAAGAACCAAGAAGACACCGCTCTGGAGGTCAATATGCTGGCAGCTTCGGAAATAGCAAGACAATTACGCCTGCGCGATATGGGTGGAATTATCGTTATCGATTTTATCGATATGATAAAGGCACCCCATAGAAAAAAACTTTTTGACCATCTTCGTGATGAAATGAAGGATGACCGCGCCAAGCATAAAATCTTGCCTCCCAGCAAATTTGGTCTTGTACAGATTACCAGGCAACGGGTACGACCCGAAATGAATATTAAGACAACAGAGGTAGACCCCAATCGTGCGGGCCTAGAGGTAGAAGCACCGATTGTTTTAATAGACAAAATAAATGTAGACCTAGAAAAGCTTCTGAAAGGCCCTAAAAAGGACAGTAAGATCACGTTGAACATACACCCTTTTATTGCGGCTTACCTTACCAAAGGTTTTCCATCAATCCGTGCAAAATGGTTTATGGAACATAAGAAATGGATCAAGATCCAACCTAGGGATGCCTATACGTATCTAGAATACCGTTTTAAGGACAAGAACGGCAAGACAATATATTAATGAAACCCTATTTCAAACAAAGAAATAGTAGGTTAAGTTAATCCTGAAGCCTATTCAGGGTCTTTCAGAACTATTGGATAGGAAGATGTCCCATATAAAAGCGACTCCGAAAACGGAGTCGCTTTTTTTGTTAATGGCTACTTTCAATGTTTTTTTGTAATTTTCTTTAACCCAACAACTTTATTCTCCCCTGTATGTTTACAATATACGAACGTGGGGTAAAATTGATTTGTTGCAATTCCTTTTTCACATAGAACCCGTTTAAAAATCAAATTCGAACCTTGTCACAGAATCCAAATACATACACACTAGCCGAAGCGACCAAAAAACTGGAACGCTACTGTGCCTATCAGGAACGTTGCCACAGGGATGTGACCATGAAACTGGAGGGGATGCGTATGATCCCGGAGGCGATAGACCAAATAGTGACCCATTTGATCCAAGAGAATTACCTGAACGAGGAACGTTTTTCCCGAAGTTTCGCACGCGGTAAGTTCAATATAAAGAAATGGGGGCGGAATAAGATCGTGAACGAATTGAAACGAAGGCATATATCAAGCTACAACATCAGATCCGCATTAGCGGAAATCGATGATACCCTTTATCTGGAAACATTGGATACCATAGCGAAAAAAAAATTGGAATCCCTTGACGGGAACAATATAACAAAGCGCAAAAAAAAACTTGCCGATTATCTATTGTATCGCGGTTGGGAGAGTCATTTGGTGTACAGTAAAATCCAGGAACTGGTTACTGTTTAGCACCAAATATTCTACGACAAACGCCTCCTGGGTTATGGGCCGAAGGAATTACAATGTCGTTTTCACATGCCCAATCCTAGACAGTAATTATTGGTTTTGTATTACATTTCCATAATCGGGAACCAGCCTTGTATCATATACTATTGGCAACCATAATACCTTACCAATAGATCTACTTTGGTCGGAACCAAGTAGCACCCCAAAAAACAGAAAAAGATGACCCCTAATCGGGATGTTGAAAATGCCGATATTGGTAAAAATCACCTTCTTATAAGGTGGCCCTTGGGTTACCCCACCTATGGGGGCGGCCATAGCCAGTGCTTTCAGCCGAGCATTTTTTTTGGATTGCGAAAGCTGGACGGCAAAAAAACAAATATTACGCATGCAGGCAAAGCCAAAAGAACATGACCACCTGCAAAGCAGGTGGGCTTCCAAGTTGGACTAAAATTACCGTTAAATAAAGAAATACTATTATTATGAGTACAAAGATCCTGTTTTTATGGGTTGTTATTGGTTGGATAGTACATCACGTTTATGCCTTGTCCAACATCTATTATAACGAAACTTTGGTTATGGAAGGCGCAACAGGAAAAGCCCCGTTGATCCATCGTATATCGTATGCTTTTTGAGGGTTCCTGCCTTGCCCACTATTGAGATAAGGAAATCCTGGTTTAAGTGGGCATCCTATGTTTGGGCCATTATTGCAGGTTTATACAATATATATCGTTCCGCGAATATGCGAAGTTGCCGTCGGGAGCTTGCGACCACAGGCAATTTGGGTGGAGCAAAGCGGAACCGCATATTCGCTGTTATGTGATTTTGCATTAGTATTTCCATTTTGCATCA